>NZ_JAQIBD010000001.1:0-600000 GCF_030347965.1 Sulfurovum zhangzhouensis
TGAGGCATCTGCATCATTCTATTGGGTCTCATCTGTCCCTTTCCCATCATTCCAGACCCTTTATACTGTTGTCGTTCTTGAGGTGTCATTGTCTGCATGCGCTTTTGCATTTCCTGAGCGAGTTCTTCTGTTGAGACCTGAGAGAGGTCAGCACTAAAACTGCTGGACACTAAAAGTGACGTGATCATGATAAACTTTTTCATTGTATGCTCCTTTTTTATGTTATTAAAATAATTATAGTTGCTTATCACTTAAAGGTCAGTCTGCTAAAGAGTCCCATTTATAACTTTTCGGTATCATTCCGGTAATACTTTTTAAAAGGATCTGCATCGTGCCAAACACTTACGATCTTATCGTTATCGGTTCTGGTGCAGCAGGTATGATCGCTGCGATTACCGCTGCACGTGATGGGAAAAAGGTCTTGCTCTTAGAGAAGCTTTCTCAGATTGGTGCAAAACTTAAGGCAACAGGCGGTGGACGCTGCAACCTGACCAATACATTGGATAATGAAACCTTTATGCACCGTTTTGGTCGGGATGGACGTTTCATGATACCGGCTTTAGAGCACTTTGATCACTACGCTTTAATTGATTTTTTTAAAGAGATAGGCGTAGAGAGCCATGCACCTGATGGCTTTAGAGTCTTCCCTGTTACCCACAGTTCTACGACCATTATCAATGCACTAAAAAATGAAATGGAGAAAGTCGGCGTAGAAGTGAAGTGTTCACAAAAGGTTGAGACACTTGAGCACGATGGAGAGAAGGTAACCGGGGTTCATACAGATGATTCAATATATTTTGCCACACATGTGATCGTAGCGACAGGTGGTATGGGATATCCTATGCTGGGTGCTGAGGGTGACGGTTATGTGCTAGCCGAGTCTATCGGACATAGCGTAACAGAGCTTTTCCCGGCGATGATGCCGCTAAAAACCAAAGAGACATGGGTTACTAACTGTAGAGCGGATACCATCGCTAAAGTACATATGCATGTAGATATGAAAAAGTATAAAAAACTTAAAGCCATGGGTGACCTGATTTTTACGAAGAACGGTATAAGAGGTCCGGTAGTGCTGGACTTCTCACGTGAGATCACTCCTCTTTTACAAAAGTTTGAGGAAGTACCGCTTTTGATGAACCTTACTAAAGGGATGAATGAAGAGCAGATACGAGAGCATTTTAAAAAAGAGCTTGAGAAAAATCCTCATCAAAATACATTGGATCTTGTTAAAACACTTCTTCCTGAGTCTGTAAGTCAGGAACTATGTAAAATGGCTGGTATCATTTCAGATATTGCTCTTTCCAAACAGCAAGGAACAGCAAGAGATAAACTCTTTAAATTCATGGCCTGGACACCACTTACTGTAACAGGCCATGACGGTTTTAAGATGGCGATGATCACGCGCGGGGGTGTGAGTCTCAAAGAGATCGACCCATATACAATGCAGAGCCGTAAACTACATGGACTTTACTTCTGCGGTGAAGTCATGAACTTGGATGGTCCATGCGGAGGATATAATCTCCAATGGTCATTTTCGAGTGGTTATTTGGCAGGGAAGTTATTAGGATAAAAGTTCGGATCATCGCTTTCTCAGCTTCTACTGAAAAGCTCGGCATTCAAAAGTTCAAGACGTTCAGGTGTACCGATGTCCAGCCACTCTCCTTCATAGAGCTCTCCCGTAACTTTACCTTCTTTCATTGCTTTCCTCAATATCGGAGCAAGTGCTGTTTTACCGTAAGGAAGCCCTTCAAATAGTTTGGGAGAATAGTACCCTATTCCTGAAAATGTATACTGTTTTGCATCTACCACTTTCATCCCGTTAAGTGCAAAGTCTCCTTCTGGGTTGTGTTCCGGATTGGGTACAAGGATGAGATGGGCCAGTGTATTCTCAGCTAAACTGATAATATGGTCAAACTCGTAATCACACCAGATATCTCCATTGACTACCAAAAAAGGTTCATCACCAAGAAGTGGCAACGCCTTGATGATACCCCCTGCACTTTCAAGAGGTCCTTCATCCTGTTCATCAGAGTAAGTGATATTGGCTCCCCACTCGCTTCCATCACCCAATGCTTCAGGGATCATGTAACCTAAGTGAGCGATATTGATAACGATATCAGTGATGCCTTCATGTACCAGACGTTCGATATGCCATACGATAAGAGGTATACCACCCACTTCAAGCAGTGGTTTGGGGGTTTTATCCGTAAGTGGACGCATTCGGGTACCTAACCCTGCTGCAAGGATCATTGCCTTCATATATTTCTCACTCCTATAATAGTCTCTAATTCGTTTTTTATCATTACCGGTACATTATGTTATGAATTAACAGAGAGTATATCTACAAGCCCTTTTGTCTCACCATATTTACTTGCAATATCAAGTACATATTTCAATGTCAGAGGTATATCTTTGAGATATCCTTCTTTCCCGTCACGAAGATAGAGACGGCTGAAAATACCTAAAACCTTGATATGTCGTTGTAATCCCATGAGATCAAACCATCGCATGAAAGTTTCATCATCGACATTCAATCCCCGTTTATCACGGAAACTAAGTGCTAATTGTTCTATCGTTTGAGGATCAAAGAAAACATAGCAGTCACGAAGTAGTGAGACTAGATCGTAAGTTACTGCACCTATCCTTGCATCCTGAAAATCAATTACGATGATCTCATCATGCGGACTAAGCATGATATTGCGTGAATGAAAGTCTCTATGTACGAAATAGCCCTGAGGTTGAGACAAGACACCATTTGTAATATTATTTAATATCTTATTAAGGATTTCCTGCTCTTCTTCATTTAAGGTTTTACCTAAATATTTCTCGAGATACCATTCTCGCATCAAGTTCATTTCCGCACGCAGGAAAGCCGCATCATATTCTGGTAGCCCTTCTGTCTGGGCACCTTGCATTCTGACGATCGTATCAATTGCTTTATCATAAAAATGTATGAAGTTAGTTTCATCGATGGTTTCAAGCAGATGAGTACTTCCCATATCCTCAAGCATCAGAAAGCCTTCTTCTCTGTTTTGTACAAGTATTTTGGGAACAGTGACCTTCACGTCTCTCAGACGAAAAGCAATATCTATAAAGGGTTCAAGAGACTCTTTTTGAAGTGATGCGTCCATAATAATACTGCTTTGAATCCCATCGTTTAAACGGTAGTATTTTCGGAAGCTTGCATCACTAGATGCAGGTTCAAGTTTTCCCTCACAGTAGATATCTTCTAACCATGCTTCTATTTTTTCCATTCTAATTATTCCCTTTATATGTATTCCCAAGATAGCGGGGTGCTATGATTGGGGCAGTATGCCACGTTTTGATACCCCTGTCAAGCATAGAGATGATAATCATCTATAGACTCCGCCAAGGATTCCATTTTCTTTTGCCCCGGTAACATCTTTGAGATTGATATGTTCATTATGGATACGTTTGTAAGCAAGCCAAGCCATCATCATTGCTTCTAACATATCTGCATTCTCTGCAATGATGACAGTGATATTGGGCATCACTGCCTTGATCCGCTCCAAAAGAAAGCTGTTCTTTGCTCCGCCTCCACTAAGAACTGCTATATCTCTTTGAAATTTTAGCAGTTCATTACAGATCGTAAATGCAGTAAGTTCAAGAAGTGTACGTTGTACATCTTCACTTTTGAGTGTCTTTTTTTCTATAAAGTGGTTGATCCATGCTTCATTGAATTTTTCTCTACCTGTACTTTTGGGATGGGGTTGGTGAAAGTAACTATCTTCGAGCATTTTTTCAAGTAGGGAGAAATTTACCTCTCCTTCTCTCGCCCATAACCCGTCTTTGTCATAGGTTTTCCCTGTATGCTTATGACACCAAAGGTCCATCAGTACATTACCAGGTCCTGTATCATACCCTATCAGTTGTTTATCCGGTATTGTGATATTGGCCATGCCTCCGATATTGACTACTGCAATACTTTCACTGAGCTCTTGAAACAAAAATTGGTGAAACGAAGGTGCTAGAGGTGCCCCCTGCCCGCCTAAAGCGATGTCTTTGGCTCTGAAGTCTGCTACTACGGGGATACGTGTACGGGTTGTAAGTGTACTGGGATCCCCAAGCTGTATACTGAAAGGATACTCAGCATTAGGTTCATGCCAAAGTGTCTGGCCATGTGAGCCGATGGCTATCACTGTTTTTGGGTCAATCTGATAAGTGCTTAGTAGAGAATTGACCGCATCAGCAAAGAGTTCCGACAGCTGGATATGCAGTTTTCCTATTTGAGCCAATGTGGTATTGCCGTTGATCGTTTGAAGGAGTTCATCTTTTAGGATAGCAGGGAAAGGATATTCTGTAGCATGGATCAAATGACATTCATGCTTATTGATTTGGCAAAGTACCACGTCAATGCCGTCCATCGAGGTTCCTGACATGATACCGATATAGTGTTCTTTTTTCATTGGCAATACTTGTATATTGAAGTTGATTATTATAACGTAAAGGGATGTAACCTTTGCAAATAACTTGACAGTTACACACTATCTACACAGATAATTAGTATAGATATAAAGATGAGAGTACAATCCCTGTAAGGAGTGATATTACGTTGAGAAAAACATTTTTGAATTTAATAACTTCTGCACTCGTGCTGGTAAGTGCGGGAGCTACGGATGAATCTGCCCTTGCCATTTCTTATAATGATGATTTAAAATGGGGACCATGTCCTACTTTTATCGGTGAAGGATGTCAGATAGCCGTATTACACGGTGATCCTGCCAAAGAGAATCTTGACATCTTTTTTAAAGTTCCGGCAGATTATCCGATCCCGCATCATTGGCATACTTCAGCAGAACGTATGATACTGGTTTCAGGCAAATTGACGGTAACTTACGATAACCAGGAGAGTGAAGTACTCACAAAAGGAATGTATGCCTATGGCCCTTCCAAATTACCGCATACTGCTTACTGTGAAAAAGGAGATGAACCCTGTGTCATATTTATCGCATTTGAAGAACCTATCGATGCGTTTGAAGTAGTTAAAGAAACACCTTAAAAATGAGTCTATTAGTGTGCATATCCCTCTAGTAATGTGATAAGTTCCTCTAGGTTTTGAATACGGTACGTGGCACTGCTGAAGTCATGGTCAGTCGTAAAGTGATTATCAACAATCGCACACTCTATCCCCGCATTGACCGCTGAACGCAGTCCTCGCTCAGAGTCTTCGATTACAAGTGCTTCCTGTTTTTCCCCGTCAAAAAGAGAAAGCCCTTTTAGATACGGGTCTGGATGAGGCTTACTTCGTACATACTCTCCACTGCAAAGTACGAACTCCATATGATCCACAATGCCTCTTCCTTCATGAATCAATTCAAAATCTTCTCGACGTGCAGAGGTAATGATACCCATGCGGTATTTCTCTTTTAAAATGGACAGAACATCATGAACACTGGGTATAGCGATATCTTCCGTACGCAGGTAATGCTGGTAAAGTTCATTACGTTTAGCACGCTCATTCTCTACCCTCTCTTTAGTATAGCCCTGCTCTTCAGCCAACAACAGGGCACTTTGTCCATTGATCATAATCTCTTTGTAGCGTTCTTCTTCCAGTGTGATATTCAAAGCCTTGAGTATCTCGTAATTGGCTCTAAAGTACCATTGTTCAGTCTCTACCAGTACACCGTCATTATCAAATAGAAGATACTTTTTCATACGATCAGTCCAATAATTGCTCTACAAGATCAGTAAAACTATCACAGATAATATCAGGTTTTATATCACTGTGAAGATCACTCTCTTTAAACTTTCCTGTTTTAACCAGAGCTGTTTTAAAACCGGCTTTCTGAGCACCACCGATATCCGAGATGATGTCATCACCTACCATGAGTATTTCACTGGGGTTCATTCCCAATGATTCAGCTACAAGGTGAAAAAATGATGCACTTGGTTTACCGATAATGGTTGCTTCTTTCCCGCTGGCAAATTCAAGTGCAGCGATCCAGCTTCCCGTACCCATTGTAAGTTTGCCGTCACTATCTTTAAAATAACGGCTTTTGGCAGCACCGATCAGTTCAGCTCCCTCTTCAATATGTCTAAATGCCTGGTTCATCGTATCAAAATGAAAATTTTTATGGGCATCGGCAACCACTACACAGTCTACCTGATCATTACTACGTAACTCTGCAAAATAGACATTGGCTTCATCAGTGAGGAGTGTATAGGCTTTGTATTTTTTTGCACGTACATAGTCTCTCGTTGCAGCAAGAGCAGTATACATCTCACTTTCATCGATCGTAAAGCCTAGTTTTTGAAGATGTTTAACAATTTGAAACGGAGTAGATCGCGTGGTATTGCTGATTAGTCTTAAAGGATAGCGTGAACGAAGAGTGTTCAACGCTTTGGGTGCACCTTGTATCGGCTCGCTGCCTACATAGAGTACACCCCCGATATCGGTCATGATGCCCTTGATATCTTTGAGTAGCATTATGCCTTTTTCACAAACTCTTGTTTAAGTTTGATTGCTCCGACACCAGGAACTTTACAGTCAATATTGTGTCCATCATTCCCCTCAACAAGGCGGATACCCTTGATCTTAGTCCCTACTTTGATCCCATCGCTGCTTCCTTTGACCTTAAGGTCTTTTATGACAGTAACAGTATCGCCATCCTGAAGAATGTTGCCATTGGCATCTTTAACGATTAATCCTTCCTCTCCAGCTGCTTCATTTTTGCTCCATTCGTGTGCACATTCAGGGCAAATGTAAAGCTCTCCATCCTCATACGTATATTGGCTTCCACACATTGGACAGTTTGGTAGTTGTTCCATGATTATTCCTTTCGTTCAGTTCTTATGGTCTTTTGGGATCGTGATTATAGCCAAAAAGCCAAAAAGTATCGCGCCGCACATATCCAAGAGCATATCTTTTTGGGCATCCCATACATCTCCCTGCGAGCCTAAAAAGAGTGATCCTGAGGTACCTCCCTCTATGACGGCATAGTACATTTCTATGATTTCATAGCTCGCAGCCCAGAACCCTATCGCAAATATCGCAAACAATAATGCTACAAAACGGTTGTTTACCAAAGAGCTTCTTACTAAAAACTCTACGATCGGATAAGCAAATACCCCTACAAAAAAGTGACCCACCCTATCAAAGTTGTTACGTCCCTCAGGAAAGATAAAATCAAGCCCGAATGATGAGATCAGTTGGTTACCGTAGTCAAAGGGTACCCTTTCAAAGCTCCAGTGCCCGCCTAAAGTGTGATAAGAGAGAAATGCCCACATCAAGATGTAAGCTGTATTGGAAAAAACAAAACTTCTATGCCAAAGAGCCAGTATACTTACAGCGATAAGTACAGGAATATTTTCTACAAGCCAGGTTGCCCGATCATAGGGTTCAATCGCCAGTACACTGAAGAGGATGATATATAAAACAAGTAGTATCTTTGGAAGATGTCGCATTACAGCTCTTTATAGATTGGTATTTTCGAAAGTATTATAACATGAAGAAGAGATTCCCGCTTCAGCAGATAGTAAAACGGGAAGAGTAGCAATTAAGCTTTAGGATCCTTTAGGAAAGCCAGAGTCAATGTGTCTTTGCCTTCTATGACTTTTTTTCCAACGAATAGTCTCACACTATGGAACAAGAAAAGTTCTCCTGAGTAATTGACACCAAGAATAAAAGTATATTCACCAAATGCAAATCTTCTCAAGCCCATTGCTTCAGGTTGTTTACTTGGGTTCTCGATAGCGAAACAGACTTCATTTGGAAAGTCACTTGTACGACGATCGTCACTTACAAGGTGTACTTCACCAAGATCCGATGTAACTTGTACAGAGAGTTTATTTTCGAGTGAATGTACTCTTAGCTTATAGTCGCCAAATGTAAAATGCATTCATAATTCCTTTTAAGATTATTCTAAGTGAGACATTATACCTTGAATTTATAAATCAATTTATTACACTTTTGCACAATTTTTGAACTTCTATCCTCTATACAAATTCTGTTGAGAGTTCCTGTAAAATCTGTTTTGCTTCAATCGCCGTACCATTGTACTTTTTGATTTTAATATCATGATCTGCCATAGCTTTTGCCGTATTTTTACACGCACGTCTTACTGCCAGGTAATCACAGTCATCAAGAATATCTCCCATCTTTAGGTGTTCTTTTACATGTGCTTCATCATTTTCATCATGCGAACATTGGTGACCTTCATCATGTTCATGCTCATCCAAATCAGTTCTTGGATTTTTTCTTACCTCTTCAAGATCAAATGACTTGAACATACCGTTACCCTTGAGCGTAAATACTGCAAAGTACGGTGTATGTCCTGCATTGCCGAAAAACTGTAAATTTTTATCTTTTACCGGTACAGCTATTTTCATAATTACTCCTTTTGAATCAATAACCATGATCTGCTATTAAACAGAGATGTTTGAGTCATTATAGCGTAGAGATCTATGAATTTGAAATGATTTCTTAATTGCTGTTTCTTTCTGATTCTTTTTCTTCTGTTTCTTTTGTTACAGTCTCTACTTTTTCTTTGATCGTTTCGGGATCAATTTTGAGTGTTGGAGAAAAAGGTGTTACTTTATCCTTTTTTTGTTTTCCTGCATTTTTCAGAATATTATTGATCTCAACAAGCCCAGTATCATAGTTACATAGTCTGTCATACTTTTCAAGGTCTTTAGCGAGCATAGGAAGTGTAAAGCTTTCGATTAGTCTGTATCTGTTTGAAAGAAGCTTGCGTGCGTAACGTTCCCGTGCGATCTCAACACCGCGTTTGATCTCAGGAGAAAGCGCCCTTTTATATGCAAGTTTTGTTTCGTAAGAAACATCTTCATTTCTTCTATAGAGCTCTTTTGCCGTATCGGTAAGTGGTTTCACACCAAAGACCTCGCTGACAGTATCAAAAAGTGCTATATACAACCCGGTATTTGATTGTGAAAACGATGTACTTGTGATTGATCTATCCAGATATTGACTACACTGGATATCTGATTTTTGGATGAACTCTTCTAGATAAGCATTACGCATCTCTTTAGTGGGTGAAGACAAATCAATTGTAGCCATAAAATAAGTTCTGTCAGTATGAAATCCTTGTGCAGTCTTATTCATTGTATCTGGTTGAGGCTCCTGTGAACCACAGCCGGTCATGAACAACATGAATGATGACATTAGAAAAACAGTTGAAAATGTTTTTATCATTATTGATCTCTCTTATATGTTTTTTAAAATTTATATTGCTTTGATAAGTATTTTTTTAGCGGAATTATATCTATTTTTTTGAAGTGTTTTAAGATAATTTTGCATCAAAAATTCAACGTATTTTTAATACAAAGATATGGACAAAAACAAGATTAGTTATTGGTGTATTAAAGTCAAATATTGCGATATTTTTACACATACTTTACATAGTTTGTCTGTATGATAAATAAAAATGTATATATTGAAAAATAGTTATAGATGTAATCTTGGAAAGTAGGACAAATAAATGAAGAAAATAGCAATTACAGGCGCAAGTGGATTTATAGGAACATATATGCAATCTTTTTTCAAGGATAAAGGTTATGAAGTACTTCCTGTTAGTAGAAAGGATATTGATAAAGATACTACAGAGATCGCTAAAATACTAGAGCAAACAGACATTGTTATTAATCTTGCCGGTGCACCAATTATACACAGATGGAGTGAGTCCTATAAAGAAGTTCTATATAACAGCAGGATACTTACTACACGAAAAATTGTTGAAGCTATGAAACTGATGAATAACAAACCAGAACTTTTCATCTCTACATCCGCAATAGGTATATATGCAACTAATGGCCCGATGAGTGAGGCAAACTATACATATGGTGATAACTTTCTGTCTAAAATCTGTAAAGATTGGGAAGCAGAAGCGAATGAAGCGAATGAGGTAATGAGGGTTGTTATTTTTCGGTTTGGTGTAGTGCTGAGTAAAGGCGGTGGAGCACTTTCTAAAATGTTACCGGCTTTTAGACTGGGAATTGCCGGAACGATAGGAGATGGTAGTGAACCTTTTAGCTGGGTACATATAGATGATCTTATGGCAGCTTATCTTTTTGTAATCAATAACGAGAATCAGAAAGGCACATTTAATCTATGTGCACCTAATCCTGTAACAAATAAAGAGCTAACCAAAACATTGGGTAAAGTCCTGCATAGACCAACTGTAATACCGTTGCCTAAATTCGTATTGAGAGTTCTTTTCTCTGAAGGTGCAACCGTACTGACTGAAGGTCAAAGAGTTATTCCTGAACGGCTGTTGGAGAATCATTTTACATTTAAATATCCAACTATTGAAGAGGCGTTGCGAGAGGTGTTGGATAAGCCAAAATAAAAACATGAACGTAAACCATCATGCAGGTGAAAGTTTAAATATATCTCCGCTGTCTGTGGAAAAATAAATATAACCCTTTTTATCTTGAGTAATACACCTTATCCTTTCTCCTAGATTCTCAACTATTCTCTCCTCACTTGCAAGATTACCATTATTATCAATACCAATGATGTTGATATGTTTTTGTACTAATGCACCAGTAAATAGCTTGTCTTTCCATCGTGGAAAGAGATTACCATTATATATCATCAAGGAACTTGGAGCGATAGATGGAATATAGACTTTTTGGGGTTGCATCATCCCTTTTTTATGTGTCCCTTCTCCTACCGGCAGTAAAGGGTTCCAGTACTCTGTACCATATGAGATAACCGGCCAGCCGTAATTGTGCCCCTTTTTTATCAGATTGATCTCATCTCCACCCCGTGGACCATGTTCAATAGCCCATAGCCTGTTGGTAACGTTGTCATAGTAGATACCTTGTGGATTTCTGTGTCCGTAAGAGTATATCTCATCCTGAGCAGTGGGGTTGCTTACAAAAGGATTGTCTTTAGGCACTGAGCCGTCAAGATTTAGTCTCAGAATAGTGCCTGCATGGTTTCTCAAGTTCTGTGCATTGTCTCTTATTCCTCTATCACCTATGGTCAAGAAGAGATGTCCTCTCTTATCAAATGCTATCCTACTACCAAAATGTATGTTTTGTGATGATGTAGATTTTGTGACGATAATATCTTGCCACTTTTCCAAACGATCATGATCCAGCTTTGCTCGTGCGAGTGTCGTAGCACCTTCTGAACCTACCTCTTTAACATAGGTAAAATATATCCATCCGTCATTTATAAAGTTTGGTGAGAGAGTCACATCGAGTAACCCACCCTGGCCTTTTGCCCTGATCTTAGGAAGGCCTTTGAGCATCTTGGTCTTTCGAGTATCAACTGATAGTATACCTGCCTTTCCTTCTCTCTGAGTGAAAAGAAGTTTTCCATCGTCGATAAAGACCATTCCCCATATCACGCCATGGCCACTTGCCAGTTTTTCAAGCTTGTACTCTGTATCAGCAGTAAGGAATGAGACAAACAGAATGACCCAAAAAAAGTATACTTTCATATGATTCCCTTCAATGGAATATGGTGTTTATGTTACTATTTATACTACTCTAATTCCATAATGATATTTTCATCTTTATCATGTTCTTCCATTTCGATGATAGTACCTTTTGCATCAGGATTATCGGAAAGTTTGATGATTTCATCAAGATCGATACCCTTCTCATGTAGAGCATTCATTGCATGTTGCGGAATAAGCTTAGAAGCTGTTTTCAATACACTTCCCGGAATTGTTACGGTAGTTGCCGGATCAGATGAATGATGTTTATAAATTCTAATCTTCAAATCAGACACAATCATTTCTCCTTTACTCTATTGTATATGAATGGACTAAAGTCATACTTTTATTATAGTGTTTTTATGAAGTGAAGAGAAATTAAGAATTAAAGACTGATTTGAATTATCGATATTGTGGCTATAAGTTTTGGTACTGTCAGCATTATTACATTGGAAATTTTTATAGACCAAGTTATCATTTAGTGATGCAAAAGTGTTATAATTTAAAAAAAGGAGTTAACATGGAAGAAGCGAAAAATAATGCTAAAAAAGCAAGTGGTGAAAGGTTACTTTATACGATCTTTTATGTGGTGATTGCAAATATTGTGTGGGGGATAGTATGTGTAGTTGTAATAGCACAGTTCCTCTACAGCTGGATCGGTAACAGTCTCAATGATAAACTACTCTCTTTCTCCGCTTCATTATCAGAGTATGCCAAAGAATTGATCGCCTATATCTCTTTTAATAGTGATGAGAAGCCCTGGCCTATGGGTGACTGGCCTCACCAAAACCTATAAGTGTTTTGAGAAGGCAAATTTCGCTTAGATCTGTGATCCTGTCCTCTATGGTGCCATAAGATCGTCCAGTTCTGCATCGGGCAGGTAGTTGTGATAGATCTCTTTGAACGTACCCTCCTGCTTTAGCGTATTGAGTGCGGCTACCCATTCCTGATAGACCTCTTCGGAAGTATCCTTGGAGATGGCGATATAGAAATAGGTTTGAGTGACCGTAAAGAGGGGTTCTAGATCCTCCATGCTGTAACCGGCACTGTGCACGATCTCCGATACCGTAAGATCGGTAAAGATGGAGAGGTTCGCCTCACCGTTGATCAGCTGGCGAACGTTTTCCTCGGGAGATACTGAGCTGATCAGGTTGGTAAATCCATGCTGCTGGAGGTACTGCTCGGTAAACCAATCCGTTGTTGTAGCGATCGCTTCCATCTGCTTTGCATCTTCCAGTGAGTTGATCACGATACCCGATCCTTTTTTGGCATAAAAGATGACGTTGTTTTTCCCAACAGGGCCGACCCAACGGAAAAGTGCTTCGCGTTTTGCCGTCCGTTCCGCACTAAACAGAATGACATTGGGATAAAGCAGTGCCATATTGTAGGCATTTTTCCATGAGGTCAGACGGATATTATCCGGAATATCCAGCCGTGAGACGATCTCACGTACCATGTCCGTCACAAATCCTGCCGGCTTTCCCTCTTTCATAAAGGTAATCGGTGGGTACTCCTCCGTCATCAGCTGGAATATTCCCGGAGGCATCTCTCCTGGAAGCCATCTAGCATAGATAGCGTCAAAACGCCCGTCACGTTTCATCGTATCCAGTGCTGTCTGCCATTGTGCCACAAGCGTAGAGGGTGTACTCGGAGAAAAAGCGATATAAGCCAGATCGGTCGATACCGTAAAAAGGTTCTCTACCTCTTCGTTCAGATCACCGGCACGGTGCAAAAGTGCAGGCATGGCGATATTGGTACTGATGTAGAGTTGCACTTCACCGTTATAGAGTTTTTGCAGAGCAGCCTGATCATCCTGACAGCTTACCAGATTGGCAAACCCTTCCTCTTTGAGCATCTCTTCCGTATAGTGCCCCCTCACAGTGGCAATAGAGGCAGCATTTTTGGCATCTTCTAGCGTTTTGATCACGATAACCGATCCCTTTAATGCATAAAAATTGGTATCAAGCGCTGTCACAGGCCCTACCCATTGCAGATGTTTTTTGCGTTCTGGGGTCATGACTGTTGTAAAGAGCGCCGTGTTTGACTCTGTCAGAACCCTTTTATACCCTTCCTCCCATGGGACGACATCCATGGTCGCTTCGTTATGTGTTATTTTGAGCAGCTCCTCCACCACTTCTGTCACCTGTCCGGTAAAATTCCCTTCCTGTGTAAAGTTCAGCGGTGCATACTCTTCGCTTAATATGGTTAAATGATTATTGGTGTTTTTCTTACTATTACATCCTGTAATCATCAATATGACTAATACCAAAAAATATGCTATTTTCTTCACCATACTTTGATCCCCCTTCTTTTGGAAATCCATATGAAATCATTATAGCCCCAGAGACCTTAATAAAGTGTATGGGGTCACATTGTGCCAATTACTCGTTCTCAAGCTCTACTTTATAGTTGGATTGGAGGTATCTCAATAAAAAACTGCTCTCTTTCTCCGCTTCATTATTAGAGTATGCCAAACAGTTGATAGTTTATGTCTTTTTGACCAATGACCACAATACCTCTTTTATTGTTTTTTATACATAAGATTTCATATTGACTACACAAATGTGATATACAATTAATGAATTTCTCTAATTCCAAAGGAGGCTTTGATGAAACAGGATTATTCGAGAAGAGATTTTATCAAATATATGACGGTGCTGGGACTTACTAGCTTTATAAGCACGCCTCTATATGCAAAAACAACTAAAGAAATTGTTAAATATCAAAACAGCCCACATGATGGAAACATATGCAAAGATTGTATGCACTTTATTCCCGAAACAAATGAGTGTAAATTGGTAGAAGGTTCGATAGATCCGGATGGATGGTGTAGTTTATTTTTTAAAAACCCAAATTTGAACACACCTGACAAAAATAATTCTGAGAGTATCTCTTAATTCTGAACCATTTTTCTCGTTGCTACGTTGTACGTGGTAACAACCCTAACATATTTGTCTATTTTTTTGTATCGCGCTTCAGATACCGCTTACTTTCACCTCCTCTATTTTAGGCTAACTCATTGGCTGCTACCCTTTTATTTTTGGTAGCTTCTTTTAGCTTATTGGGTTTGATATCATTTAAACCTGTGCATCTGTAGGTACAACTAACCTTAAAATAATTAACCTCTTAAATAATTTGTTCGGATTAATATATATGACTATAAACTTCTTCTGCTATCATTTGAGCACCTTCCGCATTGGGATGTACATCATCGGGGAATAAGTATTCTTTATCGTACAGGATACTATAGTTATCGATGATAGGTACATTATTGATGGATGCTATATCGTCGATCATAGGGATTAATTCTAAAGGAATATTTTCACTAGGATAACCTTGCGCATCATTATATACCGGTGGTGGATAACATATATAAACAGCAGGCTGAGATGAGAGTGTTTTATAACTTTCAATCAAGTCGGTATAATCGCTTATGAATTGATCCTTATATACCCAGTTGCTAGGCTTTAGGTCATTAGTACCGAACATAATAACAACAATATCGGGATTATAATCGTGAGAAGAAATAAATTTACTTGAATTCCAGTACGATTGAGAAGTATCTTTCAGTGCTGTTGTCCCTGATACACCGAAGTTTTCTACTGCCCATTCTTCCCCAAGTAGTGTTGAAAGTTGTGAAGGATAACTCTGCGTACTAGGAAGATTGGCACCATATGTTATGCTGTCGCCAATACAGGCTACCCGGATTTTGTTTTCACTATCCGATATAGTTCCTCCACCTCCACCACAAGCAATGAAAAGTGCTGAAGAAACAATTGACAGTATTAAAACTATATATCTAATCTTCATGTTAGAGAAGTTCTCCTTTTTTAGAATAGTTTAACACTAAACACCTTGCTAAAATATCTTTATACTTAAAGTATAAAGATATTTTTTGTATTTGATCTTACAATCGATCTGATTTGATTATAAGGTTGGACTTTAATCGGTTCTCTTCAAACTTATTTAACTTAATATACTATAACCATTTGATTATACGAAATAAATTATGAATTTATTATAAGGTTCTTCATATTGATATTCTAATTGAAAATTATGATGTTCTAAAACCCTTTTTACTATATTGAGACCGAGACCATAACCCGGCTTGGTTCTGGAGCTTTCTTCTTGGGTAAATGTGCCTGTATAGTACTCAAGATGATGAGAAAGCGGTTTGCCTATATTGGCTATTTCGATACTTTCATTTTCGATCTTTATCTTAACTTTTCCGCTCTCTTTATATTTGATGGCATTATCTATGAGATTTTTTATAGCAATGGCAAGATAATTGAGATCTGCATTACAAGAGAATCTCTCTTTCATCTCAACCTCTATCTCATCTTCATCAATGATCATCTTTGAAAAAACTTCAGCCAAGATCGTATCGATTGAATAGTATTTAAAATCAAGTTTCAAATTCTCGGAATTGAGTTTCTCCAATTCAAGCAGTTCATTGGTCAGTTCATCCATTTGTGCTATCGCTTTTTTGAGTATCTCCCTGTATTTACTGTCATCGATCATCTCAAGCGTTATTTTTGCTTTGGCGATAGGTGTTCTAAGCTCATGGCTGATATCGCTGAGAAACTGTGTCCGGGATACGATCAATTTTTCAAGGTTTTCTGCCATACTGTTGAAACTGGCGATCATTTCAGATATCTCGTCCTTTCGTTGCAGCGGTTTGAGCCTGTATGAATAATTGCCGCTTCCGAATTTCTTGATACCTTTGGAGATCGTTTTCAGAGGGGAAAGGATTTTCAAAATGATAAAAAGCATGATAAACAGTACAAAAATGTCTGCTATGATGAGATTATTTAATTGCTGCTGCTGTTCTTGCTCTTCATTTTGGGATTTATCAAAATAGAGAAGTTCATCATCGAGATATTGCATATAAAGAAGATAAATATCATTTTTTTTATAGATTTTTATTGATCCAAAGGAGACTTTATCTTCATAGATCACTTGTGAGTCTTTATCCAGCAGGGAGATATCCACTCTTTCATAATCGAGCTCTTTGGTTTTCGCATCCATTTTCGTAGTATCATCATTGATGAGATAGTCGAAGATCTCCTTGGAAGCTTGTATATATTTTTGCGTATGGATGAGTTCTATTTTTTCATCGGTCAGAGTGTTTGTCTTCATGGATAGATAGAACATCAAAGTGATGCTAACCAGAAACAGAAAAATGACTTTATTTAGAATAGACATGATTATCCTATGAACTTATATCCTATGCCCCAGATAGATTTAATGTATTTGGGTGCTTTGGGATCATCAAATATTTTATTTCTTATATTGCTTATATGCATATCTATGGCTCGGTCTGTATGTTCATTTCCAAGATGTTGCGCTATGCTTTCTCTGGATAGTACTTTATTGGGATTGTCTAGCAAGAAGAGGAATATCTCATACTCTATTTTCGTAAGGGAGAGTACATGATCTTCCTGGGATATCTCCATCTTGTCTTCATCGATTTCAAATTCACCGATTCTTTTTTTTGAGATTTGTTTTGAAGTTCTTCTGAGTATAGCATTGATCCTGATGATCAGTTCTTTGGGTTCATAGGGCTTTGCAAGGTAATCATCAGCTCCATATTCAAATGCAGCCACTTTGTCCCCTAGATTTCCTCTGGCACTAGAGATAATGATAGGAATGTTGCTGATAGCCCTTATCCTTTTACATACTTCAAAGCCGTCGATTCGCGGTAACATAAGATCGAGTACTACCATATCATAATTATTGTTTTCTGTTAGTTCCTGCAATGCCTGTATAGGATTGTCATATGCAAATACAAAAAAATTATAGTTTTTCAGATAATCTTTCAGGAGTTCTTGTATATCAAGATCATCTTCGATTAACAATATGTTCATTCTATTTCCCATTCATCGATATGTTTGATAAAAAGTTTTCTTTGCTCTTTTGTCAGTATCGTATGGATATTGGTTAAAAAGTTAGCTTCTATCTGTGCTGCTTTTTGTGCCAGTTTGATATCCAGAGTGATAAGCGCATTTTGGTCGAAACGCTCTTGTTCAAACAATTTTTGCTTTGAGCCTATAGTATTCTCCTTAAGCTCTCTGTACATTTTGAGTTCTTTTCGGTACTCTTTGAGTACTTTTTTGATGCTCCTTTGCTGTTCATGGCTTAAATTCAGATAGGTTAAGTCTTTACTGTAGTAGTGATGGTGTTCTTCTTTATGATCATCAGCAAATAAAAAGGTAAATAGCAATAGTACGATCCAAAGATATTTCATCTGCTATCCTTTCTTTTGAGGGACTTTTATGAGAGTATTCTCTATAAGCCCATATTCGATATTTTGATGGCAGGCAGTGCAATTTGCTTTGCTTTTTACTTCCTGGCTCGAAAAGATCTCATTATTGATATGCTTGTGTCGGCCTTTCCAATATGGTGTTTTGGTTATTGCTATTGTACTATTATTCTCTTTTAGACTTTTTAGTATCTTGAAAGCAGCTTCATGGGTCGAGTTCTCTGCACTGTTCTCTTTGAGAAATGCCAATATTGAAAGATTGGTTTTTGCATCTATGCTCGCATCGTCTCCAAAATGGTTTTCAAGATCCTGCATCATCTTTACCCATGACTGCCTGGGGAGCAGATAAGGTGGGTAGGTCATATGGCAGCTTCCACATTCATTTGCAAACTCCGGATGTATCCTGGAATAGTCTTGTTTTTGATATGCACTGGCGATCATGATGTTATCATTCTTTGTCGATATCATATAGTAAAAAGCATAGACAAAGAGTATCAAACTTACGATGGTAAATATTTTTTGAAAGATATTCATCCTTATCTCTATGTTTGATGAGAGTTTTTTGTAACCGCTTATCATTGAGTCTATCGCATCGCCTTTTTTGATAAACCTGTCTATCAAACTTCCGGCAACATGGATAGCTATCATTCCGAGCAGCATATTGGCAGCTATTTCATGCAGTTCCTCAAAAAGCTCCATCTGTTTGAAGTAATCACTATGCAGAAATGATAAGATCCCATGGTTCTTTTCTATACCATAAGCGAGCATTCCCGTCAGTGCAGTGAACAGACTGAGTATCATCATAGCAATGATCGCAAAACTCGATGCCGGATTGTGTCCAATATACTCTTTTGTATGTTGGAATGGTGAAAGAAGATATTCTTTCAGATCATTTTTGTTGAAATTAAAATCTTTGAACTTCGAGTATTTTGGCCCGATAAAACCCCAAATGATCCTGATCACAAACAAAAGGGCGAAAAGTATCCCAAATATCGCATGATAATCCAGAAGATTATCCATATCGCCCAGTATAAAACTGATACTGAAAAAAGCTATCAGTGCTATATGGAGTACTCTGTTGAAAAGAGGCCATATATAACTTTTAGTCATCCCATCTACCGTAGTTTGGTATTTTGATTGCTCTTTCACTGTATACTCCTTTGGATGCAGTAGTGTGACATGCAGTACAATTACTTAGTGTTATTACCTCTTCCTGCATAATTACTTTTTTCGGTATGCGTCTATGTTCTCTTACAAAGTATGGAACGTCTGTTATCTTGTCTGGCGTTGATTCAGCTGGAATGGATTTTAGAATCTTTCGGCTTCTTTTATATTCCGTTGCATTATCAGCAGCATTATCTGTCAGATATACTAACAGAGCCTTATGATCTTCCGGTTCAAGTGTAGCATCACTTCCGAAATGATCTGCGAGGTTGTTCATCATCTTTGTCCATGATCTTTCAGGTAAAAGACCCGGTTGGAAGGCAAAGTGACAGCTTCCACATTCTTTGAGATAGAGCTCATTTTCAACAGCTTTCACGCCACTTTTACTTTTTTTAGTGAAAAATGAGTGATCATCTGCGAACACTATCGAAGATAGCAGTAATATCGAGAGTAGTAATTTTTTCATTTTGTCTCCTTATTTTGTATTGATGTAGTAAAGTACATCACCTTTTTGTATCGCATTGCCTTCTTTCAAGTAAACGTCTTTGAAGTTTCTTCTCAGCCATTTTTCCACCTCTTTGACCGAGATAAGACGCTCTTTATTTGCCGTTGGCGATAGAGGTTTGATCACTTTATTTGTAAAAACATTTTTTCCCTCTTGCGTCAGATCTAGATTGTGACAGCTGGTACAGGATATCTCTTGACCTTTTTTGCCGATATGTTTTGAAGTAAATATCTCTTCACCTCTTTTGCTGTCAAAATCATTGAAATTTGGATCGATATTTTTTGCTTCGACCTTTAACTGATCAATGTAGATTTGAATCTGATCATTAAAGTTATTCGCGAAAACAGACAGTGGTATTAACGATACAAGTATAAACTTTTTCATAGTTTCTCCTTTATTTGATAATATAATCGTATAGGAAGTTTGTAAAGTTAGAAAATACATCTCTTTACAATTTCTTTACAATTTAGATAGTGAAAAAGGAGAAAGATAAATAGGAAGTATTTGTGATATAGTAAGGTGGTTTTTGATATTTAAATGGTTATAGAAGAAAGGTCGTTATAAAAATCCTCGGGCTATGAGCCCAAAGATTATGGGAATGATGATTACACCCCTTTTACCATATTTTCGATCTTCTCTACTACCGAAGGATCTTCAAGTGTTGAAATATCTTGAGTAATAGGTTCGCCTTTTGCGATGGAACGGAGGATACGTCTCATGATCTTACCTGAACGTGTTTTTGGAAGACCAGGTGCAAATACCATATCATCACATACAGCGATGTTCCCGATCTCTTTTTTGATGATGTTGTTGATCGCTTTCACCTCTTCTACTTCATCAGCTACACCTTCATCTGATTTGAGTACGATATAAGCAAAGATTCCCTCACCTTTGATCTCGTGCGGTTTACCGACAACTGCTACTTCTGCGACGTTCCAATGTTTTTTGATCGCCGCTTCTACTTCTGCTGTACCCATACGGTGTCCTGATACGTTGATGACATCATCCGTACGACCAGTGATCGTGATATATCCATTTTCACCGTACACTGCACCGTCACCCGTAAAGTAAACAGCTTTACCGTCTTTTTTAACATCACCGAAGTATGACTTGATGAATCTTTCCGGATCACCCCATACACCACGGATCATCGATGGCCAAGGACGTGTTACACACATATAACCGCTCTCACCTGCTCCAACTTTTCTACCTGTCTCTGGATCAAGGATCTCACCTATGATACCCGGTAGCGGAAGAGTAGCACATGCCGGTTTGATAGGTGTTGCACCTGGAAGCGGAGATACGATATGACCACCTGTCTCAGTCTGCCAGTAGGTATCAACGATCGCACATTTGCTCTGTCCTACTTCTTCGTAGTACCATTTCCATGCCGGTGGATCGATAGGTTCACCAACTGTTCCTAGTACCTTGAGTGATGAGATATCGTATTTAGCAGGCTCATTTTCACCTGTTTTGTGAAGTACACGGATAGCTGTTGGAGCTGTATAGAATTGGTTGATCTTATACTCTTCTACCATCTTCCATGGACGTCCTGCATCAGGGTAAGTGATAACACCCTCGAACATAACTGTCGTTGCACCCATTGCCAACGGTCCGTATACGATATATGTATGTCCTGTGATCCAACCGATATCAGCTGTACACCAGTAAGTATCGTTTTCTTTAACGTCAAATACCCATTCCATCGTCATCTGTGCCCAAAGGATATATCCTGCTTGGTTGTGCTGAACTCCTTTAGGTTTACCTGTACTTCCTGAAGTGTAAAGAAGGAAAAGAGGGTCTTCACTATCCATTGGTTCTGCCGGACACTCTGGAGATTTGTCCTTGATGAGTTCATTGTATGAGTAGTCACGTCCGGCTACCCACTCCAGATCTTCATTGTTGCGCTCAACAACAAGTACTTTTTCTACCGGACTGTTGCCTTCTGCAAGTGCTTCATCAACCACAGGTTTAAGCATATACGGTTTGGTCTTTCTATATGCACCATCAGCAGTGATAACCACTTTTGCCTCTGCATCATTGATACGGTCTCTAAGTGCTTCAGCTGAGAACCCGCCAAATACGATAGAGTGGATCGCACCGATTCTTGCACATGCAAGCATCGCATAGGCTGCTTCAGGGATCATTGGCATATAGATAACAACTCTATCACCTTTTTTGACACCAAAATCCTCTTTAAGAAGATTGGCAAACTTGTTTACTTGGTAATAGAGCTCAAGATAAGTGATGATCTGCTTATCTCCCCTGTCACCTTCAAAGATAATTGCTGCTTTGTTCTTACGAGACTCGATATGACGGTCGATACATTGATGTGCTACGTTAAGTTTACCACCTTCAAACCATTTTACAAACGGCGCATTGGTCTCATTCAGTACATTTGTGAAAGGTTCGAACCAGTCGATCTTTTCGTTGGCAAATGCACCCCAGAATCCCTCATAGTCTTCGTTTGCTGCATCAACAAGTTCGTTATATTCACACATATTTTTGATTCTTGCATTTTTTGCAAATTCTTTATTTGGTTGATATAGTTCTTGTAACATTTTTACTCCTGTTTATTTTAATTTAATTGTCACTATAGTTTTTTAATATTTTTTAATTTTAAATACATCATTGCCGTCATTACCGCATCGTTCAGTGCATCGTGTGCATGAAGCCGCGGTAGAGACAACTCTTTCAAGATAGTATTAAACCTCAAGTCGATATTCCCTTGCGGAATAGTTTGAATTTTCTTGTTATAGTATATCGAAGAGATTTCCACTTGGGAATTAGGTAATGTAATGCCTAACATCTCTTTCGTATACTTGTTTATCATAGCTACATCAAATTCCAGATAATATCCTGCAAGTGTTTTGTTGCCGATAAAATAAAGAAATCTTTCTATTGCTTCACGAAGCGGAATTGCTCCGTCCAGATCGCAATTACGTATCTGGTGAATCGTAATACTTTTGTGATCGATCTCCTTTTCTTGTTTGATGTAGAGATGCAATGCATCATTTAAAAAGATCTTATTGTTTTTGATCTTCACCGCTCCTATAGAGATGATATCGTCCTGCTTAGGATCCAAGCCTGTCGTTTCGCAATCAAAAACAACGATTTCATCGTCATTTCCTTCATCAAATAAGAATGTAAAACGATCATCGGACAGCTTTTTCTTGTTCCAATTGTTTATCAAGGATTTAAACATCATAACCACCTGTTTATCCGACCATAGAGAGATGAAAATGGTAGCTAACCGTTTTTTTGAATCGGTTTACTGTCTTTAGAGCCTCTTTTAAAAGGTCACGTTCGAGTTTACCGATTTTATTTATGGAGATATAGTTGTCTAACTTCTCTCCCACGGCCAATTGTTCAAGCTGAGAATGAAGTCTAAGCGTATGCAGGACTTCAAGCGCCTCCATCATCTCTGTCGCATCTTCTTTATTCAAAAAACCGACATTGTTAAGCTCTTTGATACGTAGAGAAGTATTGGTTGCTCTAATTCCATATTCCAGAGCCAATGCACGTACACCATGTATCATTGCGAAAAGTGCACCTTTTTTGATATCGATCTCACCTTTATGCCCTTTATCATGGACAAACTGGGAAAAGAGCCCTAATGGTGATTCGAATGTCTCTATCGCTCTTGCAAAGTGCATAAGGATTTGTTGTTTCTCATTGACTTTTTCAAGAAGGTATGTAATCAGCTTCTCATGAAGTTCTGTTTTCCCGGCTACGGCAGTCGAGTCAAAGAAGATTGCCATATCCATAAATTTTTCATAACTCGGCTCTTCAATCCATCGATATATATCTTCTTTATAGGCATCGACGCTCTTACACCACTTAGGATTGATCATCATGATACCGCCTTCACAGCGAGGGAAACCTATCTTATCAAGTACAGAGATAAACTTTTGCGTTATTTCTCCGATATTGTCTGGCATGAAGCCTTCTTCAAATACCAATGCATTATCCTGGTCTGTACGAAGGATCTGTGATGCACGCCCTTCACTTCCAAGCAAAATTAAAGCACAATGATCATGCCATGACTGGGGAATGATCATCTCAAAGAGTTTTATATACATTTTTTTGTTGATCTCTGAGACCAGTTTCGCGATATATCTACTCTTTACACCTTTGGCGTGTAGTGCTCCTACCATAATATCCAAACGTTTAGCCGCATCTACGACATTATCAATACTTTTGGCTTTTTCCATCTGAATAGTGATCAGGTGTGACTGGTTGGAAAAGAAGCTAACAATATCTACTACCTCAAGTGTACCAAGTATACTGCCATCTTCATCAAAGACAGGTAGATGTTTGATAGAGTGTTCTGTCATCATGAGCAGAATATTAAACAGAAGTGCTCCACGCTCAATAGAGTGTATCGGAAACGTCTGTATCTGTGAGATCGTCTCCAGGTTTTCATCATGTTTGTGGAGGATATAATATCTGAAGTCTGCATCTGTGACAATACCGTATCCATCATCATTTTTTACAAGTATACAGGTTGCACCCTCTTTTTCCATCTGTTTCAATGCATCGACAATAGAGCTATTTGGAGTAACAACGCATGCCTTGTGCAGGATGGACTCATCCAGTTTTGCGACCATGATATCACTCATTGTTGCATACTCTCTTTTTTCTTTGAGCATATCGATACGTTCTACAATGTTAGAAAAAAAGTAGTTTTTGAATCTTTGGTTTTTTTCACAGAGATCTAAAAATGTCTCCTGCGGAATTTCAAAACATATCAATTCCTCAGTTACAATGTACTTGTAGTGAGAAGGTTGAGTTTCTATGAGTTCTATACCGCCAAAACAATCATGTGTATGATAGATATCGATATGTTCATCATTATCATCAAGTACATCAACGGTCCCTTTAATGATGATAAAAAACTTTCGTGGAACTTCAGCCTGGTTGATAATAATCGTATTCTGTGGATAGTATGCTATTAGGGCATCTTTCTGAATACGTTCAGACTCATGTTGATTTAAGAGGGTAAATGGGTGATGTGTTATTAGATTCTCAAGTAGCGCTATCAATTCACGATCCTTAAATCAAGGTCCGAAGACCTTGAAATAAAATTATTAGTGAGCAACTGCTCCCTCTGATCCAATACCGGTTTGACATCTGACATCTTGTGCATCAAACTCATCGATACATCTTTGTGCATCTTCACTTTTATCAGTGATAGAGAAGAACCAAATCGCCAGGAATGCTAATGGCACCGAGAATACTGCAGGAAACTTGTAAGGTACGATCGCTGCTCCATTACCAAGGATCTCAGTCCAAACAACCGGACCAAGGATTACAAGTACAAGTGCAGAAATAAGCCCTACATATCCACCTAGCACGGCTCCCCTGGTTGTGAGTTTTTTCCAGTAGATAGACATAAACAGAACCGGGAAGTTAGCTGATGCAGCGATAGTAAATGCCAGTGCAACAACGAATGCAATATTTTGCTTTTCAAAAGCGATACCAAAGATGATCGCGGCAATACCGATTCCGATTGTAGCAATCTTAGAAACTCTGATCTCTTTTTTCTCATCAACATTTCCCGTACTGAATGCGTTCGCATAAAGGTCATGAGAGATAGCTGATGCACCTGCAAGCGTAAGACCTGATACAACCGCAAGGATCGTAGCAAATGCAACTGCAGATATAAATCCAAGGAAGTAGTCACCACCAACAGCGTGAGCCAACCATACAGCTGCCATATTGTTCATTCCTTTGAGCGTGTTTGTTGCAGTATCCCAATAGATATTACCTTCAGCACCAAGAACCAATACAATCGCACCGAATCCCATGATAAATGTAAGTACATAGAAGTATCCGATCAATCCTGTCGCAACAAATACTGATTTTCTAGCTTCTTTTGCGTCAGCAACCGTAAAGAATCTCATCAAGATATGCGGAAGACCTGCTGTACCGAACATCAATGCAATACCAAGTGAAATAGCAGAGATAGGATCAGATACAAGACCACCCGGAGTCATAATCGCATCACCTAGTGGATGCACTTTTGTCGCTGCTGTAAATAGTTCTTCAAAGCTAAATCCGAATTTAGCCATAACCATGATAGACATGAAAGTAGTACCTGCAAGAAGCAATACCGCTTTGATGATCTGTACCCAAGTTGTAGCAAGCATTCCACCGAATGCAACGTACAATACCATCAATGCACCAACAAGTATAACTGCAAACTCATAGTCAAGACCAAAAAGAATCTCGATCAATTTACCAGAACCTACCATCTGAGCGATCAGGTAAAGAATAACAACAGAGATTGAACCAAGTGCGGAAAGGATTCTTACCGGTTTTTGCTTGAGTCTGTATGCAGTAACATCGGCAAATGTATATTTTCCAAGGTTTCTAAGCTGCTCTGAGAGCATAAAAAGGATAATAGGCCAGCCTACAAGGAATCCGATAGAGAAGATCAGACCGTCATACCCTTTGAGGTATACCATACCAGTAATACCAAGAAATGATGCTGCTGACATATAGTCACCTGCGATCGCCGTACCGTTTTGAACACCGGTGATACCGCCGCCAGCAGTATAGAAGTCTTTTGCAGATTTTGTTCTTTTTGCCGCCCAGTAAGTGATACCGAGTGTCGCTGCAACGAAAATAAAGAACATTACAACTGCCGGGACGTTCAATTCGTCAGCTTTTGTTCCACCTGCCATATCTCCTGCAGCAAAAAGTGCAGCAGTAGCCAATGTCAATAGAGATAAAACCTTACCTATCATTATTTCATCTCCTTTTCAAGATCTTTTTTAACTTCTCTAAGCAAATCATCAAATTCGCCATTTGCTCTTTTTACATAGATTCCGGTCATCGCAAAAGCAAAAATGATAATTGCAATACCGATCGGTATACCGATTGTAGTGATTCCACCACTCATACTTTCACCAAGTGTTTCCGGGCTAAATGCAATAAACAGGATAAATGCATAATAGACTACTAACATGATAATTGTCAGTGTCCAGGCAAACTTACTTCTTTTGCTAACAAGTTCCTGATACTTCGGGTTGTGCTTTATTTGTTCAGCTTGTTCATGTGTCATTGTTTTTCCTTCACTTAATGATGTATGGTTTAAAAATTAAACCATACAATAAAAGAACTTATTTTTAAAAATTATAGTTTACTATAAGTCTATATTCATCCCAGTCATAAGTTGGACCAAAGTCATTTGGGAAGTTTCCTCTAAATCTGTATTGAAGATTTTTAGTTGCTTGATAGATGATGTCAAAACCGCTCTCTGTCGTATCTAACCCAGGAGCGTATGTTGCGCTGTCACCTACATTAAATGATGCATAATATACAGTTGCATTCACATTAAGGTCACTGAAGTTATATGTAGCAGCAATTTTGTATGTATCAGTATCTGAGAAGAACTGATGTCTTGTTACCATTCCCTGAGTAAATGCAGGCATTCCACCCCATGGAGTGATGATTCCTCCATTTTCTGCACCGTCACTGTCAGAAGTCTGAGAGTATGCAACATATGCACTGAAGTTGCCATATTTAGCACCAAGTTTTGCACCCCAGTAGTTACTATCTACCTTGCCTGCAAGTGCATCACCTACATCACTCTCATTGATATACTGGAGTGAAGCATTCATTTTTACTTCATCGTTCAGCATACAGTTCCAACCCATATCAGCTTGTAGATAAAGTGCGTTGAGGATATCATGAGCATAGTAGTCCCATGCTTGAAGTGTTACACTATCGATACCTTTATAGATAGCCGCCAGGGCTGTAACACCTGCAGTATCAGTTCCTGCACCAAGTGCGATCTCGCCCATATCAGCAAAGTCACCGTTCGTACCAAGCTTGTAACCTAGACCGTAACCACTTTGAAGTGCAAGAGAACCAACTGGATAAACGTTACCGAAAGTCCCAACGCTCTCTCTTGTGATATGTCCAGCGATCAATGTTGTATCTTTAATATCAGTATTTGTTACAATTGCCGCTTCAAAAAGGTTTGGAAGCTCTCTTGCATCATCTGCACCTGCAAGTGGTGTATCAAGTCTTTGACGACCGATTTTTACATTTGTGTTTTCATATTTATAGTTTAGATATGCTTCACCGATGTACATGTAGTTCTTGAACCCGTCACCATAAAGTGATGGATCATAACTTGAGCTACCTGCTACCTCTGCATCTGTAGAGTGAATATCAAATCCATATACACCATAAAGTACAACTGCAGCAGTTAATCCATTGTATTCAGGTGTTTTATAACCAATATATCCACCTGTAACCAAAGAGTTACGGTTGTTCTCTATAGAACCTTTGTAAGTTCTGTCGATGTAGAAAGTACGTGATTGTCCGAACACTGTACCGTAGTCTACTTCTGCTTCCGCTGCTGGAGAAGCTTCTTCAACAGGTGCAATGTTACCACCTGCCATTGCTATACTTGCTGCAAGTGCAGCAGCAAGACTCATCTTGATCAGTTTCATAATTCTCCTTATTTGGAACCCTTTGCATGACCTTCAAATACATCATGTTCGCAAAGGTAAAATTTTGCAAGAGGGTTTTTGCTTCATCCAACACTTAGTTGAAATATTAATGTATGTTAAAGGTCATACAAAGGGTTCCTAGTTTCTTACTCTCACATGATAAAAATGCAACATAGCATTAACATAGCATACTACTTTTTAAAGAAAAAATGGAACAAAAAAGTAGCATATGTATAAAAAAGTTACATAAATGTAGGATGTCTAGAAAATAAAATTTGATTAACGAATAAAAGTTATAAATATGTGTAGATTATTGTTTAGTCAGTTTGTAACCGATTCCCTTGATACTCACGATCAAATCCTCTTTGAGTGCCTGGCGTACTCTATGCATCTCTGCGCGGATAGTTGCTGCATCCACGTGGATATCATCCCATACATAGTATCTAAGCATATCAAAGTCCACAATCCTCTCTACATTGGAAGCAAGCAGATGCATGATCTGTTGATGTTTGGGTTTGAGTTCCTGTTCAACATTGTCAAATAGCAATCTGTTTTTTTCCAGATCATAGCTGTACATTCGGCTTAGTTTTACCATGCTTTTTGACTGGATATCAGCCATTTTGAGAAGTCTTTCTATATGTAATGTAAGTTCTTTGAGATGAAACGGCTTTTTGAGGTAGTCATAACATCCCAGCTCATATGCTTTGGAAATCTGTTCGATCTGGGTGATCGCAGAGATAAATATTGTAGGGATATGGATCTTCTCTTTTTGGAGTTTTTCAAGTAGACTCAGACCATCAATCGATGGAGTGTTAATGTCGAAGACAAAAAGGTCATACGATGTTTTTTTGATCTGTTCATAGGCCTCTTCCCCATCTTCAAAGGCATCAACAATATAACCGGTTGAAGTAAGATACTCTGCAATCGCACTTTGAAGCATCAATTCATCTTCAAGCAACAGTACTCTCATCGGTTTTTCCTTTTTTAAATCTATAACTGAAGATCGTTAATTTCTCATTGGATTCTACTTCGATCTCAATATTTTCTTTTTGACAGATCTCTCCTACGATCTCAAGCCCCAGTCCAAACCCTTGCTTCATATCATCTTCTCTATGGAAAGCTTCAAAGATCTTCTGCGTATCTGCAATCTTTTTTGAATATGTGATAAACCGCATCACAACACTTTCTTCTTCTCTATCTAGCTCTACCGTGATATCCGTATCTCTCTTCGCATATTTAATAGCATTGGAGAGGTTGTTATCAATGATACGCTGCAATTCCAGATCATTGATCCATAGTTTACCACACTCTTCAAGTTTTGGTACTATCTTGTGCGCATTACCCTCGGCAATCTCTTCAAAGAATTCGATACGTGAAAGCAGGTATTCTTTGATATCAATCCATTCCTTTTCATAAACAAGTCTGTCTTTTTTCACGATATAGCTTAGATCATCATAGATTGTAGAGATCATTTTAGAAGCTGCTTCTATCTTACTTAGGTATTTGTTGTCTCCATATTTCATCTTGTATATATCAATATGTGTCATGATGACGGCAAGAGGCGTATTGATCTCATGTATAGAACGTTTGATAAACCGGTCTTGTGAAATAACCAGCTGTTCGTTGTACTGCATCTGTTTTTGAAGTTTTGCCGTTTTGCTGAGTACCTTTTCTTCCAAAGAAAGATTCAATTCCTTAAGTTCGTCATTTCTTTGATGGATTGCCCTTACCATTTCATTGACATAATCTACGAGTACTTGGAACTCACCGATCCTGATCTCTTCTTTATCGATGATGATATTCTCAGTCACTGCTTTTTGAAAAAAATTTCTTAGAGTTACCATCTCATTTTTTATCATGTTGTTGATAAACCGGATCACAAAGGTTGCGATAAAAAATAAGATAAACGAAAGAGTTAAGATCTCAAGTATATAGATAAAAAGCTTGTCTTCATACCTCTGTTTATTCTCTTTTATGATTTGTTCTATCTCATCAAGATAAATACCGGTTCCGATCATCCAGTTCCACTTTTTAAAGACAACGGCATAAGAGATTTTTGCTGAGGGCTTCCTACTGAGAGGGTTATCCCACAGATATTCTACATACCCTCCTCCGTTTTTTGCTTTTTCAATGAGTTCTTTGATCACATATTTACCGTTAAGATCTTGAAATCCCATCATGTTTTTACCACGGTTATAGGGTTTGTTGGGGTCAGAGACATTGATCCCTTCTGTTGTATAGATGAAGATGTAACTACTTCCGTTCTTTCTGTCAAAAAGCTTTTCAATCGACCTGATGATACTCTCTTTGAGTTTTTCTTCACTCATCTGATCTTTCATGGAGTCGGTAAAATAGTACAGATAGTCTAAAACACGTAATGTTTCATCTTTGGCTTTAAGTTTTTGGGCTTCAAAATAGCTCTTTCGAAGTTCAGCCGATTCAACCTCGAAATTTCTGTACTCCTGGTATATCACAAGAAGTGTAAATATCATAGCAAAGATAAATAGAACGATATTTCCAAAACGGTTGATAGAGTTAAGACTAAAGTTCTTAATGTATTTTTTCATCAACCCTTCTTTTGATTCCTTAAATAACGATCTTCTCTGCAACATCCAGCCCAAATCCAGCCAATCCGACAAACTCAGTATCTTTATGCGTAGTTAGCAGGTTGATATTTTTGATGCCAAGGTCTTTAAGTATCTGCGCACCTACACCAAACTCTTTGGCCTGTTCATGGGAGATCACCTTGCTGTCAAGAAAGACAAGGACTCCTCCGTTTTTCTTAAGATACTCAATGGCGTTGTTGAGTGTTTGATAACGTTTGTCATCCAGAACAAGATCGATATCTGAGCCGATATTATGAAACTTTACGTTAGCAGTTTCATGTGCTTTATAGAACTGGATGACTGTATGTGTACGGCCAAGGTGATCACTATAAGTGATCTTCTCTACCTTCATACCTCTAAGTATTGACTCTTCTTCTAGGACACGTTTCACAAGTTTTTCATTTGCTAGACGGTACTCTACGATATCCGAGATATAGACTATCGCCATATTATGTTTTTTTGAGAAGAGTTCCAGATCATCCATACGCGCCATCGTACCGTCATCCTTGATGATCTCACAGATAACTGCAGCAGGTGCCAGTCCAGCCAGTTTACATAGGTCTACAGACCCTTCAGTATGCCCAGTACGTACAAGTGTTCCTCCGTCTTTAGCGATCAAAGGAAAGATATGTCCTGGACGTACAAAGTCCTCAGGTACCGTAAGTGGATTGGCCAATTTGCTGATACAGTCATCTCTCTCAGCTGCAGAGATACCTGTTGAAGCCGTAGCTGAATCTATCGAGATGGTAAATGCAGTTTCATGAGCAGAGATATTTTTATCTACCATCGGTACAAGGTTCAGTTTTGCTGCGATCTCATTGGTTACAGGTGTACAGATAAGACCTCTTGCCTCCTTTGCCATGAAGTTTACAAGCTCCGGTGTTGAAAAAGTAGCGGCATAGACAAGGTCTCCTTCGTTTTCTCTATCCTCATCATCCATCATAATGACCATTTTCCCGCTTTTGATCTCTTTGATCGCTTTTTCTACTCTTGCTATCGCTTCAGCTGACATTACATCTCCCATCTGTTCTACATTATATAGTTCTATCAATTTAAGTAACTGTATTATACCTTTTCCTACTTCATCTATCAACTCGCAGTAAAATAAATTTTAAGAAATTTTAAAGAAAATCCTAAATAACCCTTGACAACATCTCTGTTTTGGGCTATAATGCCGTCCACATAAGCAATACAGCCTTATGAGAAACAACTGTTGGGGTATCGCCAAGCGGTAAGGCCTCGGTTTTTGGTACCGATATTCGGGGGTTCGAATCCCTCTACCCCATCCACCAGGATCTTAAAAAATCCTTTCTTTTTAACTGTCGCGGGATAGAGCAGCTTGGTAGCTCGTCGGGCTCATAACCCGAAGGTCGTTGGTTCAAATCCTTCTCCCGCAACCAATCTACAATATATAATTTTTAATCATTTTATATACTTTTAACTGTCGCGGAATAGAGCAGCTTGGTAGCTCGTCGGGCTCATAACCCGAAGGTCGTTGGTTCAAATCCTTCTCCCGCAACCAATCTACAATATATAATTTTTAATCATTTTATATACTTTTAACTGTCGCGGAATAGAGCAGCTTGGTAGCTCGTCGGGCTCATAACCCGAAGGTCGTTGGTTCAAATCCTTCTCCCGCAACCAATCTACAATATATAATTTTTAATCATTTTATATACTTTTAACTGTCGCGGAATAGAGCAGCTTGGTAGCTCGTCGGGCTCATAACCCGAAGGTCATTGGTTCAAATCCTTTTTCCGCAACCAAATCAATTTTAACTTAATCTTTTACTTGTAACTTCATCATATTCAATATCACATTTCATCAAATTTTGACCACATTTATCACATATGTATGTTCTGAATGGATTAGCTACACCATCTTTTGTTATAAATACTTCTTTATTACATTTAGTACACTTAATAAATGAACCCAAAACACCCCAAATCAAAATACTTGAAAAGGCTATTATTGTTTCTTCTGCAGATATAGATTTTAATTGTGAAACAATAAATATATGTGTTACTATAGCCACTGTAATCAAAAGATATTTCAAGTAAGATGACAAACATATTTTTTTCATTCTGATTTTCCCCTTTATTAGTATACATTATAACAAAAAGTTGAATCTGATAGCTCACAACCCTACTTTCAAGACTATTACGAAAAATACGCTAAAATGATCTATTACCACATCTGAATCAAGAGATTTGAGTGGATGGAAAGGCGTATGACCTACATCGTGGATCTTCTACTGCTAAAGCGAGGTCTACAAAACGACGTTCTGAGATGGCAACAGCCAAAACAGAGTGTAGATGGAGGCAAACCATGAAGAAACGATTGATGAGATCCATTTTGGCTATGATGGTAATGATAGTCGGCATTATGGCTGCCGAACCTACTCAGAAGGAGGAGAACATGGCACTAACACTTACATCTGATGCCTTCACTGAAGGTGGTGAGATCCCGGCAAAATATACCTGTGAAGGAGCGGATATCTCGCCGCCGCTCTTTTGGCAAGGTATCCCTGAGGGTACCAAGAGCCTTGTTTTGATCGTCGATGATCCTGATGCCCCTGATCCCGAGGCTCCCAAGATGACATGGGTCCACTGGGTCCTTTACAATCTTCCGCCCTCCGATGGAGAGCTTCCAGAGGGCACACGCACTGCAGAGCTTCCTACAGGAACTCTGGAAGGTGTCAACGACTGGAAACGTACGGGATTTGGAGGGCCATGTCCACCGATTGGACGGCACCGCTACTACCACAAACTATACGCTCTTGATATAGTGCTGCCTGATCTAGGCAACCCTGTTAAAGAAGATGTTGAAGCAGCAATGCAAGGACACATCATCGCACAAAGCACTCTAATGGGGACCTACAAAAAGGCTAAATAGCAATCTAGAGGAAGATGAGGAAACTTTCTTTCACTACGAAGTAGAAATTTCGTAGTGTATAGTGACTTTTTTATGAATGTCTTACTATATACACTCTCAATTGGAATTGTTCTTATTTAAGACCTTCGGCAGTTACGACCGTCACTTGATCTGAAACAAACATGATAACAATTTTGGCTTCGTCGTTTTTCCATGTACAGCTACTTATTCCAAGTGCTTTGGAACAATTTTCCGGTTTACCTAAAAGCTTTAAAACTTCCTCATATGACATACCACTCTCAATCTTGTCATAATTTTCTTTCGTAACTTTGCTACATCCACTTAATAATAGGATCAAAGCAGCTATGAGTAAATATCGTTTTTTCAAGTGATTCCTTTTTTATAATGTATAAATTTTCTTCTTAATGTTTTGATGATGGGAAATTATAACAAAATGATACAACTAATTAGCTCATAATTCTGAGCACATAGGTTCAATTTTTTCAATTGAATCACTTAAAATACAACTTGACAAATACTAAATTAATACTATACCATGTGTGGAAAATTTAGTAGTATTGCTATATACAAGGATTGATTATGGCTGCAACAGAATGTGCAACACAGAGCGTTATTGACTTATATACAGAATTGGCTCTTAACCCGGAAAAAGATTTTGGTTGGGAAAAGGGATTTGATAATGCAAAAGCCCATGGCTATAAAGATAAATGGCTTGATGCCATTCCCTTGGATATTTGGGATTATTGTGCTGCTGTCGGCAATCCTTTTTCTCTAGGTGATTTTCCGGAAGGATCGACCGTTTTGGATTTGGGATGTGGAGCGGGTATCGATGTATGTGTTGCAGCACTACACGTGGGAAAAAGAGGAAAAGTCATTGGTGTCGATTTGACCCCGATGATGGTGCAAACAGCTCGCCGACACGCATCTGAAGCAGGTTTTGATAATATTGAAGTCATTGAAGGTAACCTTGAAGCTCTTCCTGTTAAAACTGAAAGCATTGATATCGTCATTTCTAACGGTGCTATTAATCTAACCACCTCTAAGCCAAAAGTATTTGCCGAGATTTTTCGTGTTCTTAAACCACAAGGAAAACTCTATTTTGCAGATATGATTGATATCTCTGAAGGGACATGTAAAACATCATGTTGCTCGCAGAGCTCTACCGGTGATTGGGCAAACTGTGTTGAAGGAACACTCAAAAAAGAAGAACTCATTGAGATAATGAATGAAGCGGGGTTTGTAGATGTTAAGTGTAAAGGAACCAACCATTACATGACATCACCTACCACTATTGGGGCTACATTTAGTGCAACTAAAGGTGAATGAATCGAATATAATTAAAATGACTACATTACGTTATTTTCGTAAACGTGCGCATTGATATTAACTGGAAACTGATCTCATAATGTACTCATAAATGTTTTCGAAAAGTTCGTAAGGATCAGTTTTGCCAGGAGTGAGGATATTATGATACGTACTAGGGGTAAATTCCAGCTCTTTTTTTTGTGAACCGACACTTTCATAGATCATATTTGCACTTTTAGCATTAACCACAGGATCATGATCCCCCTGTACAATCAAAATAGGATCTTTTACCTGTGAAAGTAATTTGCGGGTTTTATCCATCAGTTTCTCCAGTTCTGCAACGGATGAAAGAGGGTGTTTTGGATAATTTATATGAGAAAGTTCACTGTGATTATCTATCCACTCTTTGATACCGTGTGCATGCAGATATTCAATCATTTCATTAAAGGCATTCAGCGTTGTAATGACATACTCTACTCGTAAGTTATTAAGTTTAAGGGCCGTGTTCACCACAATAACACCATCTACCTGATATTTTGCAGCATGTAAAAGCGCCAAAAGCCCTCCTGTTGAAAATCCTCCGACAAAGACCTTATCACATACTTGCCTCATTGCAGCGAAAGCCCGTTCAAAATCACTCTTCCACTCATCAAGTTTTATCTCCTTGAGTGCTTTTGGATCCGTACCGTGTCCACTTAGTCTCAACAGATAGATATTGATCCCTTTTTCGAAAAGATACTTTGCCATCTCTTCAAGCGCAGCGGGAGCAGAAAGATATCCATGAGCAAAGACAAGTCCAACCGTATTTTTCTGATCAAAATAGACTTGTGGGGCGCCGATACTATCTTTTGGCGGCGGCAGATACTGATAATAGATATACTCTTCTTCATAATCCTTCCAATCAACTGATCTAAGATATTCAAAATTATCCAGTCTCAGTGCTTGTTCACTCAATGTAGCATGTTCTGCAGCTGCATTGCAAATTTTTTCCTGCCATTTGATCTCATTGAGAATAACTTGCATAGTATTTTTAACACGAATTTTATGAAAATCGTAATCTTTCTCCAACAGGCTTTTGTCAAAAAGATAATCCCCGTCACTATCTTGATAGAGGATATTCTGTGCCTCTGCTATTTTCAGGGCAGAATTAAAGGGTTCATAGTTATTATCAAGGATCAATCTAAATAAATGTGTTTGAAGTTCCGGATGCAGGTTCAAACCCGGCATGTCATGTACTTCTCGGATATTTTTATATATGAGCGTTTTAAGATAGCTTGGACAAACTTTTAATGTTGGCATCGTCACAAGACTCAGAATGAATATATGATCGAAGTTGATCTGCATATTGCCATACACTTCTCTCATGATATCGGTGGTCAGTACCTTTCTTTGGCTATCTATCAGGCGATCCATAAGATCATCATCTTCAATGGTACCGCTATGTTCAGCTATATATGCATCAATATACTCTTTCACAACGATCGGTTTGCCAAAATGAAGATGCATATTGGCTTTCATTAGCAGGTTGATCTCTATCTCTAATTCTTCAAACAACCGTGTACCACGAAGGTTTAAAAACTTATCGATAAACAAAAGCAATTGATTTTCACCCGGACGAATAGGATAATAAGTGATCGAAAGCGGCATAATATGGAGATGTACGCTTTCATCAAGTTTGGATCGATCCACATGATGGGCTTTGCAAAAACGTTTGATCGCCGCTTCATCATCCATATTTTTGATGCGTTCACGCATGATCTCTGATTTTAGTGCAAGTACGGCGGAACCTGTATGTACATGCCCACTGTAACTTTTTGTATGGATGCAGAACTCGCCGTTCTCAAGAGTAACTTGTTTGTTTTTGACCATACTTCCTTCAGGATAGATGATCCAACACGCATTTCCCGAAATCAGATCATCCAGTATGATGCAGTCGCGTTCTTTATTTTTATTTGAGATAGCACCTGCCAATCGCATGTACTCTCCCAACCATCCTACAAAGATCGTATCATCGGCCAAGGAACGTGAAATTTGCTTATGCTTGCGGAAAAGCAGATATGGTATGACAAACGTTTCAAAACGTGTAAAGTGATTTGCCAAAAACATTACTGGTGCTTCTGGTATATCTTCTCCACTCGTCGTTATGTTGGCACCGCTGAGTTTTTTAATCAAATATATAATGAAATATGATATCCATAGTATCAGCTTCAGCATCTAAAATAATCCTCATTGGTATATGAATCTACAGCTATGATATTCTGCTGTAATGCATCTGTTTTTTCCAAAATCTTTTTTTCTTCTACACTCAGAGTGTTTTCACCCAATTTTTTCCGTTTTCTGATCACGTCACGAGCTTCGAACATCATTTCTACTGCTTCATTCAATTCTTCGATCCTGCCTCCCCTGTACATATTGCTAAAAACACGGTTACGTACGTTTTCATCTGAAGCAAGAAGCATTGCCACAGCATGCAGATCACGGTCATTTACTGCCCTACCCATCGGGTTGATCCTTCCGCAGTAGCCTTTGAAACGAAATAGCATACCAATAAGTCCGCCAGAGAGGTTCTGATGTATCCCTAAAAAGGCTTCATCTATCTTACGAAATCCCTCTTCCATCCCCACTTTTAAGAACACTTCATCTGCGGGAAGACTCCCCTCAGCTTCAAAACGTTTCAGTGTCGCACTCAAAAGATACATCTGAGACAACACATCTGCAAAGCGACCCGAGACTGATTCTCTTTTTTTCATCCCTGAACCCATGAGTCCTAGGGCTATATCACTCATACAGGCAAATTTTGCCGAACACCATGCCAGCTTCTGTTCATACCTTGCAGTAATACCACGGTTTTGTGGCTTATGGAGGTGCCCTCTTGAAATCCCGAGTATGCAGGCACGAAACATATTGCGTATGATATGTGATAAATGTTCGAAAAAATACGTATCAAAGGCATCAATATCTTCTTTTTCAATTGCTTCGATCTCAGCATACGCATAGGGGTGACAGCGGATCATTCCCTGTCCGAATTGGATCAGTGTACGTGTTATGATATTGGCACCCTCTACCGTAATGGCTATCGGTGCACCATAATACGCATGGGCGAGAAGGTTTTTAGGCCCCATAATGATCGCAGCTCCACCCTGTATATCCATCGCATCCATAATATTTTTCCGAAATTTTTCAGTACTGTGATATTTCATGATCGCATTGGCAACGGCAGGTTTTTCTCCGTCATCAATCGCACCCAGTGTGAAACGCTTTGCTGCATCCAAAACATAGACTTCCGCACCCAGCCGTCCGATTACTTCGGCGACACCTTCAAATTTTCCGATCGCTATACCGAACTGATAACGTACGACACTGTATGTAGAAGCGACAAATGCTGCTAACTTACTCCCGCCGGTACTGGTAGACGGGAGTGAAATTCCGCGCCCTACTGCAAGAGACTCCATGAGCATCTGCCACCCTTTACCGATCCCTTCTAGCCCACCGATCACGTCATCTAGATTTATAATGACATCTTTGCCGATCAAGGGTGCATTGATAAACGGTACTCCCATAGGATCATGTCGTCTGGACTGGTCAATGCCATTTTTGTCTGCAGTCACAAGTGCACAGGTAATACCGAGATCTACACCCCTGCCAAGCAGGTTTTCAGGGTCTTTACAGACAAAAGCAAGACCGATGACTGTGGCTACTGCACCCAGCGTTATGTAGCGTTTTTCAAATTGCAGCTTGATCTTGAGATTGCCATCTGTATCTTTGAAAATAGTACCATGTGAACGGATCGCTGCGGCATCACTTCCTGCTTCAGGCTCTGTCAAAGCAAAACAGGGTATTTCACTTCCATTGGCCAGACGCGGAAGATAATACTTTTTTTGATTCTCCTCTCCATAACGCAGCAGCAGTTCTGCAGGGCCAAGAGAATTTGGTACCATTACGGTTATCGCGAGCACCTGAGAGCATGTGGCGAGCTTTTCGATCACACAGCTATGTCCGTAAGCACTAAATCCAAGTCCGCCGTGTTCTTTTGGTATGATCATGCCAAAAAAGGATTTATCTTTGAGATACTTCCACACTTGTTCAGGCAGATCTCTGGTATAGAAGACTTCCCAGTCATCCGTCATTGCACAGACCTCTTCGACTTCATTGTCCAAAAATGCCTGCTCCTCTTTTGATAGCGTTGGATAATTATAAGAAAAGATCCTCTCGAAATCAGGCTTTCCGCTGAAGAGTTCTCCCTCAATCCATACGCTACCTGCCCTTAATGCTGTTTTTTCAGTATCGGAAATAGAAGGCAACAATCCCTTGCGTTTCAGGGTCTTAAAAAGCGGTTTGGTAACATAATTTGTTCTGAGCGTTTTAAAAGACATTATTGTCCTCCGTAAAATGTTTCGTTATTTTGTACCATAGTAATCATCAGTGATGAAGGCTCAAACCGGTTGCCGTAGGTCATACTGAATCGTTTTAAAGTTTCGACGATTATCGGGATACCGATAGTATCTGCATATCGCATCAAACCGCCACGGAACGGTGGGAATCCGATACCCATGACCATGGCCATATCCAGATATGCTACATCCTCAATGACGCCCTCTTCAAGACATCTTGATGCTTCGTTGATCATAATATAAAATGTTCGTTCTATAACCGTCTGTTCATCGAACCTATCGTTACCTTCTTGTAATGAGTTGATATGCGGATTGATCGATAGAGATTTTTGTCCATGATTATAAAACCCGGTACCGCTCTTTTTGCCAAGCCACCCATTTTTTACCATTTCTTCAAGTACGTTGCTCATTGCCATACGTTCACCGTATGCTTGATTCAGGACTTTGGCAACTTCCATACCGATATCCACACCTACTTCATCAATCAGTAAAAAGGCGCCCATAGGCATCCCAAAATCTTTGAGTATCCGATCGATCTTCTCGATCTCTTCACCTTCTTCAAACATCAAAGTTGCCTCTTTGAGGTAAGGCAGTAAAACCCTGTTCACCAGAAATCCAGGGCTATCTTTAACTTTTACAGGTGTTTTTCCAATCCTTTTGGCAAGATTGATGACTGTTGCGATCGTTGTTTCATTACTTAACTCGCCGGGTATCACTTCAACCAGAGGCATTCGTTCAACAGGATTAAAAAAATGCATCCCTATAAAACGATCCGGATGTTTGAGCCCTTTGGCCAAATCGCTGATAGATATGGAAGAGGTATTGGTCGCGATGACTGCCGTTGGGTCCATAAGTGCTTCAAACTCTTTATAAACTGATTTTTTAACATCGATATCTTCATTCACTGCCTCGATCAGAAAGTCGCTTCGTGAAAACCCTTCATCATTGACAGCATAGGTGATCCTGTCCATATTGAGTTGTATATGGCGTGTATCTATTTTACGGCGTTTCTGCATTGTTTCATACACTTTTCGTATCTTCATGATCGCTTTGGCTGCACTTGAGATGCTACGTACTTTCAGACGCACATCGATCTTCTGATTATCCAGTGCCCATGCAATACTGCTCCCCATCGTACCGGTACCTACTACAGCAGCATGTAAGATCGTTTTGGGAGCTTCTGTACTGAACATCTCATGTCTGAGCCTCTCTGAGATCAAAAAGAGTTTGACCAGATTTTTGGATTCTGGACTGAGTGCAAGTTTGGTCACTGCAGCTCTTTCTATGGAAAGACCTTCCTCCATGGGTTTACCAAAACTCTCTTGCATTACATTGATCAAAGCCAATGGTGCCGGATAGTGCCCCTGTGTCTTTTCTAATACTTTTTTTAATGCTATTTTATTGATCAAGCTACGTAGTATTGTAAAATGCTCATACCATCTGATCCCTTTACGTAGAGGCATGATCTTATTTTTTAGAGTATGGTTTAAAATCTCATGTATCAATCCATCTTTTTTAAATCCTAAATAACCTCTCGGTACGCTTGCATCGATAATACCTGCTTGGAGTGCTTCATCACCAGACAGCTGTTTTGCACCCAGAATGTATTCCATTGCATTACGATATCCTATCAGCCGATAGAGCCTTTGTGTACCGCCAAATCCGGGTATAATCCCTAGCTTGATCTCCGGAAGCCCTATACGGGTATGAGGGTGGGATGTAGCTATACGGTAGTTGCATGCAAGGGACATCTCAAGTCCGCCTCCCAGACACGCACCGTCTATGATAGCAACAGTTACAAACGGCAGTTTTTCGAGTTTATTAAAGATCTCTTGTCCTTTTTTCACAAGGGCTTCAACACTTGAGGCATCTTCTGCTAACCTAATCTCATGAATATCTGCTCCGGCAATGAAGATATCCTCTTTGGCACTTTCGATAAAAAGGATTTTTAGCGTATTCTCTTGCGCCAATACATCTAAATAGTGTTCAAATGCTTCAAGTGCCGATATCGAGAAAACGTTGGCTTGGCTGTCAGGTGTATCAAAATAGAGTGTTGCGACCTGATCATTGTGTTTTTCCAGTCTAAAATAGTCCATTATTCCACCTCCAGCAGCAATGCTGCGCCCTGTCCACCGCCGACACATAACGTTGCCAATCCCCGTTGAAGATTACGGTTTCTCAATTCATGCAGCAGTGTCAGTACCATACGTGTACCAGTCATTCCCACAGGATGTCCCAATGCTACTGCACCGCCATTGACATTAAGTATCTCAGGATCGATTGCCCCGACAGCTTTGCTTTCATTGAAATGCATTTTTGAAAATGCATTAGAATCAAATGATTGCAGGCAGGCTAAAACCTGAGCAGCAAAAGCTTCATTGATCTCGACAAGTTCGATATCTTTCATACTCAATTTTGTCCGCTTGAAAAGTTTATGGGTAGAGATGACCGGACCTAAACCCATACGTTTGGGATCAAGCCCTGCATATACATAATCACTGACATATCCTAACGGTGTCAAACCTCTCTGTTTAGCTTCTTTCTCCCCCATTACAATGACTGCTGCAGCGGCGTCTGTGATCTGAGAAGAATTTCCCGCAGTAACTGTTCCGTTCTTTCGATCAAAATAAGGCCTTAGTGCTGCGAGTGCTTCTATGGATTGTCCATCACGTATGCCATCATCATAATCAAGTATACTGCCGTTTTGTTCATCATAGATGATCGGCATCATTTCTTGTGCGAACCTGCCGCTTTCTTTTGCTAATTGTGCCTTTTGATGGCTCTCAAGGGAAAATTGATCCTGTGCTTCACGGCTAATATGGAAATCCCGTGCCAGTACTTCTGCTGTTGACCCCATCATCAATCCGCTGACAGGATCTGTCAGACCCGAGATCAATCCTATGATCGGTTTTAAAAAACCCGGACGGAATGTTATCAGTGTATGCAGTCGATCCATAATAGTCTTAGATTTTGCCAGGTTATAAAACAATGCAGCCATTTTTTTATTGTAGACCAAAGGGATATTACTCATAGACTCCACCCCGCCGCACAGATAGATCTTCCCTTCTCCAGCACGGATACGGTCAGCAGCTGATGTGATCGACTGCATACCTGAAGCACAGTTCCTATGTACTGTAAAGGCTGGCGTTTCCCGAGGAAACCCTGCTCGTAGCGCAATAACCCTTGCGATATTTGCTGCATGGATCGGTTGAGCGACATTACCGACGATCACCTCGTCAAACTCCTCGAACCTGATAGGTGAACGCATCACAGTTTCACGTACGATCCTGCTCCCCAAGGTATCAGCCTGCAGGTGTTGAAATTTCCCGCCTGCTTTTGCCATTGGTGTCCGTAGTCCTGAAATAATCGCAATTCTTTCTCTTTTCATATATGACCTCCATACATCTGTTCAATCTCTTTATGAAAGTGTTGTTGGAGATGTTCCCTGGCAATTTTCATAGATGGGGTAATGTCACCATTTTCGATCTTTAATTGTTCTGTGACAAGATAATAGCTTCGGATCTTCTCCCAATGGTTAAGGTTGGTATTAACCTTTTCTATATAGTCGTCGATCTGATTAGTGAATTTTTTTGATGATGCAGCCTCTTCAATCGATTTAAATCCATTTTTTTGCGCATAGTCACTTATCATATTTTGATCAATCATCAGCAGTGCTACAACAAAAGGTCGGTTATTCCCTATGATCATTACATAGTCAAACCATCCGATTGCTGTCAGAAGCTGTTCAATATAGTTTACGGAGATATATTCTCCGGTCGAGGTTTTAGCAAGGTCTTTTTTCCTGCCTGTGATGGTAATATATCCGTCCTGATCAATAGAAGCAAGATCACCGGTATGAAGCCATCCCTCATCATCCAGTGCTTCTTTGCTAGCTTCAATATTGTTGATATAACCTTTCATAATGCCCGGGCCGCGTGCTAAAAGTTCATTCTCTTGGGTGAGTTTGACTTCCGTATGAGCATAGTGTTTACCACAAGTACCTATTTTATTGAATCCAGGAGCATTGGCACAGATCACGGGACTTGCTTCAGTAAGTCCATATCCTTGATAAAGAGGGATGCCTATATTGGTGAAAAAACAATTGAGCTCTTCAGTAAGAGGCGCTCCACCGGAGATCATCATACGGAAATTTCCACCAAAAGAGGCACGTAGTTTTTTATGAACTAGTAGATCGAAGATCCTATCGAGCAGCCTTGAAGTACCGTCAGGTATTTTTACTTTTGCATGTCTGAAAGCTGCAGTTGCAATGATCCGTTTAAAGAATGAATTTTCGAGTGCTTTTTGATGCATACGAAAGTAGACCTTTTCAAGCAGTCGGGGTACCACGGTCATCAGTGTCGGTTGAACATCCTGCATGATCGTTACAATATTTTTCACATTATCGACAAAATAGACGCTAATCCCCTGACTCAGATAAAAGTGCATGACCATTCGCTCAAAAATATGGGCCAAAGGCAGAACACTAAGTGCCTTATCTGATTCAAGATAAAGCGGATACTTGAGTTCCGTATCAAGGAGCTGTGAAATAAGATTGGCATGGGTAAGCAGTGCCCCTTTGGGCAATCCTGAGGTACCGGAGGTATAAACAATTGTTAAAGGGGTTTGTGGTGTGACCTTTGACATAAGGCGATCAAACTTAGATCTATCTACCGCATCAATCGTTTTACCTTCCGTAACTAGCATCTCGAAGGATTGACATGACCGGTCAGCTGGAGTAAAATGGATACATGTAATACTGACATCAGCAAGATGAATTGCATTTTTCTGTTCATCCGTCTGCATGAATACCGTATGTACTTCAGCATTTTCGATCTCATAATGAAGGTTTTTGGTAGAAATAGTAGTAAAAAGAGGTACACTGATAGCCCCGCACAGCATCAGTGCATAGTCAACCATCAGCCAGTAAGAGGAAGGAGAGACCGCTATGGCGATCTTTTTGTCACGCCAACCTCTGGCATCGAATGCCAGTGTAAGATAACGTACCGTTTCAAGAAATTCCGATTTGGAAAAGGTCTTCCATTTACCCTCCTCCAAATGGTTTAAGAATGTTTCATTTTCCGGCAATTTCTTCAAATAGTCGTAAAGAGATGAAAAAGTATTTATATCTTGCAACATCTTCTATCCTTGTATATCACACTCTTTTTTCATGCCTAGTCTGCAACGTATCCAAAGCGGCCATTTATAAAAATTTTCGACCAATTTCTTGACGTAATGTGCAACCTTACCGCTCATTCTGAACGTACCAATACTCAAAATCGCATAATCTCCCCCCATTGCAATGGCCAATCCAAGTATCTTGATATTTGCAGCTACAGGATCCTTCCCATTTAAAAGCAGATTGATATTTTTAGCCGCATGGATACCGCTTTCGATTGCCGCTTGTGCAGTATCTGGAATGCGTTTTCCATGAATATCCATAATCTCGGCAGCATCACCGACAGCAAAAACTTCAGGGTGACCAGGGATTTGCAAGGTCGGATCTACGATAATCTGTCCCAGTTTATTGTGTTCAACCTCTACTGACTTGACCATGGACGTAGCTGTAATACCGCCAGTAAAAAGCATAAAATCAAAACGGATCAGTTCACCATTCTCCAGATAGGCTTTATTGGGTTCAACCTTGGAGATATGTGATCCGCAATGTAAGATCACACCGAGCTTTTCCAGGTGTTTCGTTGCATCGTCAATGATATTCGGATGCATTCCTTTGAGCACGGTTTCTGAGCCTGATATAAGGTGAATGGCGATTTTGTCACAGGCAAGTGTATTGCTCTTGTAGTAGCGGTTAAAATAGTGCTGCATTTCAGCAGCGATCTCCACCCCTGTAAGTCCCGCACCGCCTATAACTATACTGAAGTGCTCTTTGGCATGCTTATGATTTTCCATTCTCGCAAAGAGTTCCTGCTCGAAGAACTGCTTCATATGAAAGGCACCCCGAAGATTTTTAATTCCAAAACTGCAGTTTTGTAATCCTCCAATAGAGTCCATAAAGCGTGTTACACTTCCTGTCGCTATGATCAGATAATCATAAAATATCTGCTCTTTTTTCTCTATCAAGACACACTTCATATCCAAATCTATATTTGAAACACCGTTATGTACGAAAGATACATTTTCACCGTAGCTATGACATAGAGAATATAAATTAACAATTGTTTTATCAAAAGGCAGCGTACCGGCTATCAATGAATAACCTTCAGTTTGTAAAAAATGGTAAGGATGCTGATCTATCAACGTGATATTGATATCTTTCCTTCCCGCCAGTTTTTTTAATGCCGCAATCCCGCCATATCCACCACCTAAAATCAATACTTCTTTCATCTATAACTCTTTTTATGTTGTTATAATTCATTATAATGTAAGCTGTATAGAGTATGTGTGTAGTATAAAAATCTTTTCAAACCAAAAAAGGTTTTATTTCAGAATGTTAAACAAAAAAATACAAACCCATCCTGGTTTCTTCAGTACCGCAAAAACCATCAACGTGGATCAAGACAGGAAATGGGAAAAGCATATCGTAAAAAAATAACATACTTTATTTTGAAAGCTTGGCAGAAGCTGCCAATGTACTGGTGTACTAATTGAATTCTTTGAAGATAAGCCCTACTTCTCTCAAGTATACATGTTCTTCACGAGTTCCTTTAATCGGTGGAGATATTACCCTGAGAGTTCATTGGATTGACAGATCGGTGAGTTTTGCAGCAGGTTGAGCCGTTACTATACCTTTGGATATAGTAACGCGTTCATGTAATAAACGAAGATATACCTGTTATTTTCTATTTCTTTCCACCATTAATCATATCCGAGGTAATTCCATTTTCATCGCGGTTTTCTGCAATCAAAATACCAATGATATGTAGTGGAACAAAGATGAGTATAAAATTATAAAGAAATTCATGAACCTCTTTAAGCATTTCAGCTGTTTTATCAGAAATGCCCAGTGCATCATCAAAATGTATCAATAATCCGCTCACAGCCATTATAATAAGAACACCATAAGTAGCAAGGTACCCTGCTTTTACAATCTTTTTATGAAGATTATCTTCTTTGAAATTTTTATAGTTTTGTTTACCGCTTTCAGTAAAGAAAAGCAAAATCCTCCAGACCAATAATGCAGCTAATGCATATCCAAGAATAATATGCCATTCCCACATAGGCGCCCGTATAGCTCTTGCTAGCGATTTTGCCTGATCTGCTGTGACTTCCAGATTCATTGCTGAAAGTTTCTGCGTGAGGATTTCGCTATTCGTTCTCCAGCTTAAAAATGTTTTTCTTAAAAATACAGTGCCTAGTAATCCTAATACTACTGCTGCATGTACCCAATGCCAAACTATAAAATCTAAACGCCATTTTTTCATAGATAGTTCCTTCTGATGGGGGGAAGTGTAATTACTTGAATAAGTATTCAATTAGCAAGTAAAATTACTTGCTAACTTAAGAAGTATTATATACAATTTTTCCTGATTAACGGTTACCTCTGCCACCGCCCATACCCATGCTCATACCTGAGCCAAACATACTTCCCATATTCGGATTTGTTCCCTGATAAGAGTATTCATTTTTATTCTCGTATTGATTCTTATACTGATTTTTAGCTTGTGCTTCCTGCTTTTTCTGATATTCATAAGAGTACTGATTTTTCTTTTGATTTCCTTCTGCCATTACTGCTGAAGTAAGTCCGAAACTTGCCAACAAAACACTTAATACGATTTTTTTCATAATTGATCCTTTTTTAATAAATATTGGAAATTATAAAATGAGATTGTTACCTGGCTGTTACTTGAAAACATCTATTTAGTTTTAAACATTTTTGGCTAATATCCGACCTATGGAACATTTATCGATCATATTCATCGCTATCATTATTGGTATTGTATTTAAAAGATTTTCGTTTTTCCCGGTAGATACTGCGACTACGCTGAATCTGTTTGTTATCTATGTTTCTCTGCCAGCAATGATATTGCTCCAGATACCCAAACTGACCTTTAATGAAGAGATACTCATCCCAGCTTTAGTACCGTGGGGAGTCATGGCTCTCAGTGCACTCATGGTACTTGCTTTGAACAGAGTATTTCAATGGAAAAGAGAGGTTGTCGGTTCATTACTGCTTGTCGCAGTACTTGGAAATACCTCATTTGTAGGTATACCTATGGTCACGGCATATTTCGGAGATAAGTTTGTTCCCTATGCCCTGATCTATGATCAGACCGCTACATTTATCGCACTGGCTGTCTATGGTTCCATTATCACTGCTGTATACGGAGAGAGCGGAAAATTACGGTTTAAAAATATACTTATAAAGATTTTGACATTTCCACCGTTTATCACCTTGGTTTTAGGCCTGATGCTCAATGGTATAGTTTATCCTGAATGGATCACCAAGGTGCTCGAGGGATTTGCATTAACACTTATCCCGCTGGCATTGGTTGCAGTCGGTTTTCAACTGGTGATCAAACTCCCTAAAGAAGAGTTCTCACCATTTCTTAGTGCACTGGCAATCAAATTGATCTGGTCTCCTTTTGTTGCATGGGGACTAATCGCCTTGTTTGCTGGAGGCGGAATGATCGCCCAAGTGACTATGTTTGAAGCAGGTATGGGCCCGATGATCACTGCGGGTGTGATGGCTACACTTGCAGGGTTGGCACCTAGACTCACATCAGCTATTGTGGGCTTAGGAACTTTGATCGCTTTTATAACACTCCCCGTATTGCATAGCTTGATTCACTGATCAGTAGATTCTCAATTTGAAGCTTTGGTACTATCGTAAACTAAAATCATTGGAAATTACACCAATAATTATTTCTCTTTTATCCTCATCTTGAAAAAATATTTCTATTTTCTGTATTATAATAAGAAGAATAGGAAGGAACAATGAAAAAGTTTTTATTTAATATTACTCTTTTATTTTCAGCAAAACTGTTGGCAGAACTCCCTCCATATGTGTATGAAGAGCTTCAGAAAAATGCACCCGAATTACTGCTTATTAAAATAAATAGTGTAGAAACTAATGTATCTTTATTTACAGAGACACGTGTAAATGTAGTCGCTGAAGTACTAGAAGTAAGACGGTCAAAAAGTGGCTTGAAGAAAAATGATCGAATTACTATTGTTTATACGACTTTTACATCAAGGCCAAGGGGATGGGTAGGCCCCTCACCTGTTCCTCTTCTGGAAAAGGATAAAACTTACAGTGCATTTCTAAGAAAAAGTGAGGAAGTTAACATATATATGCCTGCAGCAAAAGGTAAAAGCTTTCAATAACGTAAAAGATAACTATATTACTTATCTAACATTTCCACTATCTCTTCTATGCTCAGACTGCTAAGTACTCTGCTATCAAATGACTCGAAGCTTTCTCCGTTTTCTCTTTTGGCTTTGTAAAGTTCCATAAGCTTTTTTACTTTGAATTTGGCTTCCTTTAACGGAACAGATTTATAAAGAACACGTGCTTCTTTTGCCTCACGCGTTGCCTTTCCCCCAAGAAAAATATGAACACCGTCTACTTTTTCACCCGTACTGTCTTTGGTAATGCAGCCTTCAAAACCTATATCAGCTACTCCATGTATCCCGCAACCTTTTGGACAGGCACTCCAGTACATTCGTACCTTTCCACCGGGAATAGGTACTTCCTTTTGTAGAAAATTTGCCATCTCAATGGCATCCGGCTTGTTCTCTATGACACCAAATGCACATGTCGCTGTTCCTGCACATGCGATCTGATGGTTGAAGTAGGTGTTATGATATCGTTGATAGATATTAAATAAAAGTGATTCTTTGATCGTAGTGACCTTTTCTGTTCCGGTAATAATGTACAGACTTTGTTCTACACTTAACCTTATCTCGCCATCAGCCTGTGCTGCAATGTTAGCAACTTCAATAAGGCTTTCTCCGGTAAAGATACCGCTTGGTATACTTATATGTACCGCAGAAGTCCCTTGGCCAAGATCTAATACCCCGCTCTCATCCAGCATAAACTCCTCAGTGGCCAATATTTTGCCGCTACTTTCAAAGAGAAGACCGCTTTGGGTTTTAATTGCATCAACAAATGCATCCATACCGACTGCTTCTAGTAGAAAATGCAGTCTATTTTTGTTACGGTTGTCCCTGAAACCATACTCTTTAAAGAGATGGATCACCGCATTAAAGACAGCCTTCACCTCATTTTGTTTAATAAAAAGACCTGTATCACTTGCCTGAACACCTACTCTTCCCCCTAAATAAAGATTAAAACCGATATCATCATCTTTTTGTGCAAGTATAAAACAGCAGTCATGTCCATAGATATTACAGTCATTCATTGGTATGCCGAGCATGGCAGTATTGAACTTACGTGGTAACGTACCTATCCATTCTTCTTCTTTTAAAAAGATGGATTGAAGCTCATCAATGAACGGCTTAGTCTTGATGATATTAAGATCCCCTAACCCGTCAAATGAGCTTGTTACGATATTTCTAAAGTTATCTACACCGGTTTGAAAAGTAGATATTCCCACCTCTTCAAGCTCCTTGATGACCGTATATAGGTTTTCCAGTTTGATATATCGAAGTTCTATCTGCTGTCTGGTTGTAATATCGATATAGTCTTCACCGTATACCTTGGAAAGCTCTCCAATCTTTGTCGCCTGTTCTATGTTGAGTTGCCCTGCAGGGATACGTACCCTGAGCATAAATTTTCCATCCTTCTTTAAAAAGGCTCCAAAACATTTCAGGAAAAAACTTGAATCTTCTTCTTTTAGATACTCCAATCCTGACGATGAGATACTATTTAAGCGATTATAGATGCTCATCGGTGTTTTGAGTTCTTTTATCTTTTCGATCTTATTGATTTTGTTATTTCGTTCGTTAAAAGCTTGCTGCAATTTGCTCATTTTCTACTCCTGTAAGTTGTGTTTTAAATGTAACTACATCACCAAATACTATAATCGCCGGTCTTGGCATATCTTCTGCATCTCTTTGTAAATGTTCTATTGTTGTTGTGAGGATCTTTTGATCAGGTCTGCTGGCATTAGAGATCACAGCACATGGCTTATGGGAAGATATACCCAATTTGATTGCTTCATCGACAATCTCCTTGATACGACTTAAGCCCATTAAGACAACAACAGTATGGTTCTCTTTGGCCAAAAGGTCAATCCAATCAAGATTGATACGATTACCTCTAAGATGGGCTGAAACAACTGTAAATCCGCTTGCATAGCCTCTCGCAGTTACAGGGATATTTCCCATTAAAGGTGCAGATATAGATGAACTGATACCCGGTATCACCTCAGTATCGATATGCTGTTGCGTCAGTACCATGAGTTCTTCTGCCCCTCGTCCGAAAACAAAAGGATCGCCGCTTTTTAGCCTTGCTATTTTTTTTCCTTGACTTGCATAATGCAAAATAAGTGCATTGATCTCATCTTGTGACTTGGAGTGATATCCTTTTTGTTTACCGACAAATACTTTTAAAGTGTGTTTAGGTACCAATGCCATGATATCATTGCTGATGAGATGATCATACAAAACCACATCGACATTTTGTATGATTTTATATGCTTTGAGGGTAAGAAGTTCCGGATCTCCGATACCACAGCCTACAAGATAGACCTTTGAACTTTTGAACTTTAGTTCCTTGATAGTATCTTGTATGCATATAAGTCCATGATCGCGTTCTTTTTGTTTTTGTACGAGATAGGCAGTAATATCCTCTGGTATCATTGCTTCGCACTGATCACGGAAATATTTGGCTGCAGTCGGACTTGCACCATTGCTCGATACTGCAATCTGCAGAGGCCTGTTCTTGGTAAGTGCCATAAAATAAAAATCACAGTATTTTGGTTGATCGACAACATTGAGCAGTATTTGATGTTTCTTTTTATATTTTAAAAGTTTTTTTGTAACCTTCGGATTTCCCGTTGCATCAATGATAATATACTCTTCACCGATATCTTTGAGCTTGAACTCTTTTTGGATAAGTTTATCGGTCAATTTTTCAATGGCACTGTTGATCTCTTGTGAGATGACTCTAAATTTGATTTCATTATCGGCAAGTACTTCAGCTTTTTGAAGTGCAACATTTCCTCCGCCAATCAAGAGTACCTTTTGATCTTTTAACAAAATGGGAAGTGTACTAGGCATGATCTATCCTTTCTATTTTTACTGCATTATGGTTGTAATCCGGTTGCAAAGATTCTCTATCTAGCAAATCATTTGTCAGATAGTTGATCTCACGGTTACTGATAGGAATGAAGATACATTTTTCATGGATGTTCTCAGTCAACATAGCTTTTGTAATAAGCTCTCCTCTTTTAGAAACAACCTTGATGGTGTCGCCACCATTAATCCCAAGGTTCTTTGCATCATTAGGATGTATCTCGCAGAAGTTCAACGGTTTGTGTTTTAGCAAGGTCTGCGGTAGATTTGTCTTGGTACCGCTATGCCACTGATCCCTTGTTCTACCTGTCATGAGCAGAAAAGGAAACTCTAAACTGGTCTTTTCACTCAATAACTTGTTTTCTACAAAGAAAAGATTTCCTTTTTTATCCGATGTTAAAAAATGTTTGATCTTTTCTCCCCATATAAACGGTCTATGCGTGATCTCATCATAGTCTGCCTCTGAGATGTCCATATAATCATTGAGCTTTGTCATTCTCTGATACTCTTCAAATATTTCTTTTGGTGTTTCAAACTTAAATGCTCTACCATATCCTAGCTCCTGTGCTATCAGCTGAAAGATCTCCCAGTCAGGTTTACAGTCTATGGATGTACGGGTGAGACGTTCTTGTTTGGTGATCGTACGGTCAAGATTTGTTTGTGTACCCTCTTTTTCTCCCCAGGGAGCTGCAGGAAGTCTGATATGTGCGTATTTGGCAGTTTCAGAATTATCATAGGCATTGATCTCTATGACCAGAGGGATCTTGGCGATCTGTTCTTCCACTCTTTTTCTATTAGGTAGATGATAGATAGGGTCTGTGTGACAGATGATAATAACCTCAAGGTCTTCTTCCAACATTTGCGTAGCGGTCAATCCCGGTTTGTTGTCTATCTTATCAGTCTTCCAAAACTTTGATACCTTTTTGATACTCTCATCATCAAAACCGAGATGTACTGCCAACATAGTAGAGAGTCCGCCTACTTCTCTCCCTCCCATAGCGTTAGGTTGTCCGGTCAGACTGAGTGGTCCACATCCATCTTTAAATATTTTTCCTGTAAGTAAATGCGTATTAAGCAGTGCCAGATTTTTATCTACCCCTTGTACAGACTGATTTAAGCCCATTGTCCAAGCGGTGATAATGTTATTGCTTTCTATGTAAAGTTGCCAGAAAGCATCAAATTCTTCAGAGGTCAATCCTGTACGTTTGAGCATCTTGGTGACAGGTACACGTTTGAACTTGTTTTTAAGTAGCTCAAAGTTATTTATATGTTGGTCTACAAACTCCTTATCGTATCTTTCTTCATCTATTAAACGTTTTGATACAAGGTTGAAAAAGTCTATATCACTTCCCGGTTTGATCGGTAGATATAGGTCCGCTATGTTTGCTGTATCTGTTTTTCTTGGATCGATTACAACTACTTTGAGTCCATTTTTTTTAGCTTTTTTGATCCTGTTATGAAATACAACATGTGCTTCTGCCGTATTAGCTCCGGTTAATATGAGTAGATCAGATTTGAAGATGTCATTCATACGTACCGGTACAAAGTCTGCTCCTATAGCCTTTTTATAGGCAACAACTGCACTTGCCATACAGGTACGGCTGTTGGTATCTACATTATTTGTACCTATAAAACCTTTTGCAAGTTTATTTGCTATATAGTAGTCTTCTGTTAATAACTGTCCTGAGAGGTAAAATCCGATTTTATCTTTATTGGTATTATTGATACGATCAGCGATTACCGATATTGCATCTTTCCAATCAGTTAATTCAAATGTATCTTCTATACTTGATCTCATATATGGTCTTAGCAATCTTGTAGGCGTTTGCATACTAACCAGTTCAGAAATTCCTTTTGAACAGAGATTCCCTTGATTTGTTGGGTAGGCAATATTACCTATAAGTTGTTTTTCATCATATTCCAATCCACAACCTACACCACAATATCCGCATACTGACTTAATCATATTCATTACCTTGTAACTTTTTCTTCTCCCCATTATAGACCCATATTAATGTAAAATTAAGATTCTTATGATTAAAAAATAATCAATTGTTTGGTTATTTAGTACATATTAGTATGTTACTATTTTCACATCAAAGCAATTTAATGTAAATTTAAGGAGTAAAAATGTTAAGAAAAGTTTTGAAAATAGGCTTGGGCCTATCTTTAGTTACCTCTACTCTACTCGCAGAGATAGAAAAGAAAGATCTTAAAATTGGATTTATCGCATTAACTGACTGTGCACCGATCGTTATTGCAAAAGAAAAAGGATTTTTTAGCAAATATGGTTTGAATGTAGACGTAGAAAAAGAAGGTGGCGGCTGGCCTGGTATACAACAAAAAGTAATCAACGGTGAATATGATTTTTCTCATGCTCTTGCAGGCATGCCGATTGCAGCAACACTCGGAATCAATGGCAATGCCCATCTACAGGCTGTACTATCATTGGACTATAATGGAAACGGTATTACATACGGGAACAAGATCATTAAAGAAATGAAAAAATACGGTATGGATGACAAAAAACGTCCGCTTGGTTCAGAAGCACTTAAAATGTACATTGATGCGAAACATAAAGCTGAAGGAGACAAGTATCAGCCACTCAACTTCGGTATGGTACACCCGGTATCTACACACAACTATGAGCTCAGATACTGGATGGCAACTTCCGGGATCAAACCGGATGAAGATACAACGATCAAACCTTTTCCGCCACCTACTATGCCATCTAACCTTATTGCAGGAAATATCGAGGGATATTGCGTAGGTGAGCCATGGAATGAACGTATCGTCATGACTAATAAAGGTTCTACATTGGTTACAAACTATGATATCTGGAACAACAATCCTGAAAAAGTACTCCAAACACGTGCAGACTTTGTAGATAAATACCCGGAGACCACTAAAGCAGTTATAAAAGCGATTATAGAAGCACAGATGTGGCTGGATGCATCATGGGAAAACAGAAAAGAGGCAGCAAAGATTCTCAGCAAACCTAACTATGTGAAAGCACCGGTAAATGTTCTTGAAAAATCGATGATCGGAACATTTCAGTATCTAAAAGGACAAGAGTCTGAGCCAAATCCTATGTTTAACGTTTTTGCCAACTACTATGCATCTTACCCATTTTACAGCCATGGTATGTGGTTTATCACACAAATGTATAGATGGGGACAAATTGATAAAGCAGTCAATATGAAGGAAGTGATCGAAAAGGTCTATAGACCTGACTTGTTCGCTGAGGCTGCAAAAGAGGTAGGCTATTCACTTCCACCGAGTCCATGGAAAATAGACGGTATTGATGAGTATAACAAATTCATGGATGGTAAAGTTTATGATCCAAACAAGGCTATCGACTATATCTACAGTTTTGAAGTCACAAACCCTAAAGTAAGCAAAGAGGATCTTCTTAAAGAAAACAACTGGACAGTTGAAACAAAACAACCGGAATATGTATGTCCATATGGACCTGCTGGATGTGCTGATCCAAAATTTGTCACAAAATAATAAGAAATACAAAGCACTATGCTTTGTATTTATACGTGCCTGAAGGGAAGAATCTCCTATTTCCTCGATGAAGATCACATGTAACATTGACTCTTCAGGTACTTGTAAATACAACATAGTGTTTAGCAATAGTTAATTAATAAAAAGGAATAAAATGAAAAATGAACTCGCAAAAAAGATCATACTGCCCTTCATCGTGTTTTTTGCGTTGATAGCTGTGTGGTCATGGATCGCTACAATGGTTGAAGAGTTCCCTACTCCAAGTGATACCTATGTCGCTGCCTTTGGAGGAGTTACGGCAGACGGCAATGAGATGAAAGGAGTTCTTAATGACCCGTTTTATATAGAAAATGAAGATGATAAAGGGATTTTCTGGCAGATCATCGCATCACTTGAGAGAGTTTTTTCAGGATTTGCTCTGGCTATTATCGTTGGTGTACCTCTTGGACTAATGATCGGTATGAGTAAAAGTGCACAGTACGCTTTTGATCCGTTTATACAGATCTTTAAACCGGTTTCACCTCTTGCATGGTTGCCGTTGTTGCTATTTATCTTTCAGGATATCAATATGACGGCTATCTCTACTATATTCGTCACTTCCATCTGGCCGATCATTATCAACACGGCACTTGGAGTACGTAATGTCAGCCCAGATTATATGAACGTTGCTAAAGTGTTACAGTTCACTCCTATGGAAAAGATCAGAAAGATCATTCTACCTGTTGCTGTTCCGTTTATCTTTACCGGGATGAGACTCTCATTGGGGATTGCATGGCTAGTAATCGTTGCTGCAGAAATGCTTACAGGTGGTATCGGTATAGGATTTTGGATCTGGGATGAGTATAACAACCTGAACTACTACAACATCATCATTGGTATTATCATCGTTGGTTTGGTTGGATTTTTACTCGATCTTATCATGGGAAAAATAGCAGACTTTTTTGACTATAGAAAGAAAGGAAGAGCATAATGGGTGCACAAAAGTTTTTACATTTAGAAAATATTGAGAAAAGGTTTCCTATTCCAGGGAAAAAGGATTATATCGCTGTTACAGATGTAAATCTTGAGATCAAACAAAATGAGATTATCTCGATCATTGGCCATAGTGGCTGCGGTAAGTCCACTCTGCTTAACATGATCTCAGGACTTGATGCTCAGACAGACGGATATATCTATCTTCTTGGTAAAGAGGTCAAAGGACCAGGACCTGATCGTGCAGTAGTGTTCCAAAATCACTCATTACTCCCTTGGCTGACAGTGTATCAAAACATCGAAATGGCAGTTAAAAAAGTCATGCCAGAGTTGAACAAGCAAGAACTCAAAGAGAGAGTGGAGAAGTTTGTAACGATGGTAAACCTGGATCATGCCAAAGACAAATTGCCAGACGAGATCAGTGGTGGTATGAAACAACGTGTAGGTATCGCAAGGGCATTAGCCATCAAACCTAAAGTACTATTGATGGATGAACCTTTCGGTGCATTGGATTCACTCACTCGTGCCAATCTGCAGGAACACTTGATGCGTATACAGCAAAATGTACAAAACACGGTCATTATCATCACGCATGACGTAGATGAAGCAGTACTGCTCAGTGACAGAGTCATCATGATGACCAATGGCCCTGAAGCGACAATCGGTGAGATACTGGAAGTGAATTTACCACGTCCAAGAAATCGTGTCGAGCTTCAAACAGACCCGGAATATACCAGATGCCGTGAAGCGATCCTCAGCTTCCTATATGAAAAATTTGCGAAGGAGGATGAGTAAGATAATACAAAAGCATTCTATAACCAATAAACAAAGAGATTTCATTGAACAAAATAATAAAAGGAGTAAATAAATGAAAAATAAAATTTTGCTGTCTATAGCCGCATCTGTTATGGTAATGGCTGGAGGAGATATCACACCACAGGAATCTGTAAAGGTTGAACAAGAGAAGGGAACTGATATAGGGATCTTTACAGACGTAAAATACAGTGGTGAACTTCGTACACGTTATGAATATGCAGATGATAGTATAAATGATGAAGCCAATGCGATCACTACACGTTTTGCACTCTCAGTAGGTGCAGATATTGGTGCTATTGAGGGTCTTAGTGCATTTGGTCAGATCATGGCTGTAACAAACTTCGGATATGATGAGTATGCACCGGAAAAGTCAGGATATGCAGTGATCGCAGATCCACAAAATGAACGCGTCACACAGGCTTACCTGGATTATAAAACGGGGGGAACACTTATTCGTGTGGGTCGTCAGATGGTTAACCTTGATGACCAGAGATTTGTAGGTGCCGTAGGCTGGAGACAAATGCCTCAAACATTTATGGGCTATACCGTAACAAATAATTCTATAGAAAACCTCAATCTAATGGCATCCTATGTAACAGATCGTTATGGTGTTACAGATGCATTATCTAGTGGAACTGAAACCGTGCTTCTTCATGCAGATTTTAAGGCAATGCCTGAAATGAAACTCTCTGCATATGGATATCTGATAGGTTCAAGCAGTAACACCTACGGCCTGATGGCATCGGGAAAAGTCGGTATGTTTAATTATATTGCAGAAGTAGCTACACAACAAGATGCAAGCCTTGAGTACAAAAATGCAGGAGAACCTGCAGTGGATGCAATGTATTTTAGAGGGGATATCAGTACGAATTACAATGGATTTATCCTAGGTGCTGCCTATGAGTCGATAGGAGATGCGGACGGACATGACCACGGTTTTACGACCCCGCTTGCTACACTGCATAAATGGCAAGGATTTGCTGATGTATTCTTAGGATATACGGCAGGAAGCAACACCTATGGTTTGAATGATTTCTATGCAAAAATAGGTTATGCCGATCCTCAATACGGAACGATCCTGGCATTCTATCATAACTTCACTGCGCAGGAGACAGATGGTATGCTTAGTGACGATGCAGGTAGCGAGATAGATATAGCATATAGCTATAAAATCTCCAATGATCTAGATTTCTTGGCTAAAGCAGCTTTCTTCTCGGGCGAATCTAACTCTGTGATCAGTGCTGCACTAAATGATGTAACTAAGTACTGGGTACAGCTTGATTATAGATTCTAGGCCATAACAAGCATGACCATTCTTTCTATGAAAAGAATGGTCTATCAATTATCTACTTCCAATACTTAGAACTCATCCATCATGGATTTATTAAAATAACCCTTATTATAAAGCCATTTATAGATATCTGCTGCAATCGGCCCAGCACTACTTCCCCCATGTCCACCATGCTCAACTAGTACAATGACTACATATTGAGGATCTTTATACGGTGCATAGGTGGTAATCCAAGCATGTGACCTATGGTAATACTCCAATTCCTCTTCTTTCAGACGTTTTACCGTGGATTGCGGAATAGAAGTAACTTGCGATGTACCTGTTTTCCCGGCCACTACGATAGGAAGATTACTGAGCGTACTGTATGCTGTACCTTTCCGAGTGTTACACACTTCATACATTCCCTCTCTGATAGTCTGCAGATAACGATTTTGCACGGTGATAGGCTTACTCTCTTTTTCTACGGCATTGCCGTCAATGACTTGTGCAAGTTTAGGTGTTACAAGATTTCCTGTAGCAAGTAAAGCTGTATAACGTGCAACTTGTAAAGGCGTTACAAGATCATACCCCTGGCCTATCGATGCAATGACAGTTTCACCCATATACCACGGTTGTTTATAACGTTTTTGCTTCCAATCTTTATCCGGAATCACACCAGCATACTCTTGAGGCAAATCAATACCTGTTTTTACTCCCAATCCGAACTCCCTGAGGTTATTTGCAATAGCATTGATCCCTACTTTGAGACTTTTGTTATAAAAATAAACGTCACAGCTCTCTCTAATCGCTTTTTTGAGATCTACTTTTCCATGCCCCCAGTGTGACCAGCATCTGAACTTGTGATTACTCTTACCTAAAGTGATATATCCTGAACAGTACTCATCACTTTCCAATATGCCTTCTTTGGATTGTCCAAATGCAAGTGCCATTCCCATTTTGATCGTGGATCCCGGAGGATAAGCACCGTGTATGATCTTATTGGTAAATGGTTTGTCCACATTTTCCTGTAATGCCTGCCAGTCTTTATGGCTGATCCCTCCAACAAAAAGGTTTGGATCGTAAGAAGGATAACTTACAGCAGCAAGGATATCTCCGTTTGTCCTCATAACAATTGCCACACCGGCATCATCTCCGAAACGGTCATGTATCATCTTTTGGAGGTTGATATCGATGTTAAGTTTAATGTTTTTATTATCCTTAGGCGGTACTTTCTCAAGTTCTTCAATCGCTTTGTTGGTTGCTGTTACTTTGCTGACCAGATATCCCAACTCACCTTGCAATACACTGTTGTATTGACTTTCCAGACCACTTTTCCCGATCTTTCCTATCTCTTTTACAACAGCATCCCTGTCATTCTCTTTTTTATTTGATTTCCCTGTATAACCGACGATGTGTGCAGAATACTGTCCATAAGGGTAATAGCGTTTTGTTTCTGCTTCAATTTTGATCTCAGGGTGTAGGCTCAACGATGGATATGCTCCCATCATATCGGCATAATGGATAAAGTCTACCACCTTGATGTATTCATGGTTGTAAGGAGAGTCATACTTGTTGTAGACTTTCATCATCACTGTTTTATTGAGGTCAGGAAAAGTATCTACAATCTTATCAACAATATTCTCCAGCTTTTCGGGTTTTCTTTTCAAGTGAGGAAGGATGGAGACTGAAAACCCCATTTGATTCATCGCTAACAAATTTCCGTGTCGATCAGTGATCTCCCCTCTTACCGGTTTGATAAACTGTTTACGTTCGATATTTTCTTGAGCCAGCTCTTCATAGTAGTAGTTTGACTTGATACTGAGATGATAGAGTCTAGCTATCATGATCCCCCATATCGTCATGAAAATCAATAAGACAAACTTGTATTTCACAGTATCACCACCACAAGCAGATCTATCACTAAAGAATAAAGAAGTATATTATCCAACATAATCGTAGTCTCTTGAAAGATGAAATCATAGGTTAAAAGAGAACCAAGATAGAAAAAATCTAAAAGTATCACAGTGATGATCGGCGTACACAATTTACATTTTCTAAGGTGCAGTAAAGAATGAAAAAAGAGTACATACACAACCAATGAGGTAATGATCGTCAAGAAATACGGTAGAGAAAGGTTTATCTCTAGATTTATAAAGTAGACCAGTGATGCGAAAATATACGATTTTTTCTCATTTTCTATACCAAGCATCAAAAGGTACCCCATTACACCGATTAAGAGAGGCAAAAAAACATAAATAGAGATGAGCATTGGGTAGAAAACAATAAATATGACCGTAAGGGTCCATAGTAGAAATGGGAGTTTGATTGACGGTTTATGCTTACGCATCATTCTCCCATTTTGAGAGTTTATATACCAAAGCAACCTCATTACATACCGGGAAGTGGATACACTTGATACAGTCAGCCCATATTTTATGTTCCGGGATCACCTCTTTGTTGATCTCTTTGAAGCCAAGTTTTTCAAAGAAGACCGGTTTATAGGTTAATACCAGTACATCTTCCTGTACTTCAAGCATTTTTGCTTCATCGAGTGTATACTCAACCATTTTCTTCCCGATATGCTGACCTCTATAGGCTTCATCAACGATAAGGCTTCTTATCTCTGCAAGTCTTCTGGAGTGAATATGCAGAGCAGTATACCCTACCACTTTCTCTCCATCTTTTGCCAGCACATAAGATCGGATATTTGTTGCTACTTCATCTTCGGTTCTATTTAGGATAGTCCCTTCTTTAACCTCTTTTGCAACAAGTGACTGCATTTGAGGTATATCACTAAGCTTGGCTTTGACAAGTTCTATCACGACTCATCTCCTGGCTCTTTGATATCAAAGATTGTAGTTAATATCTCTTTATGCACTCTATCCTGCCCGCTTTTTTTGAGATTAGAGATAGTAATCGCTCCAGGAAAATCCTTTTTGAGCTTGCTTTTCTCTTTTTGGTTGAGTTTATCTATCTTTGTAAATACCGTAAGATATCGCTGATCAGGACGTATAAACTCAGTGATATATGCTTCTACGTCATCATCAATCTTTGCATGTGGATGTCTTGCATCCCTTAGATGTATAAAGAGACGTATCGATACCCTCTCCTTAATAAACTCTACAAGGTTTTTCTGCCAAACCTGTTTGAGCGATTTTGAGACTTTGGCGTATCCAAATCCAGGAAGGTCTACAAATCGTACAGGATAGCGTTCTTCCCCATATTTGTAGGTTGTCTCAAAGAAATTGATCAACTGTGTTTTTCCCGGTGTAGCAGAACTTTTTGCAAGGTTTTTACGATTGGTCAGCAAGTTCAATGTAGAACTTTTACCTACATTCGAACGTCCAAGGAAAACCACTTCACTCATGTCCTCAGGAAGAGAATCCTGTATGCTTTGTGCTGATTTTATAAATTCTGCTTCAATAATTCTAGGTGATTCCACAGGCTCTCTATCCTTTTATTTACTATTTTGTATCTTCTGTTTCAAAAATGAACTTCACGGGATCTTGTTTATTCCCTATTACACTCGCCAAACCTGAAGTAAGATCGAGTTTTATATGCTCCCCGTTGATATGACGTTTATTGATCATATCTTCTATCTTGGCATTTCCTCTGAGGATATATTGGGAATCCAAGGGTGCATAGATCACTCTATTCGCACTGCCTTTATAGAAATGGTTGTCTTTTTTGAACTCAAAAGTTACTCTGCCGATAGCTTCATATCTTTTAGTCTGGTTATTATCATCAAAATACACGATCATCCGATCTCCGTGTATCCAGCTTTTAAGCTGGGTTATCTTGACATTGCCGATAAAATGTACTTCTTTTTTCATCTCTTCAGCCTGCATTGCATCGGAAGTGATCTCAACTTTGTCAGCGAAAAGAGCTACAGAGAAAATAAAAAAAAGAATGAATTTTATCTTTACCATGAGACCGCCTTTAAAGTTTTGTTATTATACATTATTTTTCCAACGTGAAGACTACCGCTTTGATCTTTTGAGCTGTGATCTTCTTTTCTTTCATATTGTAGACCAGGTTAATTCCCGAAATTATATTCTTATTCATATGTGCTTCAAAAGGAGATTCTATCGAGAGTACTTCGCTCTTTTGATTATAAGCAGCCTTTTGTGCCGTATAGTCAAATCCGTTTTTTTGATTTAACGTTACATTGCCTTCCAAAAAAAGGTAGTCACCTTTATAGATACCTTTTTGTGCTTGCAAAAGATTAACCGTATCAGTATGATAGATAATATCACTCAAAATTAAAGTTTTATTTTCATATACACCATAACGGCTATGTGCCAAACCCAAAATTTTTTGAGTATCAACTTCGATCAATCTTGTATCTGAAAATGCCAACTGTTTGGTACTTTCATTTTTTTGCCGAGATTTTTGTTCTATATTGATAAGAAAAAAACTTACAAATATCAATGCAACGATAATAGAAATGATATATTCTAATCTTAAACCCATAGCTGCAGATACTTCTCTTCAAGCCCTTCTTGTATGATCAGGCGCTCTATCATTTCACGTACAGCACCGTCTCCGCCTTTTTTACTTAGTACTACATCGGCCTCTTTATCTACATATCTTGATGCATCGCTAGGTACAAATGAAAGCTGAACCGCTTTTAACATTCTGAGGTCATTGAGATCATCACCGATTGCCGCAACGTTTTCCATCTTCAGATCCAGTTTCTCTAACAATGACTCTAACACTACTCTTTTGTCTTTTACCCCTTGATAAAAGTGTTCTATGTGGAGCTCTTTAGCACGTCTTTCAACGATTTTGGAACTTCTTCCTGTAATGATCGCTACTTGTTTACCCAACTTACGCCATGAAGCGATAGCAAGTCCATCCTTTACATTGAAAGACTTGATCTCATCACCTGCTTCACTGTATGTGATACGGCTGTCGGTCATAGTACCGTCAACATCCAACACGATCAGTTCAATACTCATAGAACACCCTTGGTACTTGGGATACCTGCATTTTCATTGACCGTTACTGCTCTGCGCAATGCAACAGCCAATGCTTTAAAGGCACCTTCAATGATATGGTGTTTATTTTTACCGCGATTATATATCAGGTGCAGTGTCAAAGGTACATTGAATGTAAAGGCTCTGAAAAACTCTTCTACAAGCTCTACATCAAAGTTCCCTACCTTACCGCCTATCGGTAGCTCAAAGACCAAAAAACCCCTGTTAGAGATATCCAGATCACAAGTAATGCTAGCCTCATCCATTACCACTGTTGCATTACCGTAACGCTCAATGTTTTGAACAGGATAAATTGCTTTATGTAATGCCTGACCGATAGCTATACCAACATCTTCTACTGAGTGGTGGTCATCAATATGCGTATCACCCGTACACTTCACTTCAAGGTCTATATAAGAGTGTTTTGCAAATGCTTCAAGCATGTGATCAAGGAAGCCGACCCCAGTATCTATCTTAGCTTCTCCCTTACCGTAAAGATTCAACTTGACAGTAATCTGTGTCTCTTTAGTTTCTCTATTTACTTCAATCATTATTACTCCTCAAATTACAGACCTATTGTCTGATGATAAATGCACCTGAAAGATGGAATTTATCAATAAAATCTCTTGCTTCTTCTTCAGACCTGAAACCCATGATCCAAACTCTATAAAGCGGTGCACCATCTACATCATCAAAACGCTTGATGAGAGGTTGGTAACGTTTATCCAATGATCCGTACTGTCCCTTGTAGATCTGTGCACCTTGATAACGTCGGAAAGCACCCACTTGTACACCAAAATCCGAGATCATCACACGCTCTTGTGTATGTGTTTTTTGCTGTTTGGCAATGATTTCCTGCGGTGTGACCTTACCGGCAAATCCTACAACCTGAATCTCAACACGGGCAATCCCCATACGGTCCAGCCCTAGTTGTTTACCTGCAGTATAACTACAGTCAATGATACGTCCTTTCACGAACGGACCTCTATCATTGATACGGACAATGGTACTTTTACCGTTTTCAAGGTTTGTTACTTTCACCATGGTATCCATCGGCCAGGTTTTGTGTGCAGCGGTTTGTCCGTTCATATCGTAGCATTCACCGTTACTTGTCTGCTTTCCATGGAAGTTAGGACCATACCAGCTGGAGATTCCCTTCATCTTGTCTCCAACTTCCACAAACGTCGGATGATAACGTTTTCCAAGTACCGTGTAGTCACGCATCGTTGCTTTTTGTCGTGCTAAACTGGTATATTTTGTTGCCTTACAGGTACCGCTTTTTTGGGAACATCCTGTAAAAATGAAGCTCAGTGACAATAATACAAAAATCGATAAAAAAGAGATGGTTTTCCGCATAGTAGTCCCGCTGCCAAATAGTAGCTAATATTATCTCTTTATTTGACTTTATCTAAGCTTTTCACTTTATAAAAAGTAGGTTTCGGATCAATGATGGCTTACCGTGGATTCGAACTGTTCTTTTGTAACAGGAATGATCAATAGGCTATCTTGTGACAAATTTGTGTTCTTCAGTTTATTCGCCAGTTTGATCTCGGAAACACTCGTATGATATTTCTCGGCAATGATCTTCAATGTTTCACCTGCACTGATAAAGTGTGAGATAAAATGATCTTTAGGTTTATTGACATTTGTAACAGCATGATAATTGAGATAAAAAAGTATCAGCTTTTCGTAGGGAATCGTGATCTTGTAGCGTTCTGAATCACGTGGCAATATCTCATTCTTATAATGACTGTTCAGCTCTATCAGCTGTGTCGGTTCCATGTTCAACAGTAATGCGATATCCTTAAGATCACTACCTCCATTTACCTCTACCTGTACAACTCCTTGCTGCTGTCCTGATCCAAATGTTCCAAAATCGATTGATTCATTCTCACCGATCATAGCGACCAAAAGAAAACGTTTGATATATTCTCTTGTCTCTTTAGGGAGATATTTGGCCCTGTCATCTATCAACACAGACAGTTCATCAGAACCTGCTTTTTTGATAGCACGGGTAACTCTTCCCTCTCCACAGTTATAGGCCATGACAGCCAGGTACCATTTTCCGAATTTCCTATAAAGACTTTGTAGATGAAGTATCGCAGCCGTTGTTGCATTGACAGGATCACATCTCTCATCATAACTATAACAGACTGTAAGGTTGTATTCTTTGGCAGTCGAGGGTATAAACTGCCATAAACCTTTTGCTTTTTTGGGAGATTGTATATCAGTATGAAATCCTGATTCTATCATAGGCAGGTACGCTAAAAGATCAGACATTTCTGCTTCGACAAGCTGTCTTTGCACCATTGGTATCAAAAACTCTCCCCTTTTAACCGATTGAGTATAGAGTTGTCTGAATTGAGTATCATGATCCTGTACATAGCTTTCAAAGTCCCGGTCATATGCATAAAATTCATCAATATCAAACTCTGAAAGAACGTAAGCATAAGAAGGGTATTTGTCCGGGATTGTTGCAGCATATAGAGATAGAGTAGCGAACAAGAAGTAGACAAGAAAAAGTACTGCTCTTTTCATATTACAAAGAAAAGAGCCTTAAACTATTATCAGTAGTGAGCTTTTCTATCTCTTTTCTAGAAATACCTGAGAGTTCTGACATCTTATCGGCAACCAGTGTAGTATAAGAAGGCTCGTTTCTCTCACCCCGGTGCGGATGCGGCGTAAGATAAGGTGCATCCGTTTCGATAAGGAGTCTATCCGTTGGAATTTTAGGATAGACATTGATTAGTTTGCGTGCATTTTTGAATGTAAGCACTCCTCCGATACCGTAATAGAAGTTATTCTTTGCAAGTTTAAGTAACTGCTCATCCGCATTGTAACAGTGTAGTACTCCTCCCCTGTCACCTGCATATTTTTCAAGAAGTTCCAAGGAGTCAGCATTAGCCTCACGGATATGTACGATGAGAGGTTTATCAAGTTCTTTAGCCCATTCAATCTGATCGATAAAGACCTCTTTTTGCAGTTTTTTTTCAGCTACTATCTCTTCCTCAGACTCAGGTAGCCGATAATAATCCAATCCACATTCACCTATTGCTACACATTTTGGATGATGAACATACGGTTCTAAAACAGCCCTGTCATACTCAGCTGCATCATAAGGATGCACACCAACGGCAAAATAGACATCATCATACTTTTCCGCTATCTCCACTGCCCTAGGAAGACTTTTAGGATCTGCACCGGGGATAATAAACTTTTCTACACCCTTAGACTTAGCATTGGCAAGCACAATATCCAGGTCTTTATTGTATCGTTCATCATCCAGATGACAATGTGTGTCAATGATCATAAATGCTCCATAGGGTTAAATTTACTTATAATTGTATCAAAATAACGTTAGCGAAAGGAAAAGTAGCTACAATGTCTATTGATGAAAGATGAGGATAGAGATCATTTTTCGTGTTTATGTGTTACGTTAGACTATGCTAGACCCCGAAAGACTCCACCTGTTTTGATTCATATATAAATAAAAGGAATTACACTATGGCAGAATTAGTCAAAGGTACAGTAAAATGGTTTAACGATGAAAAAGGTTATGGATTCATAGCACAAGAGAACGGAGGTCCTGATGTATTCGTACACTTCCGTCAAGTTAATAACACAAGCGGTGGTCGTGTATCACTTCAAGAAGGACAAGCAGTTACTTTTGAGATCGGTCAAGGACAAAAAGGTCCTCAGGCAGAAAATGTAACTCCTCTATAAGAGGTTTAGACCGGTTTACCCGGTCGGACTATTTCTTCTCCTCCACAAACTCCCCTTTTATCAGACCCGCTTCATGTAAGAACTGAGAAGGTTTATAATCAATTTTTTTCATTTTGTCATATTTTGCCAAAGAGAGATAAAGTTTATCTTTAGCACGCGTTACCGCCACATAGAAAAGTCTTCGCTCCTCTTCTATAGAACTCATCATTTTTCTGTTGGGGAAACGGCCGTCTACCAGGTCAACGACATATACTTCAGGGAATTCCAGTCCTTTACTAGCATGAACAGTGAGAAGATTAACGCCATCCCCTTCACTAAGCTCATTACCGCCTAGTATCATAGCATTCACAAAGCGGCTCAGTTCCTTATATTGTCTACCCAGTTCCCAAAGCAGTCTTGCCTTACGTTCGATGCGTTCTTTAGCCTGCGTCTTTTTGTCAGGGTCTACCTCACCGGACTTAAGTCTTGCTCTTTGGTTAGAAAGAATATCAACGACCTTTTCATAGAGCTTTGAACGCATTGCAGTACTGAGTATCTGCGCAGGATTATCCATCGCTTCAACAGCGAGGATATAACGGTAAAACTCCTGAAAGAACTTAACCCCTTCTTGAGTGAGTTTTGGATGCTTGAGCAAAGGGTGTGCCATAATCTCTTTATCCAAGCCCAAATGAGTGAATCTAGCAGCACTTCCTATCTCAAGGTCATCATCAAAAAGACCCAATTGTACATTTTTGTTGGGTTTGAAATTTGGCAGCTCAAATATCCTTGGATGTAAAACACCCTGCATAAGACTGCCATGTCCAAAATGTATGAAACATTGAAATATTTCTTTGGAAAGTGCAGAACCTACACCTGCAGCATACTCAAAGATATGGATAAATGCCATCATATCTTTTGGGTTTAGCTGTAAGGAGAGAAGATCCAGCAGAAACTTTACCTCTTTGGTCTCAAAGAAACTTGTGCCACCTTTTCTTTTACAAGTAATACCATACTCACGAAGACTTGCTTCTATCCCGTCTGCACTGGAGTTATTACGAAAGATAACCGCGATCTGGTTATTAGGAACATGTGTTGTCTTGATAGAGTGCGCAATAGACTGGTACTGTTCAAAAAGATCATTGTACATCAACAATCTAGGCGGATGTGTTTTACCTTTCCGCCCTACTTCAAGTTTTTTAGGATAGATACGCTCATTTCGTTCTATCACACGGTTTGCCAGTGAAAGGATAGGCGCAGTAGAACGGTAGTTGGTTTTAAGTGTATAAACCTGTGAGTCTTTATAACGTTTGGAAAATGTCGCGATATTTTCAATATTTGCACCGTTAAAGGCATAAATACTCTGATCGTAATCGCCTACACAGAAGAGTGATTTTGGTTTAAGTTCATCGATGAGTGCACTTTGCAGGGTGTTGGTATCCTGATATTCATCTACAAGTACCTCCTCAAAACCAAGGTTATTGGTCTTAAGGTGTTCCCGCATCCTTAGAAGAAGATCGTTAAAGGAGGCAAAACCATACTCAATTTTTTCTCTTTCAAACTCCTCAGTGATATCTACATAAGCATCCATAAGTGTTTCATGTTCCGGATATTTTTCCAAAAACCATGTATCAAAACTTTCCAAAGATGCATTTTGATAAAGACTGTACATCTCATAAAGGTAGCTTGCAGAAAACGGCTGTGTAGAGATATTCATACGGGCAAAATTACGCTTCTCATAGATACTTCTAAAAAGTGTCTTAAGTTCACCCGGCTGTTTTAGCGCTAAGTTGGGATATAACGTTTTAAGCCACCTGTAACTTACAGCATGAAATGTACCGGATTCAACTTTGGATACAACACTTTTGGGAAAGTATTGCTCAAGGCGTGAAAGCATTTCCCCCGCTGCTTTATTGGTAAAAGTTAAAAGGAGTATTTTTGACGGATCTATATCCGATTTAAGAAGATGTCCGATTCTTCCTACAATAGTAGATGTTTTTCCTGTTCCTGCGGATGCAATGATGAGGTTGTGTCCCAGCGGTGCAGTTGCAGCACTGAGCTGCTCATCATTGAGTGTACTAAATGGCATCTAATATTACTTGTGACCAAGAATATAATAAGTATGTTTATCCTCTACTTTTTCAAGTTCAATACTATGTTTATCTGCCCAATGTTCTACCATATCTGTAAATGCAGAGAGATTGTCAGCACTCGGATCTTCATCACACTTGATTTTAAAATAGTCTTTTGAATTCGACATAGCAACATAGCCTTTTTCTACAGCAAGCGCATCATTAAAAGTGATCAAATGTTTCGAAATATGTTCAAAATTACCGGTATTCGCAATAATCTTATTGATCTGGTCTATAGTGTGTTCATTTTGGGAATAACCTAGTTGTCCCAGTAGTGCTTCAGGCGTCAAATCTAAATGCATTTTTGTATGAATCCTTTCAGTTTTTAAGAAACGGATTGTAACAAATTTTAAATTATAAAAACGCCTTGTTTTGCATTAGAATAGTGTATCTGAAGACTTTACTTTGGCAATTAGGTACTTATAATGCTCTACGTTTTGGAATGCTTTTTCATATCTCCATCTTAAGACGAACTCTATAATATTATTTTTTCTATCAGCTTCCAATGCTTCAGCTTTACCGAAATACCCAAGAGAGATATTCTTTGCTTTTTTCTTCCCGTTTTTATCAGGCTCATAGGTAATAGCAATAATCTGGATATATTTTCCTTCACGCACCTCACCAAAGTCTTCTTCTTTAAGTCCAATACCACTCAAATTCATTGCTTTATAGACAAAGATCTTATCAAAGTCGGGTGACTTTTCAAAAATTCCCAACATATTATACAGCGCTTTAAGACGTATGATATTTTCTTCACGTACGGAGTCATTGGCAATGGTCTGTACTGGTGTTGCAGTATCTTTTTTTTCTGTAGCTTTCTTACTGGTTTCAACAGTATCGTGCTTGACATCAACAGCAGTATTTTTTTCACGATTTTTTTCTTCCAACTTATTGCTTAATGCTTTAAGTCTGTCCAAACTGTTTGACATTTATTCCCTCCCATGGAAATATCTTGCTTGTACTTTCCCCAGTCCCATATATTAACTAATATCTTATCTCATATTAGTTAATACGGAGATTAAATTATAGTTATAAATATTAATTTTTTCAAAAATAATTATCATCAATTATATATTATTTAATATGTATACTTTATATTTGATATGTCTTGAGTAGGATTTAACCTAATTTTGGCTAAGATAACATAAATTTAAATGGAAGATAAATTATGGATTATTTGGAAATCAAAGGTGGGAAAAAACTGTCAGGGGAAGTCACTATTAGCGGAGCTAAAAATGCGGCTTTACCGATTATTGCAGCTACAATTCTCAGTGAAAAAGAAGTAACACTAACAAATTTACCTAATGTGGTAGATATAAGAACTCTACTTAAACTCCTCACAATGCTGGGCGGGACTGTTGAGTATCATGATAATGTGGCTAAAATCAATAACGGTTCGATCTCTTCAACAAAAGCAGTCTATGAAATTGTCTCAAAAATGAGAGCATCAATTTTAGTACTTGGCCCTCTTTTAGCACGTTTTGGAGAATGTGATGTGTCTTTACCCGGAGGATGTGCTATCGGGCAACGTCCTATAGATTTACACCTGAAAGCCCTTGAAGCGATGGGTGCCCACATTGAGATCAGAGGTGGATATGTACATGCAGAAGCACCAAATGGATTGAAAGGTGCTAAGATCATTTTTGACAAGATCACTGTTGGTGGTACAGAAAATATCGTTATGGCTGCTGCTTTGGCACACGGGACTACAACGATCGTCAATGCTGCAAGAGAACCTGAGATTGAGCAACTTTGTGAAATGATCTCCAGGGCAGGAGTCAAAATTGAGGGTATTGGAAGTGATGAACTGATCATTGAAGGAACCGGCGGTAAATTGCTTGAGTTTGAAGAGACTGAGATAATACCTGACCGTATCGAGGCCGGGACCTATCTATGTGCAGCAGCGATCACATATTCCAGCATTACACTCAATAAGGTCAATCCTGGACATATCAGAACCTCTATTGATAAACTTGAATCCATGGGATGTACTTTTGATGTGCAAGATGATCAGATCACTATCCATCCTGCTGAAGTATTAAAACCGGTGAACCTAACAACTTTGGAGTATCCTGGCTTCCCTACTGATATGCAAGCACAGTTTATGGCTGTAACGGTATTTGCAAAAGGTGAAAGCATCATTGAAGAGCGTCTCTTTGAAAACCGATTTATGCATGTAAGTGAGTTAAACCGTTTAGGCGCGGATATCTGGCTTAAAGGTAATATCGCGGCAGTAAAAGGTGTAGAGCGCCTTAACGGAGCTGATGTAATGGCAACAGACCTAAGAGCGAGCTCTGCACTCGTACTTGCAGGACTTGTGGCTGAAGGTACAACAAATGTGCACCGTATCTACCACCTCGACAGGGGATATGATAATCTTGAAGGAAAGCTTTCTGCTTTAGGAGCAGATATTACAAGAAAAAAAGAGCAAAACTAGTCTACCGTTTTGCTTTTCTTAATATTCTTTAAAAAACTTTTTATATCTATTTAAGATAATTTTTGTCTCTTTTTACACACTTCATGCACTTCATATTCTTTTAGAAAAAATTAGTACATACTTTTAAGTTAATTGATAATATCATATAACAAGTTTTTATATTTAAGGAATGAAAAAAATGCAAAAAAATGAAGTTTTAGAACAACTTCGTGCAGCAAAAGCAGCACATATTAACTGGGTACAACGTGCAAAGTTACTTATCTCAGGATTTCAAGTTGATGAGAGTTCAATACCTGTAAACTCTACTCAGTGCCAGTTTGGAAAATGGTTCTATTCAGATGCCCAAAAACTAAACGCAATGCAAAATAACCCTATGGAGTGTATGAGTTCCATTGAGCAACTTCACTTTGATTTGCATGATATTTATCTCAATATCTATAAGATCTACTATGAAACAGAGTCTAAAGGTTTTTTCGAGAAAATTTTCGGGAAAAAGAAGAAAATCACAGATGAAGCTAAAACACTTGCAAAAGAGTACTTTAACAATATGGAAGAAGTTTCAAAAAAATTGGTTGCCGAGATCAATCGCATGGAAAGAAGAATCGTAGCAATCTCTGAAAAAGAGTTTGAAGCACTCTAATCGTCTCAACTAATCTAAAGAGGCAACTTTAGTATTCTAAAGCGCTGCCTCGCAATACATCAAGCACATTCGTAGCATAAGATCCTTTGGGAAGTGTAAAACTCAACTCATAATGTGCCTTCTCTTCGACATATTTTCCTTTGATCTCACTCACTTGTATCCATGCATACCTTCTGGCACCATAAAGTTTCATCTCTTCATCAAATTGCGATTCAATCATTCTGGCAACACCTGAAGCCCTTTTTGTCTTACTACCGGGAACCAGACCTGTCGGAGCAATATCTTTGCTCATAAAACGTTCTGCCTCTTCTTGTATATCCTCTACTTCAAAAAGCCGTCCATAAGGATAATGCATCATTAAATCCCCTTGAAGCAGTTTATAGAACTGTGGCTGTTTCTTGCTTCCTTTTAAAGATCCTTGAGGAAGGCTCATAAAGGTTTCTGTCTCCTCTTCAGAGAACTTTTCAAGCATAAGGTTCAGCTCCATACGTTTAGAGAGCCACTGGTTAAAAAGATATGATTGGTATGAACCGATCAAAAATTCATGTGTTTTTTTGTCTCTGATCTTAAGTGTACCTTCGAGGATCTTTTTTCCGTCGATCCAGTTGGTACCGTCTGTACCGAAACGTTGATTTCCAAAATAATTCGGTACACCATTTGCCTTGATCCACTTTAGACCTGAATCCAATTTATCTTTTTGCAATCCCAATACCTTTTTTAGACGTATCTGGAAACGGTTCCCCTTAAGATGCCCTACCCTGATCTTGTTGTTGTGCTTTGTTACCTCAAGAATTTTGATCTGGGGATGTTCAAAAGCAGCGATCTTCTCTTCAAATTTTGCAGGTAAAGAGATGGACTGGATCGTCATCGCATGTTTATCTTTAAGACCAGCATATCCGATCTCTTTACGTTTGATCCCAACATAACCGGATATGATATCTATCATCTCCCAGGTGGTCAGTTCTTTTTTTCGAACTTTCAGTATAAGGTGTTCTCCTTCTCCTGTAAACTCGTACAATGGAATCTCTTCTACAGTAAAGTCTCTTGGTGATGAGTTGAATACAAATTCATTTTGAATATTAAGCGGATATATAAGTTTCATGCTACTCTTTTTGGTAAATATACGAAATGATAACCTAACCTTCCTCACAACCCGTTTTTATCTCTGTATACACACTACTTTTCATAAAATACTTTGTTATATAAAATGAAATTATGTTATATTACATGTAATGGTTTTAAGTTGGGTTGAGAGAACTCTCGGCAATGCAAGGGAACTAAAGGGAGAACAAGTTGGAAGAAGAGTTAGCATTATGTTATCAGATATTGGATGCTTCAGATGAACAAATTGCGGTAATCGATACTAAATATCACTATATTTTCGCAAATGAAGCCTATCTAAGTGCGCATCAGAAGCATAGAGAAGAGATCAAGAATACTCATCTTCAAGATACCATTGGGGCAGATACTTTTAACAATAAGCTAAAACAGCAACTCAATGATTGTTATATAGGCAAAGAAGTATCCTATGAAGGCTGGATTAAGTTTCAGGAAAAAGGTTTCAAATTTATGCGTGTACGATATACGGCTTTACGTAATACACAAAATCAAGTGAAAGCTATTTCTATCTCCTATCGTGATCTTACTGAACAAAAGCAATGTGAAGTATCACTCTCGGAAAGTAAACAGATCATTGAACAGATAAGTATTACTGACTGGGTCACTGAACTGCATAGTAAAATCTATTTTGATGAAGTTTTTCCTAAAGTGATCAATATCTCGAAAAGAAATGACCAGATACTTTCTTTTGGTTTAATCAATATCGACAACTTTAAAGAGTACAACGAAACACACGGTGGGAATGCAGGTGATGAGGCGTTAAAAAAGATTGCCAAGTCATTAAAAAACTCTTTTAAACGACCTAATGATTATACGTTTCGGCTTGATAAAGATACCTTTGCGATGTTGTTTAATGTTACAAAATACAAAGATGTCGAATATTTATGTGAAAAGATTCGACAGTGCATTGAATCACTGAGAATAGAACATTCAAACTCTTCAGAAATGCTTGGTTTGACTGTTTCCATGGGCGTCAGTATTTTAAAACCGGACCAAAATGAGAGTGCCGATATGATTTATAGAAATACGCAACAACTGTTAAAGCATGCAAAAAAAGAGGGCAAAAATAAAATATACTATTCTCAGAGTTGAAAGCGCGCCACTAAAGGGTTGTGATCGGAGATCGTATCTTCTTCTATGACTTCATACTCTAAAAGCTTTAAATCTCTAAAAAAAATAAAATCTAGATGGTGCCCCATAAATGATTTTATTTTATCATCTTGACTAAAAGGTACTCTCTGCAATCCCAATCCCTTACACAATAAGTAAAGTTTTTGCATACGTAACTTATTCCACGTATTGAAGTCCCCTGCAATGATCATGGGCCCTTTATGGTCTTTGACTCTCAAAAGAAAATGTTCAAGCTCTCTATCATAATGTCTGCTTTCACGAAAATTGATCGCATGTACATTCAGTATCAATAATTCCCTTCCATCACTTAAGGGATAATAACTGACAAGAAGACTTTTATGTGGACCAAACAGGCTCTCTCTACCCTCAGAGAGATAGGCATTGGCACATCGGGAAGCAACAAGACTTGCTGTGAGTACACCATAAAAACCTCCGTTCACTTCAATATTCGCTGCTGCATCATAGGTACAGTGTTCAAGTGCAAACCTTTCCTGGTCACTAAACGCAGCCTCTTGCATAATACAGATATCTATTGATTTTTCTTGATGCAGTGTATGCAGATAATGCTTGAAATGAAAATGTTTTTTATTCTGTTTATAGACATTCCAGCATAATACCCCGAAAGTATCGGGAAGTGCAGTTTGGCACTCTATCTCACAGGATCGATGATGAAGTTGAGAAGGTATAAACATGTTATAACACCCAGAGACATTCTTTGCTATTGTTTGAGTTTTATGATCTTAGATTAGTCCAAAACCAACTATAAGCACTGCCAAGCCAATACTCTTTATATCAGCTCTTCCTTTTCTTATTGTACCTAAATCTGCTTTCTTTACTTATACGTATAGAAACGATCTATTTAAACCATCCCAGAAGCTTCTCCAAGAAGCTTTTTTTCTTAAAATTTTTTTTCTTTACTTCAAAATAATCTTGAAAATCAAGCGTCTCTTTAAGATGTTGGTCCAACACTTTTTGGGCCTTCTCTATTGCTACTGGCTCAAAACTCTCTATGTGAAACTTACTGTGCATCCAACACCTTCTCTATTTCTTCCATAGCATCCTGGTTTTTTAGTCTGAACTTGATCTCTATACGTCTTGAAGCTTCTTTATCCTCTTTACCGTCTATTACTATTGGATCAAGGTATGCACGGCCTGAGGCGATCATCAATGGTTTTACATTATACTTTTCTGCAAAATCAAGTGTTAGCAAAAAATTCATGACAGCAAATGCACGTTTTTGGGAAAGGTCAAGGTTATATAGGTATCCACCGTCGCTATCGGTATGTCCCTCGATAATCACTTTATCCAGATAAGGCTTTATCTTTGGACTTGTCACAAGAGTCCCTACATACTCTTCAAATGCTTTTTTAAGTTCAGCTTCAGCCTCTTTTTTTAGAGTATAACTACCCCTGTCAAACAGTATATTGGATGCTAATTTCAATGATCCACTGTTCTTGTCGATATTTACTTTATCACCCAACTCCTCTTTAAGCGCAGCAATCACTTTGATCTTTAAACCAGTAAGGGATTTGATCCTTGCTTTTTGCTCCTGAAGTTTTGCCACAAGTGCATCATAATTTGTCTCTTTTTCATCTAAAGCATTTAAGAGTGCCAAGATCTTTTCATCTTTTTGTGTAGCATTTTTATCAGCTTGAGTCAGTTGATTGGAAAGTATCAACACTTTTCCTTCATACTCTTCCAGACGTTTACTTTGTTTTTGAATATCATCTTCTTTTTGGGCCAAGAGATTTTGAACGATAATTACTTTATCATTGAGACTGTCTCTTAGTGTATTGGCTTCAAGCAGCATTTGATTGAGTTTCTTGATCTCTTCTGCACTTAACTGGAGTTTTTGCTCTTGTGTAATGATTTGATTTTGCTGTTTATCCAATATCTTCTTATTATGAGACAGGAGTGCTTCTTTTTCATCCAAAATAGACTCGTATTTTGCAAGCACTACCTTAATATCTTCAAGTTTTCCCTCTTTATCTTCAAGGTTCTTAGAAACTTGGCTGAGTTTCTCTTCTTTGTCATGAAGGTTGCTTTTTAAAATCATAGATTTTGAGACGATCGCACCTATAAGCAGTATAAAGACAAAGAGCAAACCTGCCATAAGGTCGGCATAGGATATCCAGAAGTTAGATCCCTCATCTGTCGCTTTTTTTCTAAACACCGCTTTTTACTCCTTATCTTCGATTGGCATTTTTTTCAAAATGAGTTGATTTTGTTCACTGATCGCCTGTCCGAAAGTAGATAGTTTTTCAATTGCTTTACCCATTTCACTGTCTATTTTTTCAAAAGTATGGTCAACAGTACCGTCAAAGAGTTCAAGTGATTTTTGAAGGTTCTGTGCAGTTTCATTAAAAGCTTCAATGTTTGACTTCATTACCGATTCTGCATTGATACTTTCCTTTTGTATACGTATCTTTTCCAAAGTAGTATTGAGGTGTTCTGAAGCACTCAGCATATGTGTAGTCACTTCAGTGAAGTTTTTACTGGTCTCTTCAAGCACTTTTGTAAAATTTCTGAGATATTGCTCATTCAAATCTTTGATAAAGTTCATGTTGAATGTTTCATGCAGTGTCTTGATAAGCTCCTGGTCTTTGAGTTCACTTTGCATATGTCGGTGCTTGATCAGTTCACTCTCTTTCCATACACGTCCATCATAGAGCTTTTCAAGATCAAAGATATTCTTATCGACTTTAGCGTTGCCTCTTTTTTCAAAATACATCCAAAGAAGTGAAAGGAAAATACCGTAAATAGATGCATAGAAAGCTGTACCGATCCCTGAAAGCAGTATAGAGATCTCCTGATCAAGTGCAGTAAGGTCTTGTACTGTGAAATCAGGCATAGACATAGCAATCGCAATAAACGTACCTAAAATACCCAACATCGGAAAGACAGATGGTGCAACACGTGCAAAGTTATCATTGAGCATCTCTTTATAAAACTCTTTGAAGAAATCTTCGATATTGAGGGTAGATTTGGTCTTATCCATAATGGTGAGTGAATTGTTATGTAATGCTGATTGAAGCTCCTCTTCCATATATCTAAAACTACCGCGCATATGACATGCCGAATAGTTAGCATTATGCTTGATAAAACTGCTGAATACAACAAAAATAAATGCAACGATTACTAAGGTATGTAACTCTACTTTCAAAGGGATAATTCCCATATATCCCAATCCTAAGCCCACTAAAAGTAAAAAAGGCAGGAATAGTATTACTAAAAACTGCATAGCACATGAACTTTTACGGCGTTCTTCTAATTGTAACATCGATCAATCCTGAAAAAATATTTTAGTGATTATACATATATATTGGTAAATATTAGTAAACAGTAGTATTAAGTGATTTTTAGTTTATTAAATAGATGATGCGATAGATAAAAAATATAGTTTTATACCGCAAGTGCAGTATAAACTTTGATATTAGAGTATATTCTCTGACCAATAGGATTTGATATCACGGATAGTCTTTTCAGGTAACATCGCAAAACCGTGTTTGTTGGCAATGTACTCGCCGTTATTGAATGCCCAATCAAAGAACTTGATAATCTCTTTATTTTTCTCTTTATTCTCTGTTGGCAACAATATGAACGAGGTTGCAATGATCGGATAGGAGCTTTTACCTTCCTGATAGGCAATGACACCAAAGAAGTCCTTCTTTTTGTCCAAATTCGCATATTTCGCACCAATGGTAGCAGATTGTAATGAAGGGAGTACCCATTTCCCCTCTTTGTTTTCTACCGTTGCACAGTGAAGATTGTATTTTTTCTTATTTGAGTAATCGACATATCCTATACAATAAGGTGTATCTTTAATCAGTTTTGAAACACCGCTGCTTCCCTTAGCCCCGATTGTATTCGCTTCCCAATCATACAGTTTATCAGCCTTTTTAAAATGCTTATAGTCGATCTTTCTAAGATAGTAGGTTAAGTTATAGGTTGTACCTGAACCATCTGTCCGTACTACGACCGTTATGGGTTCATGCGGTAACTTTAAACCTTTGTTGTGTTTGGATATACTTGGATCATCCCAAAACTTGGCACGTCCCGAAAAGATCGCACCGATAGCTTCTTCACTAAGTTTAAGTTCATTGTCCCCTACACCGGGAATATTATAAGTGAGTACGATACTTCCTACAATAGCAGGGAACATCTTTAGATCATATCTTTTCAGTTTCCATGGTTGTAAAGGTTTATCTGTTCCTGAAAAGTCAGCAGTTCTTTGAACCGCTGATACGATCCCATCCCCTGAACCGGTAGGCTCATAAATAATACGTGTGCCGGTTTCTGCTTCATAGGCTTCGATCCACTCTGCATAGACAGCTTTTGGAAATGAAGCACCCCTAGCATCAATCTCCACACTACTGGAAGCATTTGCAACGATCATGATGGCTGCCAATGTTAATATAACTTCAAATAATTTCATATATCACTCCCTCAAATAAATAGTATGAAATGGTAGCTAGGAGTGATAACAGAAGGGTAACAAAAAGTTAAGATTAAATTAAGTTAAAAAAATGTCCTATTCTTGAAGTAACAACACCTCTCCTAATGGTACATCGACCACTTCTGGCATAATCCACATGACATCGAAATTTACGTCATTATTAGGATAAATCCCCTGACCGTCTGTAAAGAATAACAGTGCTGTTGGATGATCTATATTCTGATCAATATATTCAAAAACCGGACGAAAGTCTGTTCCACCTCCTCCACTTATCTCGTATTCCAATGGTTCACCTGGAAGATAGGTCTTATGAGAATGTACCTTCGTATCTGCAGTGATGATATCGATCTCAAAATTAGGATAAACTTCCATAATCGACTCGACTTCACCTAAAAATATGCCCAAAAGTTCTTTATCCACAGAACCTGAAGTGTCAATGGCAATAATGATACGAAGCAGATCTGAGGTCAGACTAGGCAGATAGATACCACGGTAAAGGTACTTCATATTCGGAGGCATAAAACTGTAACTGCTTTTAGCATAGGAAGCGATAAATCCTGCAAGTACTTCACGCCAGTCCACCTTGTGCGAAAAATACTCCGGTACGACAAACTTCAGATCTTTTGGCAAAGCATCCTGACGTTTTAATTTGTTGAATATCTGCTCAAAATGCTCTTTAAGCTCTTCTGCAAGTGTATCTAGTTCCTTTTGACTGAGCTGCTGTTCTTGTACAGACTCTACTTTTGCTTCTTCATTTTTTGGTTTTGGCGTTTCTTCTTTTGGTTCATCTTTGCTGCCTGATTGGTGATCGGGAGATTCCTCCTGGTCTTGTGCATCACCACTAGATTCATGATTGGTCTCAGGAGCATACTTCATCTCGTCTTTAAGCTGTGAGTAGATCTCTTCAGCATACATCCCTTCAAATTGAGGCTGGTAATTAACATACCCTGGTGCCTGCAAACCGTTTTTGACCAGCATCGCATTGACCGCAAAATCACAAGCTTCCTGCCAGAGCCACTTATCTCTGCCTCCGCGTCTCTCCATATGCCCCAGTACTGCATGCATCGCTCCATTGGAGAGGATGAACTCCACTTCAGAGACATTGAGCTTATCCACATACTCTTCATTCAGACGTACCGTATTACCGTCACTTTTAAAGGTCAGCTGATCAGGGTCAGACTCGATCTTGAGTGCTGAAGCGAGTGTCCCAAAATACGGGTGTTCAAGCATCAGTTTGGCTTTAGCTTTGGTCAGTTTTTCTTGATAGGTCATTATCTGATCCGCTCGTTTTTCATTAATTCTTTCATTAATTCTTTCACTATTTCTTCAGTCCCCTGAACCAGCAGAGGATTTTTCTTTGCATCCAACCACTTGATGATATCTTTGATCTCTTCTTCATTCATCACTGTACATCCAGCAGTTGCGATCGGTTTAATATGGATAAAGATACATGATCCAGCACCCCTGATAGATTTTTCTCCTTGCATGATGCCGTTATGGTCTACGACGATACCGTACTTGTAGTAGTCTTCAGGGAATTTCATCCTCTCATAGCTTTTATAGTCCATCTTTATTTTCGTGCTGTCTACAATCTTATTATAATACTTTGAATTTATATCATCGACACAATGATCTGTCTCTTTATAGACTTCAAACGGATAATCAATTTGAAAGGGTTCATACCCAAATGCCTGTTTTAGTTCAAATATCCCTGCAGGAGACTTGCCGTCCCCCTCTTTTTTTATTATCTTGGCATTATTTGGGATAGTATGCAATCCTCTTCCCCACCCCAGACCGTTTCTTCCAAGCTTGATATCTATAGCCTTTCCTACCTTTTCCCACGTTGTATCGATACGTTCAAATCTTTGTAGTTTACCTTCCGGTGCCGACCACTTTTCAGTCGTCACAACGATCAGCTGCTTACTAAAAATATCGTCAGCATTTATAATATTTATTGAAAGAATTATAAAAAGTATGATGCGACCAGTCGCATGAGCCAACTGCTGAAGTTGTCTCAGTGACAACGTAGTCTTTTGGACTTTGTTCAAAAGGCGTCCGATAATATTTAGCGTTATTAATATCTTCATTTGGTTATAATCCTTGTATGGAATATGGAATCATCTCAATAGCAATTCCCTTGCTGACTATTTTTCTGGCTATTATAACAAAAGATGTAATCGTTTCTCTGCTAGGCGGTATCTTTGCAGGTTTTCTCGTACTCAACGGTTACAACCCTGCCAAAGCGTTCACCGCTCTATGGGATGGTGTGATCGCGATTTTTGCAGAAGGCTGGATCGTCAAAACCCTGCTTTTTATGCTCTTTATCGGTGCGATCATACGGCTTCTTACGATTTCAGGCTCTGTAGAGCGTTTTGTAGTGTATCTCTCTGAAAAATCCAATCGTATCGATTCACCAACCGGTGCGATGTTGCTGGCATACTTCATCGGCGTGGTGATCTTTATCGAATCATCGATCACCTCTTTAGTAGCCGGTACCGTAGCAAAACCGCTTTGTGACAAGAACGGTGTGAGTCGTGAAAAGCTGGCTTACATCTGTGATTCTACCTCTGCACCGATCTGTTCGTTGATTCCACTCAATGCCTGGGGAGCCCTGCTTTTGGGACTTATTATCACGGCTATTGAATCAAATGTTATTACAGGAGATCCAATCTCTTTACTGGTCTACTCTATCCCTTATAACTTCTATTCTATCTTTACACTACTGATCGTACTTGCTGTAATATTTTTAAATATTAATATCGGTCCTATGAGTGATGCTACCCCAAAAACTTATCATCTGCCCGAAAACCACTACGATATAAAACCTTCACTATACGGTATGGTTCTGCCGGTAGTAGTAATGGTTGCAATGGTACCTGTAGGCCTTTATATCACAGGTGATGGAGATATCTTCAAAGGCTCGGGTTCTACCTCGGTTTACTATGCGGTTATCACTACCCTGCTCTTCATGTACCTGCTCTTTGTACCAAATAAAACGATCTCACATAAAAAATATTTTGAAGGACTCTTTGATGGGATGGCCCATATGCTTCCGGTAACGACCATCCTTGTATTTGCACTACTCATCGGAAAAGTGATTGGTGATCTGGGTACAGCCAAATATCTTGCAACTCTCTTACATGGCAATATCTCTGCCATCCTCGTGCCTTTACTGATATTTTTAGTCTCTTCTATCACTGCTTTTTCTACTGGTACGAGCTGGGGGACTTTCTCGATCATGATGCCTATCGGGCTGGCATTGGGTGCGACGCTTGATCTTTATATCCCCTTAGTGATCGCTGCAGTGATCAGCGGAGGGATATTCGGTGATCATGCTTCTCCTATCTCCGATACCACTATCATCTCATCGATGGCAGCAGACTGCAACCATATCGATCATGTACGTACACAACTGCCATATGCCCTGCTCGGCGGTGGATTAGCAAGTATCGCCTTTTTGATTGCCGGGTGGGTAACGATATAATTGATAAAGTGAAAATAAATACATTAGAGTACAATAGTATATTCTCTTCTTTTACAATGGGGTTTTAGAAAGAGGAAGTTATAAGCTAAATAAGGGGAATTTTTATGAAAAATGTTTTCATTTCAATCATAGTATCTATAGCTATCGCTGCTTCTGGATACTTTATCGGTCAAACAATGTATAACGCAAAAGTTGCTATAAACACTGCAGAAGTAAAGGGGCTGGCAGAACGGAAAGTGAAAGCTGATTTAGTAAATTGGCGTTTAAACTTCAAGGTTGCTTCCAATAATAAAGAGGATCTCTCCAAGCTATATAGTGATGCTGAAAAAATACAAGAGGATATCATAACACTGCTACTTCAAAGTGGGCTAAAAAAAGAAGAAATTAATATCGGTGTTATAAGCTATAGCCCTATAGAATTTAGAGACAGGGATCAAAAACTGGTAGACCAGCAACATCAGTTAAGTAACGATATTGAGATACAAACCAAAAAAGTAGACCTTATCTCATCGGTTAGATCAAGTATGAATAAACTTATTGCAAAGGGAATAGATATCAATAATTTTGAACCTGAATATAGATTTACAAGTTTAAATGATATCAAACCTGATATGTTGAAAGAAGCTACCCAAAATGCCAGAGTTGCTGCCAATGAATTTGCCCAAAATGCCGGGATAAAAGTGGGTAGTATCAGAAGTGCAATACAGGGAAATTTCGTTATAAGAGATGTTGGTGAAGACTACAGTGATACGAAAAAAATAGACAAGTACGTCAGAGTAGTAACTTCAATTACTTTCTATCTCACTGACTAAACTTTTCTTGTTTACAGATCAAAACTGATGATGTATAACGTTAAAATATTTTGTGAGAATTTTTAGGAGACTAAATGTATCTTTTTACTTCAGAAACCGTTTCGGCAGGACATCCTGATAAGTGTGCCGATATTATCGCAGACACTATCGTAGATACACTTCTTCAAAGTGATCCCAAGTCAAAAGTAGCAACGGAAACCTTTTTGAGCGGCAACCATATCATCATCGGTGGAGAGGTAAAGACGACGGCTGCAACGAGTGAAGCGTTTTATAAAGATATCGCCAGAAAAGCACTTCACAATATCGGTTATCCTGAAAGAGAAGGCTTTGGGCGTGGAGATACACTCTATCCTGATGAAGCAGACATCCATGTCTATATCTCCGAGCAATCGCCTGATATTACCATAGGTGTAGAAAAGGCAGATGAAGAGATCGGTGCTGGTGATCAAGGGATCATGTTCGGCTATGCAACCAGTGAACGTGATGACTATATGCCGACAGCTTTGGCCTATGCCAGAGAGATAAGGGATGTACTGTATGCATATGCACTGCAACACCCTGAAACATTTGGTGTAGACCTCAAAACACAGGTGACTATAGACTACGGCAGCAAAGAGAATTTTGATAATTGTAATCCCATAAGGGTCGCACAGATCGTCGTAGCAATATCTCATAGTGAAAAGACCACACAAAAAGAGGTTCAGCAGCTGGTCAAAAAACTGATCATCGAAAACGTAAAGTTCAAAGAGGGACATTTTGATGAAGAACATGTCGTGTTCTATATCAATAACACGGGAAGATTTGTCCGCCACTCCCCTATCGCTGACTCCGGATTGACAGGGAGAAAAGTCGTATGTGATACTTATGGCGGATATGCACCTATAGGCGGTGGTTCGCAAAGCTCAAAAGATTACAGTAAAGTGGACCGCTCTGCACTCTATGCAGCCAGATGGGTCGCCAAACATATTGTTGCAGCCGGTCTTGCAAAAAAAGCACTGGTTCAACTGGCTTACGTCATCGCTGAGCCAATACCTATCTCAGTGACAGTGGATACACAGCATACAGCACTAACTGACATCAAAGACGAAGAGCTTTCAATAAAGATTGCTGCTCAGTTTCCCCTCACTCCAAAATGGATCACTGAAAAGTTCGGACTTGATCGTCCAAGTAAAGAACACTTCCTCTATGCAGAAGTAGCAGCCAAAGGTCAAGTCGGATATAGTGAATATCCATGGGAACAGTTGGATGCATTGGATTGGTTTAAAAAACTGAAACAGTGATGCCATGCACGATCAAAGATAAAAATCGTTTCTTTTTATGCACTAGTGTTATAATAAAGTAAACGCGTTGGCGAATTTCGTCTTATCTCTTACATATGAAAAAGGAGATAGTTATGGATGAAAGTATTTTCAAAGTAGCTGCAGTGCAGGCAGTTCCTGTTTTTTTTGATCGTGAATCTACTGTCGAGAAAGCATGCAGGCTGATCAAAGAAGCTTCTCAGAATGGTGCTCGTCTTATCGTTTTTCCTGAAGTGTTTGTCCCGGGTTACCCGGACTGGGTGTGGAATGGACCTGCAAGCCAGATCTCTTTAAACCAGGAACTTTACGGCTTATACAGTTTGAAAAAACGGTTGAAGAATATAATGTAGTTCAAAAAGAAGCATAAAGTGAAACAACCCATCTTTTGCATTTCTAAAAAATACAAAAACGCATTTGGTTGTTAAAGAAAATATAGATAAATTAACTGTGATATATGTTGCCATTACCAGGAGAATAAACGATGAAAAGATCAAACTCCAGAAGAACAATAACACTACTTGGAGCTATCTCTATAGGAATTGGCGGTATGGTAGGCGGAGGTATCTTTGCTGTATTGGGTGAAGCTGTATCATTAGCCCATGGAGCTACAATGGTGGCATTTTTGGTAGCGGGTATTGTAGCCGTGTTGTCAGCATATTCCTATGCAAAACTATCTGTACACTATCAGAACCGTGGAGGTACAGTTGTTTTCGTGAACCATGCCTTTGGCTTCAACCTTCTCTCCGGTAGTCTCAATCTTTTGCTATGGCTCAGTTATCTGGTGACGATATCTCTCTATGCCGTAGCATTTGCATCATATGGTGCAACCTTTTTCCCACAACCCTCTGAATCATGGTTGCGGCATCTACTCATCAGTATAGCTATTGTTTTACCTACAGCGATCAATCTGATCAGTGCCTCGTTTGTAAGCAGATCAGAATCTTTGATAGTATTTATCAAAGTGATATTATTGTTGTTGATTATCGTTTCAGGGAGCGGTTATATAGAAGTAGAGAGACTTTCTCCTGTGGAGTGGGGAACACCGTTTTCGATCTTTATTGCGGGTATGATCATATTTGTAGCTTATGAAGGATTTGAGCTAATTGCCAATGCTTCAGAAGATATCGAAAACCCTGAATCCAATCTACCTAAAGCTTTTTTTATCTCGGTGATCTCTGTTATTGTACTTTATATCCTTATTGCTATTATCACGGTGGGGACTGTTTCAAGCGATACACTTCTTAAAGCCAAGGATTATGCACTTGCCGTTGCTGCCGAACCTGCTCTGGGTAAGACAGGTTTCACAATTGTTACGATAGCAGCACTACTAGCAACCTTTTCTGCGATCAATGCCACTATCTATGGAAATGCCAGACTCAGTTATACCCTGGCCAAAGAAGGAGAGCTTCCTGAAGAGCTGGAAAATGAAAGAGAAGATATTCCGTTTGTAGGGGTTTTGATCACGACACTGTTGAGTTTGATATTAGCTAACACCATTGATCTCAGAGAGATTGCCATTATCGGGAGTGCCGGTTTTTTACTGATCTTTACCCTGATCAATCTCAGTGCGTTTAAACTTTCCAAACATATCCATGCAAGTACTATGGTTACACTGATTTCCACTTCAGCCAGCTTTATTTCTCTACTGACGCTATTGATCCATACCTCAAAGGATACACCACAAGCTCTTTGGGTATTTATCTCATTTATCATATTTTCGATTCTCTTTGAATGGGGATACGGAAAATTTTTCAGGGGTCATTTTTTCAACCAGCCGTACTAATATCCATCTCGTGGCATTCTCCTCTTAATTGATGCCAATGTAAAAGGTATAAAATAAGTTCAATAAGGATCATCACCAGAAGATCGTAAAGAGTATCAATGGATCAAACAACAAACTATGATACAATACCCCTAAAAAATCAGGATTCATTCCCTATGAAACTACTCGTCTCAGCCCTTGAGCCATCAGCGAATCTCCATCTAAAAGAGGTACTTAAACATACTCAGGATGTAGAGCTTATGGGTATATTTGAAAAAAGTATATCTCACGGTACACCGCTATATGATATCTCTGAAATGGCGATTATGGGATTTGTAGATGCGATTAAAAAAATTCGTTGGTTTTTCAAAGTAGCTGATGAGATGGTGGAGCTGGCAGCAGATGCTGACAAAGTACTTTTAATGGACTCCTCAGGTTTTAACCTGCCTCTTTCAAAAAAGTTGAAAGAGAAATATCCAGATAAAGAGATCATCTACTATATCCTTCCACAGGTATGGGCAAGTCGTCCTAAGCGTGTGGAAAAGCTGGAGAAATACTGTGACAGGCTACTAGGGATCCTGCCGTTTGAGACCGAATACTATCCAAGCGGGAAAGCAGAGTATGTGGGACATCCTCTGTTAGATGAGATCGATGTAGTTCGCAATGATACAAGAGTTAAAGGAGTTGTTGCATTTCTTCCCGGTAGCCGCGTAAGTGAGATCACTAAGCTCATGCCTATCTATCTTGAAGTAAGACGCAAACTGGGTAATGATATCCACCCTCTTTTGGTGATCCCGCCCTCTTTTAGTAAACAAAAGATAGCCAAACTCTACAATGGCAACAGAGAGTTTGAGATCGTACGTGATACCCATAAAGCGCTGAGCCGATCAGAATTCGCATTTATCTGTTCGGGAACAGCGACACTGGAAGCTGCTTTGATCGGTACACCTTTTACCCTGGCCTATATCGCTAAAAAGATCGATTACTTTATAGGTAGAAAGCTATTCAATATCACACAGGTAGGATTGGCAAATATCATTCTTACACGTTTTAATGGTACAACCTTGCACAATGAACTGCTTCAAGAGGATGTCACGGTAGAAAACCTGCTTGTAGAATACAGAGATACCGACCAAACAATATTTGCCAAAAAAGCTAAAGAACTTAGAGAGTACTTGTCACATGGCAGCAGCAAAAACGTAGCAGAAATTATAATGGAATAACAATGACGATAAAGATACCTGATATTAGACTATCAAAACAAAAAACTCATCTCTTAAGGAGATATCCGTGTTAGTACATATTTGCTGTTCGGTTGACAGCCATTATTTCCTTCAAAAACTCCGTGAAGACTATCCAAATGAAAAGCTGACCGGATTCTTTTACGATCCAAACATCCATCCATACAGCGAATACCGTCTTAGACTGCTCGATGTAAAGCGTAGCTGCAAGATGCTCGGTATTGACCTGATAGAAGGAGAGTATGATACGGAAGGCTGGCTAAAAGCGGTCAGAGGACTTGAAAAAGAACCTGAGAAAGGTGCAAGATGTTCAGTCTGCTTTGATAACCGTTTTGAAGTAACTGCAAAACAAGCAGTAAGTATGCTGGAAGAGAACTTTACTTCTACTTTGCTTACCAGTCCCAAGAAGTCTCTTGTACAGCTCAAACGTGCCGGTGATGCCCTGGCAAACAAGTTTGGACTTAAGTTTCATGCGCCAGATTATAGAAAAGCTTCAGGGACACAGGAACAAAACCAGATGGCAAAAGAAGATGCACTCTACCGCCAAGACTATTGCGGATGTATCTTCGGACTTACAATGCAGCGTGAGCAGCAAGATAAACTTGCAGATGAACTCTTTACCCCTATTTCAAACCAGATTCAACCGGAATCTATCGATGCCAGACTTGAAATGTATGAAAAACGTCTAGACCTTGAAGAGCAAGGGAAAAAATATCAAATTATCAAAGAACGTTTTTTGAATTGGCGATTGCTCTCAGGCCTTTTAAGGGTGCGTAAAGAGGTCGTTCCTGCACATTTCTTGCCGTATTCAACACTCAAAGGTACCTATACAAGAGGTAAAATGGAATACAGTGTAAAAGAAGTACACCATATGAACCGTGATGAGGTCCGTTTTATTACTCTTGATTACTATAACAGCTTGGCAGGCACAGCATATAAGAATATCACTGAACTCATCTTCAATCCGCCTTCTTTTGATGCGGAGATGGATATACGTGCCAAGATCGTACATTCCCATTTTGATATGGGAGCGATTCTTGTAGTTGAAGAGATACCGGACAAAAAGCTGGAGATCATCTGTGAATCCAAAACTTACAGTGATGTTAAGGAGTCATTAATAGTGCTTGACTAAAACCTTTTATTTGCATAAAATAAAATATGTCATTAAAAGGAGAAGATGATGAAAAAAGTCAAACAGTTATCAGTTCTTGTTTCCAGTGCGTTATTGGTCAGTAATGTCGCTTATGCAGACTTTGGTGATGCCGTAGTCGGTGGTGTAGTTGGTGGTGCTGTCGGTTCAGTTATCACTAATGAAGTCTATAATAAAAATAAACAACAATCTACCCAACCCCAGCAAAGAAAATCTTCTGCTCCAAGTCAGAAGTATTATGCCCCTCAAATGACCGATGAAAAAAGGATTCAAAGATCACTTTCCAGCCTAGGATTTTATAGAGGGCGTATTGATGGTCAGGTCAATTCCTATGAAACCCGTGCAGCAATCAAAGAGATGAATATGGCCTATGAGATCAGCAACAATGCTTCACTTAAACCTGAAGCAAAAGATACACTTATTTTTCTTGGTACACTTTTTGAGTTTGACAGATATCTGAATGCTCAAAGCAGTGATAGAGATACACAAAATAGAAAGATTCAGGCAGCATTGAAGCTTCATGGTTACTATCATGGTACCATTGACGGTGCTTTAGGTAGCGGAAGTAGAAATGCTATCAGTCAATACAAAGCAGATAACGGCATGGGTTATGGCGGTTCACTTGACTTTGAACAAGAATATCAGCTTATCAATAGTGCCAAAGAAAAAAATGATAAAAATATTGAAGAGTCAATTGCTTCCCTTAAAGCACTGGGAAGACCTGCGTTACAACAAAACAAAGTGATTGATGTACAACAGTCCTCACAACTTTCTACACACTAATCCATATTTTATAAAGGCCGGTATTTCCGGTCTTTTCTACTGACCAAAAAATATCTCAAGTGAAACAAGTATCAGATAGTTTGCTTCAAAGTCATACAGTTTTTCCCACTCTACTCTTGGTTCCACTTCATAGTAAAGCCATTTTCTATAGATATTTTGTTTATAAATTCCATACAAACTATACTTGGTGATCTCGTTTTCTGGTTTTGTCTGCCCTTCAGTTGAAACACCTATTTGATATCCCTTATTGAATTTGGTTGTTTTATTGTAGGAAATAGTTGAGTAGTATCCCATTCCTTCAACCTCTTGTTTGGTATTTCTTCCCAGATGTATCCTGAACATCGCATTATCATCGGTGAACCTGTCAAAATATAAGTTGGTTTCCTCTTCAAAATGATACTTATTCGAGTATTTAAAGGACTGGCTAACCCTATTTCTCCATTTTCCTACGTTATAAGGAACCCACACATGGGTCAAGAGATAAGGGTTGTCAAATCCATGTATTCCCACAGAGACAAAAGAATGGATATAGTTTTTTGCAGGCAACGTATACCTTAGCCCGATACTTCCTTCTGTACCGTCTCTATAATCATTCATGCCTATTGTCTCTTCGTTATCACTTTCGATGTAGAGATTCAGTCTATTTTTCGTCTTAGGTAATGCTAAAGAAACTTTGAATGAAGTTGAAGGTGTAAATTTTTTGGCTTTATAGTCATACTTTAGCGTATTTCTCCATAAAGCATACGTTTTGGTATAGGCCTCATCAAAGATTTCATCTTTAAAAAAAGAGGAGAACCAGTCATTGATCGCAGGTTCTGTTTCATCTTCAGTAGTATCATCTTTTTTATAAAGTGTAGTTGCATTGGTTTCAATCAAGTAATCATATGTAGAAAGCTTTTCATCGAGATGATGAGAAAAAATGTGAAGTTTTTTGGTCAAAAAACGGTGATAAGTATCTGTCCATGTTTCTTCTTCTACAGTAGCATTCTGCTCTGCCCATGTAACGCTACTAAGCATAAAGAGTATAAAAATAATACGTACCATTTCTCATTTTACAAGAAATTATATTAAAACATAACACTTTATGCTACAATCCACCCTATGAACTTTTCATTTGGTGCACCATGGTTTTTACTGTTATTATTGTTGATCCCGTGTTTTATATGGTGTAAAGTACATACAAAGCACTTTTATTTTACAAAAATAGCATGGGTACGTACTCAAATTCCCCTCTTCTCTCTGCTGCTTTGGCTAAAAATCACTATATTTGCTTTAATGGTTGTGGCTTTGGCTGAACCATATATCTATGATCCAACTTCCAACAGTACCAAACGGGGACGTGATCTAGCACTTGTACTTGATGCAAGCGGTTCCATGGCACAAAGCGGGTTTCATACCAAAAACCGTTTTAAAAACCGCTATGAAGTCAGTATCGATCTTGCAAAAGACTTCGTAAAAAAACGTCTGGATGATAACATTGCTGTAGTGGTCTTCGGTACCTTTGCCTATACAGCTTCACCGTTAACATATGACCTGAGCGGAGTATCATATCTGCTGGATATGACCAATGTAGGAGTAGCGGGTGAAAGTACTGCGATTGGTGATGCACTCATGCAGGCAATGCATACTTTGAGCTTTGGAGATGCTGAAAACAAGGTCATTGTTTTACTTACAGACGGCCAACACAATGCAGGCAGTACCTCACCGCGTCAGGCAGTTGAAAAAGCTAAGAAAACAGGTATTAAGATCTATACCATCGGTATCGGACAAAAAAATGAATATGATGCAGTATTGCTGGAAACTGTATCCAAGGAGACAGGTGCAAAAAGCTACTCAGCCATAGATGCAGACGAATTGGCCAAGGTTTATGAACAGATAGAAAGCCTTGAACCTAGTCCTATACGTTCGGAAAACTATCTTGATCGAAACTCCTTGGCATTTTATCCTTTGATATTTGCAACACTCTTGCTCCTTGGATGGGTACTGTCCAAACATGGGATTTTTACTCCTTGGACATCTAGGGAGGCAATATGAGTATCCTCTATCCTTATTTGCTTTGGTTATTGATCCCAATTGGCGTACTATTTTATTATCGTTCCAAACAGATAACAGATACGATACATTTGATAATTCTCACTCTTCTTGTAATAGCGCTTAGTAGGCCCGCACTAGACAAAGGTCCTCAAGAGCGAAAGGTTGACGCGAAAGAGATCATTATCGCTCTGGATGTCTCTTATTCTATGCGCGCAAACGACATTGAACCTAACCGTTACGAGTTTGCTGTACAGACCATAGAATCATTGTTAAAGAAAAATCTCAGTGACAACATCACTCTTATTGCATTTACGACCAACCCTCTCCTACTTTCACCGCCGACTACTGATCATCAGTTAATTTCACTGGCACTAAAAAGTTTGAGACTGGAAAATATCCTCACACACGGAACCTCACTTGAAAAACTTTTAACTAAGGTTTCTGATCTTCCTATCAATGATAAGAATCTCATACTCATTACTGACGGTGGAGATGAAAAAGATGAACTTATATTAAATAGTATTATTGAGGATAACGCTATCCATCCAATTATCCTAGCTATGGGTACAACATCTGGTTCAACGATCTCAAAGCCTGATGGAAGTTTTCTCAAAGACGATGAAGGAAACCTTGTAGTCTCACGGATCAATCCGTTGCTTGAAGTACTTTCTTCACAAAATAGCGGTACTTACATGACACCTAAGAGTTCTCCTGAAGCTACAGCTAATGAGCTACAAGATGCTCTTGATACATTAAATACAGAAGAACAGCAAATAAGTAAGATGAGTCATTCTTACCTTGAACTCTATCCTATTCCCCTATTTTTAGCTCTTATTCTTTTTTTACTCGTACATACACGAGGGGTCAAGTACCTTCTTGTCTTGAGTTCATTGTTAGGTTCTCAGGCTCAGGCATCAATCTTTGACGTGATTACACTTGACAATGCGTATCATTCCTATACACAAGAGGATTATAATCGTTCCAAAGAGATGCTTAGCCACCTGTCAACAAAAACACTTCAAAGCCAAGTAGCACTAGCAAACAGCTATTATAAACTTGGAGAGTACAAACAAGCGATCAAGATCTATACAAGTATTCGTTCTACCTCTCTTCATGTAAAACAGATGCTCTTTTACAATATCGCTAATGCCTATACCAAACTTGAGTCATATGATAAAGCCAGAAAATATTATACTCAGGCATTACAGCTTGGAGAGGATGATGATGCCAGTGCCAATTTGGCCTTGATCGCCCTGCTTCAAGAGAAAAAAGCATCTCTTGGTATTGCCCATCCACAATCACAAAACAACTCCAGTTCCAAATCTGAAGATCAAGAGCAAGAGCAAGATGATGGAAAAGAAACACGTAGCGAAGACCAACCGAGCTCAGGTTCAGGGAGTGGCGGTAGTGAACAGAAGCGTAAGAACAAAGAGAAGATGAAATTGATTGAGGATCAACAAAGCAAACAAGAACAACCAATCAGTTCAAAAATTTATGAAATGATCAACAAGGGATATATCCATGAAAAACAGCCTTGGTAAAAGCGTAATAACTTTTATTATATTTTCTAGTATTAGCCTATTATATGGAGAAGGCTTTACATCTAAAGCATTATTAAACAAAGAAAGTGCCTATATTAAAGAACCTGTATTACTTACCTTTGATATCAAGCAGACTGACTACTCAAAAGTAATGTTCTTTGAATTCACTCTTACTGAAAACGAAGCATATGAATTTTATCGTTTAGATGCAAAAGTGGAGGATAGATACCAAAATGCACAGATACACTATACCTATCTTCTCTATCCGCTTAAAAGCGGTGTGATAGACATAGGTTTTGAACTGGTCAAAAAAGTGACAACAAAAGAAGATGTCGCATACAGCTTTTCAGGGGATAGAGATAATGTTAAAAGAATGACCACGACGGATAGCATTATCAAGCTGGAGCCTTTGAAGCTGACGGTCAAGCCGATTCCGGAAGGTACACTGCTTGTAGGCGACTTTACATTGACACACCAAGTCAAAACGCATGAAGCCAGTGCACATGAACCCATTCCGTTTTCTGTAGAGATCAAGGGTACAGGTTATCCTCCGATACTTAATAATATCTTTCTTTCAACAGATGACTACATCCTCTTTAAAGAAGAGCCTCAAGTCAATACGATACGTAGTGCAAAACATACCTATAATACTGTTGTCTATCCGATGGCGATGAGTTCAGCAAAAAGTTTTACGTTTAATGAAGTGAAAATCAAATCATTTAACCCAAAGACACAAAAAAGTTATATGCTTACAATACCTGCTCAAGCCTTTAATATCAAACCTGTTGCACAATCTTCACTGATAGACAAAGTTGACTCTCCAGCACCGATCAAAGTCACAGACTGGTCATGGATAGGTACATTTTTAGGTTACATTGTCGTCTTTATCTCAGGTTTTTTCACAGCGAAGAGTGTACAATGGCATAAAAAAGAGAAGATCAAGAACGATCCGTTTATCGAACAGATAAACCAAACAAGCGATCCTAAAACACTACTAAGACTGTTGATAGCAGAGGATAGCAAAAAGTTTGCACCGGCAATAGAAAAGATTGAAGCACATATCTACCAAAATAAACCGCTTGATCTCAAAGCGATAAAAAAGGAACTCAATGCATAAAAAAATAGATGCACTCAAAAAAGAACTTTCTAAAGCTGTCATCGGTCAAGAACAGATGATAAACGGTCTGTTGATCGGACTTCTGAGTGATGGACATATCCTTGTTGAAGGGGTCCCCGGTCTTGCAAAAACAACAACGATCAATGCGCTTTCCAAAGCCCTTGGACTTGATAGTAAACGTATACAGTTCACCCCTGACCTGCTTCCTTCAGATATCATCGGTGCACAGATCTACAATCCGCAGACCAATGACTTTGGTATCAAAAAAGGTCCGCTCTTTACTAACTTACTGCTGGCAGATGAGATCAACCGTGCCCCTTCAAAAGTACAGTCAGCTTTACTTGAAGTAATGCAGGAGCGTCAGGTAACTATCGGTGATGAGACCTTCAAGATCGAACCTCCTTTCCTTGTCATGGCAACACAGAACCCTATCGAACAAGAAGGAGTTTACGCTCTGCCTGAAGCACAACTGGATAGATTTATGATGAAGTTGCTGGTAACACACAACAGTGAAGAAGATGAACTTACCATCATGCGTAAAGCTGCCACTAAAAGCTTTGAAAAAGTAGAATCTGTACTCAATAAAGAAGATCTTCAAACACTGAGAGAAGAAGTCAATAACGTGTACGTTGATGCAGAAGTTGAGCGTTATATCGTACAGCTGATTACCGCAACGAGAGAACCAGAGAGGTTTGGTCTTGAGAGTATCAAAGCTGATCTTATGTATGGTGCCAGTCCAAGGGCTTCTATAGACCTCTATAAAGCTGCTAAAGCCAAAGCATTCCTCAGAGGTAATGACCACGTTACCCCGGCAGATATCGGTTTTGTAGTACATGATGTACTTCGTCACCGTATAGTGCTTAGCTATGAAGCCCGAGCAAAAGGGATCAACCCTGATGAGATCATCTCAAAGATTATTCAAGAAGTGCCGATACCGTAATGTCACTAGCGCTCAAAACCCTACAACTCAAAGCCAGGTATCAAGTCTATACCCTGCTTGCAGGGAATAACCTCTCTAAAATGCATGGTGAAGGATATGACTTCAGTGAACTGAGAGAATACCAGATCGGAGATGATGTCAGGAAGATCAATTGGACTATCACAGCAAAACTCGGCCGTCCTTATATAAAAGAACTGCATGCCAACAGAGAACTTTCTGTGGTTGTTGCAGCGATGATGGATGGAAGCCTTTATTTCGGTGCAGACAATCTCAAACAACATGCTGTTACTGAGATCGCCACAATTCTTGGCTACTCTGCCCACCACAACAATGATCTTTTTACCGGGTTTAATTTTTATTCAGACAAGTACACTCTGGCTCCTCCTACAAAGCAGCTATATCATATAGAAAACTACTCAAAAGAGCTCTATGAACAAAAGATACTACATACTGCACTGGATTATACCAAAGCGATCCAAACACTCTCTACACATATACACAAACGCTCTCTACTTTTTATCATAGGAGATTTTTTAGAACCTGTCGACCTCTCACTGCTTGCACAAAAACATGAAGTGATCGCTATTATTGTTCGACATAGAGAAGAAGAGAAACCTCATAAACTTGGTGACGTGATACTTGATAATCCCAAGAGTACACAAAGTCTTAACACTGACTTCAGTACAACAAGTATCCAACACTATCTAGCGAAACTTAAAGCACATGATGAAACCGTGCAAACACATTTCATTCACTATAATATCAGACATACGAAGATATACACCGATGAGGATCCTATCGATAAACTGGTACGGTTATTTGTATAAAACTTAACGACACTACTCTTTAAAACTGATACTGGAATATCAGTAATAAACTAATTTTCAGTATTTTTAAAAGTAACTTTTTGGGGAGAGACTCCCCCCTCGAAAGGGAGGATAAGGAGATATTCAAAAAATTTTAATTGCTTTAATTACTATGGAAGAACATCTAAAAGATTTTCATCTGTGATATCTACAGTTGTTGTAGTATCCGCTTCAACAACTACATTATCAATAAATCCTAGTACGTTTTCAAACTCACCTGTATTTGTGTATGCAACAAGTACAAGATCATAAGTACCAGTAGTCAACCAAGGGAGTGTAAATGTTCCATCTGTAGCATCAGTGCTTAGAACAGCATTAGAGAAGTTACTACCTGTAGTATTTGATTCAGCATCATCCCAACTTCCATCAGTATATGCATAAAGGATTGCCTGAGATCCGTTTACATCTATATTCATTGTACCATTGATCTCACCAACTTCGATATTGTCAATGATTTTAATTGTTGGTTTGAGCATGTATTTACCATTTCCAGTTGAAGCCACAGATTTTCTCACATCAAAGTCTGCAGTGATATTAACAACTCCACCCGCTGGGATAGTAAAACCACCGATCGCTTTATACCCTGTTTGGTCACCACTTGGAACAGTCAATTTTGCAGTTGGTGAACCATCAACAAACTCGATATAACAGTTAGAAGTATCAAGTTTGAAACGAACATGTGCAATTTCACCTGCTGGAAGCTCTACTTCATTAAGCATTGTACTGTTTCCATCTTGTAGTGTTAGAAGATCAATTGTTCTAGATTCATTAAAATCTACATCTTGCCAACTTTCATTACTGTCAGCATATTGATATCTAAGTCCCGTAAAAGTCACAAATACACTTTTTACATTTTCATCATCAGTAGGAGCATCAGTAAGACTCATGGAAGCTATTCCTGTAGTAGTTGATGTACTACCGCCTCCACATCCAGAGAGTAATAAGCTTAGGGTCAATCCCAAAGCGGCTATGAGTTGTTTCATGCATCATTCCTTTATAACAAATATTAACTACCAAACTCATTGTATAAAAAGTAAGCCTTATTGCCCTACTTTCAAACAAGAAGTACAATAAATACTTTACGCAACAATAAAGTGAGGTCTTTTTTTGTTGTACAAACGAAGTGTAGAAATTCATTTTGGCAACCCGGCTATCTACATGAGACCCGTGGCTTTCCGTCCTTGTTTCGCAACAAGTTTGGCACAACAAACTGAATAAATACTAATTGAAATGTAAAACAGGAGAAAAGAAGAAACGTAAAAATACATTCTAATAAGATGTATTTGGCAACCCGGCTATCTTCATGAGACCCGTGGCTTTCCGTCCTTGCTTCGCAACAAGTTTGGCACAACAAATAATATTTAAAAACTCTAATAGTCTTAGTACTCTTTATTATAGACTGATTACTCTTAAGATTAAATAAAGCTAATTAGATTAATTTAGATTTTTATCTATTATTAGAAAGTATTTGATCAAGTTATGTGAAACTATCTAATAGAAAACTAAGACTTATAGGGTACTTTTGCAGAAGGCGTATCTTTTGCCGTATATTTCAAGTGTGCATCCTGATCATCAAAGAAGATATCCGCACCAAATGCTTTGATCACTTCATACTTCTGTACCCCACCCTGGAAGAACGCTTCATCAACACGAACACCCCATGCATCAAGTGTACGAAGAACTCTTTCATGTGTAGAGAAATTACGTGCAGTGACCAAAGCCGTACGGATCGGTGACTTTTCCATAGGAAATCTATCCTGAATATCAGAAATGACTTTCAAAAATTTAAAAAAAGGACCTTTGCTTAATGGATTTTTGGCATTTTCCCTTTCATATGCCAGGAATGCCTCCAGACCTTTTTCTTGATAGATCTTCTCACTCTCATCACCAAAGATCACAGCATCACCATCAAAAGCAATTCTTACTATATCTGATTCGATATCAACGGAAGGCTTATGTGGAAGTATAGTTGCGGCAGCGACATCAGCATTAATTGCATCTTGTACATCCTCAGAGTGGGCAGAAAGAAAGAGATCAACCTTAAAGGCATCAAGATACCTAGCTACCGGTGTTCCTGCTGTCCATCCGCTACGTTCTATCTCTAACTGATAGTGTTCGATAGAACGTCCGATACGCAGTCCTGTAGCAGCATTATTCCTTGAGAGAATGATAACTTCGATAAGTTTATCATCAAAACTTTTATTGATTGCCAGTAAGTTTTTCACAAAACGAAATGCTGTACCAACCTCTAAAGGTGTTTCTTCATGTTCGAGTTGATAATTATAGTAAGCTTCAAGCCCTTTATCATCAAAAATTCTATTCTCTTTTTCAAGATCAAAAAGTGCTCTTGACGAGATAGCAATTACCAATTTGTTTTTAAGATCATATGCCATTAAACATTCTCTTCAAACATATCGTCCTGGATCGCATTGGCTCTTTTGATCATACGTCCAAATGTAGAATCGATCGTCTCCGTCAGATCTTTTAGATCCATAACATAAGACATTGCCTTATCTAGCTCGCCCTCATTCATCTCTTGCTTTTTCCCAAACACTTTTCCCAGTAATCCACTGCTTTTTTCATTTTTTGAAGATAGAATCTCACATACTTTGTCACTCTGTTCATGCCATTCTGCATGACGTGCTGCCAATGCTTTGATATTTTCACTTCCATAAATTTTGCTAAGTAATGGTTTTCTTGTCTCCATCCATTTATGAATCGGGCAATCAAAAAGTTTCACACATGCATCTTCATGAGGTACTAACCCTTTTACTGCTTTTTCAACCACTCTTAATCTATTATCATGATGCATATTGAATTCTTTTAATTCATTGATAAACACTTCTTTACTGCCCAAAACATTCCTCCTAAGAACCGTATTGATGTAATTTTATCATAAATAGTTCATCACCCACTGTTGGCTCATAAAATAAAAAATATTTATAATTAACATAGTTATATATTAATTAATTACATGTATAATGCGCGTTTTAAAAAAATAGTTAGCTTTGGAAGGAAGAAACAATGCAAAGGCCTACTCCTAAAAATGAACAGATTACTCTTGATCCTAAAAGATATATTGTAAGTAAGACAGATCCAAAAGGAGTAATAACCTATGGAAATGACTACTTTGTAGAGATATCCGGATATAAAGAGGCTGAACTTATCGGTAAACCTCACAATATTATTCGTCATCCCGATATGCCTAAGGTAGTCTTTAAACTCATGTGGGATCGTATCCAAAAGGGACAAGCTATCATGGCTGTGGTAAAAAATATGGCTAAAGATGGTAGATACTACTGGGTTGTTACCGAATTTGAATCGAAAAAAGACAAACTGACCAATGAAATTACAGGATATACTGCATTTAGAAAAGCTGCTTCAAAAAATGCAGTGAAAGTGATAGAACCTATCTATCAAAAGCTTCTTGAGATCGAAGCCCAGTCTGGATTGGAAGCTTCAGAACAATACCTTATTGGTTTCCTTGAAGAAAAAAATCAATCCTATGATGAGTTTATCGATCAAGTAGTAGGAAATAATGGAATATTTAAATTATTCTTTGCTGCAATGAAAAAACTTTTTGGATAGTCAAAAAAGGTAACTGATAGTATAATAAACAACATTATATATTAGGGAGGATGAGAAAATGAGTTTTGGAAATATAATATTACTTATCATTGTCGGAGTGATAGGTTATCTGATCGCTATCTATAATAAGTTTGTTTCACTTAGAGCAGGAATTGATGCCGCATGGTCGGATATCGATATACAGCTTAAACGCCGTTATAATCTTATTCCAGCGTTGGTTGATACTGTCAAAGGATACAAAGAGTATGAAGCAGGGACTCTTGAAAAGGTCATTCAGGCCAGACAGGCCGGACTTGATGCAAGAAGCATAGAAGAAAAGGCTGCTGCTGCCAATATGCTAACAGGAACGCTAGGTAAACTTTTTGCTTTGGCAGAAGCATATCCTGATCTCAAAGCCAACACAAACTTCCTTGATCTACAAAATCAGCTAAGCCATATCGAAGATACGATACAAAATGCAAGACGCTACTACAATGCCATCGTACGTGACTACAATACAAAAGTTCACTCATTTCCCGATCTTTTTATCGCACAAAAATTCAACTTCACCGAACGTGATTATTTTGAACTGGATGAAAACGAAGCAGCAGCTGTTAAGACAATGCCTAAAATAGATCTGTAAGAGCTATGAAACGTTTTTTTGTAACTACTCTGCTTTTAGCAGGGTGTTTTACCCTGCTTTTTGCAGAGAAGATCGATCATTATAAAGTCGATGTCACCGTAGAACAGAGCGGTGAGCTTTCGATCACAGAAACTATAGATTATAATTTTGAAAATGCTTCAAAACACGGATTGTTTCGTGAAATCCCTTATCAGATCAAAGTAGGTTCAGTTATTAAAAATATCGGCATTTATGAGTTCTCCGTAGAGCAAGACGGGGAATTTGCAGAATGGGACCAAACTTCATCATACTCTGACAAAATAGGTAAACTGATCCGTCTCAAAATAGGCTCAGCTTCTACTTATATCACGGGAAAACATACCTATACCATTTCTTACAGAGTGAAACTCGGAGTTTTACCTGCCGCACAGGATGAGTATAAGGACGCAATACGGTGGAATGTGATCGGCACGGGATGGCAGATCCCCATTGATAATATCCAAGCCAACTTTTATTTACCGGCATCACTACCAAGCCATGATATTTCACTCTCTACATTCACAGGAAGATACGGTACATTGACCTCCTCTGCTTCCACTCGTTGGATAACCCCTTCGCATCTTCAAGTTAGTGTTTCCCACTTAAATCCTTATGAAGGTGCGACTGTTGAATTGGCATACCCTGAGGATAGACTGGATCAGCACGGTATTGAAAACTTGGAGCCGTCATTCTGGGAATGGATGTTAAATTACTGGCACTGGGCTGCACTAGTCGGATTTCTTCTCTACTTTAAAAAAATGTATGAAAAGCACACCGGTTTTGTCGATAACCGTGCTGTAGCTGTACAATATTATCCACCCAAAAACATGAGTATTTTAGAAGCTGGACTGGTACTTGATAAGTTTGCTGACAACAAAGATTTCTCTGCAGCAGTACTGGAATTGGCTGAACAGGGGTATCTGGAGATATATCAAAGCACCCATTCATCCGATCCTTTATTGAAAAGAACGGAAAAAAACTCAGAGATGCTTGGCATGGATCAGAAATACCTCCTTGATCATGTACTTTTTAATGCTTCAAATAGTTTTACTTTTACACAAGGCTCTAAAAGCAAAGCTGAAACACTCCAACAAGGTTTTTCAGATATAAATGAAAGACTTTACCAATGGGTTGTGGCTGACGGGTATATGATGGAGAACCCTCAGCGTATACGTAAAAGCTTCCTTACAAAAAGCATTCTCTATCTGCTTCCTGTGGTTGCCTTGGTCTTTTATACTTTTTATGTTCACTATGGAAGTGAAGGTATTTTCCTCATGATCTTTCCTATTGTGTTTGGCTCAGTAGGATTGTCAATTGCCCTTTCTGGAAAAAATATCTTTAACAAAATATTCGGTTTTACATTTGCAGGAATGGGTATGACACCGATTACTGCACTCTTTATGGAACATAATATTAGCATCGTAAAATTTCTTACCGGTCCTTTTGGCGTCTTACTTATACTTCTCTTTTCTATGATCTTTACCTATAAAAAAATTGGAAGATTCACCCAAAAAGGTGCTTACACACGAAAACATCTTTTAGGGTTGCAAGAATTTATAGCTAGAGTAAAAGAAGATGAAATCCGAAGACGATTAAAAGAAGATCCTCTTTATCTTGAAAAACTTCTGCCTTATGCCGTTTTGTTCGGGGAGACAAAACATTGGCTTTCATTCTATGGATTGTTAAGTGTCACTGCACCGCAATGGTATCATGGGGATATGGACGATCTAAGTGATTTTAGTTCATCCGTTGATCGTTCTGCAACTCCACCATCAAACAATACAGATGGCAGCGGTTTTTCAGGTGGTGGCGGTTTCTCCGGCGGTGGTGGCGGAGGCGGAGGTGGAGGTTCTTGGTAACTCCACTTTCCATTACTCTTTTGTTTCCAACATAATATGTCAATTTGAAATATTTTTACGCTTTTTCTGTATCTTTACCTATACTTTTAGTATGTATAGAAATAAAAAAGAAAAACTTTTCATTAAAGAATTACTTGAAACTCCACTGATCACCTACCCTGCCTACTATAATGTGAGTAGCAGTATGATGAATAACGACTATCTTCATAGTGCTCTTATTGCGCTTCACAGTATGGATTTTTATCATTATGCAATGCCGGAAAGTTATGAAAAAATCTTTGAGACATTTGCAACCGGTGCATTTGCAATCTTTAAGGAGCAGTATATTGTGGGATATTTCGGTGACAAAATGATGTATCTTGAAGCCAATGGTTGGCGTGCAATGCCGGTCACAAGAGACATATTCTATGTTGAACATTGGCTTGTTTAATTTAAATTTTAAATGATTATAAAAAAAATCAAATAAAGTTATTTTAATTAAGACTAATTTTATCTTAAATGGCTATAATTTGATTACATCTTAGGTATCGAAGACTTTTTATTCTTCCTCCTTTTAAAAAATGTTATTGAGACGACTACCAACGTAACAAAACCACATTTCGGTACTTAAGATCGTAATCTTTCCCCTCTAAAATCAGCAGACTATTGCAAATTCTTACTTTATTAGGTTATTATTAGATGAACTTAGTATGGAAGGAAGAAAAGATGAAAACAAATTTAAATAAATTTCTCGATTTTTTAATTGATAATCATGGTAGTGACCTCCACCTTAAATCCGGCTCAACAGTACATTATAGAAAAGATGGAGAACTTTTAAGCTTGGATACTAAAATATGTACAGTAGAAGATATAGAAAATGTTGCTAAGTCTCTCTTATCAGAAGAAAGTTTTAAAAGACTTCAAGAGACCAAAGAACTAGATCTAAACTATACATATAATGAACAGAATCACTTTCGTGTAAACTTTTTCTATCATATTGATGGGATGAGTATCATTTTTCGTCTAGTTCCTATGGAAATCCTCTCATTTGAAAAACTAAGACTTCCTGAAGTAATCAAAGAACTTGCCGATACCCCTCGTGGACTTATCCTTGTGACCGGTGTAACAGGTTCTGGTAAGTCAACTACAATTGCGACGATGATCGACAGGATCAATAGTACGCAAAAGAAGCATATTGTAACGATAGAAGACCCTATTGAGTTTATACATCATGATAAAAAATCAGTTATCTCACAAAGAGGTGTAGGTGAAAATACTCTCTCTTATAAAAATGCATTTAAATCAGTGTTGAGAGAAGACCCTGATGTAATTTTTGTAGGGGAGATACGTGACCTTGAGAGTTTGGAAACAGCGCTTCATGCTGCAAGTACCGGACACCTTGTTTTCTCTACGCTTCACACACTTGATGCAAAAGAGACAATTAACCGTCTGATCAATATGTTCCCTACCCATGATCAGAACCGCATACGTATGACACTCTCATCGGTCCTAGAAGGTATCATATCTCAACGGCTTGTAAAACGTGAAGGCGGTGGTCGTGTCGTTGCAGTAGAAGTAATGAAAAATACTACACGTATAGCGACGCTTATAGCTGAAGGAAGGGATAAAGAGATTCTGGATGCTATAGAAGAAGGATCACAGGTTTACGGATCACAATCATTTGATCAGGCACTACTCGAACTCTTTCAACAAGGACTTATCTCTGAAGCAACTGCTCTGGAAAATGCAACAATTATGAGTGATATGAAACTCAAACTTCAAGGTATCGAGATCGCAAAGGTATAACCAACTTGTTCTTAAAAAAGAAAAGCAGAGCAGAAGCTCTGCCCTCTTTATCATGATATATTAACTACAACTTCTCCATTTTGAACATCAAATGCTACTGAACTTCCTTCCACAACTTTATCCTCTAGAATCAGTTCAGCCAATCTGTCTTCAACCACTTCATAAAGTGCTCGTTTAAGCGGTCTTGCACCATAGACAGGATCGAATCCGGCTTCGGCAATATACTCTTTTGCATTTTGACTTAATGAAATCGTAATATCACGCTCTGCAAGCTTTGATTGAATAGATTTAAAGAGGATATCAACAATGCTCGTGATCGCGTTCAGATCAAGCGGGTTGAATATCACCTGGTCATCCAGACGGTTTAAGAACTCCGGCTTAAAGTGAAGCTTCAGTTCATTCAGTACCGCCTCTCTACGTTCATTTGGATCACTAATAGTCATGATCTTATCTGAAGCGATATTTGAGGTCATAATGATAATCGTATTTTTAAAATCTACAGTAACACCTTTATTATCTGTCAAACGTCCATCATCCAGAACTTGTAACAGTGTATTGAAAACATCCGGATGTGCTTTTTCTATCTCATCAAAAAGTACAACAGAGTAAGGCTTACGGCGAACTGCCTCAGTAAGTTGTCCACCTTCTTCATATCCGACATACCCAGGAGGTGCACCGACCAAACGAGATGCTGCATGTTTTTCCATATACTCACTCATATCGATACGAATAAGCGATTTTTCACTGTCAAAGAGGAACTTAGCCAGTGTCTTAGCTACTTGTGTTTTACCTACCCCTGTTGGCCCCAGGAACATAAAGCTGCCGATAGGACGATTTACATCGCTCAGACCTGCTTTATTACGTTTGATTGCTCTTGCAACAGCTTTCAGCGCTTCATCTTGCCCTACTACTTCTTCTTTGAGTACCTCTTCAATATGAAGGATCTTCTCTTTTTCACTTTGAAGCATTTTATTAACAGGGATACCTGTCCAGCGACTCACGATACTTGCGATCATCTCTTCATCTACAGAGTTCTTAAGTAAAGTACCCTCTTTCATCATCAATGTCCACTTCTCTTCAAGTGAATTTAACTGCTGTTTAAGTGCCGGGATCTGCCCATGTTCTATCTCTGCAACTTTAGAGAAGTCTCCATCACGTTTAAGTGCTTCTGCCTGTGTTTTTAGCACATCGATCTGACTCTTCACATCTGCAATATCATTAAATGTCTGTTTTTCATTATCAAACTGATTCTGAAGCGTTATCTTATGCTCTTCAAGATCAGCCAATTCTTTTTCGATCTCTTGAATACGTGCTGTATTTTTCTCGCTATCTTCCATTTTGAGGGCTTCTTTTTCAACCTGTAATGTAGAGATATCCCTTTTTGCTTTGGCAAGGTCAGTTGGTTCACTCTCAATTTGCATTTTAAGCTCTGCTGCCGCCTCATCAATAAGATCTATCGCTTTATCTGGTAAAAATCTGTCCGTGATATAACGATCCGATAACTTAGCAGCAGATACAAGTGCTGAATCAGTGATCGTTACATTATGGTGTGCTTCAAGTTTGTCTTTGATCCCTCTAAGGATCTGCAACGCTTCATTTATAGAAGGTTCATCAACTTTTACCGGTTGAAAACGTCTTTGAAGAGCAGCATCTTTTTCAAAGTACTTTCTATACTCTTTGAGTGTTGTTGCACCGATTGTATGCAATTCTCCACGTGCAAGTGCCGGTTTAAGGATATTAGCCGCATCCATACTTCCTTCACTCGCCCCAGCACCGACAATGGTATGGATCTCATCGATAAAGAGGATAATGTTAGCTGCTTGTTTGACTTCATCGACTACTGCTTTAAGTCTATCCTCAAATTCACCACGGTATTTGGCACCCGCAATCAATCTACTCATATCCAAACTGATGACACGCATATTTTGAAGGCTTAGAGGTACTTCTTTATTGACGATACGCTGTGCAAGTCCTTCCACAATAGCAGTCTTACCGGTTCCAGGTTCACCGATCAAGATAGGATTGTTTTTGGTTTTACGGATCAAAATCTGCATCATACGCTGAACCTCTTCATCACGACCAATAACCGGATCAAGTTCGCCATCTAATGCTTTTTTATTCAAATCAATACCGTATTGTGACAAAGCCTCAAGTGTTTCATCTCCACTCTGAGAATCAATGCTTTTACCTCCACGGATTGATTCTAGTGTCTTCTTAAATTCAGAGATATCAAGATATTTTCCTATAACATCTTTGATAAAGCCCTCATTGGTATTAGCCATAAGCCACGTATCAACTGCAAGATACTGATCACCCTGAGCTGTCATTACTCCCTCAGCACTCTGCAATGAACGTACAAGATTCATCGAAAGTTTTATATTCTCTTTTGTTACTGTTGATACAGTAGGTAACCTGCCTGATTGACTTTTTGCTTCCAGTTCAATCGCTGCTTTATCAACATTCATTTTGTTGAGTGCTTGATGTAAAATTGATTGAGTGTTTGTTAAAAGCGCCCATATCAAATGTATTGGTTCTACTTCCTGGTTTTTATTGTGCAATGCTAAAGAGACACCTGATTCTATAGTACTCTGCATCTGATTGGTTAATTTTTCTAATATACTCATTTTTATACTCCTCTTACACAATTATTTTAAATTATACAAACTTTAGTCACTTATTGTCAAGTTTATTTAGTCTTTTGATTAAAAACCAACTTTTAATACTTATACTAAAAGGTTAACCGATATTCAAGTGATTTTTTAATAAAATAATACACTTAATTCTTTGCGCAGGACAAACTACTATTATGATACAAAAAAGTAAAAAAGTCATTACAGCCGGACTGCTTGCTACCCTTGTCGGTAGTTATTTTATGGGAGTATTTGCTCACGCAGAGATCACACCAAAACAATCTTCTGCAAAAGAAAAGCTAGAAGCGTATCTCAAATTCACACAAATCCTTAATGTCATCGAAACACAGTATGTTGATGAAGTCAATACCACTGAACTGGTCGACAAAGCACTCAAGGGACTTTTAAACAACCTTGATGCACACTCAACATTTATGGATACAAAAGCATATAAAGACCTTAGTGTTCAAACCAAAGGTGAATTTGGCGGATTGGGTGTTTCTATAGGAATGAAAGACGGTGCTCTTACGGTTATCGCACCAATTAATGGTACACCTGCAGACAAAGCGGGATTAAAAGCTGGAGATATTATCCTGAAAATCGATGATAAAGCAACTATCGGTATGGATATTGATGAATCAGTAAAACTAATGCGAGGAAAACCTGGTAGTGATGTAACTCTGACTATCATTAGACAGAAAGAGACAAAACCGCTTGAAATCAAGATCACAAGAGATATTATCAAGATTCAATCTGTCTATGTAAAGTCTATCGACAACAACCTGCTCTATCTGCACATCGCATCATTTGATCAGAAGGTCGTTGATGATGTTCAAAAAGCAATAAAAGAACATAATAATACTAAAGGAATTTTACTGGACCTACGTAATAATCCAGGTGGTTTACTTGATCAAGCCGTAGGTCTTGTTGACCTATTTGTTGATAATGGCATCATTGTTTCACAAAAAGGCCGATCATCCATTGAAAATATTGAATATAAGGCAACTAAGCAGGATAGTGATGCAAAAACACCTATCGTTGTACTTGTCAATGGCGGGTCTGCATCTGCTTCTGAGATCGTTTCCGGTGCTTTACAGGACTTCAAACGTGCGATCATTGTTGGTGAAAAAACGTTTGGTAAAGGTTCAGTACAAGTAGTTATGCCTGTAGGTATGGATGAAGCTGTAAAACTTACCGTAGCAAGATACTACCTGCCAAGCGGCAGAACAATACAAGCTGAAGGTGTGACACCGGATATTACTGTACATCTTGGAAAGATTGAGTATATAGAAGACCCTATGCTTCTCAAAGAAAAAGAGCTTAAAAAGCACTTGACTAATGAACTTGAAAAGATCAACAACGGCAACAATAAAAATAATAAAAAAGTACTGACTAAAAGCAAAGAAAACAATGAAACAAAGGCGGATGATTCCATTATCACTGATACGCAGCTCTATGAAGATGCGCAACTCAAAAGTGCAGTGGATATCCTAAAAGCATTAATCATCACAAATAAAGGAAAGTAGTAATGACAAAAACAGAACTGCTCTACGAAGGTAAAGCAAAAAAGATCTGGCGAACAGAAGATCCAAGTCTTCTAATCTCTGAATTTAAGGACTCTTTGACAGCGTTTAACGGCGAGTTGAAATCAAGTGAGGAAGGTAAAGGCGCACTTAACAATGAGATTTCGACTGAACTTTTCAAATATCTCAATGAAAAAGGTATCCCTACTCACTTTGTAGATACTATCGATGAGAACCATATGCTTCACAAAAAAGCAGAAGTCATTAAGATTGAAGTGATCGTACGTAATATTGCTACAGGAAGTTTAAGCCGTAACCTCGGTATTGCTGAGAAAACAGTTCTTCCATTTACACTTGTTGAATTTGACTACAAGAACGATGAACTGGGTGATCCAAAACTCAATGATCAGCACTGTCTGATTTTGAACCTTGTTAACAATACTGATGAGCTTGATTATATCAGATATATGGCAAGACGTATCAACAAGATTCTAAGTGAGTTCTATGCACAACTTGATATCACTTTGGTCGATTTCAAACTTGAATTTGGTAGAGATAAAGACGATAACATCATACTGATTGATGAGCTTAGTCCGGATAACTTCAGACTTTGGGATACTAAAACACAAGAGAAACTTGACAAAGATAGATTTAGACAGGGATTAGGTGGTCTTACAGAGGCTTACAGACAAGTTCTAGAAAGAATTAAAAACAGATAAGGATAATTGAAATGAAGGTAATCGTAAACGTATTTCTAAAAGAGGGAGTTCTTGATCCACAGGGTAAGGCTGCACACCATGCACTTACTTCACTTGGTTTTGAAGGTGTAAATGATGTACGTATCGGTAAGCAAATCGTACTGGATATTGATGCATCTGATAAAGCTGAAGCCGAAGCAAAAGTAAAAGAGATGTCAGAAACACTTCTTGCAAATACAGTTATTGAAGATTATTCTATAGAGATAGCATAATGAAAGTAGCAGTCCTTAGATTTCCTGGAACAAACTGTGAGTTTGATACGCAATATGCGTTTGAAAAACTAGGTCATGAAACTGAGCTTGTTTGGCATGAAGAGACAACTATTCCTCAAGGAGTTGATCTAATTGTAGTACCTGGGGGATTCAGTTACGGAGATTATCTGAGATCAGGTTCTATCGCTAGATTTGCTCCGGTGATGAAAGCTGTAAAAGAGTATGCCGACAATGGAGGTAAAGTACTTGGAATCTGTAACGGTTTTCAGATCCTGACTGAAGCTGGCTTATTGCCAGGTGCATTGAAGCGTAACAATAACCTACACTTTATCTCAAAGCATCAGAAACTTTGTGTTGTCAATAACGATAATGCTTTTTTAAACAAGTGTGAGAATGGTGAAGTACTTAATATTCCTATCGCTCATGCAGATGGTAACTATTATATTGATGATGAGAGTCTAGCTAAAATGGAAGAGAATGGTCAGGTCCTTCTTCGTTACTCTGATGCAGAAGGAAACCGTGTTGTAGTGAATGGATCGGTAACATCAATCGCCGGTGTTTGCAATGAAACAAAAAATGTTTTTGGTCTCATGCCACACCCTGAACGTGCGTTGGAAACGATTTTGGGTTCAGAAGACGGCATTAAGATGCTTCAAGGGTTTGAAGCGTAATGCTATACCTTTATCGCTCTCTGCTGCTCATCATAGGTATCTTCTTTGCCTTAAGTATTCAGCTTAATGCAGAGAGCGTATACCAATACAGCTACTTTCCAAAGAAGATTTATAAAAACCAGGTATTCCCTGTTACCGTGATCGGTATCAATAGTAAACAAGACCAAATACCGGCGTTTACCTTTGATCCAGGTAGTGATATCAAACCATTGTCGAACAAACCGCTTGTAATCAACAATAATAATGACAGCTTCTATACCTTTTACTTTAAGGCTAAAGATCGTGGTATACGCGTCCCTGCACTACGTATAACTACTTCCTCTAATTACACAGAACTTCCATCAGGTTTTGTCCCGCTTACAGCATTAGAACCGAGAGAAGACTTCTGTGGTGTGATCGCTGCAGATATGAAAGTAAAGAACTCTCAGGTTTCTAACTATGATGAGACCAATCATATCGTCACTCTTAATATAGAAGCCAATGAAGCAAATCTTGAAGATATGAAGCTTAGTACTGTTGAAGAGAGTGGAATCGAAGATATCTTAAGAGATAATGCAAAAGTTCATGGAGACTTCTATGCAATTATACCTACTGCACAAAAAGAACTGAAATTTACCTACTTTAACACGATTCAACATCAATACATATCTCTACAAATACCTGTGGATGTTAAAGATGCATCCGTATCTGCACATGCTGAACTCAATCCAAAAGAAGATAGTTTTGAACAGATCAAAAAATTTACACTTGTTACTTTAACACTTTTTATGTTTGTAATGTTCTTGTTTAAAAGAGATTTCTTTTTCCTAGTTGTAGGGGTCGTGTCATTTATTACCCTGCTTACTCTCTACATTCCGCACAAAACAATATGTATAAAGCAAGGAGCACCACTTTATATCCTGCCTACACATACAAGTACAGTCAGTACATACTTGGATGACAAACTTGAAGCACCAATATTGGGTGAGCGTAAGCAGTATCTCAAAATTGAGACAAAACAAGGAATTATAGGATGGGTAAAAAATGAAGATCTTTGCGAAAATTAGATTTTACTGGGGTGCATTTGTTATTGCATTCATAGTAGGAGTACTCATGATCCCCTTGATTACGCTTTTCCCTGCTCAGAAGGGAAAGATCATGCACTACCTTAACAGAATCATTCTTTTTTTGATGAATAGTAAAGTCGAACAAGTGGGTCTTGCAGATCCTAATGCAGATATGATCGTTATGAACCATCAAGGAATTATAGATATCATCGCTATGGAAGCACTTCAAACTGGACATTTAAGATGGGTAGCAAAAAAAGAGCTTTTTGATATTGTATGGTATGGACATTTGCTGAAGAACGGTGATATGATCTCTATTGATAGAGAAAATAAAAAGGGCCTCATTAAGATGATCAAAGATGTTAAAGAGTCTTTGGAAGTTAAAAACCGTAAAGTTGTCATCTTTCCTGAAGGCACCCGCGCTAAACACCAGAAGCTGCTTCCTTTTAAATCAGGTACAAAATTCATTGCTGAGAACATGAAGCTTAAGGTACAGCCGGTAGTAGTCACAGGAAGCAAATGGGTACTCAATGAACATGATAAAACCTGCCACAGCGGTACGGTAAAGTATATTTATCTACCAACTATTGATGTAAGTAAGGCAGATGATACGTGGTTTGAAGATTTGCATACAAAAATGCAGGAGGAGATAAATCGTGAGTTCCATCACCATCATCGCAGTCGCTAGTGGAGGTGCTATCGGTGCGACATTGAGACTCCTTATCAACGGTATAGTTAATAAGCACTTTGCTCATGTACTTCCCCTTGGTACACTTGCTGTAAATCTTATAGGAAGTCTTTTGATCGGTATGCTCTTTGCTTATTTCCATCATAACAGCAGTTTCCCTCCATATATAAAGACATTTTTGGTTACAGGTATTCTTGGTGCACTGACCACCTACTCTACTTTCGCCATAGAGAGTTTCTTTTTACTTGAAGCCGGTCATTTTATGCAAGCATTTGCCAACATAGTACTTAACCTCTTTGGAACGATCCTGTTAGCAGGATTAGGTTATTTATTAGTATTAAATTTTACAAAATAGGAAAAACATGTCAACGCTAAGAGAAGAAGTAGAAAAACATATTCGTAAACTTATCCTTCCACTTAAAGAAGAAAACGAACTAAAAGAAGTACTCAAGGTCAGACTGACCAAAAAAGAATTCAAATTACTTCAAGGATGGGCTGAAGGTACCAATCAAACGGATCTTGTACAACAGCTCAATCTGGATGAAGAAAAGTATGGTGATCTTTCTATAAAGCTAATCAAGAAACTCAACCAGGAGAAATTGAAACAAGAAATGATGGTTGGTTTGTAAGTTTTAAAAAATTAACCGTCATTGTACTCACGCTTGCACAACCATTTCAAAATAAATGGCGGTACTATCGTAGTGAGTACGATCACAAAGATCAAGACTGCATAGATCTCATTCCCAATGATTCCATTGATTCTCCCTATCTCAGCAAATATTAGTCCTACCTCACCTCTAGGTATCATTGATACACCGATCATAGATTTATAGTAAAAACTATAACCATTGACTAAAAATGCCCCTAGATACTTACCAAGTACAGCAACAATAAACAGCATAAAACTCATTATCCAAAAAGAAGATGATGTAAAATCTATAATTTTTAGGTTCATAGAGAGCCCTACAGTCACAAAAAATATTGGCGTGAACATATGCATAATAGGATTGATCGAATGAGTGATTTTCTCCAAAAAGTCCTCATCTTTTTGCAAGCTGGCACCAAAAGGAATGATAAATCTACGTGACAAAGCTATACCTGCAGAAAAAGCACCTAATATTTCCGGTGCACCTGCTAAATGTGCCAGATAGGCGAAAAAAACGATCAAAGATATGATCGATGTCGGTATAAACCCCGGTACTCTTGAGAACTTGTCCAGTTTTCGTAACAGTAAAGAAAAATAATGTGCTAAAAACGGAGCAAAAACTAAAAATGTAATAATGAATGCAGTTACACTCATTGTATGTTTGAGACTCACCTCTTGATGAAGTGCATAATCATAGATAAATACCAGTAATATGACACCTATAATATCATCCAATACTGCTGCACCGATGACAACCTGGGCCATACTGCTGTTTTCTTGCTTAAGATCTTTAAGGACCCTAAGAGTAATTCCTATGCTGGTTGCAGTCAATGTGCCGCCTATAAACAAAGAAACTTCAGGAGAAAGATGAAAGAAATAGTAGGATACCAAAAATGCTGTTATAAAAGGTGATATCACACCAAAAAATGCAACTATAGTCGCTTGTTTCCCAGCTTCTTTAAGACGTTGAAAATCTGTATTCAGCCCTACTTCAAACAACAAGAGGATGATACCGATCTCTGCTAGGATCTTTAAAATTTCATTTACTTCTATAAGTTCCAGAAAAGAGCTTCCCAGCAATACACCCGCACTTAGTTCACCAAGTACAGCCGGAATACCAAATCGGGAAAATACTTCACCGAGTAATCGGGCACTTACAAGAATTAAAAAAAGCGTTAAAAAAAATTCGTGTACTTCTATCATAATGTGACTATTATACTGGAAATATTATACATAGTGGACTTTTATCTATAAACATTTTTTGATATCATAGATAAAATAATGAGATTTAATTCAAAAGAAGTACTTACTTCCTTCCTTTCTTTTTATCTTTAGTGCTTTTATTTTCATCATAGACTTTAAAACCATCGCGCTTCGTTGTTTTTCGTTTTTTGGTTTTTGAAAAAGTCGTTGATTTTTTCTTTTTACTTCCAAAAGCACCATCTGTACTTTTCTTTTTATCGCTCTTTCTGGCACCTTTTTGAGTACCTAGCACTTTTGGTGCATACCCTTCAAGGTTCTCTTTGGGAAGAGGCCTCCCCAGCATACGTTCAACATCTCTTAATGCAACCATTTCGCTAGGTGAGATCAGAGTAATAGCGAGTCCTGCTTTCCCTGCTCTTCCGGTACGGCCGATACGGTGGATAAAATCTTGTGTTACATGGGGAATATCATAACTGAAGACAACCTCAAGACTAGGTATATCCAAACCTCTTGCTGCAATATCTGTTGCAACTAATACACGAATCTTGCCCTCTTTGAAATCGCTCAATGCTCTACTGCGCTCACCAGAACTCTTCTCACCGTGAATCACAGCTGTTTTAAGTCCAGAAAGTTCTAGTTCTTCGGCGACCATGTCTGCTTCAGCTCTTTTTCTTACAAAAACCATCACCATGGAATAATTTCTTGATCCTATTAGATAAGAAAGTAGTTCTGCTTTTTTCTCTGCTTCTACCGGATAAACAACCTGTTTTACCAAAGAGGCAGCTGTTCCCATATTATCTACTTCGATACGTTTTGGCTTATGCAGTACCTCACGCGATAGTTTTTTCAGAGGTGCAGAAAGCGTAGCAGAAATCAATATATTCTGTCTTGTTTCCGGAAGATGCTGAAAAATTTGAGAAACTTCATTGAGAAATCCCATATCAAGGATTGTATCTGCTTCATCCATTACTAAGAACTTGATTGTTTTAAGATCAATATGATTTTTCCCAATATGCTCTAATAAACGCCCTGTCGTAGCGATAATGATATCAACACCATTTTTTAGTCTATTAGTCTGTGCACTGAAATTGGCACCGCCATAAAGCACTTCACTTTTGAGTGGGAGAAACTCTCCATACTCAACAAAACTCTGATGCACCTGCTTAGCAAGTTCACGTGTGGGTACAAGGATCAATGCTTTGGGATAATGTTTCCCCTCTTCAAATTTTCCGGCCAGGTCCTGAAGGATCGGGAGTGCAAATGCAGCCGTCTTACCGGTACCGGTTTGTGCACCGGCTAAGACATCATGGCCTGAAAAAATTACTGGAATGAGCTCTTTTTGTATCGGGGTTGCATCACTATAAGCTTTTTTCTCTAATGCCTTTAAAATTGATGGTTTTAAATGTAACTCAGAAAAAGACATTGCTCTATTTATTTCCGTTTCTATTTTCTACTTCTTCCAATCTACGTTTTAAACGCATCTTCTGCTTAGCTACTTCGCGCATATCCACATCACTATCACTTTCATCTACGATCTCAACACCCAAGATTGTCTCTACACAGTCTTCCAATGTAAGAATCCCCTCAGTTTGATCATAGCTGTCTACAACCAAAAACATATGGTCCTTACGTTTAATAAAAAGATCTAAAGCTTTGGATACAGGTATATTCTCAGAGATCTTAAATATCTTCTTTTGTATATCATTCAATGTTTGAGTATCATCTCTATGTGCATGCTTAAATATCTTTTTTGTCATTACAAGACCTGTGATATTTTCTATACTGCCTTCAAAAATAGGAATACGGGAAAATTTATAGATTGCCTCTTCATTATCTATAATATCCCTAAGTGTTCTTGTACCGTCCAAAGCGTATATCACAGTTCTTGGTGTAAGTATCTCTTCAACTTTAATACGGTCTAATTGAAGGATATTTTCGATCACTTCAGATTCCTGTTCCCTTAGGACACCTTCATCTTCACTCATCCATGCACTCTCAAGCAACTCTTCTTTACTCAATCCAGTTTTATCTGCATCTTTTTTAATACGATCTGTAACAAAAAGGGTAAGTAAGATCACAGGATAGGTGATCCAGATAAAAAATCTAATGATATATGCAGCCATTGGAGCAAGTTGTTTCCAATAAACAGCACCGATTGTTTTAGGAATGATCTCTGAAAAGAAAAGAATGGCAAAAGTTAGAATCGCTGAGACATAAAAGACCGCTTCATGTCCATAAACATTCTCAGCTTGTGCTCCAACTGCTGCAGCACCTAGTGTATTTGCAACAGTATTAAGTATGAGAACTGAAGCAATAGATTTGTTGATATTCTCTTTATGATCACGAAGTAATGCGCCTATTTGAGGTTTCTCACGCTCTAAAATAGATACAAACGGCATATTAATCGATAAAAGTACAGACTCTAAAATTGAACAAAGGAACGATATCCCCACAGCCAAAAGAAAAAATAGAATCAATAAGTCCATTTGTGTATTAAAACCTTTATAATAAAATTAATGTTGCAAGACCTAAAAAACTAAAAAAACCTACAACATCTGTTACTGTTGTCAAAACTACAGTACTGCCGATTGCCGGATCTACATCCATACGCTTTAATAGTAAGGGTACAACTGAGCCAAAGAACCCCGCACTCAGCAGATTTATAATCATGGAAAGTCCTATAACGACACCTAACATTCCTTTGTCAAACCATACCGATGCAATGATACCCATGATAAGTGCAAATAATAATCCATTGCCTAATGAGAGTAACACCTCTTTTTTAATTGTACGAAATGCATCATGCTTGGCAATATCACCAAGAGCAAGCTGACGTACAACAACCGTTAGTGATTGTGTACCGGCATTTCCCCCCATAGAAGCAACAATAGGCATTAATATAGCCAATGCAACGACACTTTGCAAGGTAGACTCGAACAGTCCTATCACGATAGATGCTACTATCGCTGTGATTAAATTTATACTCAACCATACTGCTCTTAGTTTGCCGGCTCTAAAAATGTTTTCATCCTCTTCAGCATCATCATTAAGCCCTGCCAGATGGTACATTTGATCAGTCGCTTGTTCATTGATAATATCTAAAATATCATCTGAAGTAATACGTCCGAGTAATCTTCCCTTTGCATTCACTATTGGCATAGATGCAAGGTCATACTTCTGGAACTTTTGAACTACATCATCAATGTCATCATAATCAGTTGCATAAATAGGTCTGTATTGTTCAGGATTTTCATTGATGTTTTCAGCCAGAGTTTTTGTAAAATCAAAGATAAGAAGATGATCGAGTCCAACACCGTAATGGAGCTTTTCATGCTCATCGGTAACAAACAGGTACGTTACATTTTCCAGTTCATCTTCTCTACGTAACCTTGCGAAATCACGAATAACATCATGCACATTCTGACTGAGTTTAGCTGTGTAAACTTCAGTTTGCATGTAAGCACCGGCTTCTTCATCCTTGTAACGCTTAAGCTGAAGGATATCAGCCTGATACTCTTCATCAAGTGCTTCAAAAACTTTTTTAGCTTTTTCCTCATCTATCTCTTCAAGTTCTTGAATAAAGTCCGTTTGGTCATCAGATTCAAGTTCGCTTACCGATTCAGCAATCTCTTCAGCAGTAAATGATTCGACAATATCACCAAAATACCGATCAGGAAGTTCCAATGCCACATCAGCAATCAGATCCTTCGGAATTGAATGTACGGCATCATCAAAACTCTTTTCATCAAGATCTTTAAGAAGGTTGGCGATCTCAGAGGGATGCAGTTCATCTTCACGATGGGCATTAAGATATTCTGTTAATTTATCCATAAGATCTCCTTTTAGTATTAGATAATGAAATTATACTCTGTTTTAAAATAGATATGTTTAATATTATAGAATGTAAGAAAAGATAGTGAAAATTGTAAGTTGACACCTAAAAGGTGTCATGGCTATTATTTAGCTTCTGGAAGATCGCATTTTTTGGTGATCATGCAAATTGGACAAAAATCAGCCAAACCTGCAATCAATGGAATAATTCCAAGATAGAACCATACGATACCTGTATAAATTCCAACACCAATAAGCCCAAGGCCGATAGCTATTCTAAACTTACGACAAAATTTTCTTATTTTATTATAATTCATATAAAATATCCTTATATAATTATTTTCGTAACTATACTAAAGTATTCTTAGAATAAATTGAGAGTAAAAGACTCCCTTATCAGGGAGTCTTTTAGAAGAGGTTATAGCTGTGGACCAGCGGAAGCAAAATCAAATTCACCGCCGTTTCCGTCATAACGACGGAAATTTTCTTGGAACATACCTGCAAGCTTATTGAGCATTGCATCATATTCTTCTTGATTTTCCCAAGTATCTCTTGGATTTAACACCTTATTATCTGCTACACCGTTAAGTGACTTTGGTATGCTTAGGTTAAAGATAGGCAGTTTATCAAACTCAGAGTCATTGATCGAACCGTTAAGGATACCATCGATACACGCTCTCGTATCTTTAATACTCATACGTTTACCTTTACCGTATGGACCACCTGTCCAACCGGTATTTACAAGATATACATTTACACCATGTTCATCAATCTTTTCGCCAAGCAGCTTAGCATATACCGTTGGATGCAATGGAAGGAATGCTTCACCAAAACATGCACTGAATGTAGCTTGTGGTTCTGTAATCCCTCTTTCTGTTCCAGCAACTTTAGCAGTGTATCCGCTAAGGAAATAATACATTGCCTGTTCTTTGTTAAGTTTAGATACTGGAGGAAGTACACCAAATGCATCTGCAGTAAGGAAGATAATATTATTTGGGTGACCAGCTTGTAGGTTAGCTTTATGATTTTTAATATGTTCAATAGGATAAGACACACGTGTATTTTCTGTTTTTGAACCATCTTCATAATCAACTCTACCGCTTTCGTCTGAAACAACATTCTCAAGCAGTGCATCCTTCACGATCGCACCATAGATCTCAGGTTCACTTTTTTCATCAAGGTTGATAACTTTAGCATAACAACCCCCTTCAAAGTTGAATACACCATTATCATCCCAACCGTGTTCATCATCACCGATCAGTGCTCTATTTGGATCTGTAGATAGTGTTGTTTTACCAGTACCGGAGAGTCCGAAGAAAAGACATACATCACCTTCTTTACCTACGTTAGCTGAACAGTGCATTGGAAGTTTACCCTCAAGTGGTAACCAATAGTTCATCATAGAGAAGATACCTTTTTTCATCTCTCCACCATACCAGGTACCACCGATGATCGCTGTATTCTCTTCTATATTAAATATAACGTAAACGTCAGAGTGCAGCCCATGTTCTTTATAGTTTTCATTTACTGTTTTACAAGCATTATATACTGTGAAATCAGGCTCAAAGTCTTCAAGTTCTTCTTCTGTAGGTCGAATAAACATATTTTTTACAAAGTGAGCTTGCCATGCAACTTCTGAGATAAATCTAACTTTTCTTCTACTCTCTTTACTTGCACCGGCAAAAACATCCATTACATAAATGTTTTTACCAGAAAGTTGAGAAAGAGAAAGATCTAAAAGTTCATCATAGATTTTTTTATCGATCTTTTTATTTACATCACCCCAAGCAATATACTCATTTGACGGTGCCTGATCTACAAAATACTTATCATTTGGACTTCTACCAGTAAAAATACCCGTGTCACACATTGCTGTTCCCGTAGTAGAGATCTTACACTCTCCACGGTTAACCTCGTGTGCCTGGAGTTCATCATAACTTAAATTGTAATAGACTTCCCCAATATTTTCCAGTCCTAGTTTATCTAGTCCATTTGGTATCTTGTTACCCATAATTCTTTCTTTAGCCTCGTTTTTTATTTAAATATTGACAGCAATACACCTGCTGCAACCGCTGAACCAATAACACCTGCAACATTCGGTCCCATCGCATGCATGAGTAGAATATTACCCGGTTTTGCCTCAGAACCAACTTTACTCGCAACACGTGCTGCCATAGGTACAGCAGAAACCCCTGCAGCACCGATAAGTGGGTTGATAGGCTCTTTTGAGAATTTGTTCATCAGTTTAGCCATCAGAACACCGGCCGCAGTACCTGCAGCAAATGCTAGAAGACCGATGATCATAATACCCATCGTTTCTGCCACAAGGAATTTGTCTGCAGCAAGTTTTGACCCTACACCCAATCCAAGGAAAATAGTAACGATGTTGATCAACGAGTTTTGCATCTCATTTGATAGTCTGTCTACAACACCTGATTCTTTTGCAAAGTTACCAAGAGCAAATGCCCCCATTAGCGGTGCAGCATCAGGCAAAATCAATGCAATCATCATAATGACAACCAAAGGAAAGATCAACTTTTCAAGTTTATGCACCTTTCTAGTACTTTTCATTACAATTTTTCTCTCTTCTTCTGTTGTCAACGCTTTCATTATCGGCGGTTGGATCACTGGAACCAGTGCCATATATGAATATGCTGCAACGGCAATCGCACCCAAGAGTTCAGGAGCCAAAGCTGAAGCGATGAAGATCGATGTCGGGCCATCTGCACCACCGATAATACTGATCGCAGATGCTTGCTTCAATGTAAAGTCTACCATCCCTGTATATTGAGAGAGTGCCGCTGCACCTACCAATGAACCGAATATCCCAAACTGTGCCGCACCACCTAGGAGAGCAGTTTTAGGGTTAGAAAGCAGTGGTCCGAAATCAGTCATTGCACCAACACCCATGAAGATGAGTAGCGGGAAGAATTCATTGGCGATACCCATATTGTAGATAATACCAAGCATTCCATGCTCTCCGGTCATATTTGCAATCGGTATATTGGCCAAAAGCCCACCAAATGCGATAGGTAGTAGGAGCAGTGGCTCAAAACCTTTAGCAATCGCAAGATAGAAAAGAAGAAATATAATAGTGAACATAATCAATCTACCCCAGCTTTGAGCAAAAAGACTTAATTCTTCTCCTTCACCGTTCTTGACTCCCTCTTTGGGATTAACCATGGCATTTAAACCGGTGGTTTCAAAAAAACTTTGAAGCAGCTGCGGAAGAGTTTTTGGATGATATGCCTCATCCTCTGCTGTTTCCGTACTTACAGATGCAGGTGCTTCATTGGCACTTGCATGAACGATCGATGTCAATGCAGTAAATGCAAATAACAGTGAAAGTATAAAATGTTTAAGCTTCATGATTAATCCATTGTTGCCAGAAGCTGCCCATCTGCTACTGAGTCATTTACATTTACGTTGATTGAAGCGATCACACCATCTTGTGGTGCAGCGATATCAATCTCCATTTTCATAGCTTCAAGGATCATGATCTTATCACCCTCTTTCACTTTGTCACCTGGATTAACCAATATTTTCCAAACGTTACCAGGAGTTTGAGAGTTGATATGTACTGAACCTTCACCTGCAACTACCGGTGAAGGTGTTGCTGCTTCAGCTACTGCAGTTACCTGTGCTACTGGTGCAATTTGGATATCTGCATCACCCTCTGCAACTTGTACGCTGTACTGTTTTCCATCTACTACTACTGTATAATTTCCTGCCATTTCTTTATCTCCACTACAATTATTTTTACCTTTTCTAACCATGAGAGGCCCCTCACCTTTCAAGAACGCAATACCTTTTTGATCACATGATGCTGCGATGAAGATATTCTCTTCACTCGTTTCAAGTCCTTCATCTTCAAGTACTTTTGTCCAATGAGCGATAGACTTGTTTTCATCACGGTCCGCAATATCAAGCGGGTTCTCTGTCGTTGGCTCAAGTTTAAGTTTTTCACCAGCCAATTTGATGATCTCAGGATCAGCTTCTACAGGCGTTTTACCGAAGTAACCAAGAACCATACGTCCATATCCAGGTGCGATCTGCTTCCATGGCCCAAACATTACGTTTGCATAAGCCTGTTGCCAGTAGAACTGACTTACAGGTGTTACTGAAGTACCGTAACCACCACGTTCAACTACTTCTTTCATCGCAAGGATCACTTCTTCAAATCTCTCAAGATCTCCTGCATCTCTCATCATCTGAGTATTCGCTGTCAATGCACCACCTGGCATTGGAGAGAATGGAATCAATGGTGAAACTTGCGTTGCTTCAGGCGGTATCATATATTCAGCCAAACACTCTTTAAGTCTCTCTTCATACTTAAGTACTTTATTAAGTTCGAGATCACCAAGATTGAAATTTGTCCCTTTTGTCGCATGTAGCATTGTAAGGATATCAGGCTGAGAAGTACCACCACTTACAGGAGAAGCAGCAAGGTCGATACCATTTGCACCTGCATCAAGTGCTGCAAGGTATGATGCAACAGATACACCTGCTGTTTCATGTGTATGTAGTCTAAGATGAACCTCTTCGCCAAGAAGTTTCCTAGCCATAGAGATCGTCTCATATACTTTATGCGGGTTCGCTGTACCTGAAGCATCCTTAAAACATACAGAATCAAAATCAATACCACTATCAAGAATATTTCTCAATGTTTTTTCATAGAATGCAACATCATGTGCACCTTGACATCCCGGAGGAAGGTCCATCATCGTTACAACCACTTCATGGTTCATACCATATTTTTTGATACACTCTGATGAATACATAAGGTTGTTTACATCATTGAGTGCATCAAAGTTTCTTACTGTTGATGTACCGTGCTTTGCAAACATTTTTGCAAAAAGGTCGATCATCTCACGGCTTCCTGTGTCAAGCATCACTGTATTGATACCACGAGAAAGGATCTGAAGGTTTGCGTCTTTTCCAACAATCTCCCTAAACCCATCCATCATATCAAATGCATTCTCTTGAAGATAGAAGTAGAGTGACTGGAATCTTGCTCCACCACCAAACTCAAAGTGTGTAATACCTGCTTGTTTAGCAGCTTCCACTGCAGGGAAGAAGTCATCCATCAGTACACGACCACCAAAGACAGATTGGAATCCATCTCTAAAGGTCGTATCCATAACATCAATGTATTTTTTTGCCATTTATGATACCTTAACCTTAATTTTGATTTTTATTTGTTTTTACGAAATTCCGTTACAGCAGCGATAATCGCAGCAACACGTGCTGATTCATCACTGTTAACTGAACTAGAAGGGGTTGCAGGAGCTGCAGGAGGCTCTTCGGCAGTAAAATATTTTGCAATCACTTTTGCCTGTAGATTCATAACCTGTACAAGTATTACAAGGAACAAATATACTACTCCCATTCCCAATACCATAAACTTAATAGCCTCAAAGACTATATTTACGTCAGTTTCCATAATTATCTCACTTTATAAGTAATGTTAGATTTTAAAATAAATTAGCTTTTTAGAAGGTAAAAATGCTAAATTTATCGGCGTTTTCGACTTCTATTTTTCTTACGTGTTTCTTTTTGTTCACTTTCATACTCATGTATCATATCATCTACAATTTTCTGATCAAATCCGATCTGTGTTCCAATGTTAGATTGTTCTCTTTCGATCAGCTGTGACAAAAGTTTTTCAAGTAAGATTTTTTGATCCATTTCCTGAAGATGATCCAAGAGACCTGATGCATTTGGATTTACATGTGTCATTCGTATCTGTTCAGCTAGGTACTCCATACCTGATTTATCGATTCCGCTTTCATCCTTAATCGTAGCCAACTGCATCTCTGCACCAACTTCTTTTTGGATACGTTGAAGCTCTTTGAACTCTTCAGTTGTAACAAGTGTTATCGCCTGTCCGCTTTTACCGGCACGACCTGTACGTCCGATACGGTGAACATAACTTTGCGGATCAAACGGTATGTGATAGTTAAAGACATGAGTCACACCCTTAACATCCAAACCTCTAGCGGCAACATCGGTTGCTACCATGATCTTCGTCTCTCCCCGTCTATAGGCTTTAATGATCATCTCTCTATCTTCCTGTTCAAGATCACCATGTAATCCGCCTGCATTAAAGCCAAGTGCCTGAAGATGTTCTACAAGTCTGTCTACTTCACGTTTCATACGGCAGAAGATAATACACTTGTTTGTATTTTCTGTTTCAAGAAGTTTAACGATTGCATCGTCTCTTTGATTCTCTTCTATCACATAATAACGCTGTTCAATCACGTTATTAGTAGTTTCTTCTTCGTTCACTACAGAAATAAACTCAGGCTGATAGAGGATATCTTCAGCCAAATCTTTGATAGGTTCCGGCATTGTTGCAGAGAAAAGCAACGTCTGTCTATTTTGAGGAATGTACTCAAAGATCTCTTTAATATCATCCAAAAAGCCCATATCCAGCATTTCATCAGCTTCATCAAGAACTACGATTTCCGGATTGAATGTTTCGATCTTACCTTTACGGTAAAGGTCTTTTAGTCTTCCAGGAGTAGCAACTACAACCTGAACACCTTTATGGATCAATGCAATCTGTCTACCGTATCCTACACCACCATAGACTGTTAATGTACGTATACCCGCAAAACGTCCAAGATGATAAAGTTCATCACTAACCTGTGTTGCCAATTCACGTGTCGGTGTGATGACCAAAGCACGTTCACACTCTCCTTTTGCAATCTTATCCATCATAGGCAATCCAAAAGCTGCTGTTTTACCTGTTCCTGTATGTGCCTGTCCTACTAAGTCAGAACCACTCTCGATGATCGGTATCGCAGACTGTTGAATCGGACTTGGTTCTCTAAAACCGGCGATCTTCACACCTTTAAAAAGGTCTTTGTGAAAATTGAATTCTTTAAATGTCATATTTTTACCTTATAGTCTGTCCAAAAACTTTGAACTTAATAAAGCCTCTCAAAAGAGACTCTATAAATTCAATCTAGATCATCGTAAGCAACATGAATCCCAGAATAATTCTGTACCAACCAAATGCTACAAATGTAAATCTTTGCAAAAAGGCCAAAAAAAGTTTGATCGTGAGATAAGCCACTACAAATGCTGTAATAAATCCTATGAAAAAAGCACCCCAATTGGCATCAGCGAATTCATGATAGTGTTTAAGTAGATCATATCCACTCACTGCAGCCATAACAGGTATTGCCAACAAAAAAGAAAACTCAGCAGAAGCTTTTCTATCCAGTCCTACCAAAAGTCCGCCAATGATCGTGGCTCCTGCCCTGCTTGTGCCGGGTACCAAAGAAAAAATTTGAGCAATACCTATCCAAAGTGCCTGGGAGTAGCTCACCTGCTCTACATCATAAGTATGTGAACTCTCTTCTTTATAAAACTTTTCAACGATCAAAAATACGATTCCCCCGATAATAAACATCCACGCTACGATCTCTACGGTAAAAAGTGTTTTGATAAGGTCTTTTAAGATAAAGCCTACGATAGCCAAAGGAAGGAAAGCGATAAAAAGTTTTTGCCAAAGGGAAATTTTTTTGAAAGAGATTTTATCTTTGTAGAGAAGAAGAACGGCCATAATAGCGGCAAACTGGATGATTACTTCAAATGCCTTAGTCACTTCATCTTGGGAGACTCCAAGAAACTTACTGGCCACGATCATGTGCCCAGTTGAAGAGATAGGTAAAAACTCTGTAAAGCCCTCGATAATCCCTATGATTACCGCCTGAATAACATCCAAACCGTTTCCTTATATCATCGAGCTGAAATAGCTCTCATCTTTGGTCAACAACTCTTTAGGTGTCCCACTGTCAACCACACTGCCATCTTCGAGTACATAAATATACTCTGCACTCTTTATCGTACTCAGTCTATGTGCGATCGTGATCACTGTCTTTTCTTGCAAAAACTCTTGTAATGCATCAAAAAGCTTCTCTTCTGTATGTACATCAAGTGCTGATGTAGACTCATCAAATATCACTACTCTCGGATCACTCAGTATCATTCGTGCGATGGCCACCCTCTGTCTTTGGCCACCTGAGAGTTTGATACCGTCTTTTCCAACCAATGTGTCCAGTCCCTTTTCAAGACCGGCCAACACTCCATCAAGTTGTGCTATATGCAGTGCCTTCTTGATCGCCTCGTCACTATAGCTCTTGCCAAGTGTCAAGTTAAAGCGCATTGTATCATTAAAGAGTTTAGGATGTTGCAAGATTAAGTGGATATTTTCACGGATTGTTGAAAGTTGTAATTTAGTGTGTGAAATATCACCATAAATGATCTCTCCTTCTTCAAAAGGATAGAAGCCTACAAGAATGTTTGCAAGTGTTGTCTTGCCCGAACCGCTTGCTCCAACTAATGCGATCTTGGAAGCTGCAGGAATACTCATATTTATATTTTTTAATATACTTTTGTTTTTATGGTAGCTAAAAGAAAGATTTTTAACCTCTATACCAATGGTTTTAGATCCTGTAAACGGGTTTTCTTTTTCTTCTACAACCCTCTCTTGCTCCAGTTCAAAGATACTGTTAATACGTTCACAAGCAGCATTAGCCGTTGAGAGCACATACTGAAAGTTGATGATATCCTGAGTAGGTGTCACCATAACCCAAAGATACGAGAAGATCGCAAGCATCAACCCCACGGAAAGGTCTGAGTATGCTACAGCCAGAATACTCACGGCTCTAAAGATCTCATAACCTCCTAAAAATACCAGATAGGAGTACTTGATCGCTACATCACTCTTGTACCCATAAGCAGTAGCATGATCTTTAAGCTCTTTGGCTTTAACTTCTGTCTTGTTAAAAAAGTAGTTCTCTTTATTGGCTGCACGTATCTGATGAAAAAGTTCCAAAGTCTCGCTCAATGCATCCTGAAATACGCCGACAGCTCTGTTCTCCTCTTTTTTCAGTTTACCGATGTTCCGTGAGAGTTTAGCAGTAAAGAAAACCACTATAGGGTTTGTAATGAGGATAAAAAGTGCCAGCTGCCAGTGTATCCAAACTAAAACAACTGCAGAGAAAATCAAAGTAAGTGAAGCGATAATAAGCTTAGAGATGGTTGTACTGACAAAACTATCTATCGTCTCTACATCAGTCACTAGTTTGGAGGTCACAGCCCCTACTCTCATCATCTCATACTCTTTGAGTGAAACACGTTTGAGGTGTTTAAGTAGTGATTGTCTCAGCTTGTAGGTCATATCTTTTGAGATAGTGACAAATATCTTGGTCTGCCATACCCCTAAAAGTACACTAAGCAGACGAAGTACCAGTATCAAGATCAAGGTAGCTAAAACATACCCTTTGATATCACTTTGCCATAGGTTAGCCTCTATCCAGGCGATATACCCATGAGGCTTACCCAATAGAAGTTCATCAACAAGAATGGGGATAAAAAGCGGGATTATAACGATAAGCAGTGTTGCCATCAGGGCAACAACATTGCCCAGAATAAGAGTCTGTTTATGCTGTAGAAGCTGTTTGATAATACCTTTGATACTACAGCTGTTCTTTTGCATTAGATAGCGTCTACTACTTTGAGGATCTCTCTAAGATCTTTTGTGTCTACACAATGTGTTGCTGCCTCTTTGAGTACAGGCTTGGCACAAAATGCCACACGGGTATCAGCATGAGCGAACATACTCAGGTCATTGGCTCCATCACCCACTACCAAAGTATTTTCACGTCCTATACCAAGTAGTCCCTGCATACGAACGATCATATCACCTTTAGCATTTGAGTACATCATCTCTCCACCGACTTCTCCTGTCAAGACTCCATTTTCAGCATGCAAGAAGTTAGAAAAATCTGCATTGATCCCCAGTCTTTCACATGCAGGCTTCGTCGCATTTCTAAAACCGCCTGAGAAACAAACTACAGTATATCCACGCTCTTTTAGTCCTGCTACTACTTCGGCTGCTCCTGGCATCATAGGAAGGTCATTACAAATTGCATTCACTTTTTCCTCTTCCAAACCTTCAAGCAGTGCTACCCTTGCTCTAAGGGATTTATAGAAATCCAATTCTCCTGCCATTGCACGTTCAGTGATCGAAGCTACCTGCACTTCCAATCCTAAAGGTGCAGCCAAAAAGTCGATGGTCTCACCATCCATCAAAGTCGAATCAAAGTCAAATACTGCCAGTTTAGACATCTAATAACCTTTTATTGTTTTGTTTGCAAAGCAAAGCATCGCTTCACACAACGTCTTTAGCAGACGGCTCGCGCGACTTTGCCGCTTTTAGAGTGTTCATTACACTCTATGTTAAATTTGGCTAGAATTATAACCAATTAACCAAAAATCCCTATAAAAGAGTCATTTATATGTTTGAAACTTTCTGTGAAAACCTTTGTAGCAGTCAACCATTTATCACTGTAGAAGTTAACCCTCCACATGGTGCTTCACTTGATCCCATTATCGAAGAGATCAAAAAAAGTAACCTTGCCGATAAAGTATCGGGTTTTTCATGTACGGATAACCCCCTTGCAAAACTAAAAATGTCAGGCGTTCTCTCTGCGATAAAACTTCAACAGACATTCGGTAAACCGGTGATCGCAACAATGAGTATGAGGGATAAGAACAAGCTCTCACTACAATCATCTTTGCTAGGGGCAAACGATTTTGATCTTAGATGTATACTAGCTCTTACCGGTGACCCGGCAAAACTTTCAGACCAACCTGAAGTAAAGGGTGTTGTGGAGCGTGACTCTACCCTGCTTTTAAGCATCATCTATCACCTGAACAAAGGTGTGGATTACTCTAACAAACCGCTCAACCCTGCACCAAAACCGATCTATCCTTTTGCAGTGAGCAACTCGTATGCCAAAGATATGAAAAGACTTCAAAAAAAGATCGTTAAAAAACTTGACTATGGGGCAAGAGCGATCATCACGCAGCCGGTCTACGACCTTGAAAATGCCAAAGAACTTCTGGAGCTTTTTGAAGAGGCAAAAGCAATGAGTATACGTGATACGGCAAAGGAAGCACAACTGATCCTTGGACAGTTCCCTCTGGTAGCTGCACGTACGGCAAACTTCATTGATGATAAAGTACCGGGGATCAGCGTACCAAAAGATATCATCGATGAGATGAACCTAGCTGCGATGGATGGACCTGAAAAAGAAAAAGAAGTAGGCTTTGCCCTCTCCAAACGAATTTTCGATGAGATGATGAAGCTACATGGCAAAGTGCATTTGATGACACACAACCGCTTTGATCTTTGTTCAGAGTTAATTGGATAATACTTAAGAATAAGTGACGAGGAACCATGATCAAAAAATATCTCTTTAGCTTCATTTTTCTAACCTGTGTGATCTTCGCGCAAGATACAGCAAAATGGATCACTCCTGAGATTAGTGGATATGGGAAAATTACCTATGATCCTAATCTGGCGTTGATACCAAAAACAGATAAAGATTATAAAGTGATATTTAAAATTACCAATGCCAATGAAAAGGAAGGAGTAAATTCACAGTTATGGCACATTGCTAGACTAGTAAATTTACTCAGTATTTCTGGTGTCAAAAAGAAAAACATCCACATAGTTGCCGTCATATCAGGAGATGCCACACCGGTGGTTTTAAATGATATCGCATATAAAAAAATTTATAAAAAATCTAATCCAAATATTCATCTAATTAATTCATTAAAAGATGCTGGCGTCGAACTTTACGTCTGTTCCCAAGCTGCATCAGAACGCCATTTCGATTTTCATCAGGATATCAATGAAAAAATTACTGTTAGTCTGTCTGCATTAACAACACTTATCTATTTTCAACAGCTTGAGTACATTCTTATTCAATAAAAAGAATGTACTATCTTTTAAATTCAGAGGGTTATCTTTAAGATTAGTTAAACTTCACCTGCTATACTTCTCAAAAATAATTTAGGAGTGTATATGTCTGAATTAATGAAGTTTAAACTCGTCAATAAGATCGAGGGTATCTCATTTATCATCCTTATCTTTATCGCTATGCCGCTCAAATACAGCTTTGGATACCCAATTGCCACTAAGATCGTAGGGATGGCGCATGGTCTGCTTGTATTTGCATTTATCTACCAGATCATCGAAGCGAAAAAAGAAGCCGGATTTACTATGAAAGAGACAGCACTCTACTCTATCCTTTCACTGATCCCGTTCGGGTCATTCTATACAGACAGACTGCTTGCTAAGAAAATAGAAGACTCCAAGGTTAAAGCGTAACCATCAAGGCAAGAACAGCGTAACGTGTAGCTTTGGCTACCGCTACGATCACTACAAACCACTTAAACTCATATCTCATTACACCCGCAATAAAGGTCAATGGATCTCCGATGATCGGTACCCAGGAAAGTAAAAGTGTCCAACCGCCATATTTACCAAATGACCTACTTGCTCTTTGCATTTTTTCTTTGCTCAGATAACCTTTTTTCTCAAGATAGGCTTCACCTTTGAGCCCCAGCCAGTAGTTGACTAAAGAACCCAGAGTATTTCCTACTGACGCTACTAACCATAACAACCATACAATGTAACCTTCAGAGATGTCATAAACAAGAAGTGCTTCACTACCCATAGGCAAAAGTGTAGCTGAGGCAAAAGCGATAAAAAAGAGTGTGAAGTAAACCATTAGAGTGTTTTAAATACTATTTTACCCTCTTCTAGCATACCGATCTGTCCTTGGCATGCAAGTGAAGGAAGAGAGATATACTTTCCTATCGTTTTAGATTGGTGAAAATGCCCTTCTATTACTAACTCTGCATCACTGTAATGTTCCAGTATCTGCTCTACCCGTTTCTCAAAACCGATAAAGTTAAAACATATCTCTTTTGTGGCAAGTTTATCCATACGATGGTTGATAATAAACTTTTGCAAAGGTTTGAGGATAGTGAGTGTAGTTTTATTGCGCAATACTTTACAGTAGAAGTCATAACCGAATCCCGTCACATATTTATCCCCATGGGAAAGAGCAACCCTTTGTCCGTTAAGTTCATAGTAGATAGGTTGTTCATCTCTACTATATACCTTCATATTAGGAAAAAGATATTTGAGACAGAAATCATGATTACCCTCCAGATAGATGAATTCTATCTCTTTTGAGAGTATCTGTAGTAATTCTATCGCTTCATAAGAAAATGTTTGAATGTAATCGTTATAGCCAAAAAGAAGATCGAAGTTGTCACCCATTAAAAAAACCTGAGGGGGTTGTATCTCTTTAGCTGCTATTTTTTGAAGAAGTTTGAAAAATGTATCCCCATGATGAGGATAGTGAGAATCGGCGATAAAGATGGCATTTTCTTTAATTTCTTTATTTCCCACACTTAAACCTTTTCAAACATCTCTCTCTACTTTTTTTAAAAAAAGTAGGCAAAAAAGCGTCATAGCTCTCGAATCGCTTCGCTTTCAAGGTCGTTCGCTATGACAATATTTTATTTAAATGAAAACATTGCTCTGCAATGCAAACCAAACGTACTACTTGCTATCTAACTTACGGCATATAAGCAATGGTAGGAATTCCCATCTCTTCAGGAAGACCACACATCAGGTTTGCCGCTGCTAGTGCTTGTGAACTTGCTCCACGTAAAAGGTTGTCGATCGCAGAGTTCACAAAAAGGGCATTACCGTTTTTCTGTGCATAGATATCACAAAAATGTGTCCCTGCTGTACTCTTTATATCTACAGGATTCTCTCTGACACGGATAAACGGATCGTTCTTGTAGTGCTTTGTTAACACTTCCAGAGGATCTATATCCTCTTTTAGAACGGCATAACATGATATCAATTCACCACGGGTAGCAGGGATAAGATGCGGTACAAAATTAACCTGCATCTTAGCACCGTGTACCTTCTCTATCTTCTCGGCGATCTCAGGTGCATGACGATGTTTCAGCGGATTATACGCAAAGATGTTGTCATTGATCGTTACAAAATGGGTCGTATCACTAAGCTTCTTTCCTGCGCCGCTGACACCGGACTTTGCATCTACAAAAAGTGGTACATTGGTATCCAGGTACGGAATGAACGGCAAGATACCAAGCAGTGTAGCCGTAGGGTAACACCCCGGTCCTGCAGCAAGGTTAGTTGACTTTAGCTCTTCACGGTAGTACTCGATCAATGCATACACAGAGCTATCTAAATGTTCCTTATCTTCATGCTCACAGTAGTTGGCTTCGTACGTATCCAGTTCAAGACGGTAGTCTGCTGAAAGATCAACGACTTTGACACCTTTTTTCAATACCTCTTTGGCAAATCCCATGGATGCTTTGTGAGGCAGTGCAAGAAACACAAGGTCACAATGCTCAGCTACACCTTCTGCTGAAGCCTTGTCTACATTAAGTGATATCACTCCTTCAAGTGACGGGTGAAGTGCCTCTATCATTGTGTCACCCGTTGTAGTTGCCAGGTAGCTTAGCTCGAATTTAGGATGACTGACTAACATTTTCACCAGTTCAAGTCCCGTATATCCGCTTGCTCCTACAACGCCTACTTTAATCATCTATTGTCCTTTAGCCTAGTTTAATCTCTTCGTAGAATATCTCTTCGATATCGTATGTTTTATCTCCGCTTGGAAGACTAACTTCAATCTCTTCGCCCTCTTCTTTTCCTATCATTGCACGTGCCATTGGTGACTGAATAGAAATGAGTTTTTTAGCTGGATTTGATTCATAGGCACCTACGATAGTGTATTTTATCTCTTCATCAGTATCATGATCAGTCAATACTACGGTTGATCCGAAGCTCACTCTTGCATGAGGAAGTTTTGATGGATCGACTACCTGTGCACGGCCTACTACATCTTGCAATTCAGTGATACGCGCTTCCATCAAACCTTGCCGCTCTTTAGCTGCATGGTATTCTGCATTCTCTTTTAGGTCTCCCAGCTCTCTAGCCTCATCGATCACCTTGGCGATCGCTCCTCTTTCGACAGTTTTGAGATGTTCAAGTTCTTGTGATAGTTTTTTAAATGTTACTTCCAGCATCGGCTCTTTTTGCACGATATTTCCTTCTTTTAAAATGTTATTTTTGAAATATATTATAAATTTTAAGTATTATACCAAAAAGATTTTTTAAAGAGGTGCCGATGAAACATATACTAGTTACCAACGATGACGGTTTTGAATCTAAAGGTCTTCATGCTCTGATAGAAGCACTCAAACCGATTGCACGGGTTACGGTCGTAGCACCTACGATGGAAAAGTCAGCATGCGGACACTCACTGACCCTCACCAGACCTCTGCGTTTTATAGAACTGGATGATGACTTTTTCAAGCTAGATGACGGTACACCTACAGACTGTGTTTTCCTCTCATTGAATAAACTCTTTGAGGAGGACTATAAACCTGATCTGGTTATTTCCGGGATAAATAAAGGCGCAAATATGGGTGAAGATATCACCTACTCAGGGACAGCATCGGCTGCAATGGAAGCAGTGCTGCAAGGTATCCCTGCAATCGCCATCTCGCAAGTATGTATCGATAAATGTCAAAATATCGACGACATGGGGTATGATCTGGCTCAGCAGAGTATAGCGTCATTGGTAAAGCGTATCTTTGAAGGAGAGTTTCCTCTGCCTGAGAGAAAGTTTCTTAATGTCAATATCCCTCCGATCAAAGCAGAAGAGTGTCTGGGCTTCAAAGTAACCCGAGCAGGGAAACGGGCATATGGGAATGATGCCCATGTACACTGGAATCCACGAGGTCATGAGTATTACTGGATCGGACTGCCTAGACTTGACTGGCACATTACAGAAGGTCATATCACAGATTTTGAAGCGGTCAGACAAAACTATGTCTCAGTTACCCCGGTACATCTTGATATGACAAGTCATGATGATATTGCAGTTTTGGAGGAATGGCTATGAGATACGAACGATGTCGTATGCTTTTTGGTGAAGAAAATTTTGAAAAAATTCAAAAAGCCAAGATCCTTATACTAGGTGTCGGAGGTGTCGGATCTTATGCACTAGATTGCCTTTTCCGTTCAGGAGTGCAAGATATCACGATACTGGATTATGATCGCTATGATCCAAGTAACCAGAATAGACAGATAGGTTCAGAAGCGATCGGGATGCTAAAAACAGAACGACTGGCAGAACTCTATCCGGGTATCAAAACTATCACGCAAAAGATGGATATGGCATGGGTTGAAGCATTTGACTTTGAACCTTACGATCTTGTGATTGACGCAGCTGATACGACTAAAGTGAAGATAGAAGTGGCAAAAAAGTGCTACAAGAAACTGATCATGTCAGTAGGTTCAGCTAAGCGTTTTGATACATCTAAAATAGAGGTGTCCACTATCTGGAAAACACACGGTGATGCTCTGGCGAGAAAGATACGTAACGAGCTTAAAAAAGCAAAGTTCAATAGAAACTTTACAGTAGTCTATTCTCCTGAAGAGGACAAATGCAAAGTTAAAGGTTCATGTGTCGCAGTGACTGGAGCCTTTGGTCTAACTGTCTGTTCTGAAGCAATTAAAAAGATCCTCCTATAGAAGCAATAACATGATTATAGACCATCTATCAAATCATCATCTTTATCCCCTCGGTAGTGCATGGAACAAGGCATTTGAATTTCTGGCTTCACTGACATCAGAAACGGAGGAAGGGAAATATGCCATAGAAGGGGAGGATATCTTTGCGATCGTGATGAGTTATACGACCACGATTCCAGAGAATTCGCTACTTGAATCACACCAGAACTATGTTGATATACAAACCGTATTGGATGGAGCAGAACGGTTTGAATGTGCCCATATCAATGATCTTAGCATTACAGTCCCCTATGACTCAACAAAAGATCTCATTTTATACGAACATACTACACCGAGACCATTCAGCGCAGATATCACTCCGGGTACCTTTATCATGCTTTATCCGCACGATGCACATATGGCGGCACTCATGATATACGATGCTCCGAAAGAGATTAAAAAAGTGGTTGTGAAAATAAAAACAGAACTTCTGAATTTGAAAGTATAGAAAGAATAATTCATCTCTTCCCTCAATATAGAGAAAAGAGACTTCTAATTAGACGGCAGTATTGCCGCAATATCCACATTTTTTTGCAGCAATCGGGATATCCATCGCACACTCACTACACACTTTTGTGGTTGGTGCTGCAGGTGCTTTTTCTTCTTCTTCGCGAAGCTTATTGTACCCTTTAACTAACATAAACATTACCGTACCGAGGATCAAAAACGAGATCGTATCGTTGATAAATATTCCAAATTTAATCGCAGGAGCACCCGCTTTGTCAAGAGCTTCCAGTGTTGCATACTCTTTTCCATCCAACGCGATAAAAAGCTGAGAGAAATCCACTCTTCCCATCAATAGACCTATTGGAGGCATGATCACGTTTGTTACAAGAGATTTAACAAGTGTTGCAAATGCCGCACCAAAGATAAAGCCCACTGCCATATCAACCATGTTTCCTTTGATCAAAAACTTTTTAAACTCTTCTAAAATACCTTTCACTACTGCTCCTCAGATTCTTTTGATTCCAGCTTAAAACGACAGTCACCCAATGTAATCGTTTTTCCTTTTTTTACCTCTGCTAGGATATATTGCCATGTTGCTTCCACATCGGTTTCTGGCATCTCTTTCTCGATGATATTCATTGCTTCGTGCTTAGAGGTCTTTGCCCATTTCTTTTCGTAAGTATATTGAGTAAGTATCTCCACTATATCCACCCTAGTTCAGCAAAGATCGGCTCCATTTCTATCCACCAGTTCTGAAATCGTACTGAGATATCAGTGATCGCTTCATCTTCTTCTCTCCACTCTTCCAATTTTTCCAAGATAAGCGGTTTATCCTCTTCAGATACTTTTTCTGATTTTTGTACGTGCTGTATCACTTCTTCAATTTTTTCTTTCATCGTACTTCACTCCTTAATGTTTTAAACTATTGTAGTTGATTCTGCATTAAATTGTCAATAAAGTTTTATCTGTAATACTGTATTGTTATGTCCAAAGGAGACAATTATTTATCATGTACCGAGAAACATTACTTAGTTTTATCAGAAAAGAATCATCAGCAGGTATTATCCTCATCTTTACAACTATAGCAGCCCTTCTACTTCAAAATGGACCATTGTCCGGCTACTATACAGGCTTCTTACATACCCATGTCGAGATACGTTTTGGAGATCTTCAAATAGCCAAACCTCTATTATTGTGGGTAAATGACGGCTTGATGGCCATTTTCTTCTTCATGATAGGCCTTGAAGTCAAAAGGGAAGTCATGGAAGGACATCTCTCTTCCATAAGACAGGTAACTCTACCGGCAATTGCAGCTGTCGGGGGAATGATTGCTCCTGCCCTGGTCTTTCTTCTATTCAACTCGGGCAATGAATTTGCCATGAACGGCTGGGCGATACCTACAGCTACCGATATTGCATTTGCCTTGGGAATCCTTTCTTTACTCGGACCGCGTATACCTGTCTCACTGAAGATATTTCTCATGGCTCTGGCGATCATCGATGACCTTGGGGCCATTATCATTATCGCACTATTTTATACTACTGATCTTTCAACAATATCGATCATCATAGCAAGTATCGCCTTGGCAACATTGTTTGCATTCAACCGCTTAAACGTTGCAAAGCAATCACTTTATATCGTTGTAGGTATCGTTTTATGGGTATCCGTACTGAAATCAGGGGTACATGCGACATTGGCCGGTGTTGCACTGGCATTTATGATTCCGCTTGAATCAAAAAATGAAAATGGACAAACCTTTTCAATGCTCAAAAAGATGGAACATGGTCTTCACTACTGGGTAGCATTTTTTATCCTTCCTCTTTTTGCTTTTGTCAATGCCGGAGTAGACCTTAGAGGTATTTCACCTGAGCAGATCGCAGGACCTGTGCCGTTAGGTATCATGCTTGGACTTTTCATAGGAAAACAACTGGGTGTCTTTGGCTTCTCCTGGATAGCGATCAAATTGGGACTTGCTTCCCGTCCAACCGGAGCAACATGGAAACAGCTTTATGGGGTAGCTATCCTTACCGGAATAGGATTTACAATGAGTCTATTTGTTGATACCTTGGCATATAACGATACTGATCTCTATCGCTATGCGGATAAACTGGCTATCTTGCTCGGCTCTTTCCTCTCAGGCGTAGTCGGCTATCTTTTGTTAAGATCAAAGTTCAGCAGGAGATAATCCTCTTCTTCCCTCTCTTATGGGGGATACCCAATAAATCAAAAGCACCATTACGCTATAATCGCGACAATATTATTTTATGATGGACAAAACAATGAGTGAAACTACCAAAAAAGGCTACGATCCTAAAGCCACTGAAGACAAATACTACAAGATCTGGGAAGAGCGCGGTTACTTTGAAATTGACGGTAACAAAGCGATCCAGGAGGAAGGTAAGAACTTTGCGATCATGATGCCTCCGCCAAATGTTACTGGAAGTCTGCACATCGGTCATGCATTGACATTTACGCTTCAGGATATCATCACTCGTTACAAGAGAATGGACGGGTTTAAGACACTCTGGCAACCGGGTACGGACCATGCCGGTATCGCTACACAAAATGTTGTAGAGAAGCAACTCCTTGCAGAAGGTACGACAAAAGAAGCACTCGGGAGAGAAGCATTCCTTGAGAGAGTATGGAAGTGGAAAGAGTACTCAGGCGGTACCATCGTTCACCAGATGAGAAAGCTTGGTGTATCTCCTGCTTGGAGCCGTGAAAGATTCACAATGGATGAAGGGCTTAAAGAAGCGGTTAAAGAGGCATTTGTCCACCTCTATAACGAAGGAATGATCGTACAGAACAACTATATGGTCAACTGGTGTACACATGATGGCGCGCTCTCAGATATCGAAGTTGAACACGACGAAGTAAACGGTAAGTTCTACCATATGAACTACCATTTTGCAGATGGCAGCGGTCATGTAACGGTAGCTACGACAAGACCTGAGACATACTTCGGGGATACAGCGATCATGGTTCACCCTGATGATGAACGTTACAAAGACATCATCGGTAAAGAAGTGATCATCCCTCTTACAGATAGAAAGATCAAGATCATTGCTGACGCACACGTTGATATGGAGTTTGGAACAGGTATCGTAAAGGTTACTCCGGCACACGACCAGAACGACTACGAAGTAGGAAAGCGTCACGACCTTGAATTCATCACTGTTTTTGATGAAAAAGGTATTTTGAACGACTACTGTGGCGAGTTTGCAGGTATGGAGAGACTTGAAGCTAGAAAGCCGATAGTTGAAAAACTTGAAAAAGAAGGTTATATCGTTAAGATAGAAGACCATGTGCATCAAGTCGGTCACTGCTACAGATGTAAGAACATCGTTGAACCGTATATCTCAAAACAGTGGTTTGTCAGAAGTGAAGTAGCAAAGAACTCTATAGAGAAGACTTATGCAGGTGAAGCACAGTTCCACCCTCAACACTGGCTTAACTCTTACAGAGCTTGGATGGATGAACTAAGAGACTGGTGTATCTCCAGACAACTTTGGTGGGGGCACAGAATCCCGGTATTCTACTGTGATGATTGTGATTACCAGTGGGCTGATAAACATGACAATCCTGAAGCGTGTCCTCACTGTGCAAGCAAAAATATCCATCAAGACCCGGATGTACTTGATACATGGTTCTCTTCTGCACTTTGGGCATTCTCTCCGCTTGGATGGGGTAATAATGGTCAGATGACAGTCACCTATACGGATACAGACCTTGCTGACTTCTATCCTAACTCATTGCTTATCACAGGATTTGACATTATGTTCTTCTGGGTTGCACGTATGATGATGATGGGTGAACACTTTATGGGTGAACTTCCTTTCAAAGACATCTATATGCATGCACTTGTAAGAGATGAGCACGGTGCGAAAATGAGTAAATCAAAAGGGAACGTGATCGACCCGCTTGACATGGTTGAAGAACACAGTGCGGATATCATCAGGTTTACACTGGCATTCCTTGCAGTTCAAGGTAGAGATATCAAGCTTGGTGCAAAAAACCTAGAGCAGTTTAGAAACTTCACGAACAAACTCTACAATGCAACAAACTTCTTGCAGATGAACGTGGATACCTTTGCTGATCTTAAAGATATCGAAGTGAAAACACCGCTTGGTAAATACATGCAGAGCCGTCTGGCAAAAGCAGTTGAAGAGGTACGAGAAACGCTTGAGACTTATAAGTTCAACGAAGCAGCAAGCAACCTGTATAGATTTGTATGGAATGAGTTCTGTGACTGGGGAATCGAATACTCTAAGGCTGATAAGAATTCTATCGCTGAACTCGGTGCGATCTTCAAAGAGACACTGAAAATGGTTTCTCCGTTTATGCCGTTCATCTCTGAGCACCTCTACCACAAGCTTTCAGGTACTGAACTTGAAACAGGTGAGTCTGTGATGGTAATGAACTTCCCTAAAGCAGTCACTGTAGATGAAGATGCTGAAGCAATGTTCGCGATCATTGAAGAGGCGATCACTGCGATAAGAAGAGCGAAAGTTATCATCGATATGGGTAACTCCAAGATCGCTAAAGCCTATGTAAAACTAGGCAAAGAGATCGATACAGCAGCAGCTAAACCATTTATCGAAAAACTTGCAAAAGTTGAAGAGATCGAGTTTGTAGATGCAAAAGTAGAAAACTCTGTGACAGATGTGTCAGACAATCTTGAAGTCTACATCCCGACCGATGAAATCGACCTAAGTGCGATCATCGGTAAACTGAGCAAACAAAAAGAGAAGCTTGAAAAAGAGATCAACAAACTTAGCGGTATGCTAAACAACGAAAAGTTTGTTGCCAATGCACCTGAAAATGTCATCGCAGAGAACAGACAAGCACTGGAAGATGCGCAGTCAAAAATGGAAAAAGTTGCAGCAGAGCTTGCAGGATTTGGTCAATAATCCAAAACCCTTCGCACTTCCATCCTTCTATGAGATAGAAGGATGATGCTTTTCTGCCTACTTATGTACATAAATCGAAAATAAACCGCAAATAAATTTTAATTTCAACTTTTCAAAGTATAGTAAAAGCAATCAATTAAAAAGTCTACACAGGAATGAACAATGACCCAAAAAGCTCAAGAAGCCTATAACCATCTTGTCAATAAAGAATATGACAAAGCCTTTGTACTCTATAGTGAGTTGGCAGCACAAAATGATCCTGTTGCACATTATTATCTCGGTTATCTCTATTTTAGAGGGTTTGGCGTAACGCAAGATAGCCAAAAGGCCTTTGCTCACTACCTTGAAGCAGCGACAAGAGAAGTTCCTCTGGCTCAATTTGATGTAGCACTGATGCTTGAAAACGGCGAGGGGTGTGATCAGAACTTCTCAGAAGCAGCCTTCTGGTACGAAGAAGCAGCAAAACGTGGAAATGTAGAAGCCTTTAACAACCTTGCCGCGATGTTTAAAGAAGGTCGCGGTGTACATCAAGACTACCAAAAAGCATTCATCCTCTTTAAAAAAGCAGCCATAGCAGGCAACGCTTCTGCACAGTTCAACCTTGGTGCTCTTTATGACCTGGGCCTTGGATGTGAAGAGGACAAAGAAAAAGCGATCGAGTGGTGTCGTAAAGCAGCTTATCAGGGACACCAGAAAGCAAAAGATATCATCATGAGAATGCAAAACGAAGGAAAGATCGTTTTCTAATATTTACTCTTATGTAAGGAGAAGAAATTCCCTTTCTTCTCTTGTATGATTTAAAACGATATCCCCTTATATAATACATTATAAGGTTTTCAATAAGATATCAAATGAAGTCAGTTAAAAGGTGCAGTAACCCAGGTTTCATAGATACTTTTTCGCTAGGTCAACAATGTAGTTATATATTTAAAATAAAGGGAGTCTTAGACTCCCTTTATTTTACTTTAATCTGTTTAGTCTCTTTATTTACTTTTTTAAGCTTAGGGATGACGACTTCAAGTACACCGTCTTTTGAATTGGCTTCAATATTTTCTACATCTGTATTGTCCGGTAGAGTGAAACTTCTCTGAAACTTGCCATAAGAACTTTCCATTTTGTAATAGTCTTTCTCTTTGACCTCTTTTTTAGTCTTTCTTTCACCTGAGATAGTCAAAACATTATCTTTTATGTCTACGTTAATATCATCTTTCTTCACTCCGGGAAGGTCTACTTCTACATGATAAGCATATTCACCTTCTCTTGTATTTACAGAAGGTGTGAAACCAGAAACATTTGCGATATCACCATGTTCCGGAAACTTAAAAGCACTTTCCATTCTTTTTTCAAGATCTCTAAACTCTTTCATAGGGTCAAATTTTGTCAATAACATTTTCACTCCTTTAAAGTAGAATTTATACTATTATATTACTTTTAGTAAACTATTGTCAATTATATTGAATGCTTCAAAATACAAGTCCTATATGAACTAAAATAGTTATAATCAATCTATTATTATAAATAATATGGTGAATCTGATATAATCTATCAAGAATACGGTAAATGGAGTATCTAGCATGCAAATTGTGATCATAGGCGGCGGGATCTCAGCAGCATACATAGCCAATCGTATCAAAGAAATTGCTATGGATTCAGAAGTACACATCATCTCGGATGAGTCGGTTGCTCCCTATGATAGGATACATTTATGCCGACTTGTAGATGATGAAGAGAGCCCAAAAAGTATCGCTTTAGATCTCCACCCTTCTGTGAAAGTCACTTTGAACCAAAAAATTATCAATATTGATACAGACGAAAAAAAAGTACTTACCGCCGATCACTCCTATAGCTATGATAAACTCATTATCGCAACAGGGTCTATCCCCAGAACACTTTTTGATATAGAAGGTCTTGATAATGCCAGCGTATTTAGAAGTGCTCATGATTCTCAAAAGATCAGAGGAGGCATCAAAGGTCATGAAGTGGTCATCGTCGGTTCAGGCCCACTGGCACTGGAACTGCTTGAAACACTAAATATGATGGAAGATACAGAACACATCACCCTACTCGTACGCTCAAACAAACTTTATGCTCATTCACTCTCGTCAGAGGCTCAAAACGAGATCGAATCAGCCTATCTAAAAAGCGGAAAAGTGCGTATCTCCTATGAAAATGAGATCATCGATACAACCATTATAGATGGGCATATCACACAGTTAAAGACAAAAAAATTTGATATTGATGAGCCATATCTTATCTTTGGTGTAGGTATACAACCCAATATCGACTTTGCCAAAGAGTCATTAGCATATAACCGCGGTATCTTGACCAATGAATTTATGCAGACAAGCAATGAGGATATCTATGCGGTGGGAGAAGCTGCAGAAGTAGAGTCGTTAGGATTTATTGCAGGACATGTAAAAGAGTGTACGATGCAAGCTGATGTAGCTCTGTCACATCTGTTTGGAAGCGAGGAAAAGAGATTCCATCCTGAAGTATCTGTAGATATGTTAAAAGTGGGCGAATTTGATCTTATAGATGTCAGCAGTCCGGAACGTTTCAAAGAGAAAGATTTTGAAAAAATACTGATGACCTCCCCAAATGACCACAGAGTGGATGAATACTATATAAAGGATGACAAACTTATACGATTTATCGGTATCAACTCCAATGTGGATGTGGGTTACCTTGAAGATCTTGTAAGGGATAAAAATCCTATAGATGCATCCTATCTGTATGAGAACAGAGTCCTTTCAGAAAGAGGAAGGCTGATATGCAGTTGTGAACATGTCTATACCAAAGACCTTGAGGACATCGTACAAATGAGCGGTGTTTCCAACTTTCAGGAGCTGGGTGAATTTACTCAGGCAGGCCGTGTGTGCGGACGTTGTAAGAAAATGGTAGAAGATGTCGTCGCTGCATCACAGCATCTGATAGACCCGAACATGCCGAAAAGAAGTGCGGCAGAGATCAAACAAGAAAAAGAGTTGGCTCTGGCTCGAAAACGTATAGAAAAGTTCAACAAACTTCATCCGCATAACCAACTTAGCACTGACAATCTCTCTTCTGCTATGGATGCCTATGAGATCACAGATAAAGAGATGAACCAATGGGTTTCAATGGCGACTGCGAACATGCAGCTTCACCCAGAGTTTGAAGCGCTAGTCAATGAAGGAGTGAGAACACTAAACAAAGTACCTGTTATCTGGCTTGAGCTGGCAGACTGTTCAGGTAACTCTGAAGCCTTTATCAAAACCTCACATCCGGGAATCGCTGATCTGATATTTGATTATATCTCACTGGATTACCATGAACTGCTTATGAGCAGTGCGGGTGATCAAAGCGAAACAGTCTTAGAGCATATTATCACCCATCAAAAAGGAGAGTTTGTACTCATTGTAGAAGGGGCTATCCCTTTAGCGATGGACGGCAAATTTTTGCGTATAGGCCCACAAGGTCAAACAGGTATTGAACTACTCAAAAAATGTGCTAATGATGCTGCATTGATTATCTCGGTAGGTGCTTGTGCATTTGATGGTGGTGTGGTTGCCGCTGCCCCCAATCCCACAGGGGCTGTCGGTGTGAGCGAAGCACTTGGACGTCAAGATGTCATCAACCTTCCAGGGTGCCCTGTCAACCCGATGAACATTGTCGGTACCCTGCTGTATTACCTGATGTTTGAAGAGCTTCCAAAACTTGATAGCTTTAACCGTCCGTTATGGGCCTATGAGGGAAGGATCCATGACAACTGTGAACGTCGTGGACACTATGAACTGGGTGAATTCGTCAAAGAGTGGGGAGATGAAGGGGCAAAAAAAGGATGGTGTCTTTTTGAAATGGGATGCAAAGGCCCCTATGCCAATGCGAACTGTCCTACAATGAAGTTCAACCTGGGTACCAGCTGGCCAGTACAAGGCGGCCATGGCTGTATGGGGTGTGTAGAGACGAAGTTCTTTGACAGACTGGCAACTGAAAGAAAGGTCGAGGAGTAAAAGTGAAGAAAATAGTGATTGATCCAATCACCCGTATCGAGGGGCATCTACGTGCAGAAGTAGAGATAGATGAAAATAATGTAGTCAAAGAAGCCTATGTAAGCGGACAACTATTTAGAGGAATTGAGATCATTTTAAAGAACAGAGACCCAAGAGATGCAGGGTTACTGGCAGGAAGGATCTGCGGTGTCTGTACCAATGTACACTTCCGTGCAGCGATCTCGGCGGTGGAAGATGCCTACGGAATCACGATCCCGACTAACAGTGAGATCATTAGAGACCTGATGGCACTGGCACTCTTTTTGCAAGATCATGTCGTACATTTTTACCATCTGCACCTTTTAGATTTTGTTGATGTCACTAAGGCCCTTGAGGCAGATCCAAAGCTTACCTCAGAAATTGCCCTCAACTATTCCGCGCAACCTTACCGTAACTCAGACGCTCACTACATAGAGGTCAAAGAAAAACTCAGGAAATTTGTGGATGCAGGAAGACTCGGACTGTTCAGTAACGGTTACTGGGGTCACAAGGCCTATAATCTTACTCCTGAAGAGAACCTTCTTTTGTTATCGCACTATCTGGAAGCATTGAAGTTTCAAACCAATATCTCCAAAGCTGTTGCTATATTCGGAGCAAAAACCCCTCACCCGCAAACTATAGTCGTAGGCGGTATTACCAGTGTTGCTGATATGATCAACCCACATAGGCTCAATGATTTTGTTGACATTCTCAAAGAGTCAAAAGATTTTATAGACAGAGCCTATCTCCCTGATGTCAAACTGATCACAAAGGCCTATAAAGATGATATCAAAGCCGGTCATGGACGTACAGAAGGCAACTTTTTATGTGTAGGAGGCTTCCCGTTAGACAAAGAGCATTTACTCTTTGAAGAGGGTATCATCTTCGGATATGAGCTGGATAAAGTTCAGCCTTTTGATGAATCCAAAATCAGTGAAAATGTAGACCGTGCATGGTATGAAGGGGATGAACCCCATTATACGGACCTCAATGAAGATGGTACACTTAAAACACAGAACAAGGATGACAAATACAGCTGGGTAAAAGCACCGCGTTATGAGAACAAACCCATGGAATGCGGTCCAATTGCCAGAGTACTCGTAAGTTATCAAAAAGGCAACCGTTTCATCAAACCTTTTGTAGATGAGTTTCTTGAAGTATGTGATTTGGAACTGATAGACCTTGCTACCACTGTCGGCAGAAATGCTGCCAGAGCAATAGAGAGTGCCTATATCAGCGAATATATCTTCAAACTTGTGAACAATCTTGTTGAACATATCAAATATTATGATACAGAGACCTGGAGCAAATATGAATTCGAGCAGTTACCGCATGAGGCAAAAGGAAGAGCTTTCTTTGAAGTGCCAAGAGGTGTTCTCAGCCATTTCGTCAATATAAAGGATCAAAAGATCGCCAATTATCAAGTCATTGCCCCTACTACATGGAATGCTTCTCCAAAAGACAGTAATGACCAAAGAGGACCTTATGAAGAAGCACTGATAGGTATCAAAATAGAAGATCCTTCCAGACCGCTTGAAGTCTTACGTGTGCTCCATGCTTTTGATCCGTGTCTTGCATGTGCAGTACATATCATCGACACAAAAGGCAAAGAGCTCGGTAAATATAAAATCACTACAGGGTGTACGCTGTAAAAAGTTTGGGATAAGGGTTGTTTGTTAATGAAATGTATCGTTATAGGCGTAGGAAATACTCTTTTCAGAGATGACGGCATCGGTGTTTATATGGCCTGCTTCCTGAAAAGTAACTATACTTTTTCTTCAGACATTGAGATTTTGGATGGAGGTACTTTGGGGTTAAACCTGATCGAGTATCTGCAAGCGTATGATGAAGTGATCATTCTGGATACACTCTCCATAGATGAAGAACCGGGAAAATTGTACAGGATACCTGCCGAGGAATTTTATGGTCTTGGCGCACAGAGGAATACTGCACATGAAGTAGAGGTCATACAGATGCTTGAAGCCGGGGCACTGTATGATCTTAAAGCCCGTGTAACGATACTCGGGGTAGTTCCGGAGGATATTAGCTCCGTTGCCATAGGCATAAGCCCTGCCCTCGAAAAACAATTTGCTAATTACTTACAATTAGTCCTTGATGAGATAAGTGCATTAGGTGTCAAAGCAGTACAAACCAAGGAAAGTTCACTTCAATCGGCCATTACTGAACTGATGGGTGATCACCACTGATCTCATACTATCATTTATCAATTTCCATATTCTACAAAGATCAAAAATTCTTCATAAAATTTTTCAAAATGAATGACCAATGACATAAAACCATTAAGCCATTGAGAGTATAATATCCCTATGAAAAACCTCAAAAATGCACTACTTCTCAAACATCTTTATCATTTAAAAGATCTAGGTCATCGTTATACAGACCTGACTATATTCAAAGAGGATCCCTCTGACCTTTTGTTACCAAACACGATGGAAGAGCTTAGAAAACAAGCACTTAACTGTCACCTGTGTGAGCTCAGTAAGAGCAGAACAAAAGTAGTGTTCGGAGAAGGTAATGAGAATGCGGATATTCTATTTGTCGGTGAAGCACCGGGGGCAAGTGAGGATTCACAAGGCAAACCCTTTGTAGGAAAATCAGGTGAACTTCTTACCAAGATGATCGAAAATGTACTTAACATACCAAGATCAGAGGTCTATATCGCCAATATCGTGAAATGCCGTCCACCGGAGAACCGTGCTCCAACTGCTACGGAGGCGCATACCTGCAGGCCTTATATTTTCAAGCAGATAGAACTTATCAAACCAAAACTGATTGTTACACTCGGCTCTACTGCGTACCATTATCTTACAGATGATTCCACACCTATCAGCCAGATAAGAGGAGTGATCAACCAACAGCCGGATTATATTATCATTCCGACATTTCACCCTAGTTATCTACTTAGAAATCCTAGCGCAAAAAAAGAAGTATTTGAAGATTTGAAGAAAGTAAAAAGTTTGATGTAATATGAGGTGCAAGGCAAAAGCCTTGCAAGCAGTGTATTACGCTTCTCGCGCTTTTGTTTCGATCTGTTCTACGATCGCCGGATCTTCCAACGTTGAGATATCCTGAGTAACCGCTTCTCCTTTTGCAATAGAGCGAAGGATACGTCTCATGATCTTTCCTGAACGCGTCTTAGGCAATCCAGGTACTTCAATGATATGATCTGCTTTTGCGATATTACCGATCTCATTTGCAAGTAATTCATTGATATGTTTTGCTATATCTGCATTGACATGTCCCTCTTTTAGTACGATATAGATGAAAATAGACTCACCTTTTATTTCGTGAGGACGCCCTACTACGGCTACTTCAGCTACAGTTGGATCTTTTTTAACCGCTGCTTCGATCTCTGCTGTTCCCATACGGTGTCCAGAGACATTGATAACATCATCTACACGTCCGGTGATAGTGATATATCCAAGGTCATCTACCAATGCACCGTCACCTGAGAAGTATACTGGTTTACCATCTTTTACGGCATCTCCAAAGTAGGACTTAACATATCTATCTGGATCACCCCAGATCGTACGGATCATACTGGGCCATGGCTTTGTGATACATAGTAATCCTGTCTCATTGACTTCTTTTGGAGTACCGTCATGATCGATAACTTCTGCCATAATACCAGGAAGCGGCATTGTCGCACATGCAGGTTTGATCGGTGTAGCACCAGGTAGTGGTGAGATCATATGACCGCCTGTTTCAGTCTGCCACCATGTATCCACGATCGCACATTTACCCTGTCCTACTTCTTCGTAGTACCATTTCCATGCCGGCGGGTCGATAGGCTCACCAACAGTACCAAGAACCTTCAGTGAACTAAGATCATATTTTTCCGGTTCATGTTCGCCCATTTTGTGAAGTACACGGATCGCTGTCGGTGCTGTATAGAACTGAGTGATCTTGTGATCTTGTACCATCTTCCATGCACGCCCTGCATCCGGATACGTCGGTACACCTTCGAACATCACTGTAGTAGCACCTGCAGCAAGCGGTCCATAGATGATATAGGTATGCCCTGTGATCCAACCGATGTCAGCTGTACACCAATAGACATCTTTCTCTTTAATATCAAATACCCACTCCATGGTCATCTGTGCCCAGAGGATATACCCTGCCTGATTGTGCTGAACACCTTTTGGCTTACCTGTACTACCGGAAGTATAAAGCAAGAAAAGAGGATCCTCACTATCCATTACTTCATACGGACACTCCGCATGCTGAGACTTGATCAAAAAGTTATAATCATAATCCCTGCCCTCAACCCATTCGATCTCTTCATGATTTCTTTTCACAACGAGTACGGCTTCAACACTCTTACCGCCATCTTCAAGTGCTTCATCAACCACATGCTTTAGCATATACGGTTTACCTTTTCTATAAGCACCATCCGCAGTGATCACAAGTTTTGCCTCAGCATCTTCAATACGGTCTTTAAGTGCTTCGGCCGAGAACCCGCCAAAGACGATAGAGTGGATCGCACCGATTCTTGCACATGCCAACATCGCATAAGCTGCTTCAGGGATCATCGGCATATAGAGTACAACCCTGTCACCTTTTTGGATACCGAACTCTTCTCTTAAAAGATTAGCCAACCTGTTCACACGTAATGAAAGTTCTGCATAGGAAATATGCTCTACATCACCTCTGTCACCTTCAAATAGGATAGCCGTTTTATCTGCTTTGTCTGCTAGATGTCTGTCGATACACTGATTTGAGACATTCAGCTTTCCGTTGGTGAACCATTTATAAAACGGTGCATTACTCTCATCCAGTACCTTCTCATAAGGTGACAGCCAGTCTATCTTCTCATCGGCGTATGTTTTCCAGAAGCCTTCATAATCCGCTATTGCTTTATTTTGAAGTTCCCAGTATGCATCCATACTTCTAATCGCAGCATTTGCAGCAAACTCAGGATTTGGTTGATATATCTCCCTGTGTGTTCTCATTGAGATCTCCTATTTTTTTTGATTCATACGATAAGTGTAACATAGATTATAAAAAAACTAAAAATCACTCAGCAGGTTTTATTAAATAGGAGTATTTTTATCCTATTTGTTACAAATAGTTATCTTTCTATAAAACTATTTGACAAACTTATAGTTCTGTGCTATGATTAAAAATAGTTGAGTCTATAAGACTCACATAGGAGCCTATGATGAAATACTTTAAAGAAGAGAAAGAAAAAGAACGAATCATCTGTCTTCTATGCCGTCATGCCTGTAAACTCAAAGAGGGTAGAACAGGAATGTGCGGTGTAAACAAAAATGTAGGCGGGGAGTTGGAAACACTTGTCTACGGACACCCTGTTGCCGTGCACATTGATCCGGTAGAAAAAAAGCCGATTTACCATATGCTGCCGGGAAGTACTGCACTCTCATTTGGAACAGTCGGCTGTAATTTCAGGTGTCCTTTCTGCCAGAACTGGGGCATATCTCAAGAACATAAAATTAATACAGATATCAATGTCAGCCCGGAGGAGATGGTAGATCTAGCCATCGAAGAAGAGTGTGAATCGATCGCCTATACCTATAATGAACCGACCATATTTTATCCTTATGCCAAAGATGTCGGTGTGCTTGCAAAAAAAAGAGGTCTTAAAAATATCTTTGTAAGCAACGGATTTGAAACTCCTGAAATTATAGAAGATATGACCAGCTGGGTCGATGCTGCCAACATTGATTTAAAAAGCTGGAATGATGAGTACTACAGTAAAGTTCTCAAAGGAGGCCTCGAAGAGGTCAAAGATACGCTTAGAAGAATGATAAAAAAAGGTATATGGGTGGAGATAACAACTCTACTCATAGAAGGTGAAAATGATAGTGACCAGGATATCAGAGAGATGGCTGAGTTTATCAAAAATGACCTTGGTCCACATGTACCTTGGCATTTGAGCGCATTTCATCCTGACTATAAAATGCTTGATCATGACAGAACCAAACTGGATACACTCATGCGTGCTAAAGAGATAGGAAAAGAGGTAGGTCTGTACTATATCTATCTGGGAAATGTTCCTGTACATGGTGATACACACTGTCCACAATGTGATGAACTGCTTATAGATAGAACAGGATATACCATTACCGTGAATAAACTGGAGGATGGTCACTGCCCTAATTGCAAAAGAGAGATAGAAGGAGTATGGAAATGAGTACACGAGAAACTTCGGTAGAAGGACAATTTTACCCTTCCAACCCTCAAGATATCAAAAAAGCATTTGCACACTATAATCAGATACTGGAAAAACATTTTTCTAAAGATGATGCGATCTGGCAGTTGCATCCAAGAGCTGTGATCGTTCCGCATGCAGGATACATGTACAGTGGATTTACAGCCAATATCGCACTAAAACTGATAGCAGATCAGGATGTAGAACGTATCGTCATTATCGGTCCAAGCCATCGCGTCTATTTCAAAGGAAGCAGTATTGCTGATTGTGACAATTATCATACGCCTTTAGGTGATCTGCCTATAGACAGAAAACTTGCATGCCAGTTGAAAGAGGAGTTTGGATTAGAGTACTTTCCCGATGCACACCACGAACACAGCACAGAGGTACAGTTTCCATTTATCAAAGCCTATAAGCCGAATGTATCAGTAGAAGAGATCGTTTACTCTGATGAAAAACCTGAAAGATTGGCACCCCTGATAAAACGGTTGCTTCAAGACCCTAAAACGGCCATAGTGATCAGTAGCGACCTAAGCCACTACTACAATATCCAGAAGGCAAATCATCTTGACAGTATTTGCTTGGATGCAGTGAAAGGACTGGATAGAGACAGATTGCACGAAGGATGCGAAGCATGCGGTAAGATAGGAATAGAAGCAATGATGATCGCTGCCAAAGAGCTAGGACTGGAGTCTGTGTTGCTTGATTATCGGACAAGTGCCGATGCCAGCGGTGATAAGTCACAGGTTGTAGGTTATATGAGTGCAGCTTTCGTGGAGGCTAAATGAAAAAAGAAGTACTTCTAAAACTGGCACGTGCCTCCATAGCTGAAGCAGTAGGACTTCCCTACCCTTTAGATTTGGATGGGATGATTCAGGATAATCCATGGCTAAAAGATGAAGGTGCATGTTTTGTCACACTCACTACAGGGGATTATGATATGCTCAGAGGCTGTATCGGTTCTATAGTGGCACACCGTCCGCTTTACAAAGATCTTATCCACAATGCTAAATCAGCAGCATTGAATGATCCGAGATTCCCTTCTCTTACTAAAGATGAGTTCGAAAAGATCACTGTTGAAGTCTCTATCCTTACACCTCCTCAAGAAGTCGAATACAGCTCTATCGATGACCTGCAATCAAAGATAAGAGTAGGTATAGACGGTGTGATCCTCAAACATGATGGCGCACATCAAGCAACCTATCTGCCGCAAGTATGGGATCAGCTGCCGGATTTTAAAAGTTTTTTCATGCATTTATGTATGAAAGCCGGTATGGGTATGGAATGTCTTGCATTCCACCCGCAGATATCAATCTATCAGGTAGAGGAATATAAAGAAGATTGAACAATTGTCTAATGGAGAATAAACATTGAAAGACTTAGACTCACTTATTGACTCAATCATTATGGATAGAGTACTTAAAAGCAGAACTATCATTGAAGCATTTGAAAACGTCGATAGAGCAGATTTTGTTCCTGATATGTTCAAAGAGAGTGCTTATGTAGATGCACCGCTTGGCATTGGAGAGAACCAGACCATCTCCCAACCTACAACAGTTGCCTTCATGCTTGAACACCTCGCTCCCAAAAAAGGAGATAAGATATTGGATATAGGTGCCGGGTCTGGATGGACCACTGCCATTCTTTGTCATATTGTTGGAGAAGAAGGAAGTGTTTTAGGGTTGGAAAGGATAGGCTCTTTAGTAGAACTCGGCAAGTTCAATCTTGCCAGATACTGCCATGATGATAGATGCAGGATCGAAAAGGCCGGAGATAAACTCGGTGTTCCCGGAGAAAAATTCGATAAGATACTCGTTTCAGCATCTGCTGATGAACTACCCGAAGAGCTCATTGACCAGCTTAATATCGGGGGGAAACTTGTCATCCCTGTACAAAACTCTATAGAAGTGATCACCAAAACTTCTGAAGATGAGTATCAAAGAGAGAGTATCTATGGTTTTGTATTTGTTCCATTGGTCTATTAATGACTCTCAGCTCATAAGAGGATAAACGTATAAAGATAAAGGAGCCATTCCCTGATGTACACAGAAGACCATGAAAAGTTTATCAAACGTTGCATTGAGCTAGCCCAAGAGGCACTCGATACTGGTGACAATCCTTTCGGTTCTGTAGTGGTCAAAGACAATGAGATCATTGCGGAAGCACGCAACAGTTCCCTGCATGATGACATCACAGACCATGCGGAGATCATCGCGATGAGAAAAGCTAAACAGGTACTTGGCACTTCTGATCTTTCCGGATGTATACTCTACTCCAACTGCGAACCCTGCCCCATGTGCTCTTTTATGATGCGTGAACAAAAGATCAAAGAAGTGGTTTTTGCCCTTCGGACGCCACATATGGGAGGATACTCCAGGTGGGATATCCTCCAGGATGAAGGACTGACACGTTATGCCCCTGTATTTTCTACTCCACCAAACATCATTGCCGGTGTACTTGAAAAAGAAGCAGCAGAGCAGTTTGAAAAAGCGGGATGGACGATACACAAGATATAAACTTATATCATCATTCTCAACATATCCTAAAATCCACACTATCTACTCACCAAGTATAGCAGGAGATAGTTAACTCTTATCATTCTAAAAATATTTATAAAAAAGTTGGAAAATATTGCGTTTTGTAATATTTCTTGAAATTAGCCGGACATTTTTTGTATACTACTAATACTTCATACAAGGGGAAAGAGGACATTTTGTTCCTCTAATAAATAGTTAGGCAATAGGAGACATAACATGCCAGTAGATGCAACACAGGCAAGAGAAATAATCTCAGGATTGAAGTGGTACTTCCAAGCCAAAAACTTAGCTTTGAAAAATGCACTATCCATAAGAACTCCTCTCTCAGTTGATCAGCAAAACGACATTCGAACATATTATTCGCTTTATCTCGCTAACTTACTTTCAGCTACGGAAATGCTCTTAGAAAAAGAATACCCCCTTTCACAAGACTTTAAACAAGAAATTGAAGCTGCTTTATCATTTCCTGAATATTCAGATGGAGAAAATAACTACTCCTATTTGAGAGAACTAAGAAACGCCGTAATTCACAGGGGCTTTGATATCTCCAGTTCAGCACACACTATAGATGACGTGCCACTTATGATAGCACCGCAAACTATCGTAAACCGGAGTGGAAAAAAGTCATATTCAGCCTTTGGCTTTTACCTGCTTGAAATGATTTCAAAATGTGAATCCGTCATCGGTCATCTCATTGAACAACATCTTCAATCAAAAGGGCTACTGAAACCTTTACCTACTCATGAGCAAATGGTGGCGGAAACCAAGGTCCACTTATCTAGCGCTGTTGGCATTCCCGAGTGGGTGAAAAACATGGGATCTAGCCATTTGGAAAACATTGATCACGAAAAAATGCAGCTGGAACAAATAAAAAGTTTTGTGGCTGTTCTTCATGAAAATCCACTTGGTTCATGATATGCCTAACAAATCAAAGGAGACCAATCAAAAACCCGCAGGCGGCTTTTTGATTGCTCATTTTAAACGTAATACATATAAGGAAGTCACTTGGAAGCAGTACAGCAAAATAGACTCAGCAATATAGGAACAATCATTGGACTGATCGCACTTGGTATAGCGATATTTCATTTTTTTCTCGGTCCTATCGAAAAGTCACCGACACTTGAAGAGTACGTAGCCGAAAAGACTATTTCTATCAAATCTGCTATATCATCAAAACTCAAAGGCGAAGAAGTAGTTACCAGACAAGAGAGATCTATCGGAACTGATGAGATAGTGGGTTACGTTGTTATTATACTTGGTTTTGCAGCTATATGTTTTGGCGTCATTGGATTTCTTAAAAAAGAGGAGTGGAAAGTCAGCAGTGTAGCTGTAACAATAGGGGCAAGTGCCCTGATTTTTAAATTTGCTATAGCCGTAGCCGGTGCGATTCTTCTTATTGTACTGATAGGTACATTGCTGGGCGGATTTGGGCTTTAAAATAGATAACAATTCATTTTAGTCCTTTCAAATCCAACAACAGCGCTTTTTGATAACTCATTTCAAACGTAATATAAACTCAAAATATTATAGTTCTGAACAGTATTTAACCATTAGCTATAAGTAATAAATATAAAATTCAAATGATCAAATTATAATCACTCTGTTGCTCTTATTTCCCTTACTATGCATTATAATTAAACAAAGAACCTAACAAGGATAAGACAATGAAAGAGTATATAGGTGCCTACTTTCAAGGCAAAGAACAAGTCAATGGCTTTATCGAAGACAGTGTATTGAATCTTGGTGCACTGAGTACATTTGAAGAAACTAATTTCGAAAATCTATTCCATGTCTTTAAGTCACTGGAACTGGTCTATGTTGTTGATGCAAAAACCTCTGTACAAAGCTCGCCGAATTACCATCCAACCCGTATCGATAAAGAAGCAATGGATATCAGTAGAGCTTATCTGCTGGAACGTTTGGAGGTCAAAGAGAACGGATTTGCCTTCACTGCACCCTATAAAAGTGCAGCGACTCAAACACTCTGTATCACGGCATCAAAAAAAGAGGGTGATAAGATCATCTTCATGGACTTTGATCTTAAAAGACTCCTGGAGAGACTTGGACTGATCGAAAGACATGCCGGGTTTGATGGTGTACAACTCGGTTTTTACCTCTTTACCGGTGCCTTTATGGCTATCATCGCTTTGGCAGCAGTCCTCTATTCACTCTTTGACTTTGCAGGCAATGTGATGGTGCTGAACCTTGATATTCATACGATCTTTAAGCCGATCATTGCCGCAACTCTGGGACTGGCGATCTTTGACCTGGCCAAAACGGTCTTGGAGCAAGAGGTCTTTTATAAAAGTTACGTCAAGAACTCAAAAGAAGAGGTCAAACTGCTAACCAAGTTCCTCTTTACGATTCTGATCGCCCTTGCGATCGAGACCTTGATGGTAGTATTTAAAATAGCGATGAAAGAAGATGGCGAGATGGTCAATGCACTCTATCTAATGGGTGGTATCTCATTCATCATTCTTTCACTGGCGATCTTTATCTACCTGACACAAAGAAAGGTCTCTTAGGGGCTGACAAGCCATTGCAATGTATAATAGATAAAAGCATTGAATGGACTATAAATGGGCTCAGAGATACACAAAGAAGCATTTACAGAACAGGATTACCAAGCATTTGAAGATGCTTGGCTCTCTGAGCTTGCGTTTGTCCAGCAACTCTTCACTGAAAATGGTGAACACTTTAGCGAGTCTAAACATCTGGGTTATGAGCTGGAAGCATGTATACTCGATGCGAAATATCAGCCTGCACCGATCAATCAAAAGATACTTTCAAAACTTGACCCTTCCCTCTTTACCAATGAACTTGCCAACTATGATCTAGAGATCAACGGTAGTATATTTAACTTTGGTCCCTCCACTCCTATTGAACTAAAACAGAACCTTATGATGCTCTGTCATAAAGCTGGAACAGCTGCCAAAAAGTTCGATTCCCATCTTGGTCTTTTTGGAGTATTTCCCAAGCTCATGCCGGAGCATTTTGATCCCAAGCAATACCAGTCAGATATGAGGCGTTATACACTGGCATCTCAGAGGATATATGAACTCCGTCATGAGAGTATCCATGTGCTTTTGCATGGGGAGGATGAAGTAAAACTGGATAGAGATGATGTTATGAGCGAAGCACTATGTACGTCACTGCAGATACATTTTCAAGTCCCTTTTTCTCGTGCAACAGAGTATTATCATGCTGCACTGATAGCGTCTGTGATAATGGTAGGGTTTGGAGCCAATGCTTCATTGGTACTGGGCAAAAGAGCATGGCATGAATCCCGTATCCCTATCTTTGAACAGTCAACAGATGCCAGAGACCAAAAAAGACGGGAAAAAGGCGATGAGAAAAGAGTGCACTTTGCGCATGGTTATATCAACTCTTGGCTTGATCTGTTCGAACAAAATAAGGACTTTAAGATCTTGTTTCCCGATGTGGTTGATGCACCTGTAGAAAAGCTCTATCACTTTAATCTTCATAATGGAACGATATGGAGATGGATACGTCCTATCATCTCTCAAGGCAAGGACGGGAAATGGGGACTTCGTATGGAACTTCGTGTCCTTCCTGCAGGTCCTACTCTTATCGATATACAGACAAATCTTTGGTTTTTTATCGGTCTTATAGAAGGCTTGGTCAAAAAAGGAATAGATCTTACTCTGATTCCATTTGAAGTACTCAAAAATGATTTCTATCATATAGCAAAATACGGTATGCAACATACTTTTCATGAACCCCTTGAAGGTCAAACTGTGGTACTGAATGAGTGGATATCACAAGAGGGACTAAATCTGGCAAAAGAGGGATTTGAATCTCTAGGAGTGAAGGATATGCAACCTTATCTGGATATCATCCAAGCACGTGCCCGAACAGGACAAAACGGTGCAGTGTGGCAACTCAAACATTTTGAAAAACATAATAATATCAACAAGCTCGTGGAGGATTATATGACAAATTTTGAAGCTGATACTCCTGTACACCAATGGAGCCTATAATGAAAAAACTTACTATTGTGAATGAGTTCCCGGAAAAGTTCTTAGAGATCAATTACCGTGATATCAAAGAGATATTTGATAGTCCTACACTTGTACATCTCAAAGGCGATAAAGAACCTGCCCTATTTATCTCTATCATGCTGCATGGCAATGAGTACAGCGGTTTACTGATCATGCAAGAGATTCTTAAAAAATATCAAAAAAAAGGATCCTTTCATCTGCCAAGAAGTATATGGCTCTTTGTGGGAAATGTCGAAGCAGCCTTTTTAGGACTTAGAAGACAGGATAATGAACTTGATTTCAACCGTGCCTGGCCAGGTACACCACACCCTGATGACCTTACGTCAAAACTCATCACTGAAGTAATGGCAAAGATCACTGAAAAAGAGCTCTTCGCTGCAATTGATCTACACAACAATACAGGCACAAATCCACCCTATGGATGCATCTCGGTTGTCAATGAGAAAAATAAATATCTAAGCAGTCTTTTCAATCATATCGGTATGGTGTTTCATACGCCAAAAGGTGTCTCAACCATGGCCTTTGACGACATCTGTCCTGCGATCACTCTGGAATGTTCTACTCCTGGAAATACTCTGGGTATAGAAAAAGCCGTATCGCTCATAGATGATCTGATGCATATGGACCATTTCCCGGAGAAAACACTTCCTGAACACGACCTTCAACTGGTACAAAACAATGCAGTGCTCAAGATTGCCGAGGATGTCACCTTTGGCTTTGAAGAAGAACAAGAGGCGTATGAACTTACATTGATAGACAACTTTGACCGTCATAACTTTACCCGTCTTGAACAGGGTGAAGTATTTGCACATACTACGATATCCAGACCGCTCATTGCCACTGCCGAGGACGGTACTGATATCACTGATGATATTATCAAGAATGACAATGGTGCATTATCGCTTAAAAAAGCGCTTATGCCTGCTATGATCACACTTGATAAAAAAATTATCCTTCAAGATTGTCTTTGTTATTTGCTGGAAGATTATGAAAAAACTTATTAAAATCTCACTGATCTTTGGAGGACTATTACTTGTACTACTGAGTTTTATACGTATCTATAAGATATCGGATATCAGTATGAACTATATGATGGTAGATGAAGATATGGTCATTGTTGAAAACTTCAGTGCAGGTGTACATATCCCTTCTTTTTTCTTTTTCCTCAAAGGACACTTTATTGACAATGAAAAAGGGATAGAACGCGGTGATATCATGGCATTTAAGCGTCATCCATTGGATAAGGGGCTATTTATTAAACGGGTAGTTGCACTGCCTGGGGATAAAGTCTATCAGGAGAACAAGGACTTCTATCTTCAGATCGGATCAGATAGAGAAAAAACCGTATCATTCGGACAGAAATACGGTATAGCAATTGTTCAAATTGCCAATGAGATTTGGCTCAAAAATCCTTACACACATTTTTATGGTGTTACACATTCAAATGAAATTATCGGACCTTCTGAACTTATCACCTATGCACCAACCGTCATTCCTGAACATCAATACTTTTTTATGGGTGACTTTAGGGACAACTCTAGAGATAGCCGTTTTTTTGGCCCGGTCCACTATAATAATATCTATTATAAGGTTTGGTACGTAATAAAAAAATCACATACACTTACAGAACTCTCTTCTATTAAACAGTTTTGAGCTCCACAGCTTCTTATCAGTATCCATTTAGATCTATAAAGAATGAAGAAGTAAAAAGAATATAGAAAAGTTAGATCAATTTTTAAAGAGCCTGTATCATTGATACAGGCATATTTTTAAGCCGTAAGTTCTTTGAGTGTTTCGTATGCTGCTTTGATCGCTTCATCGATCATCTCATTAGTAGTCGCTGTAGAGATAAACCCGGCTTCGAAAGAAGAACATGCCAGATAAACACCGCGATCTAACATTCCTTTATGGAACTTTGCAAACATTGAAGTATCGTTTTGTTGTGCATCCGTAAAATTTCTTACAGGTATTTCAGAGAAGAAGAATCCAAACATTGATCCTCTAACATCCGTTACCATCGGTATTTCAGCAGCATTTGCAGCCTTTTGGAAGCCATCCATCAGTCTTTTTGCTTTATTGCCAAGCTCAACATAGATACTCGGGTTTGCTTTAAGCTTTTTAAGGCTTGCAAGACCTGCAGCCATTGCAACAGGGTTACCGCTGAGTGTACCTGCCTGATAAACCGGACCTTCTGGTGAAAGGTGTGCCATGATCTCAGCTCTGGCACCAAAAGCACCTACAGGCATACCTGCTCCAATCACTTTACCTAGTGTCACCATATCCGGTTTTACAGTTGTGATCCCTTGTGCACCTTTGAGTGAAGCTCTAAATCCACTCATTACTTCATCAAAGATCAACAGTGTCCCATGTGCATCACAGATCGCTCTGAGTTCTTGAAGGAAATCTTCAGTAGCAGGAACCAGACCCATGTTACCAGCGATCGGCTCGATGATCACACATGCGATATCACCTTTAGCATCGGCAAAACACTGCTTTACTTCCTCGATATCATTGTAGGTAGCTAAAAGTGTGTGTTTTGTAAGATCTGCAGGAACACCTGGACTAGACGGTGCACCGAATGTTGCCAGACCCGAACCAGCCTGAACCAGCAGTGAATCAGAGTGACCATGGTAACATCCAGTAAATTTCAAGATATTATCCCTTCCCGTAAACCCGCGAGCAAGTCTGATAGCAGACATTACTGCTTCTGTTCCTGAGCTTACAAAACGTACTTTATCGATCGTATCAAAAAGGGTTGTGATCTCAGTTGCAAGTTCAGTTTCAACAAGCGTCGGAGCACCAAAGCTCAGTCCATTTTTCACAGCTTCCATCACGGCATTTTGGATATCAGCATCTGCATGACCGAAGATCAGCGGTCCCCAGCTCTGTACAAAGTCTATATACCTGTTTCCATCGATATCAAAGAGATATCCACCCTCACCTTTCTGGATAAACGGAGGGGTTCCTTCTACACCGTTAAATGCACGTACAGGTGAATCTACACCTCCCGGGATCACTTTGTATGCTTCTTCAAATGCTGCGATGCTTTTATCGTATGCCATATGATTAATCCTTGTTGTGTATAATTCTGAGATTTAAGAGAGTACTCCTCAATGGAGCTTTACAATCATCAGTTAATAGCGTGAATTATACTACAATGGCACTAAGGGGTCGATTATCCGTATCAGAACACTGAAAGCATTTCTACTGTCATTGTTATTGCATCTTTTGATCTTCTTGCTGTTCATAGTGAATTTTAAAGAATTGAAGATCCCTGAACCCCAAAGTCAGTCACAAAAGATATCACTCAACCTCAAATCATTTGTTCCGCCGGCTCCAAAACCAAAACCGGTAACTAAACCTGTGACACCAGAACCAGCTGTGACCCCTCCACCGACAGTTCAACCTGAGATAAAACCTGAAGATATACCTGAACCTGTCAAAAAAGAGAAAAAAAGCGTTGAAAAGAGTTTCATTACAGCAAAAGATACAGAAGAGAACAATGCTACAAAAGTGTCCAAAACAAAGCCTACAGAAGTAAAAAAACCTAAAGTAACCGTCAACAAACAAGAACCTAAAGTATTTAAGAAACAACCGGTTAAACAGATGGTCAGAAATAAGCCGGCAAGGATATCAAAGGACCCGCTTGCCAATACATTGATGAGCTCTGGCAACTCTTTGGTTCCAGCACCGAAAAAAGATAATTTTGTGGATCATATGGTTTCCCGTATCTACGGTAAAGAGTTTTATACCTATAACAAAGAGCAACAAAAGTTCATCAAACAACATCTTGGAGAGATATACCGTATCACACAAAATACACTCTGGAGAAAAGGTTACCCGGATGTTGCAGTACGTATGCAGATGCAGGGAACCAATATCGTTTCATTTTATCTTCATCCTAACGGTGATATCTCTGATCTGCACCTCAGATCTGCTATAGGGTATAGAGCATTGGATGATAATACGCTTGAAGTGATCAAAACAGCCTATAAAGATTATCCAAAACCTGAGAAAAAAACAAAAATCATGTTCTATGTAAAATATACGCTCTATTAGATTTCATTTCATTTGGTTGACTCTTTATTTCATAATCAATGTATTTCATTATATTCATTAAATTATATGATGATATAAATGTGTATTTTTCCCATCCTACTCTACTTTATCAATAAAATTGATGCTAAAATCAGCAATTTAAGTAACGCTTTCTTATAATTATTATAAGGTTATAAATCAGATAAAAAAAGGTTGATTATTGGTTGTTAAAATAAGACTGGGTGCATCTCAAACAATCGGTTCATATATCCTTCCAGGTGAACCGCTTACAGAGTTGAGTGAAATTATCAATGGACAGATCAAACTGACGATCTTAAATTGTGACAAGATCATCGAAGGGGTTAAAAGCGGCATTTTTGATGTTGGACTGATCGAATCAGCTATCTTTGATGATGCGCTTATCTATACAAAATGGATAGAAGATGAACTTGTGGTCTGTTCTAAAACCTCACTTGGAGAATCCATTGATAAAGAGATGATCGGACAGTGTCAGCTTCTCTGCAGGAGAGAACTATCTCCAACCCGTCTATTGATCACAAATTTTTTTAAAGAGCATGGGCTTTCCTACCATCATTTTGGCTCACTAATGGAAGTTGATAATGCAATCTCTGCAATACAGGGTATCAAGTGGTCCAAACCAAACAGGCTAAACCCTACTGTCACTATCGTCTCACGGTTGGCTATAGAAGATGAACTCAAAAGAAAAGAGCTATATTTTTCACGTATTAATAGAACCCCTATACATAGAGACTTCTACATCATTCACAATAAAAAGCACAAAGATACAGGTAAAATAGAAAAGATCCTTAACTATTTTATAAAATAACAGCACCCTACTGAACAGTCCATGTGGACTCTATAAGTAGTCTTTCTCCTTCATATACTTTCCCTACAAATTTATCACCTATTTTGTAATTACCTACACCTTTTGGTGTACCGGACATCACAATATCACCATCCTCAAAAGACATAAAATTGTCTATCTCTGATAGCATATCTAAAGGCTTGTAAATCATCAACTCATAATCTGCGAACTGTACAAGATCATCATTGATGTAAAGCTCCATACGAAGCTGTCTGATATCTCCATTGAATGATACAAACTCTCCTAACACAGCAGAATGATTAAAAGCCTTTGCACGTTCCCAGGGCAAACCTTTTTGTTTCAATTTGTTTTGTATATCTGCCTTGGTCAGGTCCAGACCGAAGCCGATACCGGCTATCCGCTTGTTTTGGATAAGAAAACATATCTCTCCCTCAAAGCGGGTATCCTCGCTGACAAATTGAAGCATATCTGTGATCGCTGAGTTTGGTTTATTGAAGACTACCATCGTATCGGGTGTTTCGTTGCCAAGTTCTTCGATATGTTCAACATAGTTACGTCCTATACAGATGACTTTGGATGGTGTGATTTGAGTGTTGTTGAATTTGATCTGGTTCATTGTATCGCTCTAAAAAGTACTTTTTGTAATTTTACACAAAAATTGCAGACTATAGTTATAGAATGTCTAACTAATAGTCGGATAGTTGAGTCATTTCAACCTTTAAAAAGGAAGGAGTCAGAAATGCAGTTTAAACGTAATCGAATAATGAATCTAATGATAGTCTTGATGGGTACGCAAATAGGACTGAACAGTATCGTTGCCCAACCTCTGGATACCCAACTTGTAGAACAGGGAAAATATTTGGTGAAGATAGGCGGTTGTAATGACTGCCATACTCCGGACTATCTACTTTCAGGTGGGAAAACACCTCAAAAACTATGGTTGACGGGGTCTTCTTTTGGTTGGAAAGGTCCATGGGGAACCACCTATCCTCCGAATTTGCGTCTCTTAGTACAGGGTTTGACAGAGAAGCAATGGATAGAGAGGGCAAAAAACCTTAAAACACGTCCTCCTATGCCATGGTATGTTCTCAATGAAATGAAAGAGGAAGATCTACGTGCCATCTATCATTTCATTCAAGATATGGGACCTGGAGGAGAACCTGCACCACAATATCTTCCACCCGATATTGAACCTACAACACCTTATGCGCTTTTCCCATCACCTCCATCTAAAAAAGAAGATAATATGACGAAGTAATTAAAGCAAGATAAGTACAACTTCCTTTTGTAGATCGTTTGATCTGGTTCCTATATTGTGTAGGATAATGAGTATTTTACTTTCAGTTCTACACCTAATGGCAGATTCTATGCAAATTTCTCGGACAGCTTTAAATTCATTATAGTAAAATTCTCCCGATAATTTGGAATAGATAGGCGTGTCGGGAATGATTTATTTTGATAAAGTGGAAAGTGATACTAAGATCAAACATTACAGGTTGGATCTTGATTATCATGAGTATGACCTTATGCTCAAAATGTTAAATGAATTGAAATTGGAAAAAAGCGACTTTGAATCTGATGGAAGATTTGAAGATAGAAAGCCTGTGGCACATAAATTCTTCAAGAAAGTTCAAAACATCAAACAAATTGAGCATGGTAAAAAGCAGACAGCTACGCGTCAAGCAAACAGATCCAAGATCATAGAGAGTAAAAAGAAGATCAATAACGCGATCAATCTGCTTAGATTGGAATGTAGAGAGATCACAGCATACAATGTAGCGCAAACTGCCGGTATCAGTTACAATACAGCAAAAAAATATCTACCGGATATAAATTAAAGCGTTTTTTTACTACTGCTCATCATTACACCAAACGACACCAGAGTACCCCAAAAAAGCTGCCATGCGAACCCTACATTCCATCCAATAATTTCACTGACAGTATCCCCAAGGATATAAGGCTGTAAAAGCAGTACGGTTGCAAATCCGGAAATAAATGCAAGCGGTACACTCATAGCATTACCCCGCTTGGTAAAAATCGCTGCAGCATAAACACCAAGTAGACCGGTATAGGCAAATGCCATTACTCCCAGTGCAAAATTAAGTAAAGGTAACTCTGTGCTTTGTTGCCAGTAGTAGCTTAGCATTGCCATCGCTGAGAGCGCCGCGGCAAAGAGAAGTACAGAAACACGCCCTGCCCGTACAAAGTGCATCTCGTCACACTCACCTTTAGCCTTTTTCCACGGTTTATAGATATCTTCGATAGCCACTGATGCCATAGCACCCAGTACAGAATTGGAACTGGAAAGTGCTGCAGCAACTGCTCCTACAGTGACCAGTCCACGCATTCCTTCGGGCATCTCATGCAGGATATAGTACAAGAAGATAGTGATCTTCTCTCCATCAAACTGTTGTACAACCTCTGTAGAGATTCCTGAAAATTCCGGATGATGGTAAAAGAGGTAAAGAAGTAATCCTATGGCTAAAAAGAGCAGTGCTACAGGGATCGTGAGATAGATACTCATCATCAAGGATCGCTGTGCTTCTATGGTGTTTTTACAGCTAAGAGCTCTCTGTGTCATATCCTGATCCAGTCCATAAGCAGCGATATTGAGCAACAGCCATCCACCCATCAATGCCCATACGCTAAATCCGCCGCTCATACTCCAATCAAGCGTTTTCAGCTTATGCTCTTCTGTCAACGTATGGATGATCGTACCCATATCTGTATCCAATGCTATAAAAAGATAGACCAGTACAGCTATTCCCGCACCTATATAGGTAAATGCCTGGATGATATCTGAAAAGATTACAGACTTTACTCCGCCAAAATAGACATAGGCCAAAGCTCCTAACATCAATATCGTAGTAGAAACCAGCACATGAAGCGGTTCAATGTCCAAAAAGAGGATCATAGAGATCGCCAGTGCTCCGATGTAGAGCCTTGCTCCGCTAGCAAAGAGCCTACCGATAAGGAACATCAACCCTGCTTGTTTTTTGGCAGCAGTACCATAGCGTTTTTCAAGCAGTTCATATACAGTCACCGCTTTAATAGCATAAAAACGCGGGATCAACACTTTGGCTACAAACCATACTGCGACAAATGCCGAAAGATAAAAGCCTATAAAGGTCAGATCTTTAGTGTAAGAGTACTCAGGTCCTCCCAGAAAGGTCGCAGCTGATTGTGAAGTAGCCAGTACAGAGACAGCTACAGCAAACATCGGAACACTGTTACCTCCGACAAAGTAATCACGGGTAGACTTCACCTTCATACGGCTCAAAAGTACCGATGTTACTGTCAATACTACAAAATAGGCGATAAAAACCGCCCAGTCAAGTGTCGCAAAAGCAGAGTTCACTTTCTGCCTTTTGGCGGTTTTTTAAGATGCATGAACTCTACTGCTTCACGTACATTTTTCATAAAATGTTCTCCGGGATCATTCTTGACCGTTCTGTAGCCTTTATCATGCTCCAGCCACAGTGGTGTAGACTCCATCTGTGTATATTCTTGGTGTCCGATAAGATATTCGATCGTTGGGAACTTTCCTTTGAGGTAACCGATCAGTGCGATATTCGATTTTAGCTGAGCTGGAGTAAGATCCTCACTTGCATTACCTTTACCACCTACATTCTCAATACCTATACTTGAGTAGTTCAGCCCGATCACATGCCTTGCCATCCAGTTTTCCGGCATGAGCCTATAGATAGTCCCGTCACGTGCCACAAGAAAATGTGCCGAGACATTAAGTGCAGAAGCTTTAACGATATCTTTTCTATCTGAGAGAAGCTTTTCAGGTTGAAGACGTTTAAAAGATTTATCCAAACTCATCTCAGCCGTCCAGTGAAGTACAATGATCTTTGGTGTGATCTCTATATTATTGACCCTTTTACCGTAATGAGACCGGATATAGTCTTTTGTCATCTCAACACGCGCTTTTCCAAAATCTATCGGTTTATCTATGATCTGAAGGGGTTGAATGGGACTGGTTGTGCATTTATAATCGTTCTTTGCATATAAAGAGAGTGTAAAAAGTGTAGTCAGAGATAAGAGTAGTTTTAGCATTTAGAGTCCTAAACAAGAATTAGGACTATTCTACCCTATCTTGGGTTTGGTTTTCTTTGTCAGATACAAGTACCCATACGATCCCGACAATCGGCAGGGTCAGCGAGATCAGATAGCTTGGGATATGCAGCATTTCATGTCTGTGAAGATAGAAAAATCCAAGTACAAGCAGGATATAGGCACTCATACGATAAATAGATAGTGCTGCTTTGGTATCTTTGAGTGTTTGAAAGAGCGAACGTTTATTGGCTTTCATACGCTGTTTTTCTTCTTTTATGGCTTCTGCGAGATCGACATCAGGATCTTCCACAATATCTTCGCTATAAAGATCATACGGATCTTCAAGCTTATCGATCACATCCTTACTGTCATCTACAGTGATGATATTGTGTTCTACTCTCTTATTGACCATACGGAGATAGCTAAACATTGAACCGATCATTACAAGAGTAGAAGAGAAGAATCCTATCTGAGTATTATAAAGAACCTTCGTATCAAAAAAAATGATACTTCCTGCAATAAGAAACAGGTCAATGATAAGGAGTAGTTTGATGATCTTCAAACTAATAGTTTTCATCTTCATCCTCATCATCATATTTGTTCTGAGTCGCTTTATAGTTGTATCGTGGATCGTTTGCTAACTCATCGAGCTCTTTTTTCTGTTTTTTATAGGCTTTATATATATTGAGAACTGCTGCAGCAATACCCCAGAATACACCAAGCCAAAATAACCAGCCTATACCCGTCCATTCTCTCATCAACCAGCCGATACCGACACCGAAAAGTACTGCAACAACCATTGAGATACCTAGACTCAATCCGTCAGCAGCATCTACGATCTTTTTAAAACGTGGTTCTTTGTTCTGTTCCATAGTATGTCATTCCATATGTATATTTAGAGCGTAGTATATCGAAATGGTACATAAACAGAGAAATCGGCATAGGATCATTTATGCTAGAGTAACATCTCTTCGACCGTGACCCTCACATTTTCTCCCAATGCATCCAATTGATATCCTCCTTCAAGGAAAAAGATATAAGGTACGTTACGCAAGGAGAGAATCGTTCTCACCATCTTCCGGATTCCATTCGTAGTAATGTTGAGGCTGGCTAGAGGATCACTTTCATGCAGATCATATCCCGCTGATACGAGAATGATATCAGGCTGGAACTTTTTTACTAATGGCGGTAGGTCATTTTGATAGATATCCAGCAGCACTTCATCTCCGCTTTCAGGCATCATCAAAAAGTTTGCTGTATACCCTTTCCCCTTGCCTTCACCGGTATGAGATTCAGCACCTGTTCCTGGATAAGAGAATGCTTGATGAGAAGAGAAATAAAAGACGGTATCATCCTCCCAAAAGGTTTCCTGGGTACCGTTACCGTGATGTACATCAAAATCGATGATCATCACCTTCTTATACCCTACACTTTGGGCATACCGTGCAGTTATGGCGATGTTATTGAAAAGACAAAATCCCATAGCCTCAGTCGGTGTGGCATGATGGCCAGGAGGCCTCACGGAACAAAATGCTCTTACAAACTTTCCGTCTTTTACACCATCCACTGCAACAACCCCTGCTCCCACAGCTTTTTTTGCTGCCAAAAAAGAGTCAATACTGCAAACCGTATCAGAGTCTATCGCCATTTCATTGGCACTGGCTTCTTTGACTTTTTCAACTAATTCTGGGGTGTGTACAAGTTCAATGATCTTTTCAGAAACCGAGATTGGCTCAACTGTGATAAGTTCATCTTTGATTTCTTCCAAAGCATTATCAATTGCTATCAAACGATCAGGTGATTCAGGGTGCATTGCACCTGTCTTATGTCTAAGATAGATTTCATCAGTAATATAAGCTACTCTCATATTACCATTATAGCTTCTTTTTTAACGCCTCCAACTCATTTCTTAGTTCAGCCATTTCATTCTTTAGAAGCTCTACCTCTTTTTCAAGGCTTAGCGGTGTTTGTGTATACTTAGTGATCTTACTTTGTATCTCTTTTCCCTGTTCTTTGTTTTCTACAATGTACACTGCTTCTTTACCGTCTTCAAGTACAGTTTCACTCTGTACAGATCCTTCTCTTACCATCTTCATTACATTAAAGATACTGATTTTATGTCTTTTAGCATAAGCTTTTAGCGTTAATTTTTCCATGCTGTAATTATATACATTTTATTTATATTTACATTTATTTGTTATAATTGTTCAAATTTTGAATAATGAACATAAAGGATCAAGATAATGAAACAGTTGAGATTACCTTCCAGCCTCTTGGCGATGATACTAGTATTTGCATTCAGCTCTTCTCTTTTTGCTGATACTGCAGCCCAAAAACTTGAAAAAAACAGTGATAAGGCAGTTGCAAAATTTGTCAAACAATTTAAAGGTGCTGAAAAGTTCATTAACAATGCATCAGGTTATCTTGTCTTTCCAGAGATCACAAAAGCCGGATTTATGTTAGGTGGAAGTTATGGTGAAGGTGTCCTGCGTGTGAATGGGCAAACACAACATTACTACAGTGTAACAAGTGCTTCTTTCGGGTTCCAGGCAGGTGCGCAACAACACTCTATGATCATTGCCTTTTTAAGTGAAGCATCACTGAAAAACTTTATCGCCAGCAATGGATGGGAAGCAGGAGTAGACGGTACTATTGCGATCGCAGATTGGGGAAAAAGTAAAGATATCTCTTCAATAAGTTATGAAAAGCCGATTGTTGCATTTATCTATGGAGAAAAAGGTCTAATGGGTGGTCTCAGTTTGGAAGGGAACAAATTTCAACGTATTATCCCACAATAATAGCTATCGAGAGGTTTCTCCAACCTCTCTTTCTAACATTTTTCAACCACACTTAAATCTGTCTTTATAACTACACTTTTGATACAACTCTTACTATTTGACTGACCGTGACTAAAGCAAAGCTCCAGTCACTTACGCTAACGCTATGTTTGCTTCAGCAGCAAGCTCGAGTAGCTAGCTACTCTTTAAATCTGTCTTTATAACTACACTTTTGACACAACTCTTCTACAGCTTTACCTTCTTTAAAACCGCTAATCATATCTTGTGCACGTTTTCCTTTGAGAATAGTTTCAAGTGTGTTTTCATGTAGATCACCCAACTCAATGATACCGTCACAATCAAGACAACACGGAACAACTTTACCAGAAGCGAGTATAGCGATATGAGATTGTAGTCCCTGGCAGGTACCGTCACCATAGACCCTATTATTCAAAGACGGCCACTCAAAGTACTCATCAAAATGCAAAAGCACTTTAGAGGCAAGTCTGATGGATTTTGGTCTCTGCTGATAGATTTCGTCAAGAGAGAGTGGTACGTCAAATGCCCTGGAGAGTGTATCAAAGAGTGTTTCGTTAAAACTGCGTTCGCTCATCATCTCATCAAGATTCCAAACACGAAGGTTTATAAATAACTCTTCATTCAGTTTTTGTTTCTCATCACAAAGCGCTAATACAGGTCTTATATACTGTACAAATGTCAGCATGGTATCATTTTTGTTGAACGCATTCAGTGAGATATTGATCTGTTTTACAGAAGGATGAAAAAGCGTAGTATAGCTCTGCTTTTTAAGAAAATAACCGCTGGTCGTAAGCATAGCTCTAAGCCCGTGTTTGTGAATAATATCCAGATATTCAGAGAGGTTAGAAAGTGTCAAAGGATCACCGACTACATGACATGCGATCTCTTTGGTGTATGATTTTGCCTGTGAAATCACCGACTCAAAAAACTCAAGATCCATCTGTTTTGTAGGGAGATTCTTTGTAGGACAGAAGCTGCATGAGAGTCCACAAACATTGGTAAGTTCAATATAGATACGATAAAACTTCACAAGTTTACTTCATACATGCCGAAAGATCTGTCATATCCATCGCTCTATTGATACATGGGACTCTTGTCTTCAATGCTCTGATCTTTTTATCAAAATCATCCAATACACTCTGCTTATTCTCATCTATGATCATTATGAGCGTATCATCACTATCATCATTAAACTCTGATTTAAGTTCGTTTATTTCATTGTAACATTCATTGGCATCACTCTGAGATTGTGCTACATGTAAACATGCTCGTGTCTTACGCATTGTTTTTAATAATAGGGGAAGATACTTTTTCTCTTTTTCAAACAAATCCTGCACAATACCATTGACAGCCTTTACATAATCTTTGTCATCTGACGTAATATTGGTCTCATTTGCATGGATGATCTTATCTGAAATACTCTCAGCCTTATAGGTTTGTGTCGTAGTAACCACATTTATAATTAATAGGTCTTCTTTGGCACTATAATCAGGAAGCTCAAAATCCTCATCAGAAAGATTTACATCGAAACTTACATCCGTTGCTCGTTTTCCGTAAACAAATCCAAGATAACTCTTTTCATCCAATAACACGATACCCTCATAAAGACATACCTTTCTAGTACCTTCTACCCATACCTCACAATCTAAGGATGCGATATTCATCATACCGGCCTTTTGCATACGACTTACATCGATCTGACCTATATCACCTTCCATAAGGTTACTTGTGATGATATTCTCATTGTCAAAGTCTACTATATATAAAGTATCTTGTTTACTTTTCTTGAGTGTTTTTTCTTTATCTACAATTTGAAGCGTTCCATAAAGCGTCTCAGTACGCTCCATCTCTTCGATCCGCTCTTTTCCCCATTCTCTAAAAGAGAATTTTTCATATCCCTCTATCGATAAGTTACTATCGGGAGTAACTACACCGCTACCATATATCTCATACTCAACTTGACCTGTTTGTATTCCGTATGTTTTTTTAGTCTCACTGGTTTGCGCAACCAATGTAGCTGATACTACCACCATAGCGATGAAATGTTTTACTGACATTTAGGAATTACCCCTCGTTTCAATTCTGGCGATTATTGTAGCATAATATTTATATATATTAAAGAACATATAAAATCAGTTTATAAAGGCTATAACAATCGCTTTTGATCATGTTATGAACCGAATAAACACTCTTGGAAACTTATGTCATGTATGACATAACATATTTTTTCCCAATAATTGTTCATTAGGTCATTTAATCTTATCGGCGATGTCCTCTTCTAGTTTACCAAATGCATTATCCATTGTATTTACTATCGCTGAGGGTTCCGAAGATGTTTTCAATGTAGTATTGAAAAGGTAGGCATGACTCGTATGTCCTTTTGTATCAATAATCAGATAGTTGGCATCTAAATATACCTTATCTCCCTGTGCCAGGAAACGATTGATCTGAAGTTTGACCTGGATATCAGGTTGTCTATCTACGCCCCATGGGTACGCAAAGACATTAGGTTGTTCAAACTTTTTTTGAAGAAAACTGATAAGCCGTTGTGTGAGACCGATATCTATATCTTCGGCCCACAACACAGAATCAAGTTGAGTGATCTGATTGCCAGAACTGGCGATAGTCAATTGACGTTTATCCATATAACTTGGCAGGATCACCTGTGCTACACCGATACTTTTTGTAGATGGAGTAACATGGGATGGCTGCATCGCAGTCGAGAGCACATAATAGTGACTCTTAGTGGCACACCCCGTCATCAAAAGAACCAACATAGTGATTAAAATATTTTTCTTCATTATTCTTCTCCAAATATCAGTGCATTAGGTTTACGGTTGATCATTCTTAGTACTCTGCTCATCTCTTCAGAAGTTTCATTTACTGCTTTAAGCGTTTGTACAAGCTGATGGTTCATCAAAGAGTCATGTTCATATCCTTTAAGTACACTGTTGGCACTTTGAAGTGTTTGCGTAAGTTTTTTCACGCTTTCATTGAGTGCTATAGGTAAGTTCTGTGTCTCTTTCTGCCCGACCAGGGAATTGATATTTTTCATTGTCTCATTAAGATTGGTCAGGATCTCATGTAACGGTTTGGCATTCTCATCCATCACTTGATTGGTAGATCCAAGTAGTGTATTAAGCCGTGTTACCAAGATATTTACCTGATCCATAATACCGTTGTTTTTATCATTTACAGAAGGTAAAATAGGATATTTTTCACCCTGAAGTATTGCTCTAAAAGGTAAGTTTTCTTTGAAAACAAGATCCACATACAGTATCCCGGTGATCGGGTCAGTTTGTGTGATCTTTGCACGCAAACCTTCTTCAACTGCTTTATTGAAGTTCATTTCTCCAGTGATATTTTGATCATTATTACTTTCAAAGAATGAAGTATCAATCTGCAGATAAACCGTCCCTGTCATTTTATGAGTCTCAGGATCATATGTTGTGGAGACTTTCGTTACCCTTCCTACATCGTAACCATCATACTCAACAGAAGCATCCTGTTTGAGTTTTGCAATCGAGTCAAGCACATGAACTTCAAATTTTTTGATCGCATCTCCACCTTTACCTATACTTTTTCCTTCAGCAACACTGCCATTTTTATATAGGTTAAATATATAGCCGTTTGGTACCTGTTTACTTGTATCTTTTCCTGAAGATGAAAATGAGATACCTCCTTGCACCAAATGGGTCAACGGTGCGATATTGACATCTAGCCTGCCGTTTGAGATATCAACATTCAAAGCACTTCTGATCCAAAACTTTGAACTTGTATGCACATAGGGGACATACTCTTTCTCTATATAGGCATAAAAATCGATGCTTTGAGTATCCAATGAAATGGTGACATACTCTATTTCACCCACTTTGATATTTTTAAAAAAGATCGGTGTACCTTCAGTAACGTTGTAAGCCTGTGGTGCATTGAGATGAAAATACTCACCTTCTTTATCCGCTCTATAAACGTATGGAAGCCCGGTAAAAAGTGTTCTGAACTCTTCTCCTTTTTCTGTATAAACATTGATATAGGTTCCTGAGAGCAAGGTATCAAGTCCACTCACGCCCCCCAGACCTACTTCAGGTTTAACGATCCAGAATTTTGTATGTTCATTAAGAAACGGTTCAGCAGTCTTATCTATACGTGCATACACAGCAACCTGTAAACCGTCATTTTCCAAATTGATCTTGGTTACTTTTCCAATCGTTACATCTCTGTACTTTATGACACTTTGTCCAGCCTGTAATCCTTCATTATTGGGAAAAACGATCTTGATCTCAGGTCCCAGTTCCGAGTAATATTGATACGCCAACCAAGCAGCGATCAGAAGTGCTGCGAAAGGTACGATCCATATAGAAGTAAAAAAATTAAACTTTGTAGACTCTTCTACGTATGGAATGTTTTTAGACATTAACGATTCTCCTTGATAAGCCTCTCATCAAATGCTTGTGCTGCCAAAAGGGTAAAAAAGACTGAAAGTGCAAATGCTGTTGCAGCTGTTCCTGCAATGATCTGTATATTATTCAGATGTATCAATGCAGCCAGTATGGCTACGACAAATACATCGATCATTGACCAGGGGCCAATGACTTCAGTCATATAATACAATTTGTGTTTATTTACTTTTTTATCTTTTCCCAGTGGATATTTTACACTAATAAGCAGATAAACCAAAATAAGAAACTTCATTATCGGCACCATAATCGAAGCAAAAAAGATTATAGCGGATATCGGATAGGATCCAGATTCCCAAAGCAATATTACTCCACCTATAATCGTACTCTCTTCTACCTTTCCAAACTGCGTACTCACAAGCATAGGATAAAGGTTTGCAGGTATATATGCAATAATCGCGGTGATAAGGTATGCCCAGCTTTTTTCTGTTTTAAAGCGTGTGTACTTATAAATAGGTGATCCGCAGCGACGGCATCTATTCTCCTTACCCTTATCGATATTGACCGCTTCACATACCGGGCAGCGTATCAGATCTTTTTCATTGATTTCTATCATTATTTCTCCACAAAGATCTGTTTTCTCAGCATCCATATTTCATTCAGATGAATGTACTTTGTCATATAGATATCCATCAATACAAATACTATCAGTGCCCAAAAAGCTATCCCCATATGAATTTGTACATAACCTATAAGTTTGACCAGTGCAACTAGTATACTAATCAAAAAGATATCGCTCATACTCCATGGTTTCATATAAGAAAGCCCTATCAATAGCCTTTTAGTCAAATCTTCTCCTTTTTTAAACTTTAAAAGCAAAAAAAGAAACACATAAAGTGTAAAGATCGCCAATGGAAATAAAAATATCACTACACCGCACAATAAACCCACAAAATAAAAACCGTTCTCAAACAAAGAGAGAAATGTTTTTGGTATGGTAATGAACTGTTCATTTCCCAAGAGCTCGATCTGCACTATAGGGAAAAAGTTTGCCACTACAAAGAATATCAGTGCAGTTAGAGATAGTGCCAAGCCATGATCAATCAATTTAGAATCATATCTGTACAACACACTTCGACATTCTACACAACAAGCTTTCGTCCCATCCTCGATAGGTATCTCCTCATGAAGCGTATGACATTGGTGACAGATGATAAGTTGATCCAGGGCATCTTCATTTTCAATTTTCATAGATATAATTGTAACCAAATAGATCAAATATCTAAAGGTTATCGATGACAAGAGTTAAAACTCAGTACAGCGAGGCACTAAATGCCGAATTGTAAAATACTCTCTATAGGTAAAGAGATTACATACACTGGGCTGGATATCACCTCTATCGATATCTCACAGATCACAAAACAACATGATATTGAGCAGTATGACTATGTGATCATCACCGGTGGAGACGGACGTATCAGACGTACACTCCAACAGCTTCATGACATGGAACGTATCCCAACCTTCATTCTCAATCCTACAGGTTCATTCAACCTGGTTGCAAAGATACATCAAACCCCCAAGGTAGAAGAGGTACTTGAACTGCTTGCCAAAGGAGAAACACCCAAAAAAGAGAAACATCATCTCTTCAAACTCAACGATGAGCTCTTTTTATTCTCGGCTGGTAATATGGGTGATCTTCAGCATATCATCCTATCTGAAACGATGCGTTTTGGATGGATCGAACGCGGTGCCTTAAAGTATCTGCTTGCCGTACTCTTGTTGCTTCCGGCTCATCTGCTTTTAACACCATTCATGTTGATGAGCGCTAGAAAGTTCTTCATCTTCACACCGTTTCGTTTTATCAAGAGATTTGGAAGCTTTTATGGAGAGGTCAAAGAGATGACCATAGACCTGCAAAACCATCACAATCTCATTGAACTGGATGGCGATGTCGTCACGATAGAAGAAAATACTTTATATATTCGTCCAGTTGGGTATATTCAGATAGTAATAAAGTAAAAGCATGAAAATAGAAGATATTAAAAGTGTAATCACTTATCCAGAACTTTTTTATCAAAGGAGTATAGCTTAATGCAAGAAATAAGAGAACATTGGGATAATATCTATAAAACAAAAGATCATAAACTTGTAGGTTGGTATCAGGAATACCCTGCTATTTCACTAGAACTTTTATCCAAAATCAATGCTGAACATGCACAATCAATTATAGATGTGGGGTGTGGGGCTTCAGTTTTAGTTGATAACCTGCTTCTTCAAGGCTTTTATGATATTACTCTACTTGATCTATCAGAAGAAGCTTTGTCCAGTATCAAGTCGCGCCTTGTTGATAATGGAAATATTCCTCAATACTTTGCGAAAGACATCACTGCTAAACTTGAGTTCTCGCATCAATTTAATATTTGGCATGACCGTGCTGTTTTTCATTTTTTGACTAAGAAAGAAGACCGACTGGCATATATGGATAATTTAGCGCATTACTTATCATCTGATGGACATGCCATCATCGGTACTTTTTCACTCAATGGACCAAACAGTTGCAGCGGTTTGAATGTTGTGCAATACGATGAGCAAAAATTCAAGTCAGAATTACCGCAAAATTTCGAAGTCATCGAAACAGTAATCAGTACCCATATTATGCCTAGCGGCAATGAACAGGAATATATATACTTTATTATCAAACACAAACTCATTAACTAAGAGACTTTTGATATACTAAACCTGCTTCATAAGGGGAAGTAGGGACACTTTGTTCCTCTGATAATCATATATAAGAATAAGTATTTTAAATGTTAAGGAAAAGGACACAAAGTGTTTGAAACAGAATTTTGCAAGATTGAATATCTGGAAAATCACAATGCAGTAATTTGCAAATGGAAAAAATTCAGTAGCTTCGAAAACTATAGAACACCACTTGAATTTGGGCTAAAACTTATCAACGAACACATTGCATCCCTATGGATCACTGATACAACAAACGGTTTTGAAAGTGACCCTGAAGACACACAATGGCTGTTAGAGGATTTCATGCCTAAAGTCATTAGTAGTCCTTGCAAAACCATCACATTTATCATTAAAGAAGATAGTCTTTTGAAAGAAGAGATTGAACAACAAAGTAAAGCACTGTCACAATACTTTAAAGTTCAAAGTGTTGATAGTCTTAAGAAAATAATTACATAAAAAGCCAAATACGACTAAACAAAGATATATGCATATTATTGTAGGTTCATTTTAAATATCCGCAAAAGTAGAGATAAATGCTATACTGATTTAATATATTACATGTTATGCACTATCTCAAGCTATGTGGAGGTGGACTATGATCGTGGCACACCGAGGTGCATCTATGGACGCACCTGAGAATACAATACCGGCCTTCAAACTCGCATGGGAACAGGACGCAGATGCGATAGAGGGTGATTTCCGTTTGACAAAGGACGGTCATATCGTATGCATTCATGATGCCGATACGAAAAGGGTATCTGATACGAAGCTGGTTGTCCGTCATGCAACCTTGGCTGAACTGCGCAAGCTCGATGTAGGTATACCAACCATTTCAGAGGTCTTATCGACAATTCCAGAGCAAAAGATGATATATATTGAGATCAAGTGCGGCACAGAGATCATTCCGGCTTTACTTGAAGAGATAGAAAGATCAGATCTCACAAAAGAGCAGATCGTAGTGATAAGCTTTCATAAGGAGGTCATTCAAGCATTAAAGAACGAAACGCCGCAATACAAGGCAATTTGGTTGTCTCAATTCAAAAAGGATATATCAGGGAAGACAAGCCCTTCACTGGAAACAGTACTTACGACGCTAAAGCAGATCAAAGCAGATGGATTCAGTTCAAGCATAAAATTTATCGATGAAGCTTTCATCAAGCGTGTCAAAGAAGAAGGTTACGAATATCACGTCTGGACCATCGACGATGCAAAGAGTGCAAGGCTTTTCAATACATGGGGAGTCAACTCCATCACGACAAATCGCCCTGGTTACTTACGCAAAGCTCTTACCGAATAATATTCCCAAGGGAACGTTAACTACAGAACCGGCAGATTTTCATAATACTCCACAACCCTCTGATCTACATGCAACACACGTCTAAGGTACTGTGTCAGATCACCACGGTTAAAGTCGATACGAAGATGTTTTGGATCAACTGCACGTGATATAGCGACATAGAATTGACTTGGAGCAAAGATATTATCCACATTACAGACCAGGTTATCGATACTCATCCCCTGAGACTTGTGGATCGTCACAGCATAAGCCAGCTTTAGAGGAAACTGTGAAAGTGTAGCTAGTGACATTGATTCGACTGTTCCGTCATCCTTAACGACCATGTCCAGCAGATCAAACTCATGCCGTTCTACCCTGACATATTCTTCATCTTTTTCTACAATGAGATAGTCATCTTCTATCTTGTGAAGGATCCCACGCTCACCGTTGACAAATTTTCCCCATTTGTTCACTGTAAAAAGTACAGGAGCACCCTCTTTTAATGTAAGATGTTCTGAAATAGGGAGCATTGACTTCCACGAGACAAGCCTCTTTTCATTCACCTTCCCATGCATATCGACATTGGCAAAGAGTATCGTCTCTTCACTTTCAAGCTCATTGATCTTTGCACGGTTGGTCTGTTCTACTTCAAGGTTTCGTCCGAAAAGATAGGTAGGGTTCTCTTCTTCCAGCTCATTGTTCCATAGCTTCACCATATAAGCGATCACCTCATCATCACAGATACCTTTTCTCACCTTTGAGAGAATATGTGTAAACTCAGCATCTTGTGTACGCTTCATAACTGTCAGTTCGATCACACTCAGATCAAAACTCTGCCATGCACTGCTCTCAAAAGCATATAACCTTTCACCGAAAACGTCTGTACGCTGTTGCTTCTGTACAGGTGGCAGCTGGAAGAAATCTCCCACGAACATCACTTTACCCAGATAATCGTAACGGTTGAGCCTATAGGCGATCATATCAAGTAGATCGGAGCTCACCATTGATATCTCATCAATGATGATCAAGTCTGTTGCCTTGAGTACTTTTTTAAGGTCACTCAGTCTCTTTTTGTTGTGTTTATCATGCTGTTCAAGCTCTTGGAAATTACTTGCAATCCCAAAGACAAAAAAACTATGTACCGTAAAACCGCCGATATTAACTGCACTTACCCCAGTAGAGCCTAGAGAGACTACTTGTTTACCCTCTTTTCTGTAGTGAGTGATCACCTCATTGGTTATATAGCTTTTCCCTACTCCTGCACCACCTGTTAGAAAAACATTGGAGTGTTTGAGTGCTTCTATTACATCTATTTTATCCATATCCATCCTAATTCTGATATCCTGCTCTATCTACGATACCACCCTGGCACTTGCTTCTACTTTGCTTTCCTCTTTGAAGCAGTGTACCGAGATCATTACTGCCTTTTCCTAGGTGCAGCCAAATTTCCGTGATCATCCCCTTCTCACATTGCAATTCAACCCTTTGTCCTGTCCCTTGGCCAAATGTAAGATCAAAAAGTGACCTTACCTGTTTGAGTGATACATATTTACCTATCTGCTGTGTAAAGAAACTGCCTACTTTGGAGTTATTGAGCTGTTCAGTGTAATTTACGGCATTCATAAAGTACTCAGCTGAATCCGAGCCATAACAAGTACCGTGCTTGATCCATTCATGCTTGTGGAGTCCGGATGCAAAACCAGGCATGACTTTTTGCAATCTTACTGCGACATCCTCATCCATCTCTAAAGTAGGGAGATGTTGCCATTGCCCGTGTTTATCGAGTTGTATAGATTCCCTATCCACATCACAGTAGATACGTGACTTAGGCTGTGGCCAAAGTCCGTGCAAGACAAAATGTTTCTCTTTATATTTTCCTTTACCCAATGAAAACAGGCTGCGCTTACACTCTTTCTTGTAACGGTTGGTCTCACAGTAGGCATTGTGCCATGAAAGAGCAAGGATATTATTCTCTGATTTCACCTTATCTGTCATAATCGACGTTGAGAAAGTATCCTCACTGCTCACATGTGTCGGATCAAAACACCTTTCATCAACCCATCGTTGAGCAGGGTTCTCACCCTGCACAAGGATAAGATACTGTCCTTTATGCTCTCTTAGTATCGTATAGGGCTTATCTCTCTCAAGTATTACATTATGTGTATTCTTGGTATGTTTGAGATTGTTATAGGCAGGACAGCTTTGTACAGGGTATTCTTCAGATCTTCCAATAAGTGTGTAAGTAATAATAAAAAACAATAAAAGGGATCTATACATCGGGGTCACGGTACCTAATTTTTGTGTATTATACTCTAAAACGCCTATAACACTTTTTTATGTATACTGACACATCAAATGGATATCCATAAAACAAAAGTTCCTATCTAAAATCTGTGTTCCCCAAGTACACTATGCCTTATAATAGTCAATTTTACTTCAGATATTTGATTTGCTATTTACAGAAGCGCTCTTATCTATATTTTCCCTGATCAGTTTTAGCCTCTTCTGATAGTCTTCTCCATCCCCATAGATCAAAAAGTCTTTGTAGTATCGATGTCTATAAAGGGTCTTTTTGGCATGTTTGATAGGGCAGAAGTAGAGTTCGGTCTTAGCTGCCACATCTGCAGCATACTGCATAAGCCCGTTAAAATAGGAGCAGTAGAGACAGTTAAGCTTCTCGATAAAGTTGAGATATCTAAGATATTGCCTATCAAAAACAATAAATTCACTGCGTTTTACAAACTTAAAACCATAAAGACGAAAGATCACATTCTGATAGAAAAAGAGTGTAATATCAAGTAAAAATGCAGGGATAATCATTCCGTAGACAAAAGGTGAAGTAAGTAGATGAGATGCCGGTATCTCAGCGAAAAACCGGAACAGCCCTTTCATATTCTCACGTTGTTTTTTCAGTACACTCTCTTCAAATTTCACATATCCTTCTTTGATCTCATAGGATATATGCTTCTCCTGTGCATCGATCTCTGCTTTCAGTTTGCCTTCTAACTCTTCTATCTGGTTCAGGATCTCTTGGATCTTGTTATTCATCTTTTGCCTCCAAATTTACTCTCAACATATCATAACACAGGTATCACTCGTAAAGTTCACCAAAATGTTCTTTATAGGTAAGGTAAAGTCTCGTATCAAACTCAAGCTGATGATAATGCGGCTCGATATGTACACAAAGCTTGTAAAAACTTTTTGTGTGCTCTTTTTCTTTCAGGTGTGCAAGTTCATGTGCAACAATCATCCGTAAAAATGCTTCAGGAGTTTTTTTAAAGAGGTTTGCAATACGTATCTCGTTTTTAGTCTTTACCTTTGCACCCTGTACTCTTGTAATGTAGGTATGTGTTCCAAGTGCTTTGTTGATATCTCTGATCTTTGAATCATACACTACTTTGGAAAGCGGTGATGCATTTTTCAGTGTAGTGTTTTTCATCTCCTGCACTAACCCGTAAAGTGCCTTGTCTGTAGTATATGTATGGGTATCCGGGTAGCGTGAAAGCAGGTACTCTCCAAGCTTATCTTGTTCAATGAGTTCTTGTACCTGTGCTTTGAGTTGTGTGTTGTATCCGTTGATGTACTTTAGCATATAAGATTATAGCCTATGTTTATCTTAACTCACCATAGTGTACAATTGGCAAAAAAGGCAAACTGTTATGATCTTTGAGAGCTTAGACTTTCTAGACGAACTTCCACTGGAAGCCTATACCAAACACTTCGGTACATCTTATAAACCTAGGAATACCTCTCGTACTTTCCGATCCAATATGATGCTCAACCCGCTCAAACTAAAACATCTAAACCGCATAGATTGTACTGAAGCAGATATGATCACTCTCAATCTTGAGGATGCTATTGCCCCAAGCCGTAAAAAGGAAGCACTTTATAACATCGCACTCTTTGTTTCACATATGCAAGCATCAGATAGCTTTATTATTGTACGGACCAATCCACTGGGAGAAGGCGGCGAGGAGGAGATCGCTTTTCTCAATGATTTCGGCTTTGATGCGATACGTGTTGCCAAAGTGAAAAATGAGTTGGAGATCGCACGTGCCCTTACCCTTCTCTCGCCTGATAAGGAGCTGCATATCTCTTTGGAGACCAAAGAAGCCTACCAGAACCTGAGCCGTCTTCGTTTTGATGAACGGTTAACTGTAGCTAACCTCGGAATACTTGATCTGCTTACATCACTTGGACTTCCCCAATCTATTGTCAAACTTGGCAACCCGACCATAGACTATATTCTAAGTAAATTTCTTGTTGATGCAAAAACAGCCGGTATCCATCCTATTTCTTTTATGTTCCAAGAGTACAATGACACCAATACCTTTAAAGCATGGTGTGAGCATGAGAAGATGATGGGATTTGAGAGTAAAGCGTGCATGGGTCCCAAGCAGGTTGATATCGCCAATGAGGTCTTTGGTATAGATCCAGCAGACCTAAAAAGAGCTAAACATATCAAAAAAGTATTTGAATCCAATGCCGCTCATGGCGAAAACGGTTTTATGGATGAGACTTATGGTTTTATTGACGAGCCTATTTACCGTGATGCTCTCTTGGTACTTGAACAACAAAGGGAAGTATAGTGCTACGCATCATTTTCTCTTTACTGCTTCCCTTTATCCTTCTTGCCAATGATGATAGGCCCCCTATTACCTATGACTTCCTATCTCATAAACAGACACAGCAATTCATTCAAAAAATGGCCAAAAAACACGGTTTTGAAAGTACCTATCTCAAACGTGTACTGGGTCATGCCAAACTTGACAGAGATACTCTGGCAAGATACACCGGTAAATACAAGAAAAATACGACTGTTGGAACCTGGCAGCGCTTCAAAGCCCATGTTCTCGATGCAGATTCACTTTCTAAAGCTGTCAGGTTCAAAGAAAAATATGCCAAGGTACTCAAAAAGGCTGAACATGACTATCATGTCGATGCGGAGTATATCGTAGGATTTATAGGAGTTGAGAGTAAGTTTGGAGAATATAGCGGAGACTACAGACTACTTGATTCACTTGCAACTTTGGCATTTCAAAAGAACCGTATGCAAAAGTTTTTTAAAAGTGAGCTTGAGCACTTTTTTCTAATGTGTCGGGAAGAAGGATTTGATCCATACACCCTCAAGGGATCATTTGCAGGGGCGATGGGAGTAGTACAACAGATGCCTTCAATCTACCGTAAGTACGGTATGGACTACAACGGCGATAGAAGGAAAGATCCGTGGTCAGTTGAAGATGGGATAGGTATCATCGCAAGGTTTATGCATAACAATGGTTGGAAACAAGATGCACAGGTAGCCATCAGAGCGGATTTTAAAGGCAAGCGATACAAAGGACTTAAAACAGGTTACAGAACCTCTTATACTCTTTCTAAACTCAGAGATTTCAGTATCACACCAAGAACACATTACACATTCAGAAAGGCACAACTGATCCAACTCACGGATAAAGACTTTGACGAACTATGGTTAGCAGCTCCTAATTTCAAAGTCCTTGTAAGATATAACCCAAGCTCCAACTATGCTATGGCCATCCATAAGATCGCTCAGCATGTCAAAGGGTCAGATAATTTTTTTCAAACTCTTTTTGACTAAGCGGTTTGGAAAAATAGAAGCCCTGGTAAGCAAAGCAGTCATAGATAGCCAAAAGATCAAACTGCTCTTGTGTTTCAACTCCTTCGATCACTACTTTTAGTCCAAAGTTCTGAGCAATGGCGATAATCGTTGTAACCATTACTTGATCTGTATCACTATCGTTAAAATGATCGATAAAGGTCTTATCTATCTTCAATTCATCTACATTCAACGTTCTAAGGTAATTTAATGATGAGTAACCCGTTCCAAAATCATCCATTGAAAGTGAAATTCCGATCGCTTTAAGTTCGGAAAGTATTTTTGTAACCTTCGTAATATCCTCAGCCAAAACACTCTCCGTGATCTCAAAGACTATTTTGTGTCTGTCTTTCTCATCGAGGTATTTTTGCATCAACTGATCAACTTTGTTGACAAATCCCATATAAAAAAGCTGTCTGACACTAATATTGATCGAAAACTGTTTGATCTCAACACCTTTGCTCAACCACTCCTGAAACGTTTTTAAAGATCTATCCAGGATATATTCCCCAAGCTCGATAATCACCCCTGTACTCTCTGCAATAGGAATAAATTCATTTGGACATATTACACCAAATTCCGGATCTTCCCAACGGCTAAGCACTTCACACCCCACAAGCTGTTGGTTCATATCCATCTGAGGTTGGAAGTAAATTTCCAGATTATTCTCTTTCAACGCCAAATGAAGACTTTGCTCTATCAAAAGTTTTCGCTCTACACGATTTGCCAATGCCCTGTTAAATAGAATAACACCGTCTCTACCGAGTGCTTTTGCTTCATACATCGCAATATCAGCCTCTTTCAAAAAACTCTTACCGTCAATTTTTGTATTTTCAATTTTACTTACCCCGATACTTGCACTGATATAAAGATGGTGATTATCAAGTATATATGGTTCTTTAAGTATAACAAGCAGCTTTTCAGCAAATTCTTTAATCTCAAGGATAGAGGAACTATCGTCAAAATAATCCTTGCTTACGACAATAAACTCATCTCCCCCTAACCTAGAGACAACATGAGCTTCTCGACAAAACTGGCGAATACGATTTGCTACTTCTTTAAGTACAAGATCACCTACATCGTGTCCCAGTGAGTCATTGATATTTTTAAAATGATCCAAGTCTATAAGTAAAACATAGGCACTATTTTTTGTAATTTTAAGCCTTTCTATCATAGACTCCATATATTCAATAAAGTAGCGTCTGTTATGAAGACCCGTGAGTGAATCATACTGCCCTTTATAATAGCTTGTCTCCAGAAGTTTATAGGTATTGTTAGATGCATAAAGCAATACCCATAAAAAAATTACTGAAAAGACGGAAAGAACATATCCGTACCATGTACCGATCAATGAAAAATAGATGATCAAAGGTGCCATCAAGATCACTAGAATCGGTACAAACATCTTCTTATCAGAAACCAACAGGGTTGAAGCGACAACTGCAGCACCAAGCTGTGTAAAGATAGCTATATAATGAAGGTTATGTTCTGTTTTTGTAGAATAAAGTAAAAAAGCCGCCGTCCATGTACCAAAAATAAGATACATAAATACAATCACTTGCCGATACCATCCGGACAGCTCACCCTGATCCATCTTTTTTTGTATAAATTGACGGTCCAGATGCATCCCATAAAGAGAGATAAACACCATTGCTGAATACCATATCAATGAAGAGTGAAAAACTCCAAACAGGTATCCAAAAAACACATACACTAATCCAGGTATTAAAGATAACCAGACCAAAAGTCTGATCTGATGCTGAAAAAATGTATAGTATTTTTGTTGTTTCATATTACCTGTTTACCCTAAGGCTTTATCACTATATTCACAATTACTTTCCTATCATAATATCTGCAGACTTAATCAACGTAAAGACTTTACATCCCGATTCTATCCCCAATTGTTCTACTGAGTCTTTAGTCAATACTGCAACAATCCTGTCCAACTCGCCGATCTTTATCACGACTTCTGCATTGACAGTACCTTCACGTACAGTTTCAACAATACCTTCAAAACGGTTCTCAGCACTGATCAACATCTCACCTGTACCCAATAGTACAGAGGTCGATTTGAAGATCGCTGTTACATCATCACCTTCCTTTAACCCTAAAGTCTCTACAGCATCATTTGTAATCACAGAGATCAGTGTGTTACCGCTTTTCAACTGTAAAAAGAGCTGGCTATTGACCTTTCCTTTTACGATCTTTTCTATTCTGCCTGAGAGTTGATTTCTTGCACTAATCTGCATAGAGAGCCTTCCTATCGTTTTGAGTGTACCTTTATCTACATCGGTAACGAGTTTTAACCTTTCCAAGAAACGTTTTTGCTCCTCCTTGAGCACCGTATACGTCCTAAGAAGGTTTTCTCCATACTCAGTCAATGTAGTACCACCTCCGCCTTTACCACCGGTCTCTCTGGATACTATAGGAGTATGAGAAAGGTTATTCATCGTATCAACTGCATCCCATGCAGCTTTATAGCTCATCGGTACTGCTTTGGCAGCTTTGGAAATGGAACCGTAATTTTTGATTGCTTTTAGAAGCTCGATCCTTTTTTCAAGTAAAAAGGGCTGATCAGACAGCTCGAGCGTAAGATTTGAAGTAAGCTCCATATTTTTCCCTTGTCCTCATAAAACACGATTAAACGTATCATATATTATATATCAATAATTTTAACATCACTTGATATACCGGAGAGACACCTGCTCTCCCAGTATACATCAGAAGAAGTTAGCATTAAACTTAATCATTATCTATATAAAGATTCTTCAGGACCTGGATCATGCTGTTAATGGATTTTTGAGTTGTCGACTCTTCTACCGTATGATATCCAATCGTAGGAAACTGTAATGTTGCACCCTGTATCTGTCCATGGGAAGCATTGATCAGTCTTCCAAGCTCGGTCACACCTAAAGAGCCTTGTTTATTCTCCTGTGCCATGATGTTTTTAAGATACGCATCTTTAAAATGATAATTTATATTATTTTCCAGTGCGATCTTTTTGACCTTGTTTTTCATCGGTGACCTGAAAACTGCATTTTCATCTCTATTTCGCAGTACGATATCAAGTCCATTGATATCGTCGACATGATTATATGGACTGGTATCCAATACCAATAGTTCCTTGGTATCAATATTGAATCTTCTAAAATACTCAAGTAAAAATCTCCAGCTACGGCCTGCCTCTTCTGAAGCAGTAAAGAAAGCCGTTCCCTGAAACCCTAAATGAAACAAGTAAAGGATTAAAGCCACAGAGATAACATTATCCAACTGTGCAGAAACCAACCCTTCCGGTGTGATCTCCAACTTATCCATAAATGCAATAGGCGTACCTGGAAAAAGATGGTCCAATCCGTCAATTTTGAAAATAATATTGTGCCTTCGGCTGCATAGATAGGCATCAGTGATCATACCAAGTCCCAGATATCCTCCTGACCAAGGATTATATGCCTGAACTTTTTGGTCTTTAAAACGCATTTCAAAGTTTTTCAACAGCTGTTCGGAGTTTGAATTTCCCAGAAGGTCTGCCTGGTTTTTAGCAATAAATGCTGCGTACTGAAACTCATTGTATCCGGTACATATCAGTCCGTGTCTATCTGCATGAGCAGAGATATATCCGCTTTGAGGGTTAGAACCTTTTGCAACCAATACACCATCATAATACTCAACAGTTAGATCCAGCTCTTCAAGTTCACGTTTCAAGAACATAAAAAAAGGATGCTCAGCACCCACGACACAAGGGACTCTGATCAACTGCTTCAATATATCGTAAAAGAGTTCCATCTACTCTATAATCTCCTCATTGTTAAGTTCAATAAATTCACTTTCTTCTATTGCATTTTCAATAAAATGCCCTATTTTATTCTCTGCTGCTTCAAGATTACTGAACTTGGCAATATGAAAAATCGCATCCCCTTCTTGTACAAGAGGAATCTCTGATTTTCCTATTATGACTCCGTCAAATGGAGCCAATACCTCATAATGACTATCATCAAGCAGATCGTCAATATAGGCAATGACCCCATCTTTTTTCACAGTATCTCCAAGCGCTTTAATTGTACGTATGATACCACTGTGCGTTGCCCTGATCCACTTGCTTGATCTTGTAACGACAGGGGTCTTTTTACGTCCTTTCTTAATCTGTTTTGGCAACATTCCATTTTCTCTAAGCACATTGATAATACCCTTCACACCAATACGTATACTCTTCTCATCAAAGCGCAACGCCTCTCCTGCTTCATAAAGAAGGATCGGTATATCATTATCTTGTGCAACGGCTCTAAGTGAACCATCCCTTGTTTCAGAGTGGAGTATCACCGGTGCCTCAAAAGCCTTTGCCAAAGTAAAGGTATAATCATTATCGATATTAGTCCTCACCTGTGGCAGGTTTGACTTGTGAATAGAAGCTGTATGCAGATCTATCCCTAAATCACACTTACTGACGATCTCCTGAAAGAAAGTATGTGCAATACGACTTGCCAAAGAACCTTTGGTACTTCCAGGGAAGCTTCGGTTCAAATCCCTTCTATCAGGCAGATAGCGTGAGAGTGTCATTGTGCCGTAAATATTAACGATAGGCACAAGGATTATCGTTCCTCGTACTCTTTTGAGGATCTTGAGCCTTCTAAAACGCCGAATAATCTCGATACCGTTCAGCTCATCTCCATGTATTGCAGCACTTATGAAAATAATCGGACCGTTTTTTTTACCGCTTATTACTCGCACAGGAAGTTGTGTAGGCGTACTGTAGAGCCTCGGAAGATCAAGCATCAGCTTGGTCTCCTTACCTCTGAGTATTGGAGTACCTGCGATAGTCAAGACAGTTTTTGGCATCTATGCTCCGATAGTATCTTTCTTTCTGCGTTTGCGCTTCCCTACCGTATCACTTTGTGCGGTCGCGTTTTCTGCGATATAATCCATGATCTTGCCTGCGATATCTATACCTGTCGATTTTTCGATACCTTCTAATCCCGGAGAAGAGTTTACCTCCATAACAAGCGGACCGCGATCGGATGGTATCATATCTACACCACATACACCAAGGCCCATCGCTTTCGCTGCTGCAATGGCAGTCGCTCTCTCTTTTCTTGTAAGCTTGTGCGCTGTAGCACTTCCACCTTGGTGAAGATTTGATCTGAAGTCACCCTCAGCACCTTGACGTTTCATAGCACCCACTACTTTACCGTTTACGACAAGTGCTCTGATATCTGCACCGCCGGCTTCTTCTATATACTCTTGGACCAAAAGGTTCACTTCCATCCCGTAAAATGCATCAAGTACAGACTTAGCAGCTTTTTCACTATCTACCAGTACGACACCTACACCTTGTGTTCCCTCAAGGATTTTTAGAACCAACGGGGCACCACCGCTTAGTGCAATAACATCTTTTGCACTCGATTTATTTGAAGCGAAGATCGTTTTTGGCATATCTACACCTTTTTTAGAAAGTACCTGTAGACTTCTAAGTTTATCACGGCTTCTTGCTATCGCAAGATTTCCTGAAGTGCTGAACGATCCCATGATCTCAAAATGCCTGACCATTGCAGTCCCATAAAATGTTCTACTGGCACCGATACGAGGGATAATTGCATCAGGAAGAGGTAACTCTTCTCCCATATAACTGATCTTAAGTTCACCCTTCATGATCTCAATAGAACATTTAAGGTAATCAATTACTCTGACATCCCATCCTCTTTGCTCGGCAGCTTCTACCAACCTTCTTGTAGAGTAAAGTTTTTTATTGCGAGAAAGTATATATACTCTCATTATTCTTCCTAAAATAAATTTGTGATCGAAAGATCACCGTTTTGTTTTCAACCGCAATTTTATAGTAAAAGTATGACTTTTGCGGTAACTTTTTTGCTATTTTTTTGACAAATATTCCTGTGATACATCTACCAAAAATTTCCCTGAAAGGAACTTCCTTCCAATAAGCATCGGATACTTCATATCTGCACGGTTCGTAAGAGAGATGACACACTTATATTTTTGACCGAAAAAATCTACTTCTACCTCAATTGAGGGGCGTAACTGCAACTCTCCGTTAGAACTTCTGACTTTTTTTAGTTTATAAAGAGGCAGTTGCATACGTTTACCGTGATAAGCAGGATGTACTTCATCCAGTAACGTAAAATGTACCATATTATTCTCATCAATCTCTATATCATCACAGTGTAATGCATTAGAATCCGCACCTGTATCTACTTTAGCATCCAGATCAAAGAGTTCCAGATCAATGATTGATATTAGCTCTTTACTTCCGATTACCTGTTTCTTATTCATTTATTTCCTTCTTAACTCTTTTTTTATAATAACACAATTTTTGATCAAAACTCCATCGAATGAAATAAAAACATGATGTATTCTAGGCTGATTTGTAACTTAAATAGTGGTGAAATTAACTTTGTAACAGTTATTTTTGATACACTTTTTTAAATTATTGAATGGAATACTATGAAAATTCGAATTTACTACGAAGATACGGATGCAGGCGGAATTGTTTACCATACAAACTATATCAAGTATTGTGAAAGGGCGAGGTCTGAACACTTTTTCAGTCGTGGAATAATGCCTGGAGAAGGGAACAAGTACGGTTTTGTCGTACGTAAGATCACTGCAGATTTTCTTGGAAGTGCCGTTCTCGGTGATGTATTAGAAGTTAAAACATCAATCCTCAATTTTAAGAACAGCAGCATGACCCTACTTCAAGAAATCACCAACGAAAATAAAATACTCTTTAGTATGGAAGTACTGCTTGTGTATGTCGAAGAAGGCAAACCGCGTCGTGTCCCTGATCACTTGGCAGACATTTTGATGGATTTGAATAAATCATAATTTAGTTATAAACTTCTAAATACAGAGTAGTGTATTAAGTCATTTTACGTATAAATAATTAGACGGAAATATTTAGATAGATTTGTTGTTGAGTAAAAGTAGAAAAGAGATGAGAGGCATAGATGCCTCTCAAAAGAAGGTGAATTACTTCACCATTGCTTCAAGTTCTTCAGCAGAAACTTGGTCAAAGTTAAGGTATTTATATACGCTCTCTTTGTTTGCATCTGTGATCTTTTTGTTTACGATCTCAAGATACTCTTCTTTATTTGGAAGACGTCCTAGAAGTGCTGCTACTGCTGCAACTTCCGCTGACCCTAGATAAACTTGCGCACCTTTTCCAAGTCTGTTGTCGAAGTTTCTTGTAGATGTTGAGAATACGATAGCATTGTCTGCAACTCTAGCTTGGTTACCCATACAAAGTGAACATCCAGGAACCTCAGTTCTCGCACCAGCTGCACCGAAGATCGCATAGTAACCCTCTTCAGTCAATGTCTTCTCATCCATCTTGGTCGGTGGTACTACCCACAGCTTAGCCTTAACAGCACCCTCACCTTTAAGGACTTCACCAAGTGCTCTGAATAAACCGATGTTAGTCATACAAGAACCAACGAATACTTCATCAATTCTCTCAGTCGGTCTGCTTGGATCAGCAAGTACTTCTGAAAGTGTAGCTACGTCATCCGGATCGTTTGGACAAGCTAAGATAGGCTCAGTGATCTCATTAAGATCGATCTCGATAACTGCTGCATATTCTGCATCTGCATCAGCTTCTAGAAGCTCTGGATTCTTCAACCACTCTCTCATCTTGTCTGCTCTTCTTTGAAGTGTTGCAGCATCTTGGTAACCATCTTTGATCATCTCTTCTATAAGAGCGATGTTAGAGTTTAGGTACTCGATGATTGGTTCTTTATCAAGTTTTACTGTACAAGCTGCAGCAGATCTCTCAGCAGATGCATCTGAAAGCTCAAATGCTTGCTCACACTTCAATGTTTCAAGACCTTCAATCTCAAGTACACGTCCGGCAAAGATATTTTTCTTACCTTTTTTCTCAACAGTCAATAGACCGTCTTTGATCGCTTGGTAAGGAATTGCATTTACAAGGTCACGTAGTGTGATACCCGGTTGCATTTCACCTTTGAATCTTACAAGAACAGACTCTGGCATAGTTAGCGGCATCATACCTGTTACACCGGCAAATGCTACAAGACCAGAACCAGCAGGGAATGAGATACCGATAGGGAATCTTGTATGTGAATCACCACCTGTACCTACAGTATCCGGAAGACAAAGTCTGTTTAGCCATGAGTGGATAACACCGTCACCCGGTCTAAGGATCACACCTTTTCTGCTAGTCCAGAAGTCTGGAAGTGTATGCTGAAGCTTGATGTCTGCAGGTTTTGGATACGCTGCAGTATGACAGAATGACTGCATTACCATATCAGCACCAAAACTTAGTGCAGCAAGCTCTTTGATCTCATCTCTTGTCATTGGACCTGTTGTATCTTGAGAACCTACAGTTGTAGCAACCGGCTCACAGTATACACCTGGTTTTACACCAGCAAGACCACAAGCCTTACCTACCATTTTTTGTGCAAGTGTGTATCCCTTACCGTTGTCAGCAGGCTGATCTGGTGCCATAAACATATCTGAAGCTCCCATACCGAGTGCTTCTCTTGCTTTAGCAGTCAAACCTTTACCAATGATCAACGGGATACGACCACCTGCTCTCATCTCATCTGGTAGTGTGTTTGGAGAAAGTGCAAACTCAGATACTACTGCACCGTTTTTCTCAATTACACCATCAAATGGTTTTACGGTTATCACATCACCAGTCTCTAGATCATCTACTGGAGCCTGGATAGGAAGACATCCTGAATCCTCTGCAGTGTTGAAGAAAATTGGAGCGATAATTGAACCAATAACAACACCACCTGTTCTTTTGTTAGGAATACCAGGGATGTCTTCACCCATGTGCCATTGTACTGAGTTGATACCAGATTTTCTTGACGAACCTGTACCTACAACGTCACCAACGTATGCAAGCGGGTGACCTTTAGCTTTTAGCTCTGCCATTGTCTCAAGCGGGTTTTCCATTCTTGCTACTAGCATTGAGTTAGCGTGAAGTGGGATATCCGCTCTTGTAAATGCTTCAGAAGCAGGTGAAAGGTCGTCAGTGTTGGTTTCACCTGGGATTTTGTATACAGTTACAGTGATCTCTTTAGCAAGCTCTGGTTTATTTGTAAACCACTCTGCATTTGCCCAAGACTCAATCACTTCTTTTGCTTTTGCATTACCTGCATCCATCATCTCTTTTACATCATTGAAAGAGTTATATACAAGAATAGTATTTTTAAGCTCTTCAGCAGCTGTATCAGCTACTTCACCGCCAAGTTTCAATGCCTCTACAAGTGGTTGTACGTTAAATCCACCAAGCATTTTTCCAAGGATCTGACATGCTTTTACTGCATCGATCGCATCACATTTAGCGTTATCTTGAACGATATCGTTTAGGAATGCAGCTTTTACATATGCTGCATCATCAACCCCAGCAGGAACTTTATTTTCAAACATATCCATTGCATAATCTTGGTCAGCAATAGGTGATACTTTAAGTAATTCTACTAATTCAGCTACTTGCTCAGCAGTGAGAGGAAGTGGTGGTACACCAAGCTCAGCACGCTCAGCAGTATGTGCTTTATATTCTTCGATTAAGGCCATATTAGGTCTCCTAAGTTTGGTTTTGTATCAAGATTATACCGATATGTGTTTATAAAGTTATTGTTCTAATAAGAAGAAGTAAAACGAAGAGGTGTTTTGTGTAGGTTTGATACAGGAAATTGGGAAAGTGTTACAATATTTCCCTATTTCCTTTGGCATTAGGTTCTGACAGTACCCCCATTGCCTCAAGCTGTTCGATAATATTTGCTGAACGGTTGTAACCAATCTGTAACTTTCTCTGCAAATAGGATATAGAGGTTTTTTTATCACTTAAAATAACTGCTTTTGCCTCTTCATAAAGTGGATCAAGCTCCATATCACCGGCATCTGAAGTTCCGCCTTCACTACTGCCGGCGACTAGATAGTTTTCGTCATACTCCGGCTCTCGCTGAGCCTTGATATACTCGACAATCTTCTCGATCTCTTCTTCAGTACTCCAAGGAGCATGCAAACGTACCAGTCCAGTAGATCCAGGAGGCGTAAATAGACCATCCCCACGTCCTAACAGGCTCTCCGCACCCATCGTGTCAAGTATGACCTTTGAATCGATTCTTTGTCCAACCCTGTAACTCAGACGTGAAGGAAGATTTGCTTTTATCAAACCTGTAACAACATCTACACTCGGTCGTTGTGTTGCTACGATCAAATGGATACCAGAAGCCCTAGCCATCTGTGCAAGACGTGCAATCGAGAACTCTACCTCTTTCCCTCCTGTCATCATCAAATCAGCCAACTCGTCAATTACCACTACGATATATGGGAACGGTTCAGCAGAGCCGTCCTTTTTTACTTTTTCATTATAGTTTTCTATGTTCTTGGTACGATTCTCAGCCATCAGCTTATAACGGCGCTCCATTTCGCCAACCATGTTCGCTAGTGCTGCGATCGCTTTTTTTGCATCAATGATAACAGGGGTCAAGAGATGCGGAATGTCATTGTAGATAGAAAACTCCAACATCTTAGGATCGATAAGCATCAATTTAAGATGATCAGGATCATTTCTATATAGTAAAGAAAGGATCATAGCATTGATCCCTACTGATTTACCCGATCCCGTAGTACCCGCAATAAGAATATGCGGAAGCTTCTTAATATCTGTTACAAAGGGTTTCCCTACGATATCTTTCCCCAGAGCCACAGTCAACGGAGAGCTAGATGTTGTAAAGATCTCAGATTCAAGTATCTCTCTAAGATAAATCGTATCAACATTGTCGTTAGGGATCTCAATCCCTACGACGTCACGACCGGGGATCGGTGCCTGGATACGGATCGTTTCTGCTTGTAATGCCATAGCGAGGTCATCTTGCAAGTTAAGGATCTTTGATACCTTTACATGAGGAGCCGGTTTAAACTCAAATGTAGTTACTAAAGGTCCAGAGTAAGTACGTACTACATCACCCTCGATCTTGAACTGCTCTAGTTTGGCTAAAAGTTCACCAATCTTACGGTCAATCTCCGCTTCATTCATTTTTTTAGTTGTCTTAGGTGCTTTTTGTAAAAAATCCAATTTTGGCAATCTGAAGTTTTTAGGCTTCTCAACTTGCCCTTTTTCAATCTGGTCAAGCAGTTTTGAATTCTCTTCAAGTTCATCTACGATTGTTACATTAGAACTGTTTTTAGATGTCAAAGAAAGAGGAGGTTTTCTATTACTCTCAACTTCCATTGCTTCTTCCATCTCTTTTTCAAATATAGTGATCTCCTGAATAACCGGATCATCGATCTCTTCTTCCCAAGGCAATGGTTCATCACGTAATGAAAATGGCTCAGCTTTATTTTTTATAACTTTTTGTACAGGTTTTTTAGTAATTGTCTGTCTCTTTGTTGACACTTCCATTTCAGGCATCATCTCATCTTCGAGTTTTGGTGATGCAAAAGGATTGGTAAATATTTTTTTGAAAATACCCTTCAGAGCAACCATGAATTTTTTCAATGCCGATAACCATGAGGACAAAGACATACCCGGGACATTGACATCCTTTGGACTAAAATCATCATCTAGGATAAAAACCAATGAAAGTAATGTGATCAAAAGCCAGGAGAGCCAAAGGCCTGCTTTGCCTATGTACGGTTCAAGAAATTCTACGATCTGTGTACCTATGAATCCTGCTTTTTCAAGATCAAAGACCAATGACTCCAGAAAGATCAAACCGATAAACAGAAGTATCCATCCTAAATAGAAGTCAATCTCTTTGGCTTTGGACTTATCTTTAAAAAGTTTATAAAGAGGATAAAAAAGAATAAAAAGATTGATATATGCAAGATATCCAAAGAGAAAGATATTTGTCTGACCGATCTTTTCTCCAATATTTCCTACAAGACCTGTCCCTAAAAAGAGCGTTGAAAAAGCTGCATAAATAAAGAGTATGGAGGTAATAATAAGTGCGATTTTCACATCTATTCCCTGTATTTCGTTTAATATTAATTAATGAAGATATTATATCACAATATTATAAGGGGTTATTGAAATATCCCATTTTGAGCTTTTTCGTATAGAAAACAGTTCTTTTTTACACAACAATTATGTTTTATGATATTTTCTGATCTTTACTCTACAAACATACGAAAAGTTGATTTATTTTTTAAACAAGACTTAAGGTTACACTGCGTAGAATTCCACTCTACATTTCGTATGTAGGATGCCTCGATGGTGGAATTGGTAGACACGCCAGACTCAAAATCTGGTGGGGCGACCCGTGCCGGTTCGACTCCGGCTCGAGGTACCATTTGATAGAACGTTTTTTTGGCAAAGCCAAACAAAACTACGTTAACACTGAGTTTGCTTCAGCAGTATGCTCACGAAACTAGTTTCGTTTGTTTTCTCAAACTAAATGGTTCATCTATCATTATTTAGGACGCGGGAATAGCTCAGTTGGCTAGAGCGTCTGCCTTCCAAGCTGAGGGTCGCGGGTTCGAGTCCCGTTTCCCGCTCCACTAAATTATTTGGCTTTCTTCTTAAATAAGCAGCAAAGCTACTTAATAAATTCATCTCACTAAAGCTGTTACTTTGCAACGAACAGTGATAATGGTAGCGCGGGCGTAGCTCAGGGGTAGAGCATAACCTTGCCAAGGTTAGGGTCGACGGTTCGAATCCGTTCGCCCGCTCCATTTATATCTCTACATCTATTTTTGCTATAATCCATTTACCTTGCATTGAAGTAGTTTATATGTCTGATTTTGTCGTCGTTTTTATTTTTGTACTTTATCCTTTTTATATCATTATCATTAGCCTCATTACAAAAATGATACTACCGCTCTTTTCGATTACTCCACCTACTTTTTTTACTCTTTTAAAAAAATATAGCCTTATATTTTTTATTATGTTCTTGCCTTTACCTGTACTATCAGGTTTTATTTTTGCTTTTTTTAACGATATTTCAATACCACTAATTGTATTAGTGACCTTCTATATATACTTACAACACTACTTAATGAAAACATATATACTTACTGCTAAAAGAAAAACGCTTCCTTATAAAGCGATAACTACGATTTTTGTTTTATTGATACTCTCAGTTTCATTGATTTTTTTGGCATTAGATAATGTTCCACGATATATGAGTTGGTATACGTTAGATGATGAAAAGATCACATCCAGTGCAATAAGTTACTCTGGTAATGCACCTGTATGCTTGTATATAGTAGAGTGCAGTTCTGGTGTTCCAAAACTTGAACTCATATCTGATATAGATAAACTCAACTTAGATGAAATAAAAGAACTTATTTGGAAGAGACGTATTTATAATTTTTGTGAAGGATATACTGAAAATATCGTATTAGACTTCCCTGAAGATACAAATATAAGTAGTGCAAGATGGTCTTTTTATAATGATAGGTTTATAACCAATAATGGTCATTGGCAAGGTAGTTGGGTAAGTATTTACGATTGGGAAAAATGTACAGTAGAGAAAGCAACATGGAACAAACAGAACTAAAGCTTTACATTCTTTTTGTTATAATCTCCATAATTAAATAAAAGGGATATTTTGAAAATCGTCGTAGCCATTACTGGTGCCAGCGGTGTAGAGCTAGGCAAAAAGTTTGTCGATTATCTGCCTGAAGGTATCGAAGCCCATGTTGTAGTCTCTGATAATGCTCTTACTGTAGAATCTTTTGAAAATAAACAAGTCACACTGCACCAAAATGAAAATATCGCTGCCTCAGTCTCCAGCGGCTCCTTTAGAGTAGATGCCACAGCGATCATCCCTTGCAGTATGAATACACTGGCAAAGATCGCATGCGGGATCAGCGATAACCTTGCTACCAGAGTGGCAGCCGTAGCACTCAAAGAACAAAAAAAGTTACTTCTAGCTCCTCGTGAACTTCCTTTTTCAGCTATTGCACTGGAAAATATGCAAAAACTTGCTACACTTGGCGTCATCATAGCTCCGCCTGTATTGGGGTACTACTCAGACTCTAGTTCTTTAGATGAAATGGAACGTTTTATTATCGGAAAATGGTATGATGCACTTGGCATAGAAAACAATTTATTTGAAAGATGGAAATAAGATGAGTACATATAAAAGAGCAATCTATCCCGGAACATTTGATCCTATCACCAACGGACACCTGGATATCATCAGACGTGCCCATAGAATGTTTGATGAGATCATTATAGCAGTAGCGGAATCAGAGGCAAAAAAACCGATGTTTAACTTCGCACAGCGCGTACATATGGTTAAAGCGGTTACTGCTGATCTACCTAACATTCAAGTAAGAGGGTTTAATAACCTACTGGTGAATCTTTCTGATGAACTGGATGCAAATATCATCATCCGCGGGCTTAGAGCAGTCAGTGACTTTGAGTATGAACTACAGATGGGATATGCCAATGCATCACTGAAAAAAGAACTTGAGACGATCTATCTGATGCCAAGTCTGGAGCATGCCTTTGTCAGCTCCTCAGTTGTACGTACCATACTTAACTTTGACGGAAAGGTTGAGCATCTCGTTCCACCTAAAGCTTTAGAACTTATCAAGTGTGAACGCTGATGGTAGTACTTTTTGAAGGGATCGACACCTGCGGGAAGAGTACCCAGCTGGAACTGCTTAAACAAAAACATCCGGAGATCATCACTACAAAAGAGCCCGGTGGTACGGCATTTGGTATCAAAGCGAGAGAAATACTTTTAGAGAGCTCTATCATTTCGAAGCGTGCAGAACTTTTACTGTTTTTAGCAGACCGTGCAGAACATTATGAAGAGGTAGTCCAGCCCAACCAGGACAAATTGATCATCTCAGATAGAGGATTTATCTCAGGAATCGGTTATGCTTTGGCTAACGGTGATTTCGAACTGGATGACCTGATCATGCTTAACAAGTTTGCGCTGCAAGGGAATCTGCCTGATAAGGTCATTCTCTTCCTTACAGATATACAAACCCTTCAAGAAAGACTTGGCGGCAAAGACTTGGATGGAATAGAACAACGCGGTCTGGAGTACCTGCTAAGTGTTCAGGAACATATGAGACAAACTGTACTTACACTAGGTATCCCGCATCTTTTTATCGATGCATGCGATAGTATAGAAAATATTCATCAAACGATACTAACCTACTTGAAGGTATAATTACATAAATTAAAATCTTGTCATTCTCAGTACAATATCTAGCGTCAAAAAATCCTAGATATCTGAGAATCCACTCATCATAGAATTTATACATTTTGGATCTTCGATAGTACTTCGAAGATGACGCCGTTAAAGGAAACATTATGATCAATCCTCTACGTGGTATGAAAGACCTCACTTTTGAAGAGAGTGAACGTTTTGAATATATCGTAAATACTGCTACATCTATTGCCAGACGTTATGGCTATGGATATATTGAAACCCCTATTCTCGAAGAGACTGCACTTTTTAAACGCTCAGTAGGAGAAAGCTCGGATATTGTCGGTAAAGAGATGTACCAATTCATCGACAAAGGTGAAAATGATGTCTGTATGCGCCCTGAGGGGACAGCAGGCGTCGTACGTGCTTTTATCTCTGCTAAACTTGACCGCCAACCGGTCAAACAAAAGTTCTACTATTACGGTCCGATGTTCCGTTATGAAAAACCGCAAAAAGGAAGACTAAGAGAGTTTCACCAGTTTGGATGTGAGAGCTTCGGTGAAGCTTCAGTCTATGAGGATTTTATGATCATTACAATGATCGCTCAGATCTTTGATGCACTTGGTATCGGTTATGAGCTAAAGATCAACTCACTTGGATGTAGTACATGTATGCCGCCGTACAGACAAAACCTTGTAGGTTTTCTAACGGATGTTCAAGAAGAGCTTTGTGAAGACTGTAATAGACGTATCACAACCAATCCTATCCGTGTATTGGACTGTAAAAATGAAAAATGCCAATTCCATCTTGTAAGCTCTCCAAAACTGATCAATAACCTGTGTGAATGTTGTGACAGTGATTTTATCGAGCTTACCAAACTCCTTAATGAAGCCGGTATCAACTATATCATAGATACCAACCTGGTAAGAGGACTGGACTACTATAACAAAACGGCATTTGAGTTTGTCAGCAATGAGATCGGTGCACAGTCAGCAATTGCCGGTGGTGGACGTTATGATAAACTCGTTGAGTACCTTGACGGTAAACCTACACCTGCAGTAGGATTTGCTCTGGGTATTGAACGTATCATGGAACTGGTAAAGATGCCTGAAACAACTCCAGCAGGCTACTATATGGGTGCTATGGTACCAGAGGCCATTCCTACACTACTCAAACTGGCTATGAATAAACGTCTTACTGATAAAGTCACGGTTGAATACAGTTCCAAAGGCTTCAAAAGCCATATGAAAGGTGTAGATAAAGCCAATCCAAAATATGCGGTCCTTATCGGTGAAGATGAATTGAAGAATGAATCAGTATGGATCAAAGATCTAGAAAGTAAGGAAGAACGAGTCATTGCTATCAATGAGCTCTAAGTGATTTCACAAAACCATAAAGGTTTTGTGAAAGATATCTGAGCTTAAAAGTTAATCATTATACCCACAAAAATAGCATTTCCCTTAGGTCCTTCGATCGTCGAGTGTTCGTACTCAGCTACAAATTTATAGTTTTCTCCCATTGCCACTTCTGTACCGATACCAAAATTGAATCCGTGATCATCCGCATCTATATTATACTCTGCGATCTTCTCGATCTCATATTCATATCCTGCTTTAGCAAATACACCGACAGTCTCAGTCAATTCATACGTATAAACAAGGTCTAGTGCATGACTATAGTACTTTGCATCACCCTCAGCAACTACGGCACCAAATTCATCCAGTTCACTTACAGTATTTTTTGCATACGCAAAATCATACTCTACTGCAAATCCATTTCCTAGTCTGTAACCAAGGTCAATACCAAATCCGTATCCGCTGTCACCATCAAGTATTGCACCTTCATGATCAACTCTGTCTCCTGTAATTCTTAGGCCCTTAACAACTGCATAAAAGTCAGATTCAGCATGCTCATGCATCTCTGCTTCTTCAACTACCGGCTCTTGAGGTGCGATATCACCGCCTGCATGCAGTTGCATTGCCATCAATGATGCCACAGATGTCATCAAAACAAATTTTTTCATTTTTTCTCCTGAAATCTTTTAGGACTTTCACATCCATTCATTTTTGAAGTATCCATAATAAATGAAATCCACTTAAACCTTTATATTTAAACCCCTTTGAGCTGTAACTTTGAAACATTTCAATTAAATTCATAGAAAATGAGTACAACTGCTTCAATCAAATCGATGAATCATATCAATGTTTCTTTTACTCTAACACTGAATAAAAATAAAATAAAATTTGAAAAAACAAGGCAATGACTTTGCCTTGGGAAATGGCTTATTTCAACCAAAGAAGAAGATCTTTACTCAACCTTTCAATTGCCATGTTGCTTGCTTTGACATATCCTTCAGCATCTGTTGTCCCCGTAGCTTCCATATAACTAAAACGTTTGCTTTTTATCAGCTTACCCGTATCTGTAGAAATCAAATCAAACTGGATAGAGACGATCGCATGAGAAGCATTTCCTCTTACATGATGGGAGAAGTCAAATACGGTACTCTCTAACCTGTAATCAGCTTGTGCGGTTGAAGCATAAGAAACCACCCCTTTGAACATGCCGCTGCTTTGTAATGTATGTATCAATGTTCCCTGAACAAGTGTTCCAAGATCATTGGACCATTTTGAATTCAGATAAGCTCCCTGTTGTGTAGGAGAGTATGAAAAATAGATTTTTTCACTCATTTTCTCTTTCAGGCTTTGTGGCTGCATCACTTGGATAGTCTTGTTTTGATAGCTTGCATTATAGCTATTGTTCACCTCTGTCGTCTGTAGTGTATACGTTTTCATTGGTGCCATCTTTGTGCTGCACCCAGCCAATAAGATCACCAATAATGCTCCTGTAATAAGTCTCATCTTATTCTCCCGGTCCTTTTAACGGAGTTCTGGATTTAAAAATCAAATCATTTGGACTCTGTTCTAGCTCTCCTGTAAACTCACTCATTTGTGTAGAGAGTATCTGCATATCCACAATAAGTGGTTCAAGTATCTTCTTCATATTATAGTCACCTCGATCAAGGCTCTTCTCAACCTTCAATGTAACGCGGTTAAAATTATTTATTGTAGGGATAAGCACTTTTTTCACAGCATTAATATCTTTTGTTGCACCTTCAAAGTTATGAGAAATCATATGCATAGTTTTTCTAAATTGCTTGATTGAAACATCCAATTCTTCTAGAGATTTCATGACTTTGTTTTCTAACTCTTTACCGTTTGCCGTAATGGTTTCGACATTATCAAGTATGTTTTCTACCGTATTGATATTCTTATCAGAGACTATCTTTTGCCCTTGACCAAGTAACTGATCAAGCTTCGATGAAAGAGATTCTACACTTTTACTCAAGTTAGTAACAAGAGAAGGTCTGGTTTTTATCTCCGGGATATAATCATCGGTTGGTTTGAGTGTTTTAGCCGCATTGGTACCCCCTTCTATCTCAATTGAAAGCAGGCCTGTAATACCAAACATTTTTGTAGTTGCCACCATATCTTCTTTGATTGGAACATTTTGGCGGATATTGACATAGACTTCAGTGAGTTCAATATTATCCTGGTTAATGTGAATATCACTCACCCGACCGATATCAACACCTCTCAGCATAACATCAGAGTCTATAGAAAGCCCGGAAACAGATTCTGTGATCTCCAGTTTATAGGTATAGTACTCATCATCTATATTGTATTTACCCAGCCAAAAAGCAAACCAGACAAGCCCTATACCAAAGAACACGACAAAGATTCCAACCACTAAATAATTGACTCTGCTATACATTCTTCACCTTTTCAAATCTCTCTTTGGTATACTCATTCTTAAAAAAATCTTCAACAAATGGATGTTGTGATTGTAACACATTTTCGATACTACCTTCTGCAACAACTTTCTTATCCGCTAAAATTGCCATCCTGTCAACGATTCCGAATATACTCTCCAGATCATGCGTGATCATCACCACAGTGATCCCAAGCAAGTCACGCAGATCAACGATCAGTTTGTCAAAATTTCGTGCACCGATAGGATCAAGCCCTGAGGTAGGTTCATCCAAAAAAAGAAGTTTCGGCTCCATTGCAAGTGCTCTTGCCAATGCAGCACGCTTGATCATCCCTCCACTCAGCTGAGACGGATAAAGACTCCCTACCTGTGGATCAAGTCCAACCATTTTAAGTTTGGAGGCCACCAAACTGTCACGTAACTCTTTTGAGATTTTCGTATACTCTTTGAGCTGTACCTCGATATTTTCTGCCACACTTAAAGAAGAGAAAAGAGCCCCAAACTGAAACAGTACACCCCAGTCCCGCCGAAGTGCCTGTGCATCTTTAAACCCTATTTGATCAAGGTTTTTTCCCAGAACAGTGATCTCTCCTGCTGTTGGTTCAAGCAGCATGATCATCTCTTTCATAAGTACAGACTTACCCGATCCACTCTCTCCCAATATCCCGTAGATCTCATTTTTTTCGATATGCAAATTTACACCATCATGTATCGTTCTATTTCCAAAACGTGTAACGATATTTTTTGCTTCGATCACCGTATTCATAGATCAAGCTCCGTATAGATGACAGAAAAAAGTGCATCAAAGGCAATCACAAGAAAAATACCATTGACTACTGATGATGTGGTATGTAGTCCGATACTTTCAGTATTATGTGAGACCTGAAATCCTCTGAAAGCCCCGACTGAAGCGATAAAAAAAGCAAATACAGGCCCTTTGATCATACCCAGGACATAATGCTTTACCTCCAGTACATCATATAAGCGGTTGATAAACTGTGTCATCGAAATATCAAGCTGCATACTTGAAGCGACCATTCCTCCAAATATACCTACGATATCTGAAAAAAAGATCAATAAAGGCAATGCAACCATCATCGCTATGATACGCGGCAAAACTAAAAATGCATAGGGATCAAATCCCATCGTCCTCATTGCAGCGATCTCTTCAGTGATCTTCATCGCACCGATCTCGGCAGTATAGGAAGAACCACTGCGTCCTGCAATAACGATCGCTGTGATCATAGGCCCGAGTTCACGGGTAATGGAGATCCCTACCGTATCCACGATGAAGATATCTGCACCAAATTTTGCTAACTGTACAGATCCCTGATATGCTATGACCATTCCTACCAAAAAAGAGGTCAAAGCAATGATCACCAAAGCGTTAAATCCTGCTTTATGTATATGATAAACTATCTCTTTGAGACGTATATCTTTCGGATTCCTAAGCACATGGAAAAGTGTATAAAACACATGCCCGAAGAATTCGATAAACTCTTTTGTATCTATGAGAAACTTGACAGTGTTTTTTCCCAATGTCTCAAGTAAATTGTCTTCTTTTGGTGGTTCGATAACTACATGGTCTTCTTTAAGAAGATCATACATCTCTTTTTGATTCTCCGTATAACCGACAACTTCTACACCAGTATGTTCTGAAAATTTTTTGAAATATTCTGTAAAAAGAAGTACACCCGCTGAATCAAATTCACTGACAGCAGATACATCCCAAGTTATCGGCTGTTCATAGGTAATTTGTTGTAAAAGAGGTTCTATCTCAGGTACGCTCAAGAGTGTCCACTTGCCTTTTGCTGTCAGCAGAAGTTGATTCTGATTCATTTCAATACTGAGATATTCGTTTACCATACGTCAATTATAGGTAAGATTCGATTAAGTTTAGATATAATAACAATTATAATTAAGAGAGTAGATTATGAAAGATTTTGGCTTAGATGTCTGGAGTGACAACAACTTTATCATTAAACATGATACGATCAATATAAATTACGGGCTTGAACCCTCACTTTATGAGATCACACAACAGATACGTAATCAAGGTTACAAGGGACCTCTGCTTCTTCGTTTCCCTCATATTATTAAAAAACAGATCTCTACACTTTTTGAGACCTTCAATGCAGCAAGAGAGACATTTGATTACCAGGGAACCTTCAATGCGGTCTTTCCTTTGAAAGTTAATCAGTTTCCAAACTTCGTTCATGCATTGATGGATGTTTCAAAAGAGTATAACTACGGTCTTGAAGCCGGAAGTAAAGCAGAACTTGTTATTGCGATGAGTAAGACCCCTCTTGGTGCACCGATCACGATCAATGGTTTTAAAGACAAAGAGATGATCTCTATGTGTTTTATCGCTGCAAAGATGGGACACAATATTACTATCACAATTGAGGGACTCGATGAACTTGAAAGTATCATCCAGGTCAACCAGGAGTTTAATGAAGAGTCTGACACCCCGATTTTACCTAAGATAGGTGTCCGTATCCGTCTGCACAGTTCAGGAATCGGTATCTGGGCAAAAAGCGGCGGATATAATTCCAAGTTCGGACTTACGTCGACTGAGCTGATAGAAGCCTATGAATTGCTCAAAAAACATAACTTGCTTGAACATCTCGGGATGATCCATTTTCATATCGGATCACAGATGGGTGATATCGCTCCGCTCAAAAAAGCGTTGCGTGAAGCAGGAAACATTTATGCAGAACTGAAAAAGCGCGGTGCGAATAACCTAAGTGCGATCAATATCGGTGGTGGTCTTGCAGTTGAGTATTCCCAACATGCACATGATAAAGAGCGTAACTACTCGCTGAGTGAATTTGCCAATGACGTTATATACCTCATGCAGGAGATCGCGAAAAATAAAAATGTACCGCAACCAGATATCTTTACAGAGTCAGGACGCTACATCGCTGCTTCTCACTCTGTACTTGTTGCACCTGTACTTGAACTTTTTTCTCAGGAGTATCATGAAAAATGTCTGAGACTTAAATCAGAGAATCCTCCTTTGATCGAAGAGTTAAATGATCTCTATAATACCATGAGCCGTACGAATGCCAGAGAGTATCTTCACGATGCACTGGATCATATGGAAAGCTTACTTACACTTTTTGATTTGGGGTATATCGACCTGGAGGATAGATCCAACACTGAAACGTTTGTAAACCTGATCGTGAAAAAGGCAATTGCGCTGCTCAGAAGTGAAAATACGGATGAACTAAAACAGCTGCAGGACCGTGTCCAGGAGAAGTATTTGGTGAATTTCTCTATTTTCCAGTCTCTGCCTGATTTTTGGGGGCTTGAACAGGAGTTTCCTATCATGCCGCTAACACATTTAAATAAAATACCGACCAATCCGGCAAGTATCTGGGATATTACCTGTGATAGTGACGGTGAAATAGAGTTTAACCGTGACTATCCACTCTATCTGCATGATATCGATCTGGATAAAGAAGAGTATTTCCTAGGATTCTTCCTTACAGGTGCATATCAGGAAGTGCTGGGAATGCAACATAACCTTTTCACCCATCCGACAGAGTGTATCATCAACTTTGATGAAACAGGAAATTATAAGATAGATGGGCTTATCGAAGCACAAAATCTTATGGATGTCCTTGATGATATGGATTATGATACCAGCCTGATTGATAAAACACTCAAACAGCATATTGAGCTTTCAGAACGACTCACTGCAGAAGAGAAACGTGAACTTTTGGGTAAACTTTATCTACATTTAAGTGAAAATAGCTATCTTAAGACCATACAAGCGATTGACGAGTTAATCTGATATTGCTGGACATAATCTAATTGTTTCTTAGTCATAATAGAATTAAAATTGCATAATCTATTATGATAAAAGAGATAATATAGGAGAAACTGTGAACCCATTTAGTTTGATCAAAGAAGATTTTACAAATGTTAAAGAAAATGACCCGGCATTGCACTCAACCTTCGAACTCTTTTTTAATTATCCGGGGCTCTGGGCCCTGCTCTTTCACAGGCTAGCACACTCTCTCTATCAAAAAGGTCTACGCTTTTTACCGCGATTCATCTCTGCTATCGGGCAGTTTCTTACCACGGTAGATATCCATCCCGCTGCACAAATTGGCCGCAGAGTATTCATCGACCACGGTGTAGGTGTCGTTATCGGTGAGACAGCTATCATTGGGGATGATGTAGTCATCTACCAACAGGTTACATTGGGGGGAGTAAGCCTCAATAAAGGAAAACGTCACCCGACAGTCGGGGACAACGTGGTTATAGGTGCAGGTGCAAAAGTACTTGGGAATATTACGATCGGTAATGGTGCAAAGATCGGTGCAAATTCCGTTGTTATCAAAAATGTTCCAGAAAAAGCTACTGCCGTAGGTATTCCTGCACGTGTACTGAAGTGTGAAACACCTGAAACAAAACTCAATCACAATGTTATCCCTGATGTCAATAAAGAGATCTTTGAATACCTGCTCAAGCGTATAGAGATTCTTGAAGATGCTATTGAGAGTGGTGAAAGCAAAGATATCAAACAAAAAGACCAAAAACTGGAAGTTGACTACGACAATTTCATACATAGTATGGATTGATCGTGGGCATATAAGAAACACTAAACTTTTACCTCCTTTTTACTCTGCATAATATCAAAACACTTTTACTCATATTTCGCTATAATTGTTGGATTTTTTAATTTTTATTATTTACAAGGGTTATAATGCTATCAGATCGCATACAATCACTATCACCATCATTGACAATTGCTATCTCTTCACTTGCTAGAGATCTTAAAGCAGAGGGAAAAGATGTCCTCTCATTTTCTGCAGGTGAACCGGACTTTGGTACACCGCAAAAGATCAAAGACGAGGCTATCAAGGCTATCAATGACGGCTTTACTCAATATACTGCAGTACCGGGTATCCCGGAACTACTTAAAGCAGTAGCAGGAAAACTAAAAAGAGAAAATGGTTTGGAGTATGCACCTTCTGACATCATTGTCAGTAATGGTGCGAAACAATCACTTTTCAATCTTTTTCAGGCTGTGATCAATCCGGGCGATGAAGTGATCATCCCTGCACCTTACTGGGTAACTTACCCTGAATTGGTTATCTATTCAGAAGGAAAACCTGTCATTATTGATACAGATGAGAAAAGCGGATTTAAGATCACAGCTGAACAACTCAAAAATGCGATCACTCCTAAAACAAAAATGATCGTACTGACCTCTCCTTCAAACCCTACTGGTTCAGTATATTCTAAAGAAGAGCTAGAGTCACTTGCAGAGGTATTGAAAGGTACGGATATCATCGTTGCTAGTGATGAGATGTATGAAAAACTGGTTTACGGTATCGACTTTGTAGCGACAGCAAGTATCTCTGAAGATATGTATCAAAGAACTGTAACGATCAACGGTCTAAGCAAATCTGTAGCAATGACAGGATGGCGTTTTGGATACCTTGCATCTCCAAATAAAGCTTTGATCGGGGCAATGAACAACCTCCAAAGCCAAAGTACATCTAACATCAACTCTATCACTCAAAAAGCTGCTGTGGTAGCACTGAATGGTGAAGTAGATGCAGAGATCGAAGAGATGAGACAGGCCTTTGAAGAAAGAGCGATTGAGGCAGTAAAACTCTTCAATGAGATCGATGGTCTAAGTGTACTTAAACCTGATGGTGCATTCTACCTCTTTGTAAACACGAAAGAGATCTCAAATGACTCTATCGAGTTCTGTAAAGAACTGCTTCAAAAGACTGGTGTAGCAGTAGTACCGGGGATCGGATTTGGTGCGGAGGGATACTTCAGATTCTCATTTGCAACAGATATCGAAACGATCCGTGAAGGTATCAGCCGTATCAAAAAGTTTGTAGAGAGCAAAAAAGCATAATCTCTGACAAATGTTTACATTCCCGACATCCAGTCGGGAACTTCAATTCCTTATTTCTAAATATCTCTATTTAAAAATCTATCTTTTTTTCTTTGTCATATTTTCCAAAGTAAACCAGATGATACCGACGATCGTGAAGAGTATCACCGGAGCGATCCATGGGTTTTTCTGTACATATCCAAAAAATGCAATGATCGATTCGCTGGCATAGTAGGCACTAAGACCGATAGTTGATACGAACACAATGGAAGCAAAGATATTAAAAAAGATAAACTTTTTAAAGTCATATTTTGCCAAGGCCATAGAGATCGGTACCAATGTCTTTACACCGTAAATGAACTTTTGGATGAAGACGGCCAAAATCCCATACTTTCGCATGATCAATGTAGCCAGTGCTACTTTACGCTTATGTTTTGCAAAATACGGTTGTATCTGTTTTTTCTGATATTTCCCAAGATAGAAAAGGAAGTTGTCTCCCATAAAGTTAGAGATCATCGCTATGACAAGTGCCGTAGTCAAATCCATATTGCCCATAAATGAAAAGACTCCTGCAGCCGCTACGATAAAAAGCGAACCGCCAAACGAAAAAAATGCTACTGCAAAGTATCCCCAAGTCTCCAAAGAAGAAAAATCCATCTAAAAACCTTATTATTTCTTTTGTCACATAGCATTGGGTGAGCAGTTACGTAAGCGTGCATATTTGAGAAGCAAACACGCTACAGTAACGTCTGCTCACTTGCGGAGTGACGCTTTTTTGCCTACTTTTTTCTAAAAAAAGTAGAGAGATACAATCAAAAATATACTGAAAGATCCGGATATACATGTACACCCTATATCTATTAAAAAAAAGGCAAAAAATTATAGTGATAGAAATCATATCTAAAATTGGTTAATGTTATAATCTCACCCATGATCGATACACTTATGAGCATTATCTTTGTCTATGTCTTTATCCTGTTGGGCTACATCGCCAAACGTATCTTCAAAGAGGATATGAACTCCAAGACGCTTACACTTTTTTCTGTCTATTTCTTGCAACCTTTTGTAACCGTTTGGGGGTTTAGTACGGCAAAGCTTGAACTTGCACATATCTATACACCGCTCGTCTATCTGGGGATTATATTTTTGCTACTGCTGCCGACGATCGCACTGGGGAAGATCATCTTTACAGACCCAAAAGAGCGTTCTATCTTCTCCATTGCAGGCTTTGTCGGAAATACGGGAAATATCGGTATCCCTCTAGGGATTGCCCTCTTTGGAGAAGCCAGCGTCATATACACAACACTGATTAACATTGCTAATGTCTTTGTGGTCTACATCATAGGGGTTTATATCTACTCTCGCGGATCGTTCAGTATCAAAGACTCGCTGTTGAATATCATCAAGATCCCTATCATTCCTGCCTCAGCTGTAGCGATCCTGATCAACATCTATGAGATTCCTCTGTCTCATCAGATCGTAGAGTTTTTCAAGATGGGAGCTTACGGCGGAATCGTACTGCAACTGTTTTTGCTTGGTACGTTTTTGCAAGGCATCAAATTCAATGACCTACGTCCGCTATTGATGTTCTCTACCCTTTCACAGAAATTTATACTCATACCGCTCTTTACTGCTACGATACTGAGTTTCACTTCACTGCCGCTGTTTGTTCAGGGTGTGATACTCATGGAGATGATGGTACCTCTGGCAGTCGCCAATATCAACCTGGCTTCACTTTATGACTGCCGTCCAAAAGACGTGACATCACTGATCATGATCAGTACTTTACTCTTCATTCCTATGCTTTTTGTACTCAGTTACATCGTAAATCACTTCTATTTGTGATAAAATTACATACTTATTATTAGGAGTTTCCATGTCTACAAATACCCTTATTATCGGTGCAGGTGGTGTCGGAAATGTCGTTGCGTTCAAATGTGCGATGAATGCTGAGACTTTCGGGAATATCACACTGGCAAGCCGTACAGTTAGTAAATGTGATGAGATCGCAGCTAACGTCAAAGAAAAAACAGGCGTACAAATCGCTACAGCACAGGTTGACGCAGACAGCGTACCGGAACTAGTTGATCTTATCATGAAGACAGATGCAGATATCGTGATCAACGTTGCTTTACCATACCAGGATCTAACCATCATGGATGCATGTACACAGTGCGGCGTCGACTATCTAGATACAGCAAACTACGAGCACCCGGATGAAGCGAAGTTCGAGTACAAAGAACAATGGGCAAGAAATGAGCAGTTTAAAAAAGCTGATATCATGGGACTGCTTGGAAGCGGATTTGACCCGGGTGCAACCAATGTATTCTGTGCTTACGCTCAAAAACATTATTTTGACGAGATCCATACGATCGATATCCTTGACTGTAACGCAGGTGATCACGGTTATCCGTTCGCTACCAACTTCAACCCTGAGATCAACCTTCGTGAAGTAAGTGCTAAGGGAAGATACTGGGAAGAAGGAAAATGGATCGAGACCGAGCCGATGGAGATCATGCAGGTATGGGATTATCCTGAAGTCGGACCAAAAGACAGCTACCTGCTCTACCATGAAGAGATGGAGTCACTGGTAAAACATATCAAAGGCTTAAAGCGTATCAGATTCTTTATGACATTTGGTGCAAGCTACCTTAAACATATGGAAGTACTTCAAAATGTCGGTATGCTCGGTATCGAACCTGTAGAGCACAAAGGACAGCAGATCATTCCTATCGAGTTCTTGAAGACTCTACTTCCTGATCCGGCAAGTCTCGGTCCGCGTACTAAAGGTAAGACCAATATCGGTATTTTTGCAAAAGGGATCAAAGACGGAAAACCTCAAACGATCTACATCTACCAGGTCAAAGACCATGAAGAGTGTTATGCTGAAGTAATGAGCCAAGGTGTAAGCTACACGACCGGTGTACCGGCTATGATCGGTGCGAAATTGATGCTTGAGGGTGTATGGCAGGGAACTGGTGTCTTCAACATGGAAGAGATGGACCCGGATCCGTTTATGGAAGAGATGATGACACAGGGACTTCCTTGGCAAGTCTTGGAACTAGGTGCACATGAAGACCTCAGGGTTGATGACTAATGTCTGAATCCAGTACCTTTTTGGGATTTCCCAAAGAGGGTATCAAGTTTCTTGAAAATATCATACAAAACAACTCCAAAGAGTGGCTTGATGCACACAAAGAGGAGTATGAACGCACTATCGTTACACCAAACAAGGCGTACGTAGAAGAGATGGGCGAGCACCTGCAGATACTGGTGCCCTCCATCCATGCCATTCCAAAGATCAACAAATCACTTTTCCGTATCTACCGCGACGCACGTTTTCACCTGGATGATCCGATCAAAGAGCGTATCGGGATCATCATGTGGCAAGGCGGCGGTCACCGTATGCAAAGCAGCAGCTTCTATATGCACTACGATTTTTATGAAGTATTTGTAGCAGCGGGGATACGAAACTTCAAACCGCCATTGCTTCAAACCTACCGCGAATATATCAAGAGTGATGCAAACCGAGAATCCCTACATACTATTCTGGAAGATCTCAAAGCCAAAGGCTACCAGATCCCTGAACCCGAATACAAACGGCTTCCCGCAGAGTTTGAGAGCGAGCTTTCTTTTGGCTACCTGACCAGATACCGCTCGATGTATGCCTATACGACATTTAAACCCGACAAAACCTTTCATTCCGAGAAGATCATAGACAAAAACTTCAAGATCTATGAAGATCTACTTCCTCTTCAGCAATGGGTCTATGAGCTGACACTCTATGACTCTAAAACGTGAGTGCGATCATACTCATAAACCTACCGCTGCACCCCTGCTCTTTTCTATAAGAGAAATACTTCTCAACCTCACATGAGGTACACTGACCGCTCATTTCGATATGCTCAGCTATTAACCCCGCATCCAGAAGCTGTTTTTGATTGATCAGTGGCAGATCAAGCATATACTTCTCCCCTACCTTATCAAAGGCCTCGGTATCCATAAAGTGCTGTGCAACATCCTCCCCGACTTCATAACAGCATCTTCCGATAGAGGGTGCGATAAAAGCGATGATATCCTCGGGGTCTGAACCGAAAACTTCGATCATCTTCCCTACGGTTTTCCCTGTGATATCTGCCTTGGTGCCTTTCCATCCTGCATGGACCGCAGCGACGATCTCCTTTTTGCTGTCAAATAGAAGCACAGGCACACAATCAGCGGTCAGGATGGTCAGCACGACTCCCTTTTGATCGGTGATCAGTGCATCACAGTTCTCTATGGCATCTTCGATAGTGTGCCACCCTTTACTCTCCCTGCTCTCGATGACCGTGATATTGTCACTGTGGGTTTGGTTGGCTACGATAAAATGGGCATCTATATCTGCTCCCAGCCTTTGTGCCATTTCAAGTCTGTTCGAGATGATCTCATTTGCTGCTTCACCAGTATGCAGTGCAAGGGAGCCGTGATAGGTAAGCTTGCTGTCCTTGGTTGTTACGGCATGTAAACATTGTTCAAATTTTCCCAATAACTTGGAGCAGTAAAATTCAGCCATCCCTTACCTCTAACTTTTTTTGTTATAATACCCAAAAAATGAAGGCGCAGGATGGAGCATTGGTTTGATTTTGACAAACGTATCTTTAAGCACTTCAACTATCTTTTAGTACTCCAGCTGATTCCTCTTCTAGTCATCTCCTCCTATCTGGTCAATGAGATCAACCCTTATCTTTTTACCAAGCAGATGGTCTATTATGTCATTGCAGGGATCGCATTTTTAGTCTCTGCCTTTTTCCCGTGGCGTCAGATACTGTGGTGGTTTGTCCCCCTCTTTTATATCGGGAACCTTGGTTTGCTTGTTGCGGTGGAGTTCGTAGGAAAGTCCATCCTCGGTGCACAGCGTTGGATACAACTGCCGGGGATCGGTGTCACGATACAGCCTTCGGAGTTCATGAAAGTAGCGGTCATCATGACGCTTGCCTACCTTATCCACAAAACCCCTCCGCCGGAAAAAGGATACGGTCTTTGGAAGTTTATCGTGCTCTCTATCGTGATCATCATCCCTTTTGTACTGATTGCCAAAGAGCCTGACCTTGGTACTGCCCTTGTACTGCTGATCACCGGTTATGGTGTGCTCTTTGTCGTGGGGATCAACTGGAAGATATGGTTCACGATCTTCGTGATCGCAGGGTTCAGTGCACCTGTGGTCTATGAATATGGACTCAAAGACTATCAGAAGAAGCGTATCGAAGATGCGCTCAACAAACCAAGCTACCAGGTTAGACAGGCTCTCATCGCGATCGGTTCAGGCGGGATCGAAGGCAAACCTAAAGATGAAGCGACACAGACCCAGCTTGATTTTCTGCCTGTTGCATCTACAGACTTTATCTTTGCATACCTGGGAGAGAGATTTGGTTTTAAAGGGATGATGGGGGTGATCGGTCTGTATATCCTGCTGATCTTCAACCTCCTCTATATCTCGGCTAAATACGCCAAGGATTATCTCATCAAAACCTTTGCTTCGGGACTGGCATTTTTGTTTTTTGTCTACATGGGAGTGAACGTCTATATGATCATCGGACTTGCCCCTGTAGTGGGACTTCCGCTCCCTATGTTCAGTCACGGAGGGACCTCATTTATCATTTTTGCAGTAATTTTCGGAATCCTCCAAAACTTAATTGCATTTAAAGACTTTAGTCGATATAATTCTGACTCGAAAATCACATTGCAACGCAAAGATAGTCGATAACCAAGGGTCTTTAGCTCAGTTGGTTAGAGCACTCGGCTCATAACCGAGTGGTCCGGGGTTCGAGCCCCCGAGGACCCACCACCAATAATCCCCCTAAATTACATCATTTAACGACATTTTAAATAAATCTATATCGTTTAAGTTTTCATTAGGTCCCATGATAGGTCCCATTTATTTAATAAAACTGTAACTTCAAATCGATACTATTTGGTGTACACTATTCCTCATTATTTAGAAGGTTCATACTCGATAAGTTTATCTTTAATAAAGTTCAACTTATCATCAAAATAACCATACCCTCGAATTTCTCCAAATCCAAGAAAATAGCCTCTATCAAACAATTTTTCCTTCTATTTGCTATATTTCTATAACATTTTCTTCTCCAAACCATTCTTTAGCTTTTTCTATAACTGCTTCAGATGGTTCATGATAAAAGACAACTAGATTTTCTTTTGTTCTTGTACAACAAACATAGAATAGTTTTTGTGTTCTTTTTAGAACACTTTCACTTCCATTTTCTAAAAATAGATTTTCAAAATTATATTGCGTCCAATCCCCATTATCTAAAATAACAAGGACATTATCAAATTCATCACCTTTGGTTTTATGTTGGGTTGTAAATGGAGTTCTACCTTCTAAATATTCAAACAACTTTTGAAATTCACTAAATTTAACTTTTTTTACTCTATTATAAACATATTCTTTTTCTCTGATAAATCTTTCCAATTTATCATCTGTCACACAAATACCATCTCTATCTGCTTCATTTATTACTTCTTCAATGGTCTTATCTTCAACATTAATCAAGCTTTCAATTTTGTTCTTTAAATCTATTTTGTCTTGAACTCTATTAATCTTATAGTCTGTAACTGCTAAAAACTCATTAAACTTTCCAGATTGATATAATGAAATAGCTTGTTGAATTTTAAAAAGATGTTTTATTAAATTATCTCTTTTTGAACCTTTTTTACTTTCTTCATCTTCTGTTTGTTTTTTATCATCAATAAGTTGATCTTTATCTAAATATATCTTTCTTACTTCAACAAAAGGTACATCTTTCAACTGATCATATAATTCTCTGTCTGCTTGATTTGCTAATATAATATCTTTTTTCAATTGCCTTTGTCTGTTTTTCAATTGAAATATATCAACTACTGTATCAAAGCTAGCATTTTCATCAAATATTATTTCAGGTCTACCATATTTTTTATCATCTTTAATTTTTTGAGTAATCGCACTTTTCAAGCTTATTATTGGATCTTTATCATATATTGCCATCAAGTTTTGAAAACCTGCTTTTTCTGCAATCAAATTATGTGTTAAATTCAACTCCTTTAATCTTTTATTATCATTAAAATCCCATCCAAAGTTTTCTGTAAGATAATCTCTTAATAAATCTAAATCTGGATTTGTAGAATAAATAAATTTGATTGTCCCTTCTTTTACAGTTCCATCGTCCTGCATATTTGGTGCTTTAGTATCATCTGATGGCTCTTGTACTATTCCATCTGTTCTAAGCCTATTAGCTAATTCAATAACAAGTCTTGGGCTTCTTCTATTTTGTTCTTTTTTTACTTCTTTTATCAAACCTTCTTCAATATAATCATTAATTTCATCAACTCCACTTGAATAGATTGATTGCATTGCATCACCAAAAAAACCTATAGTATTCTTTCTTTGACTTTGTCTAATATGTCTAAGCAAAATATCTACCACTTCTTTATGTGTATCTTGATACTCATCGACAAAAATAAATCTATATTTATCTTTTAATATATCGCATAATTTTATATATGTTCTAAACATATACTCTGACAACCAAATAACTTCATCATGCGAAATAATTCCATTGTTTATTTTTAGATATTCCTTGTATTCAATTTCTTTAATTGCATCAAAAAAATTATCAGGTACAGGATCACCGTCATTATCAATTTTTATTTTAGAATCAGGATCATTAGCAAGTGCTATTAATGAAGCCTTTATTTCTTTTTGAAAATGCTTAATATTATCCCACAGAAAATCATGTATAGTCGATACATCTAAATTTTTATGATTAACTCTTTCTTCAATCTCTTTAACTGCAATATTTGTATACGTCATACAAAAAACTTTCTCTGCTGGATGTTGCTTAATCACCTCTTTAATTACTTGAACCAAAGAGTATGTTTTTCCACTACCTGCACCACCACTTAACAAAAAGTTTTCATCATTGCCTATATGTTCTAATATTTGTTGTAACTCATTCATACTAGTTATCTCTTAGCCAAATTAATCCTTCTTTAATATAAGAAGGTATATCCCATGTGACAATATCATCACCATCGGTAGGAGTTCTGTTAGAATTCATTAATATTTCTATTGCTAGAGGTGGTTTTTTAGTCACTGCTTTTTCTGCAAAATCATAACAATCTATATCATCATCTTTAAATTTTTTTAACCATTTTTTAGTTAAAGAACTAAAAGTATTTGAATCGTTTTTCATGAAATTTTTGTTAATATGGGAAAAACTATCTTCAAAGCTTCTTGCATGATATTCAATATTATCAGAATCCTTTTCTTTAGTTTGATATACAATTAACACAAAACCATCTTCCTTTAGCTCCCATACTTTTGTTTCACTATTTTTAACAAGAATTTTATTGTTAAGCTCTCTATCTACATAGTCACTTAAATTACTTGAACCAAAAAAATACTTCAATGAACTATTGGAAGTCTCTATAGCCTCAGCTTCAGCAACTCTACATGCTTGTATAGTTCTACGTCCATCAACCATTACTTCTTTTCCTGAGTCGATATCAGTTATAATCAATGTTTTAACACCTATAAAGTCTATAAAACTCTCAAATAATTTAGAATGTGCTCCAACTTCTACAATAGATATATTTTGAGACAGAAGCTTTTCATCTTCTGGACTACTTTCCTCATCAATTTTTTTCATCATAGTAGGAAGCAATATCCTCTCAGTATCTCCTTCAATTAATATAGCTTTATCTGCAAAGAAAAGCTCTGCACGATTTAAAGTTAAATATTGTTTTAAAAATCTGTATGTCTCTTCTTCTCTATTTGCTTCATATTCCTTTTCTAAATCTTTTAAGTTTTTTGAAATCACACTATTTTGATTATTTAGTCTTTGTAAGTACTTGATATCATCAAAATTACTCTCTGATACAATATGTGATGAGTGTGTACTAATTATATATTGGAGTTCACGATTAATTTCATCCTGCCTTTTAATTCCATCTGCTAATAGTGATTTGATATTTTTTATAAAAATATATTGCATTTGTGGATGAGTATGAGCTTCTGGTTCTTCGATGAAAAGTAAATTTATATCAGCAGGTTTTTCATCTAAAGTTCTTTTGAAATCGATCAATAACATTTCGATTTCAAATATCATACTAATTAAATTCATATATCCTAAACCATTATAATGTTCAGGTAATGAGTCTCCTTCATGACTATACATTACAGTAGTATTCCCATCCAAAAGTTCCCTATGTTGCAAAGTTGAATGTACAGTTATATTAGACTCTCCTTCTTTAATTCCTCCGAACTTTTTAACTTTTTCTACTACATCCCCAAAAATAATCTGGTAATTGCTATCAAGTACATTATCAGTATCAAGCAGTGTCTTTTTAAAGTTATCTATTGCCGTTTTTTGTTCAGGGGTAGATTCAGTTTTTTTATAAATTTTAGAGGTTTGAGTTGAAAGTGTTTTGTCTATGTCTTTGTTTGAAACTTCTCTTTTTGCTGAAATAAATCTATAATTTATTATATTTTTTAGTGAAATACCTTCTTTTTTAAGATCAATAAATTCCTCTACTTTATGGTCTGCATCAAGTAGAACAGATTTTTGAGTATGATCAAAATATTCATCAAATTCATTTTTAAAAAAAGAGTTAAATTTATCTTCTTCCGTTCCCGTAAAAACTGTATAAGCATCAAAATCTGTTTTCATTTGTTGTAGTTTTGCATATGTCAATACGTATTCAAAATCTAAAATAATTTCGTTATTTGCTTCATCTAAATCCATCATTAAGTTGCTTATATTAGATAAATCATCAGATTCATTATATTCTATGTGTAATCTTAAACGAATACCATCTAATAAATAATCATTTTCAGCTGGTATCCCTTCTATCATAAATTTCAAAATCTCTTTTTTGTAATCAAGATTAAAATCATTGGATGTAAAGTTACCATTGTTCAAGAATTTATTTAACACAACTAATAATGAAGTTTTACCACTATTGTTTTTGCCTATCACTAAAGATAATTCATCCTCTAAGTCAAGTGAAAAATTCTTTAGTAGTCTATAATTATTTACATCGATTTTTTTAATTTTCATATTTCCCCCCAATACAAGATAAGACTACAAGATTATATTATATTTAGTTTTTATCTTGCTTCAGTATTAGAATCCTAAAATAAAATCAAATTTAAATTATAAACTTATACAAATAATTTCAAGGAGTACTCTTATGATTAAATATATAAGTAGAAAACAACTTTATATTCAAGTTTGGAGTCAACCTATGACCCAAGTTGCCCTAAAGTATAGCCTACCAACATATGAGTTAAAAAAAGTATGTGATGCACTTTTAATACCATTACCAAAAGTTGGGCATTGGTCAAAAATAAAACATGGAAAAATTGTACCTATACCAGAATTACCTCCAATTTTTAATAAACTATTCCCTTATGAATACTGCCCTACTCCAAACAAGAAAATAGAAAAACAAAATTCTTCATTCACTGAGAAAATACAAATTAAAAAAACTCTTCAAAATCCTCATCCATTGATTGAAAAAACAAAAGCGACATTAAAAAACATGTCTACAGATGAATATAATATGAAATGTGTTGTAAGAAATGGAATTAATTTAAGAGTTTCAAAGGCAAATGAAAGCCGAGCTTTACGAATAATAGATAGTGTATTTAAATGGTTCGAAAAGAATGGTGCGACAATTTTATATCCATATGAACATAGTACAAATACATATATTCAAATCGAAAATGAAAAAATAGAAATATTTATTAGAGAAAAATCAAAATATATAGGGATGGTTGAAAAAAAATATGGTTCATATTCTCATGAAGTACGAGGATATGAACCCACAGGTATTCTATCTATTGGTATAGGTCCATATTGCTGTTACGGATCAGGTTTACGCAAAAACTTTAGTGATGGGAAAACAAAAAAAGTAGAAGATCAAATTAATGAGTTTGTCAAAAGTGTTTTTGCCCATGCAGAGTATAAAAAGCAGGAAACTATCAAGCGAAAAATCAGAGAAGAGGAACAAGAAAAAATACGTAAAGAACAAGAGCATCTTAAGCAGCGTCAAGAACTAGAACAACAAATGAGTGACCAATTGATGAAAGATGCAAATGACTTTCATCAGAGTCAAAAACTTCATAGTTATATTGAAGAAGTGATAAAAAGAGCAGAAATTCAATATCCAAATAAGATATATCCACAGGGGTTATCTAACTGGATTCAATGGGCAAAAAATCAAGTCTATAAACTAGATCCATTAAATAATAGATTGCCTAATTTTACTACGTAACAAAGATATATAATTAAGACACTGAAATATATACAAAAAGCGTTTGATAAAGTTGCCAAAATTGTGAAGAAAAACTTATTTTTTAGAATGATTGAGATTATAAGGAAGGAAACAGGAATCAAAAACGATTCCTGTATTTTGGACTTAAATTAAAAATCTAAGCCTTTACTAATTACTCTATAGAGCAACACTCTTAATCTTACTAACAACCAATTTTATTAGCCTTTAAGATTTTCATAATCACTCCTTTATACCTATTTAATTAGTTAGATATCTAAAAAATTATATCATAAAAATATATTTTTATTCAATATTTTTACATTTTAATGTAAATTCTATACCTTGTCCCACTAATATAGCACCACTATATTCATACTTTTTTCTATCAACATCATCAACAATTGGTATTAAATTAGCATTAAACATAGGAATTATTCCAAATTCATAACCTTCTGGATAATTTACCTCAAGCTCCCAACCTATAGAACAAGCCGTACTAAAGTGTGCTTCATGTATGAATTTAGAATTATTTTTAAATATTTCTTTTGATTTAAAATTTAAATTTATAATTTCATCTGGTATAACTTCAATATCGTGCTTCACTTGCTCATAATCACCACTTTTCTCTAAGTGCTCAAGAGTAGATTCATCATGCTCAGATATATCATAAGCAACAAATGTGTTTTCAATATCACCATTTTTATGCCATTTTAAAAATAATATACTTGTTTCTGTATAATCTGTAGCAGAATAAATATATGAAAACAACTCTTTAGCATTCTTTTTTGAAATATTATGAAGTTCATACATAACATTTCTATATAAGACCAGTTGACCATCTTCTACTTTAAAATCATAAATCCATCTTACATTTTTTCTTATAACTTGTGCCTGTAAAATATCTGATTTTATTGCATCAAAAATTTCATTGGGAACTAGCCGATTAAAAACACCACTGAAAACATTTCTAAAAAGCTCATCCTTTCTCCTCTCATCCTTTTTCTCCCTTATTTTATCATCGTCTTTTTGAATAACTTTTAATATAAATAATGATATTAATAACGACATCGCAAAAGAATACAAAAAGATTGAAAGAACTTTTAAAAATGGATATTCATACTCATACTTATAAGTGTTCACTATCTTTGTACTATTATTTTCAAAGATATTTATCTGTTTAGCTATAATATTCCCGTCTGAATACCAAACATCAATACTTATTGCAGCTATAATAAGTAGCATCGTAACAATAATTATATAGACCCAATATTTTTTAACAAACCCTTTTGACTTTTTACTCATTTTCCACCTTTACTATCCATTTTATTCATATTTATTATAATCTACTAAACTTATTAAATCTATATTGTTGCATGATTTTAATGACTATAAATTTGAACATGATATATTATTATTTTCACATAATAAACTTTCCGATAAAAAATCCCATATTGCAATAAAATGTTATTGTCAGTCATTTTTACGTTATACTTTATCTGATATAACATAGAAAAATAGAAAGGATATTTTATGGATATTGAAATTACGCAAAATATTGTATTAATTGGAATTGGTGCACTTATATTTTTTATGTACATTACTTCAAGAGCATGGGATCAAGTTTCAGATGAATTAGAAGATCAAAAGGGTACTGGTAAATCAAAGTAACAGAATGGAAGGTATAAGCAGAAAATACTTACCTTACTTCATTGTATCTGTGATTCTAGTTTTGACCTTTGGATTCGCAAATAATCTGATACTCCCTCTTCTGATATTCTTTATCATCTTTTTTTTCTTTTATCTCATATTTAGATATAAAGATCACATCTGGGTTCAAAAAATACTAGATCTATTTTAAAAGAAGACTACTTCTATGAAGCCTGATTTGTAAAGTCCCCTGTATATTTTTGTAAAATAATTTGTTCAGTCGAAAAATTCCAAAACTTTCATTTTACACTCCAATCCTCATATCTATCGACAAAGACACGATTCTTTCCCAGATATAGAAACGGGGTATTTTTTAAAATGTCTCCAATATTTTTTTGAGTCACTCTTCTCTTTAGACTCGAAAGCTGCTATGCTGATACTTTCAAACTTACTCTTTTTAGAGTCGATTCAGGGCTGGGTATCGTTAAAATGCAGGCTCAATGTAGTAAAAAGTTCTCACACTTCTACTTTGTTCTACAACAGTGAAAACCTTTCATTGAAAGGTCTCCGTTGCGTACACTCGTCCGCCGGTAACTTGGGATGCTTACAAGGTAAAAAAGAGCAGAATGACTCAACAAAAAATCACCCAATAAGGGATAAATAAACCATGAGAGGAAGTGTATATTATCAGACAGGACAACTCACCAAAGCTATCTTCGTAGAAGGTGCTAAAAAAGAAGACAGGATTAATCCAGAGCATCCACACTATAAGTGTATAGCATCATACAAAAGTATGAAAACCTACCGAGATGTATGGAACAATCTGGGCAACTATCTCAAAGAGCATTGGAAAATAAAAGACTTTGAAAAGATTACGGCTGAACATATTGATGCCTATATCTCCTATAAGATAGAGTACTATCCTTCTAGACAATATTTGGAGAAAGTCGTCTCCGCACTTGGTAAATTGGAAGATACACTGAAGAGATTTGCTCTTCATACTTATGGTCAAGAAAGAGACTATGATTTTAGTATTCGTCAGAACAAACTGCACTACGCTAAAGTACAACAACTGGTAGCAGACGGATATCACAATAGAGTCTACCTGGACTCGAAACTCATCATTGATAATCTATCATCACCTAAACACAAAATCGCTGCATTAATACAACTTTCTGGCGGTGCAAGATCTGAAGGTGTAAGCCTTATCAAAAAAGATCAGTTAAAAGATATTACAATTGATCCTATTAGCAAAGAAGAGTTAGGCATCATCGAAACCAAAGAAAAAGGTGGAAAAATTGGTGATGTTATGGTTGAAACTTATATCTATAAATACTTACAGGATATTATTGAAACAGAAGGAGTCTTTCGCATCAAATACCAGGAGTATGCCGATGATATCAGACAGACTTGCCTAAAAATTGGTATTATCCCTCACGGTTCACACGGATTTCGCTGGACTTTTGCACAGAACCGAGTTAGAATCTACCAGGATCATGGCTATACCTATGAACAGGCACTTCAAGGTGTAAGCTGGGAGATGAAGCACTTCAGACCAGATATCACAGAGCATTACTTAGGTGGATAACTAGTTAAAGTATTTTGTATTTTTTTATTCTACCCTCAACTCTTTGAATCAATTTATTCTCTTCAGCTTTAGCTATCCAGGTGTTAATTTGCGATAGATTTATACTGAACTTCTCTTCTAATTCTTTAGGTTTGAAAATACTATTTTTCGGATATTCTTGATATAGTTTAGACATAAAAAAATCAAAAAATGAATCCATATCATTACTGTTAGACTTATTGATGTCTACATCTGATTTTGTCTCATCTGTGGAATCTTTTTTTTCAACCATATCATCAAACAAAGATAATGACTTGTTTGTATTATCAACACTACTAGTAACATTTCCACTACAAAGGATATCAATAGTATTTTCAAACATATCATCAGACACAATATTCACACCAAGTTCAATAAGCTTTTTATTGCCTGCTGACATTGACGTAACCCATAATGGAGTATATTCTTCTTTTAATGCTTCATTCGCTCCCGACCAAGTCCCACCTTTTATTTCAGAATGAGCGATAATTGCAGCAACAGATTGCGTATAGATATATTTATTATTTTCTAATGCATTTACAGCACTAAATGGTGATTCTGGATAGTTGGTACTAATTAATGCAAGCTCATTACTCATCAATGCTTTTCGATATTGACTTGAGAGTGAAGCTTTAGAAAGATTGTCTGGTAAAATTCCTATAACAGTACCTCCTACTTCTAATGCTCCCATCATAGCTGCCTCATCTATACCTTTTGCACCACCTGATACCAAAGTATATCCATCATTGGCGATTTTATGACCTAATCTATGTGTATACTCAAGTGCTTCTTTGGAGGCTTTTCTTGATCCCACTACAGCTATAGAGGGCTTATTTAGTAGCTTTGGATTTCCTATTCCATAAAGGACAGGAGGAGAAAGATGTTTCAATTTTTTCTTCAACTGCTTAGGATAATCCAAACTACTCCTCGTTATAACCCATATCCCAACACGTTGCCACTTTTCCATAGCTAAGGCTAAAGCAGTTCCTCTATTTAACAATGCTTTTATGCGGCTGATTGTAATTTGACTATCGACCCATAAGGATAATAACTCTTCTACTTCACCATAAACTAAATCTTCTGGTTTTAAATCATGCTCATGTAACCATAATGCGAACCGGCCCCATTCAACTGGATTCAGTGGCATAATATCTTCTGATTTTTTTTCAGAAAAACTACTCGTTAATAAAAGAATAGCTTGTGTTGATGGTGTTATATTATACATTTTTTATCCATTCGCTGTTGATGTTAAAGCCATAGGGAAAACTGCTCCTGTACCTTTACGACGTAGTAGTGCAGACAAGACAGTAAAAGTCCAATTAGAGTCAACAATATCATCTATTAAAAATACGGGTTCATTAGGTTTAATATCTCGTATTTCAAAAGCTCCATCCAAATTATGACATTGATGAAACCTGTTTTCCATCATCTTCTGCGGTTGATTTTGTTTTACTTTTATAATAGACTCTATAAATGGTAATCCTAACTTGTTTGCCAATCTTTGCGCAAAATCTGGTACTAATTCTGTATGATTCAAAGATGGAACACATGTCACCCAAGTTGGCATAGGTACTGGATTCCATGCCTGTATCATATCAGCTACAGCATCTACTAATTCATCGCTAAAATAATTATTATGCTTGTTGTCAGCAACAACTGTTCCCCATCCTGCATCTTGCCACTTAGACAAAACTCTACCTTCTTCAGCTCGCAATTCATTAGGTAACCTACTAGAAAAACCATATTGAGGAAATGCATCTTTTGGAAATTGCTTCCTCACTTCAATCGGCATTGCATGGTGTTTTAAAAACTCTGAGGCTTTCAAACCATTTACATGTGCATACGTCCCGCTAAGCGCATTGGATGGATCACAGTTCGCACATCTGCCACAATCTTCTATATTACTATCATTCAATGCTTGTCTTAAAAATGCCATGAGACAATTTTGCGATCTCAAATATTCTTCTATTTGCCTAAATTCTTCATTTCTTTGATTTGTAAGAAAAGCTATCTTTTCATGATCCATTTGATATAGTATTGGTGTTCTAAACCATTTAGAACCATCCTTTGCAATAGGTGATGGACTTTGAATACTAAGATATTTTATAACTTTTTCAATTTGTCCATAACGCATGTTGACTCGTGGTTCAATATCTCGCATTGATAGTCCATTACTTTGTTCTAGGGCACTAAGAACTTCGCCTACATGCTCCTCTGAAGGGAAAGCGGAATTAATAAAAAATGACTGAATATCTGCATCTTCTCTACCGGATAATAAAATACCCCTTGCAGAAGGCAACCCACGACCTGCTCTACCTACTTGCTGATAATATGCAACCACCGAAGAAGGAAGCTGAAAATGGATTACAAAACCCAAGTCTGGCTTATCGTATCCCATGCCCAATGCAGTGGTGGCAACCAATGCTTTAATTTGATTGTTCATGAGTTTATCTTCAAGATATTGTCTACAATCATTACTATTTTCAAAGTCTTCATGTGTTGCACTACCATAGTATGCTGCAGCAGATATCGAATTTAAGTTGAGCCACTCTGCCACCATCTCGGCATCTCTTATAGTAGAAGTATAAATAATCCCAGTACCTTCAATACTATTTATATGCTCTACTATCCAAGCTAATCTAGAAGCCTGATCCGGGAGTTCAAGAGTTTGAAGAATAAGGCTATCTCGAATAAGTGTTCCACGGATTGTTTCTATGTCACCAATTTGCCTTTCTATGTCTGCTACAACACGATTATTAGCAGTAGCTGTTGTTGCCAAAATAGGCATATTAGGTGGCATTTGCTGCAACATACGAGTGATTCGTTGATAATCCGGTCTAAAATCATGCCCCCAATCTGAAATACAATGAGCCTCATCAACCACAAAAAGTCCAATACGCTCAGAAATAGGTGCCAAGACTGTTTCAACAAACCTGTCATTTGCTAAACGTTCAGGAGAAATCAATAAGACATCAACTTCATCATTTAAAAGTTGTGAAGAGATCCTATCCCAATCTTCTGGGTTAGTAGAATTAACTGTTACTGCATTGATACCAAGTCTTTCTGCCGACGTAATTTGGTTTCTCATAAGAGCTAACAATGGAGATATAATAACTGTCACTCCATAGCCCGCATCCCGTAAACCTCTTGTAGCTATAAAATAAACGCTACTCTTTCCCCATCCAGTTCGCTCAACAACTAGCATTTTTTTACGATGATTTACTAAAGCATCAATAGCTTCCCATTGATCCTCATGAAAATTTGCAGATGGATTATTAATAGAAGTTCTAAGTAATTGTAATGCATCCGATTTAATCATTCTTCCCCCTCCCCTTTTTTATTAAAAATCAAATAGACTTTGTTCAGACTTAGATTTTGACGTGATACCTTCTATCCAATCAATAAACTGGTTATTAAACTTTACACCACGAGGTTTTCCTCTATACATCTCAACAATAAATAATTCTGGGCTTTTCTTTGTCGGTTGATAAACTGTACCATCTTTAACTAATAGATTTTCATTTATAAGAAACTTATTAAGATCTTGTGAACGTTGATAAATTTCTATTCCATTATTCTGTAAATATTCTACAACTTCAGATGCTGTATAACCATTATTTTCTCTATATATAAACTCAAGATCCATAGGTGTGATTTTTTCAGGTGGAAGGTAATCATTAATATCTTGATAGAAAACTTTAACTTTCTTATTGCTCTCTAATGCCCGTGAAATATTTGCATAACTTCCTTTACTAGAACCATCCCAAACAACCAAACTAAATTCAGAATCTTCACTCATAGCTTTATCTTTATAAGTTTGTCGTTCTCTTTCTTTTTTAATTTCTTGATCAACAAAAATATTTTTTTCTTGAAAATCTTTATTGGCTTTATACCTAGGAGAAGAAGTAATTGTATATACTATAACATTCAAGTACTTTTGAGTATTACACAAGTCTTGTACCAGGGTGTCTATTCCAGGAGCATCTCCAACTAAAATAGTCATCCTCTTATCTATCATTGCTTGTATACTATTTTGCACTTGTGATGGGAGTTTTTTTATAGAAATAGAACCTGAAACAAAAACTGAATTAATTATCATTAATCAACTATACCTTAAACTTAATATTAGATCAATTATAACGTAGTTTTTTATTGGAACTGACATTTCCCACCACATAATTTTCATAATGACTTCTCTTCATTTAATAAAATATTACATATTGACATGTATTTCCCTTGTATATGAAATATCATTGTATGATTAAAAATATCATTACAATTGAAAGGAGTATTGAAGATGTTGGTTTTAAAAATAATTGGTATTTTAGTAGCAATAATTTTGGTTTATATGCTGATAGTTAGTGTTAATGAATATACTATAAAAAAGTACCGTTACGAATTTTTCAATAGCGGAAATTTTATTCTAAGCGCGGTGGGATATGGCATGATATTTTTCGGTTACAGATTGTACATCACAGCACTTGCAAAGCAAGGTGATATACTCAATGGTATCATCATATTATTAATTGGAGTTGCTCTAGTGGCTACTGTAGTCTATTTTAATGTCAAAAATACATCTTTACAGGATGGATTGGGACTTTCACTGCTTCAAGCTCCGATTTACAGTGTATTGGCAGTCTTAGCCTTGTTCGTGCTCATTGCTATGATTGCATTTTTTTCAGAGACGAAGCCCGTATATCATATCAACGATGACTAGAAGGATAGGGCATGGGCAGTATCACGATCATCTCTAAAGAGAATAATAAAGTTAAAAAGAAAAACCCACGTCCCAAAACGCTTGAATGGAATATGGAGTATCTTCATGAAGTGAAAATGTATGCCAAGGATTCATTCTGGGGCGACTGGATAAAGAACAGATTCGATCTTGCCCTGATCCGGATTTTTTATACCCAGGTGCCTCAGCTTTCGAATGGTGCAGAGATTAAAATTACAGATGGGAAAAGCGTGATTATTGGCAAGCGCATAGACAAAGATACCGCTGTCCTTACAAGTGGATACAAGATGAAGGGTGTCTACAGTAAAGAGTGGGCTGAAGAAAAAGGATTTGTTTATGCTCCCCAATACCAGGTAAGGATCAATATCGATCATAAAGGTCATTTTCTAAAACGCTATAAAAAGCGCGGGTTTGATCTGAGACTGGTTGCTGCATTTATTGGAAAAGTGGCACAGGCAAAGCTTGGACAGAAAGTCAAAATGATCAGCGATGAAGAGATCATTGTTGGCAAAAGGCTTGATGCTGCCCATGCGGTACTTATCACTGGTATGGTACGAGGAGAAATGGTGTGGAATGATTATGTTGATACCAAAATGAAAACATAAAATATGTCAATTTGAAAGATTTTTTTGGAGCTTTTTCAAATATTGGTATTATTCATAAAAAATAGAACTTATCATGAAAAAATTTGAGAGTAGTCTGAAAGAAGACAAATTAAAATATAAAGAGGAGAACAATAAGTGATTAATATCGATCAAGCAAGTGAACAATTTAATTTGTTGAATTCTTCAGGGAAAAGAACAGACTCTTTTTTTACTCAAGTTTTATACACACATATTGATAATCCAAGAAATTTATTGTCGGTTTTTGATTTGATAACAAATAATCATCAATTGTGGAATAAACTTGCCGTTGATGCTAATAAGGTGTTTAAAACAGATGGCTCTGTAATTGCGCAGTTTAATCCTACAGACGATTTTCCCTTTTATAGACTGTACCATTATCATACAAATAACAATTTAATTTCTCCAGAAGTTTTATTTCGAGGTCTTAAACAAGATATATCAAGTGAAATTGAATTACTGCTCGAGCTCCTAAATTGTGATAATGAGAGTGTTGTCTCTAAAGCTTCTGAATGGATAAGTAAACAAAAAAAGATCTTTGCTCCAAGTGAGACAATTGCTAAAGGTAGAACTGAAAATACTCTTATTGATCAGACAATTATACTAAGTAGGCAACCAGATGGATGTGTGGTCTGCGGTAAAACAGCTGATAGCTATGTCAGTTCCACTTTAAGTGGAGAGAAAACAGTATTTTTTATTGCAAACACATGTAAAGAGCATCAATCTTTAGCCCAAGATCATCCTAGTGTACTAGATTTTATATTTGATCTATTTCAAATAAATTTAGATTTGTTTTCATTTCAAAAATATGACAAGATACCACAACATCTTATAGTGCTAATAATTAAAAAGATTGCTTTTGCACTTGACGCGAAGCTTGTTAATAACCATTATGATAAAGATAAGGATGAAACTACAATAACATTTGAGAGAAAAACAAAGTTTAAAATTATTTTGAGACTAAAAAACTTTTTTGATTATGGTTATATGATTAACAAACCAAATGGTAAACAGTATCAAAGAATAGACTCAGCTCCTGACCATAAGCATATTGAGTTTTTTCCAGATCATATTCATGTAAACCCAAAAAAAAATAATGCTGATGTTAAATCAAGCTATACGTTTGGATTCCCATTATTTGATTTACCAAGTATTAAAAAAATGTTGGAAGAAGGAGAAGCTGCTTGGGTATAAAGGATAAGGACTATTATAAATCAAGCATTTTCTTCTTCCATTTTATATCTAAAATGGCTTTAAAGTATAAGACTTATTTAGATCAAAAACTTTCTTAATATTTTTCGAGATATTATGAGCATACACCTTGTTTAGAAATACCTCTTTTGTATGAAGTTCGCTACTTTTTTGATCATAGTTTTCATACTCAATTGTAAGTAATATGCAAGGCGCCTCATCGACTTCAACCAATTGCACAGTCATATAATCGCATATCTCATAGTCGATATTTTGATCAAAATAGCCAAGACAAAATGCTTGTAATGTATTTGCCAGCTTCATCACCTCGTATTCTTCAACGTATCCAAATTGTATATCATCATGCCACACAATAAAAAAGTCCTGATGTAAGTATTCAGGCTTATAATCTGGGTTAAACTCCATCCCAAATTTGTCACCTAGCTGCCATCGGCACTCTGAATAATTCCCTGACTCTTGACGTTCTGGTCTTTTATACAATCTCTTATTTTTCATTTTTTCTCCTTTAAATTACTATTATAGAAAGTTGCAACGTACGAATGCGATACTTTAAGCCGGTGGTATGTCATCAAGAACTCAGAGATCTGCCTAAATGACAAATTCTCCTCGTCTTTCAAAACCAATATTTTGTTCTTTAGATTCAGTAATCTGTCATATTTGTCAGCCTGAACATGTTTTTTGAACTTTTGAGCTTGCATACGTGTAACTCCTTGTACTGCATGTATGTTCATATCTCTATTCTTGCTTGCTTGAGAATAATAGAGACTATATAGAGAGTCGGCTGCAAGATATAAGGCACTCAGATAGAGAATAGACTTATTCTCTTCATTTTTATTACCTATCTTAAAAAGATATTCCTTCTGTTTCTCAAAAGCCATAAGAACAACTTCCTCATCCTGCTTTGCCAACCATTTAAATGCTTTTCTTCGCCTATTGATAGGCACCTTGGTAAAATTGTCGAGTTTCTTTTTTAGCTCCACAATAACCTCCTGTAAATAAAGATGTACAAGCGCTTGTATAACTATTGTAATGTAGATTGTAAAGGAAGTAAAGAAAAGAAAGTGGACAGGTTTTAGGGCGAAGTTTTCATCTAGTTTTCACTAAATTCTTTTGAGTTACGGGCAATTTCCCTGAGTTGATTTTTTGTAATGATAAAAAAATATATATTTAGAAAAAAAATTAAATGAGAAGATTTATAATAAATAATATTCATTAAAATAATCATTTATTTTTATCATAATCACTAGGAAGTTCAAAATCATATACTTTAAAATCTTGTGCAACATCAAAGAAAAGGACCTGAAGACTTAAACCTTGATTTGCCGTACATGTTTTACCATCAAAATAGTGGTAGTGTCTTCCTTCATCTGTTGCCACCTTATCCAATGGATAGATAAGGTAGAGGTCTTTACATTTTTGATACTTTGTACCATAAGCATAGAGTTGATACATATCATCTTGTGAAACACCTTGATGGGTTTTGTCTTCACTGAGAATTTTCCATTTTGTATCTGCGATGATAGCTCCGTCGTTTATCACAATATCGGGTTTGAGTTTGAACCTTCCTTTGCCTTCATGATACGCCAGATGATGTGTCTTGTCCTGCGCAGTGATACTTTCAAATTCTCCTTTTCGTCTCAGATAGTCATAGACATAGCTCTCAAACAGCAGGTTCATATCAAACAGCAGTGCGAAGGCTACATCATTGCCTTTGTATGGGCTAAAGGAATTCTCCAGCAGAAAAGTACGGCACCACAAGAGTACCTGTTCATAGTCTTTCATCTGGCGGTCAAGCCTGACTTTAGAAAAACCGACTTTTACATCTTTACACTCCGATATCTCATCAAAGATAAAGAGAAACTCTCTGATACGCTGTTGGTTACGGTTAGATCGAGATTTTTTGTACAGATACAGAAGTGTGGTTTTGATGAGCCTGTTCTCTACTCTATCACTCAAAAACTCCTGGTACTCCACAAAGAAGCGTTCTTTATGGATGTAGTTTCGTTTGATCTGATCATTGATCTTAAGCTTTCCCTTGAGGTATTGTAGATTCTCCTCTTTGGTGATATAGTCTGATTTAATACCGCGCTGGATAAGCTTGTTCAATTCATCAAGGAACATTGTGATAAATATCTCAAGAAGTGGCATTTTCGTACTTTTGAGATGTGCCATATTGAAGTGTTTGAATGGAGACTTTTTGAGGGTCTTTAACATACGTATCAATATCTCTTTGGATTTATCATCTTTGCTTTTTATGGTCTTTCCAGACTCATCCTTATCGGATTTCAAATTTGAAATCTTTGGCAATATCTCTATAGTAGTACCATCTTTTGTCTGAATGACACCAACATAGTTTTGTGCCTGTATGAACTTATGACGTTTATTTTGCCCTATTTTCAAGAACTGAACAGTATCACTGTTTCTGAGCACAAAAGCTTCAAGTTCATCAAATGTCTGCTCGCTTACGGCTTTGTGCTTCCCCTCATCTTTATCACCGATAAAGAGATAGCTATACTCCTTGAGCTTGATCTGTTTGTTCTTCATTTTCATTCATTTTTTTAGATGTAGATGAGCTATAAATTTTGGTATATGCTACGTCAGTAAATGGTGTATTGATCTTGTAGTCGACTTGTTCCTCTTCGATGTCATCATGATTGAAACCAAATATTACCTTCTCTTCCATTTTGCTATCAACTATAAACTTATCCTTTTTATCTGCTTTTTGCTCAGGATGATCGCCCAATACCATTTGTATCTTCTCCCAATCATCATAGAAATACTCCTGAAGTAGTGGGATAATCTTATTTTTGAAGATCTTGTCAAGCTCTACCTTAGCTTCATTTTCATTTTTATCTTTCAGACTCATAAAGTAAGCATGACCAATAGTATGGTCTCTATCATAGAGGTACTCTATACGTTTATTGATAGTCTCAAGCAATGATTTGATATCGATACCACTTACATCGTTCAACCCATTCAATGTATCTAGATCTGGCATCATCTCCTCAAACTCAAATCTTCGTCTAAGAGCCGTATCCATCAAAGCGATACTTCTATCGGCTGTGTTCATCGTACCGATAATATAGAGATTGGAAGGGACACCAAACTCATCCCCACTATATGGAAGTTTAGCCCTTATTTCCTCATCTGCACCGATTCTTTTGGATGGCTCTATCAGAGTGATAAGTTCTCCAAAGATCTTGGAAATATTTCCACGGTTAATTTCATCAATAACAAGAATATAGTTTTTATCATTTTTTTCAACTAATTCTTTTTTCGTCGGTTTCCATGCAATATTTCCATTTGTTGAAGAACCTGTAACAATACTTGAAGCACCACTGATACTACTAAATGAATAGTCCTTATCTAATACCCAATATTCATCAGTTTCTTTTACTTTATCAAATATGGCTTTTTCTAAAAATGTCTTTCTTAGGTTGTTATTTTTAAATGACGGAGTAACTTCTTTTCGTATTCTGGATCCCTCTAATACTTTAAATTCATTATCACTTACTTTTTCCATTAATGCTTTAATATTAATAAACGGATAATCTAAAACAAATTTTTGTCCAATTTGCATATCATCAATCTCACCATATGCAACTTTTGATAGTCGTTTGAAGATACCATCAACAACACTATAAATCATTTCATTACTATCATTACCCTCTTTACCAGCAGGAATTGCTTTAATCCCTTCTACGAATTCCTCATAACCATAGCTTTGATGAAAAGTAACGAATTCTATTTGGCCTTCATCTTTATAATAATCAAAAATTTCAGTTAATGCTTTCCGATTATCTGAACTAAGAGCCTTTGCATATGTTATATCATCTTCACCTTCTAAACTTTCAAAAATTAAGTCCTTATCTTCTTTTTCAAAAATTATTTCCAAAGCTTTATTAATAGTACTATATGTTTTCCCAGTCCCCGGTGGTCCATAAAGAATTTGATTTAAGGGTTGAGTTTGTGTATTGTTTGGCATATCATTATCTCCATTAATATCGTTAGTACTAAAAGTATTTTTATTAATAATGCCTAGAGCAGAAAAAATTTCTTCTTTTCGCCTAGTAATATCATTTAGCGTGTCCATGCTAACCATCTTTTTTATTTGAACTGTTTTATCTAAAGCCTGCCATTCAACTTTTACATAATTGTGATGATCTGAATTTTCAATAATAGGTTCAATAGAATATATTGGATTTGATACTACTTTCCCTATACCAATAATCTCTAGTCGTCCATTAAAGGCTATAAGTGTATCACCAATGTTAATTTTGCTTAAATATGAAATAATACGTACATCCTCAGATGTTAATGCTGGATTTACTTCACGTATTTTTTGTTGACTTTTATTTGTATAATCAAAACTTCCCCAGCCTATTGATGCAATATTTTTTTCCATCATTTTAGACCAATACATAGCTTGCTTTCCAGGAGCAAACTTCCATAGTGTTCTATAAACAATATCTTCAGAAATCTTTTTTGCACTAGGTTTTAAAAAGTCAACCATATCAACAACTGAAAAAGTGGAAAAAACTTGAGTTTGTTTTGTCTTATATTGTTCCTCAGCAAAGTATTCAAATAAACCATATTCAATCTTTCCCTGATCAAAATTTACGAATATTTGCAATGAAGTACTTTGATTTTTTTGCTTAGGATTATAGATAGCAAGCCAACACCTTTCATCCCCAAAGTTTTGACCTCCATCAAAACCTTGTATCTTCAACTTTGCATCGAGTTCTAATTCTTTAATAAGATATTCACCAACTGTTTTAAGTTTCTCCTCAATCTCACTTTTTACTGGAAGATATATAAGTGTGTACAAAATAGAATATGGTTCTTTCCAACTTTGAAGTATATTTGTAGGATATTCAGAGTTCACAGTATTTTTTATTTCTTCAAATTCACTCCATGTCAATTGCCCTGTTTTTTTTAGGTGCTGTACTATTAAAAAACGGATTTTATTAATCTTCTCACTTTTTTCACCGTAATAGCTTGATATTACATCAAGGTTCTCACTAGAAATGTTGTTAATTGCATTTAATAGCTCATCTTGATGATATTTTAATTTTCTAAAAGAATTCGCATATTTAACAAGATCTTTTGCTATTATTTCAACTGTTTGTGTATTTGTATTCACTTCCCCCCCTATATTTTTAAATTCCTAAATAGATTAATTTACTAACTTTCTTCAATCACAGAATAAACAATGTCACTTATCTCTTTTTGTTTTTGCTTAATTTGTTCATCTATCATTTTTTGGGCATCGATTTGAAATTTAATTTGTTCAGCTATTTTGTGTTGTTTTTTTAAAGTAAAGTCAGGAATATAAAAGTTTTTTATCTCATTTACATAAAGTTCTATCTGATTAGTTGCTCCAGTATAATCTCTTTCTATCTGATAGGTCCCTAAAAGACTTCTTAAAAAATAAGTTAGAAAAAGTGGATTATAATTATTGTTTACTCTAACAATTGAAACATGCCCATCTGCAATTAAATCCTGTTCGTCTTGTTCATTAATATCGATCTTTCCCAAAGAAACTTTTCCTGTAGAAGCAATCAAAATATCATTTTCTTTAATCTGGGCTTTTTCTTTTAAAGTAAAGAAATCTTCATTTACGAATTCACAATCAATTAAATCTATATTTCCATTTTTTAATTGTCCTGTTTTCACAACCGGTATATCACCATTTTCATCATATTTAGGACTAACACCTCTTTTTATATCTTGTTCTAAAATAGTTTTAAGTTTAATTGTATTTTTAGAATGAAAAATTTTTTCAATTTTCCTTGTTAACGGATTATGAAATCTTGATGAAAATCTAAAAATATTACTTTCATTCATTTGAGAAAATGGCATTGTATAAATTCTAAAAGTTTTATCATATGATTTCTGAGTTCCTGCAGTCATACCTTTGCCAAATTCTTTCCAAAGGTTTTTAGAATATTTATATTCTTCTGCAAAAACTTCATTAATTATCTCTAAATGCTCTTTTTTTTGAGATTTAAGATTTTGTATCTCTTGTTCAATTGGTACTATTTTTTCAACTAAGTGAATTTGAATATCTAAAGGAATATTTGGAATTAGTAATCTTCCAAATTCATCTTTTGATAAATATTTTGAAGCAAACAATTTTTTAAATTTTGGTCTAAAAACTAAATTAAAATACCATTTTAAAAATATTTTATTTACCAAATCATCATCTAAATTAATATGAAAAACATTTTGATTTATAAAAATATCTCTTTGTGTAATAAATGCAAGACCTATAGTCATGGCATTTGAAACAATTAAAGAGTTTCTGGGGACCATATATAAAGTTTTCTCATTATCGATTGCATAATCTGTTATCTGTTCTGAAGACTTATTATTTAAAATATAAGTTGAGTTATCTATATCTTGCATTGTAAAAAAGTCATATTCCCCATTCCAATAATCTTCGTTAAATTTAGATGGAGTACGACCTGATTTTATATCTGTTTCAACATTTTTATTTAAAAGTACATTTTTAAGATAAATACCATTTTTTATATGCAAAACAGAATAATCTTTCAGTCCTAATTTTGGATCAAGTGCAAAATTACTAAATTTTACTGCTTTGCTCAATCCCATTTTACACTCTTTCTAATGCTATCTAAAATTTTAACTTCTTGATTTTTTCTAAGTAAAATATCACTTGAAGCCCATCTTTGCATCATACCGTTTTTAAAATGATTGATAAGTATTTCATCGGTTCTATCAAAATATTCATCTTTGATTTCATTATTATTTTGATAATAAGTGTTATGAATCTCTAGCCCCTCTTTTTTTTCATCATCCAAGGCTTTTAGTCTTTTTTCAACTTTATCAATATCTTGACATACTGTTACAAATTTCCTTTCAAGTGTTTTATTTGTTTTTATGTCTATCTTTTTTTGAAGTTCATCCCTTTCATTACAAAGTTCTATTAAAAGATGATTATCCCTCGCAATGAGTTCATCATAATATCTTTCTATAGCATCAAGTTCTAACTTATAAGGTGCAAATTCAATATCAAACAAATCATTTGGCATAGATTTTTCACCTCTTTTTGTACGTTTATATCCAACGTTTTCAGCTTCTGCCATGAAAATATCATAGTCCATTTCTTTAGCTACTTCACCAAATACCCACCAAGGGTTATAAAATCCAAACACATCAGTAGTATCTTTATCAAACTTGCAAAGCTCACCAAGTTCATTTTGATACTTTCTTATTAATTCTTCGGGGGTTAAATGCTTATCTTCTTCTCCAAAATAGTCTTTTAAAATTCTATATAAAATTACTAACTCTTCTTTTTCATTTAAGTCTTTAATTGATGGTAGTTTTTTTCTATCTTTGCCCTTTAAATATACATCAGAAAGGTTTAAAACTCTTGTTTTTAGATTATTCCATTCACTTCCATAGCTATCCCACAGTTTATTCCATTTAGCTATCTCTTCTTTTGTCTTTTTTTGCATAAACAGAAGTGATGTTTTTGTGGAAGTATAAGGTTCAAAAGTTACCTGAGGTAAACTCACAACCGCTTTAACTTTAAAATACTTAAAAATAAAAAGCCTAATATATTTGTTTTCTGTTGTATCAAACACACTTTCAGGTAGTACAACTCCAACTCGTCCATTTTCTTTTAAAAGCTGATACCATCTTTCGATAAACAAATTTTCAGAGTTCTTTTTATCTCCGAACAAAAAATTATTTGGCAAAAATCTTTTTGTTTCGGTATCCAAATCAACACTAAAAGGCGGATTTGAGATCACTACATCAAAATTACCATTTACATCTTTATCGCTATAAAGATCATCTGGCTCATTTTTTGATAGATGATTTGGCGCAGTATCTTTTGTATAAAATCTAAAAGGCAAAAGACCATCTTTAACAAAAATATTAGTCGAACCATCTCCATGAAGTATCATATTGACTTTTGAAGCGATTCCTAGATCAAAGTTAATATCTGCACCATAAAGATATTCTTTGGCCCATTTATTTTCTTTATGTTTTTCTTTGTCTTTACCAAATAAATCTTCAATTAAATCTTTTGTTTGGCGATTTGCTTTTAATTTATCTCTTTGTTTGTATTTAAGCTCCTTAGTTATAACTTTCATAGCTTCTACAAGATATGTTGCACTTCCAGCACTTGGATCAATAATGTAAGGTAATTCTCTATCATTATTAAGCCTATCAATAGCATAGCTATCAAGATGCAGTGCATAGAGTATAAAATTTACTACTGGAGTAGGAGTAAAAAACTGCCCTTTTGTTTGTTTGAAACCGTCTCTTGTAATCGATTCAAAAAAATCACCTAATATATCTTTACCATCAATGGAGTTTCTACCATCATAAAAAGAATAAGGCTCTAGTTGTGAAACACAATATACAAGTTTATTCAACGGAAATTTTTCTTCATTGATTACATAAGCTTTTGCTATTTTTGTTTCATCTGTGATATTAAGTTTTTCTTGTAAGGCTCTACGGTAAAGTTCATTTACTCTATCAAAAATACGATTTAAATTTTCGGTATTTTCACCATACTGATGGATTTGAAAATGATATTCTTCATTATCTTCTCTTTCAGATTCATCTTGAAGTTTTGCCAAAATGATATTTACTAGAGAATAAAATATCTCACTATCGGTTGTTCCACCACCACCCCAAAGTACATTATGTAAATTTTTCGCAAGTGCTTCGATCTCTTGTTTTTTGATTTTTGTTTTTAAATCGTGTTTATCATGACCTTTTATATATGCTTGTTTCTTTGGTTTATCATACCCTGCTGTTAGTTCACTTCCAACGGACACCAAACCGTCATTAACCCAATCATTGTAGTCTGGATATTTTTCATAATCTATGATAATTAACCTATCATGTATATGATCCTCATTTTCCTCCGTAGTATAATAAACTAAATATTTGGGTTTAAGAGGCTCCAATTTAGCAAGTTGGTAAAGCTGCCCTTCAATATATTCTTTGTCACTCTCATACTTATCAGGGGCTTTTACTTCTATAAAGAAAAAAGGTTTATTGTCTTTATCTTTGACAATTACATCAATTCTCGCCTTTTGAACTTTCGGACGACCAATATTATATTCTTTTTCTAGTTCAATTAATTCAGCCGGGTAGTCAAGTTCATTAATAAGTCTGTCAATTAAAAAGGCTCTCGTGATTTCTTCGTCACCTGTGATAGTTTCTATTTGTCTATGAAGTTTAATCTTTTCATTATAAGCAATCTCTTTTCTATCAATATTTATCGAAGTAACTTTATTCTTTTGGTTTTGAAGCTTATCTTCAATTCTTTCTTGCCATGTCATAGTAAATAAATTCCTGTACTGATTTATCTAATACAATATGCCAGGGAATGTAACTACCATTTTGTACTCTTCCCCTACATATAATTAGAATTAATGTAATTGATATTCTAACTATTATCCACTTAACTCTATGCCCTTTAAAATTTAATCAACATGCAAAAATAAAAATTAAAAATTAAAATGTTAAATTAGCTATCAGCATATATAAAATAAACGCATTATAGAAAGTAAATGTAACCAATAGAAACACACTGGAAATATCATATATTTGTTTTCTTTTATACTCTATCTTTTTATAGATTCCATAAAACTCCATAATATTCCATAAGGCTCCAATACCCTCCTAAAGCCCAAAATATCGATAAAAAATGCACTTGTTTTAAGAAAAATTTTGTGCAAAAATAAAACTGGAAGCAAACAAAAAGAAAGGAAAAACCATGAAACCAAACGAAAAAAAGTGGATCAGACCTGATGACTTTGAAGCACTGTATGGCGTACCAATAAAAACTCAAAACCAATGGAGGCATAAAAAAGAAATACCCTACTCAAAAAAAGGTAACTACGTATGGTATGACAGAGAAAAAATCGACAAAATACTCGAAAACAATGAGATAAGCATTCAGGATAACTGAGTGCTTCCACAAGAAGTGAAGCACTAACTGTGTAGCAACAATAGTATATCACTTTTTGCACAATAATCAAAGACCGACTTGTGTACGAAAAACTAAACAAGTACTTTATTGGTTTCACTATCAGTGAATATGATTATGAGAGGGTTTATAGAATGCTTCCAACTCCTTCAATAGAATCATACGAATATGCTGATGGTGGTACTACTCAAAAAAAAGTACTGATCTATACCCTTGACAGCTATATTACAAGTGCAAAGCAGTTTCGATGGATTGCATCTATCAAGCATGCTATTCAAGCACGAATAAAATGTGATATCAAGTGGATAGACGAGTACTTTGTAGAAGATAAGAGTTTAATAAATGTAGTGGTGTACGATTTAAAGTATCTCTCGGATATGTTTGATGCAAAACGTATAGTGTACCCCACGCCTTTATATCCGTCAGAAAAGAAAAGTGTATATAGAAATCTATGTATGATAGCCACAAAACTATATAAAAAAGACATTTTATACAAAGAATTATTACTGGGAATAGCAATCGATTTCAATAATAAGTTTACGGGTACGCAAAGATATAGTCACAGAAAATTATATGCCAAAGTGATACGATGTATACAATTCATTAGTATACAAAATCCCAGTGTCTTAAAAGGCGTTGAACTTAAGAATGCATACAAAAAAGGAGGAGCAGTCAGAGCAAAACAAGTACAAAAGGCAAAAAATACAAATATACATATACTCAAAACATTATTGCAGGATCCAAAATATACTAAAAGTAATGGCACGCCTAATATCAAATTACTTGCTAAAAAAATGGGGAAAACAAGGCAAACTATTGCCAACTATCTCAAGAATGTTAATTGATCTTAATGAGGGGGGGGGATAATGCCGATAGCTGATTTTACATGCCGCTATCTCAGGCTTTAGAGACTTTACAAACAACATAAAACCTATGCCAATAGCTGATTTTACATTTTTAGATGCCCCAGCAAATGGGACATCATTCTTTAGAGCATTATTTATTACAGCTCAATTAATATACTGACTACTATTTCCTTCTTGCAAGAAGGAACTTTTCAAATTCGTCCTTGAAAACATAAAACCGATCTCCATCATGATAATAATGTTTACCATATTCAAGTCCCTCCTTTTCTGGTTTTTCCTGTTCGCCTGGAATAATTAGATACTTTCTCAGGTTGCTGGTACCCCATCCTGGGCCAAAAAACCTATGAGTTTCTTCCAGAGTTAACAGGTTTTTGCTGCTGGCACTAATGACCAGCCTTAAATTTTCTAATGCTGCTATAAGTTCTGTGCTCATAGCTAAAACTTAGTCAGTATTTGAGCCAATCTTATTAGGTACACGCTAGTGTAGTACCTTAATTCTTCTTCACAATATTAAAATATTGCTGCATTATTATTCACCGCCATTAGATATGGCTGTACTGTAAATTAAGGTTTAAGTTAACCTTTTCCATTCTGACAAGATATTACTTATTAGCTATATAGCCCCTTCCATTTCATGCTCTATAATTATGTACTGTAGCAAAGTAATATATACTGTCAATCCTTTGGGGTCTATCCAGTACAAGCCGGAGTATAACATGAAAAAAAGAAAAACGTGTACCCCCTTCATAAAGGCAATGATATTTACTTCTTTTGAATAATTTTTTCGATCACTTTAATTGCTTCACGTGAACCTTTACCGTAGTTCAAGCTTAGGTATTTACTCAATGTATTGGTATTATTGTGGCCAAGAGCACCACTCATTAATGTGGCGCTAACCCCCTGCTCTGCCATAGCAGAGACAACAACATTACGCATATAATGAAGTGTGAAATTTGGAAGTATTTTTTTGATCTTCTTAGTCTGTTTTTCTATATTTGATATCGGTTCTTCTTTATTGATGCGCGACTCATAGACATAGCCTATAGGACTATTGAAACTTTTCAATAACTCAGAGATGTAATTTGGGAGAACAAACATCTGGTGTTCACCATTTTTTGTATCTTCGATCAGATACGTCCCCTTGTCAAAATCGATGTTTTGCCACTTTAGTCCTAATATCTCCGACTTTCTTCTACCTTGCAAAGCAAAAAAGTATAAACTTTGATAAAAGGGGTCATCTTCGAACACCTTTTGAATCGCATTGAAAATTTCCAGCAGCTGCTCACTTGCACCAACAACGATTTTCTTAGTCTTTGGTATTTTGATAGTAATACCATCACACGGATTAAAATCTATCAACCTATTTACCATGGCCTCTTTAAATACAGGATTCAGTACTTCAAGTGTAGTTTTTATGGTGCGAGGCTTTAACCCTAATTCTTCTTGCTTTTTGATACACTCTTTGATATGCATCTGTTTGATAGCTTGCACTTTTTTCTTACCCAGATGTGGCTCGATGTAGTTATTGTAATGGTTTATTTTGGTTTGTTTCCAGGTTGTCTCAGGAGCATATTTGAAAAACTCGCTAATAAACTCATCCAATTTTATATTTTCATTAATCTCGGTTACAGGATTTATCTTTTTATCCCGAAAACTTTTTGCATCCGTTTTAGCTTGTGAAACTCTAGTTCTCTTATCCCAACCCTTATCACTATAATCAAAAAGTTTTGAATACTCTTTGCCTTCCACAATACATCTGAAAAAAAATTTACGGTAAGCATTATCAGCTTTTAGCCCAGTGTCTACTTTATGTACAAATTCTTTTTTGTTAATACCCATATAATGATCCAATTAATGGGTCCCATGTCTAGGTCCCATGTATTTTGGAATTATTATACATCAAAAGAAATTAACAAGAAAACAAAAGTCCCTATTTTAGGGACTAAATCAACTATTCGGAACCTTAAGAAAACTAGGAGTATTAGGCTCATAACCGAGTGGTCCGTGGTTCGAGCCCCCGAGGACCAACCACCCACAAATCCCTATATCACGTTATTTCAAGCCTTTTATCCCACAATTATTTATTGTATTGTTTATTGCGGGGGTACTTCAGAGGGGACTCAAAAAATCATGAACTTCAATTCTCTTTAGAAAACTCATATTTTAAATAAGAACAACAATATTTAATACAAAACTAAATGATTTACAATCCTATTTTTTTTATATAATATTTGAATATCTTTTTTTACAGTCATATCTTATACGTAAACCAATTCATAAACTATATAAGCTAAACTATATAATCATACTTCAATAAAAGGGAAGATTCAAAATGAAATTAATAAAAATTATTTTAACTATATTAGCTGAAACAGCAAGGTTAGGAACGACTGTAGCGCAAATGATTGAAAGTTGTAGCAAAATGATCAAAAAACATAATGATACAATGATGATCGATAATGTAGGAAAACAAAGTGAATAGACCAAATCTATTAAAATTGATTATATTTCACATCCACACTACATAAAGGCATTAATATGTTAAAAAAAAGTTTACTGATCGCTTTGAGTATTCCTCTTTTTCTCAATGCTGCATCAATCACCTCACTTCTTCTCGCGTTACAGCACAGACCTGAAAGTCAGTTAGATAACCTAGAAATTGAAAAAAGTAAACTTAACAAAGAATCCGTCAGCGATCAACTGATGCCTACAGTCAATATATACGGCGGCTATGAGATATCCAACACCCCCACAGCACTGGTTATAGTTGTCCCAAATAAACTGACAGAAATGGTTCAAGACCCGAACATAGGACAACCATTCAGTAAAGGCATTGCACGTGAAGGTGTCAATTTCACCTGGCCGTTATTTATAAAATCCGTCTATACCCTTGAGGAGAAAGCAGAACTTTTAAATCTTTCGGCAAAAGAGAAGAAAAAACTTAACCTGATACAAAGAGAAGCCATTGTTGTCGGTTCTGTAGCACAGTTAAAGTACCTTGAATCACTCAAAGATGCTTTAAAGGCAAAAAAACACTCAATTACTCAAACACAGATCCGTACCAGATTGGAAATAAAAGAGGGACGAGCGCCTCAAAGTGCGGATTTTATCCTTGAAAGCAACATTAATGATGTGGATATCGCGATAAACAACATTGATCAAAACATCAATTTGATCAGCTCAAAGATTGAAACACTTACCGGAATATATTTGAAACATTCTGTTCCCCTAACGCTTCGAAGGTCTGTCATAACAGATGAAATAATGGCTTTGAAGCCTTTGAAAAAAAATGTTGAAGCTAAGCAAAAAGGGATACAGGCGACAAAAGAGGCGTTTATCCCCAGTATAGTAACAAAAGGAAGTTATACCTATTCTCAAGCAGACGCCTACAATAACGACAAGCCTATCTCTGAACAATACGGTACTTTAGGCATTTATCTTACCATGCCGCTTTTTGATGCCTCAAAAAATACGGCCATTGAGCAGGCAAAGGTAGATTATCTAAAAGAAAAAACTAATTTAAATCAGACACAACACGCTTTAGAAGTCCAGGCAAAACAACTTCAAAGAGAAATCATACTTTTGAAAAAATCTATTACCCTGGCAAAAAAAAGCGTTTCAGATCAGAAGGAACTCTTAAAAATCGCCAAAGTTTCCTATGAAAACGAGCGCATTACACAAGAAGAGTACCTCCGTTATGAAGATGCGCTTGCCAACTCGAAAGCCAACCTTTATAATATTCATGCAAAACAGTGGCAAGATATTGCACAACTTGCCGTGATCTACGGAAATGATCTTGGGGAGATAGTTAAATGACAACAAAATCAAAAATAATTATAGTTATGACCGTAGGTATCCTGCTTGTGATCGCTGTATCAAAACTGTATACCAAGAGATCAGAGCTTGTTAATGAACCTGCCATGAAATCGTATGCCGTGATTGTCTCAAGCCAACCCGTCAGAAATGCTATGGTTTCGTTGAGTCTTCCCTATCTTGCAATAGTACAGAGCGATAAGGATGTTGTACTTTCATCCCGCACATCTTCTAGAATCCTTGAGATGGTTAAATGTGGAAGTCCGGTAAAAAAAGGAGATATCCTGATCCAATTGGATTCTGATGAGCTTAATGACAAAAAAAGCGCACTTAAACTTCAAATTGCATCAACGCAAGCAGATATCATGGCAAAAAAAATACTGCTTGATACAGCGTTATCCTCTCATGAAAGAACCAAAGCGCTCTTAAAAGTAAAAGGAGCTTCCATAGAGCAGTTCGATAAAGAATCCAGCTCTATCTCCGATATAGAAGCGGCACTCCAAAGCCTAAAAAACCAAATCGAGATTCTCAATTTAAATATTTCCCAGATAGATAACGCATTAAGCTATACGATTTTAAAGAGTCCGATTAATGGGGTTGCATCTGAATGTAACGCCAATATAGGGGATATTGCAGCTCCCGGCAAACCACTTATTACTGTGGAGAGTGAATCAGGCAAATACCTTTTGGTGCGATTCTCAGGCAATATATCTTCCCACGAGATAAAGTACAAGAACAAAATATACCCTCTTATACCTATGAAAAGTACTTTTAACGGCTTGAATGAATATAGGGCCGATCTCAATACTTCACGCGCTAGGGGTGAGAGAGTAACTGTCTCTGTGACCACTTATCATGCAGAAGGCATCAAAGTACCATTAAATGCGCTATTGGAAAAAGAAGGGAAAACGTACTGCTTCGTTATCAAAGGGGAACATGCTGCGCCTGTTGCTGTCAATATTATAGCAAGAGGAGAAGAAGGAGTAGTGGTCAAAGGGCTAAAAGAGGGAGAGGAGATTGTTGTCGCGCAACCGGATATATTGCTAAAACTCTTGAGTGGCGTACCGCTTCGAATTAGAGGAGAATAGAGAAATGTTTGAGTTTTTCCATCGTCGTCCGTACTTCATCTACAGCACTGTGGTAACCCTTATTGTTCTAGGGATCTACGGCCTCATTACGATGCCGAAAAATCTCTTTCCCGATGTGGAGCGCCCAACCGTTATCGTCGTCACACAGATGCCCGGAGCCACAGCACAGGTTATTACCAGTACCGTCTCAAAACCGATTGAAGAAGAGCTTGCACGACTTGCCAATATTAGAAATATTTCTTCAACAAATATGGCAAACTTTTCAATAGTAAAAGCTGAGTTTGAGTATGTTAAAGGACTGAATGCAGCAGCGGTAGATGTGAACAATGCACTTTCCATAGTAAAAGGAAAATTGCCCGTTAATGCTTCACCCGCAATCTATACGACAGGCGCTTTTACCCTTCCTGTTGACGTCATCACCCTGACATCAAAAACCAATGCGCTCAGTCTGGGGGATATCAGAAAAATAGCGGACAGTTTTATTAAACCTGCACTTCTTAGCAACCCCGCTATTGGAAACGTTGAAGTATTTGGCGGTTACAAAAGCGCCATCACTATTGATGTCGACCCTGTTAAAGCAACACATTATAAAGTAGACCTCAATACCCTTGCACAAACTATCTCGGCAATCAATAAAGATATTCCAATCGGATTTTCCAAAAGCAAGAACGGGTTTTTTACGCTCACTTTTTATGGAGAACAAAATCAAATCTCGACACTGAAAAATCTTTTTATCAAACCCAACCTGCAGTTGGAGGACATAGCTAAAGTAAACTGGGAATACGAAAAACGTTTTTCGGGCTATATCGGTAACGGTAACGAGGGTATTGCACTTGCGATTCAGCGCGCCCCCGGAGGCTCGGTAGTTGATGTTTCCAATGCTGCAAGAAAAGAGATCGCACAGCTTCAAACGATTTACAGTAATATAGATTTTAAGATATCCGATACACAGCGTGACCTCATAGAAACTTCCAACAAAAATATGCTCGAAGCCCTGAGAGATGCGGTTATCTATACGCTTATCGTCCTTATGTTTTTTCTAGGCAATTTCCGTGCAGTTATTGCCGTGGGACTTTCCATACCTATTGTTTTTTTTGGTACTTTGTCTATCATCTGGCTTTTTGGAGGAGAGCTGAATATTACAGTTTATACAGGCATCATTCTTTCACTGGGACTTCTCATTGATGATGCGGTTGTCATTATTGAAAATATTGAACGGCATATCAGCAAATTAGGCAAAGATCCGGATACTGCCGCCATTGAAGGAACAAAAGAGGTGCTGCTTCCGGATTTTGCCGGAACACTTTCCACATCAGTCCTCCTTTTCCCCCTGTTGTTCGTAGGGGGATTTCCAGAACACATTGCTCGTCCGCTCATAAGCACTCTGCTTATTGCCCTACTGGTTTCGTATATACTTTCTGTGACTTTCCTGCCGCATATGGCACGTATTTTATACCGTAACGGTTCAACAAATAAAAATAGAATAGAACTCTTTTTTGAAAACCTTTATGCCAAAAGTATCGGCAGATTTATTACCCCCTATTTGGGTATTTTGAAATTTTCCAACGGAAAACGCTCCGCAATGAGAAAGATACTTCTAACTTTGGGTATTTTGATCATTCTCGCACTAAGCGTAAAGAATATTATGCCCGTCATTGGCCGCGATGTGATGCCTCCTATGGATACAGGGATCGTTAAGATCAATGTCAAATTCAGCAGTAATGACACAGTAGAAGAAGCCGGCAAAAAATTAATGCCGTTTTTAAAATGGCTGCATGAGCAAAAAGAGGTTAAGATGAGCTCCGTCTCATTTGGGAGCGAAGCGGGTGTTCTCTCACTGGGCAGTGGAAATCTGCCAAGTGAAGCAACGATCACCATAAACTATACCAACCGCTTCGATCGAAAAAAAACGATTTGGGAGATCGAAGAGGAGTTGCGAGACCAACTGCATCAGATCAATGGACTTAAAGATGCGGATGTTTTTGATTTTGGAGCCACTGCCATCTCGAGCATTAAAGCGCCGCTGGATATACGTATCAAGTCTTCGGACTATAAAGACTTACCTGAAATGGCAGACAAGGTCATTAACAAGATCAAAGATATTCAGGGATTGACAAGTATTTCCAAAAGCTGGAACAGTGACTTCAGTGAAGCCCAAGTTAAAATAGATACAAACAAAGCGCTCTCCTATGGCTTGACCCCTCTGAGTATCGCTATGCAGATTCCAATAAAAGAGCAAATTATTTCTCTGGAAGGGAACCTTGCATCAATGAATTCCCAGGCACTTAAACTCTATCTGGATAATCCTTTTGGAAAAAGCATAGAAAGTTTAAGAATGATGCCGATTCAAACCAAAAACGGTGAGATCCCGCTTAGTACAGTTGCAGACATACAATACGGATTAACACAAGCAAAGATCGAGCGCAATCAAATGCTTTACAGTATTGATGTCAATGCATATAGATCCAAACGCCCGATTTCCATTATCACTGAAGATGCGGATAAAAAGCTCAAAGAGCTAAACAGTTCGGGGAATATCATCTCTCAAGAAGGAGATATCGCAGAAATACATGACAGTACAGGACGTATGTTAAAAGCAATTGTTATTGGCGTCATTCTTGATACCTTGCTCATGATCGTGATCTTCCGTTCTGTTAGACTTGCTCTGACCATGATCTTTATTCTGCCTCTTTCGATAATTGGTGCTTCATGGGGCATGCTTTTATTTGACAAACCAAGCTCTTTGCCAAGTTTGCTCGGCATATTGCTTCTATTTGGCATTGTGATCAACAACACGATTATTATCACGGATTTTTACCAAAAATATCGGGAAAAAGAAAATCCATTTGAAAGCGCATTGGAGAGCATCAAAATACGTTTCAGACCGGTTATGATGACAACTTTTGGAACTATTGCAGGAATGATTCCTATCGCACTCGAACAGGCAGTGGGACTGGAACGGCTTTCTCCTTTGGCTGATGTTGCTATAGGCGGGGTCATTATAGGGACTTTCTTGACATTGATCTATCTGCCAATGTTCGCATACAGCTTTGACAAGAATAAGAAAGATATAAAAGTTCACACAAATTAAATTCTTTTCTCTCTCGTTCCATATCTCCCGATATGGAAAGCATACATAAAACAGGATTACCAAAACTTTTCAATCTCAAGCAATACCTCCATTCCCTCTTAATCTATACTCGTAGCTAATCTTTTTGGTATTTCCGGACTGTACTATTTTAATTTCATAGAATTCGAAAATCCAAGTTGTGGTATTAAAATATCAAAATTTTTGTTATACTGGTAAATACCTCAAATGGGAAGAAGGGGGCATACGATGATTATCAGAGTAGGAACATTTAATTTAAACAATCTCTTTTCTAGATTTAATTTTCAAGCAAATATTGATGAAATACCCAACGGTGAAGCAGGTGGGATTGAACTAACATTTGAACAAAATGAATTTAGTGTTCGGACATTTATGGGACGCCTGGTTCATTCAAAAAGTGTGGTCGATACTGTCAAAATAGCTAGACGTATTACTGATGTAATGAACGCCGATGTACTTGCAGTACAGGAAGTAGAACATATTGAGATCCTTAAACAATTCAATAAGGAGTATCTACATGATCTATACCCTTATATCGCATTGGTTGAGGGAAATGACCCACGGCTTATCGATGTTGCGGTGATGTCAAAATTACCAATCGGTACAATAGTCTCTCACCAAACTGCCATTCACCCAGATAGCCCTCATAAAAGAGTTTTTGGTCGCGATCTACTTCAAGTCGAGATTCTCGATCATAATAGAGAGAAACTCTTTACACTATACAATACCCACTTGAAAAGCCATTTTGTGCCTCATGATCAAGATCCAATTGAAGGAGCAAAAAATGCGAATAATCGACGAAAGCAACAAGCCGAGATAATATCTCAAATTATTAGCAAAATGGAAAGACCAAATAGTCGATTTATACTCACTGGTGATATGAATGATCCACCCTATTCTGAATTTTTATCACCAATGCTCACAGTTGATGATCTACCACTGGTTAACGCTCTTGCAAATCCTGCAGAGACACGTCCCCCGAAAGCTGAAACTCCCGGACATGGGCCTGGACCACAAACGTCAGCTTGGACCCATAGATTTATTCCTCCACGTCCAGATTTACCTCAATATGAACTTTTTGACCAAATATGGGTAAGTCAAGCACTTGCCGATCGATTTGTAAATCCTACGATTGATCGTCGTACTACACATGGTGGAGATGGAAGTGACCATGATCCGGCATGGATTGATCTGAATCTTTAAACATAGTTAAAATAAAGGAGTTCAAATGTACCTCAAAAATCCAAGTTTTCCCGAGATAAATTACCATACGATCAAATTCATAGTTGGATTTATCGCTCTTTCGCTAGCTGCTTTAACAAATGCATTTACAGAAGTACCCTTACAGTCAATCAGTGCCTCTTATCATGAAGGTGAATGGTCACGAAATATATTTGTAGGATTTCTTTTTGCCATCTCTGCATTTTTACTTGCATACAACGGAAAATCAGCTCCACAAATGGTGTTGAGTAAGATAGCATCATTTGCCGCCATTGGCGTGGCAATGTTCCCATGCAAATGTAAAACACATACGGAACTCATACCTGGGGTTCACTATATATCAGCGGTTGTCATGTTTTCCATATTGGCTATTTTTTGTTTTATTTTTCTTCGGGATGCCTATAAGAAAGGACATTTTCAAGCAAAAATAAGAGCAGTGGTATATGCTTTATGCGGCGTTGTGATGATCGCTGCAATGATGATAATGTTTATAGATTTTTTACTTGATGATGCTCTCAGTGGATATATCGAACGACTTACTTATTATTGTGAAGCATCTGCATTGATAGCTTTTGGGATTGCTTGGTTGCTTGCAAGTATGACACTACCATTAGTTACTACAAAAAATGAAAGATTTTCACTTTCCTTATTTAGTAAAGAATCAATAAAGCAATAATGAATAAGAGAAACAACATCTCACGTTCCCCCTCTCCCGAGGTGGAACAAGTGAGATCTCTTTTTATTGTTCCTACTTTTTATTTGGTAATCCATACAGAGCATCTCATACAACACAGTCCACTATCCACGCCCAACCTCAGTTTAGGAGCGATATGAAGTCATTGCGTAATACTCTTCCTAACAATCTCTTCCCAACCAAGCAATAGAATGCACTTTTGAATGTTGCTTCAATAATAGAAGATATTTATTGGTCGATACAGTCTTTGACACTTTACTTAATAAATAGCTACCCATAACTGCTCCTTTGTAATTCCAACTTTATGAAGTGGTTTATAAAAAACCTTCTTAAGATGTACATGCAATTTCCAGTCTATATGCTGAACATTAATAGTATGGTCATACTATCTACTTTGGTACAGAACAATATTTGCATCTCACAAGTAAATTAACTTATGAAGGAAAAGAATGACGATAGACGTCAATGTGGAATATACGACAGAGGATTTTTTAGATGAGATTGATGAGATCATTGAAGATACGATGATCCAGATGTTTTTTTTACAGCCCAAAAATGAAAATGAACTTGAAAAAGCAAAAGAGGATGCAGAAGAGTACAGTGCACTCTTTTATGCCATCCCGTTAAGTTTCAAAGATGAAATCGATGCAAACTGTATCGGTTATCGTATCGAGTCAGCTTCACAGCTGCAAGATCTTCCGCAGCTTGATAAACCGTTATTTATAGACGAATCGATCATAGATGATGAAACTGTTGCACTCTTGAAAGAGCGTAAGGAACAAGGCATTATATTAAATGCTACACATGCCTATGAATCGCTTGAAAACTTTTTTGTCGCTTTAGGCGCTGAAAATATCGACAGTTTCGATGAGGAAGTTCTAGCTTCTCTCTCTATGGATAAGATAGTTCTTCAAAGCGGTTTTCCAAAACACGATTTTGACGACATATATACATCGGTCAAAAAATTTTCAAATGCACTTTTCCGTCCCGAAGAAAGTATCGTAGCACGTGCAACGAAACATACCCTGCAACTTACCGGATTTAAAAAGTAAAAATTCATAGCTCAAAGGAATACCATGCAAGTTAAAAACTATCCCAAAGTTGTACTCTTAAAAGGCAACGGTCCTATCACGGTCAACAGTGAAATGATGGAGCTTATAACCATTACCTTATCACATGGTCTCATCGGTTTACCTCTCAAATCTTTACGTGCAGAAAAAGTTTACATCGTAGAGGATATGAACAGGTTTTGGGAAGTCCACAAAGAGATCAAAGAGAAACCTTGCTGCTTTGTTTATAGCCATGAAAAATTGGATGATGAGGATTTAAATCTTATTAAATCAGATAGTATCGATTTTATATCATAAAATGAATGGACATGATCGTGTTTTAGTGTAGCAACCAATTCAAGGGGGGGGTGGTTGTTGAAAAGGGAGGAGTTAACATGAAACTTGTTTAATCATTTCTTGGTTGCTATGTTAGAAGTTTATATGACTTACACTAACCGTATGTAAACATCAATAAAATTAATAAGCTCAAGACAATTCCTTAGAGTCCAGAATGAAAGTTACCGGACCGTCATTATGTATCGTTACATCCATCATCGCACCAAATTCGCCTGATTGTGTTTTGATACCATAATCGGACATTTGGGTGATAAACTCTTCATAAAGATTTTTTGCGATTTCCGGACTTTCGCTTTCTTCAAAACTCGGTCTTCTTCCTTTTTTTAGATTTCCAGCCAGTGTGAACTGTGAGATGATCAAAGCTTCGCCTTCGATATCAAACAAAGATAAATTCATTTTGTTGTTTTCGTCTTTAAAAATGCGTAGATTTACTATCTTATTGACCAGTTTTTTTATATCATTAGCGGTATCTCCTTTTTTGACACCAAGAAGGATATTGAGCCCTTCTCCAATCTCACCGATCAATTTTCCCTCTACAGATACACTAGAACTGCTAACTCTTTGAATCACGCATAACATACTAACACCTTGCAAAATTATAAATACTTTTAAAAATATAGTCTGACTAAGCCTATAGTTACATTAAATCTATCTTCAAACATTATATTATGTTATACTCTAAACAAGATACTGTAGAGAGGAGATGAAAATGAGAGCTCTAATCATCAGTGCAGATCTTTTTGAAGATTCCGAACTTAATGTGCCTTTCCATGCACTTTTGAAAGCTGGTTTGGACATAGATATCGCTTCTTTTCAAAAGGGATGTATCACTGGCAAACATGGACTGCGCCTTGAGGCAACGGTCAGTCTGGATGATGTAAACCCCAAGCGCTATGCTATCCTGATCCTTCCCGGTGGCAAAGCACCTGCAGCACTGCGTAAGGACCCCAAAGCCTTAGAGATTGCCCGATACTTTTTTGCTCATGATAAACCTGTAGCAGCGATATGTCACGGACCACAGATACTCATCTCGGCAGGATTAATGGATGATATCGAGGCAACGGGATACAAAAGCATAAAAGATGAACTTCTTGAAGCCGGTGCGATCTACAAAGATGAAAGTGTAGTCATAGATAGAAACCTCATCACTTCACGAGACCCTTCAGACCTTGATGACTTTGTCGGGGCAATCAAAAAGTGTTTACGGAAGCTCTCTACATAAAGGGGTCATGTGAACTCTAAAAAGCAAAATAGTGCCTTTTCACACACAATAGTCAAAGAACGCTTCGCGCTTGAAACATCGTTTTGCAATGCGCTTTATGCGAAAAAAACACATTTTGGTTTTGGAGGATTTGGTGAGGCTACCTACTATCGTACCTACAGCCGTATGAAAGCAGATGGTTCTCAGGAGCATTGGGCAGATACGGTCATACGTGCGATCAATGGGGTAATGTCTATCCGTAAAAACCATTATGTCGTCAACAAACTTGCATGGGATGATAGCGCATGGCAGCCTTATGCCAAAAATCTTGCTTTAACCATGTTTGATATGAAATGGCTTCCGCCGGGTCGTGGTCTGTGGATCATGGGTACTGAGTATATCTATGAACGCGGGGCTGCTGCGCTCAACAACTGCGGTGCAGTGGATACAACAGATCTTTCTCTGGCTGCAGACTGGACGATGGATATGCTGATGTGTGGTGTGGGTGTCGGGTTTAACACTGCATGGAAGGGTGAAAATGTGGTTATGCCCGACAAAACAAAACCTTTATCCTATACTATTCCCGATAGCAGGGAGGGCTGGGTAAGCTCTGTACGCCTTCTTATAGAGAGTTATACCAAAGGAAAAGAGTGGTTTGTATTTGACTACTCCAAGATCCGTCCTGAGGGCTCCCCTATCCGTGGTTTTGGGGGTACGGCATCAGGACCGTCACCTCTCAAAGAACTGCATAAGCGTATGGAAAACACCATGGACAGCTTTTATCATGGGGCGATAGATAAGACACGATGTATCGTTGATATCATGAATGAGATCGGTGCTTGTGTAGTAGCAGGCAATGTACGCAGAAGTGCACAGATAGCTCTAGGGAGTATAGATGACAAAACATTTCTTGAACTCAAAGATTACACCAAGTACCCTGAGCGTGCACAGATCGGGTGGATGTCCAACAATACAGTAGTATTGGAGAAAACAGAGGATTTCAAACAATTACCGTTGATCGCAAAACATATACGTGACAATGGTGAGCCAGGCATCATGAACCTGATCAATGTGCAAAGATACGGCCGTTATGGTGAACACTCAGAAGATAAAGCATGGCTGACCAATCCCTGTTCCGAGATCCCGTTAGAGAGTTTTGAGCTCTGTAATCTTGCCGAGGTATTTCCGGCCCGCTGTAACAATGAAGAGGAGTTCTACGAAGCGTTGGAGTTTGCCACTTTTTATGCTTCAACCGTTGCCCTGCTTCCGACACACCGCTCCGAATCAAATGCGATCATTGTAAGAAACCGTCGAATCGGTGTCAGTCTTTCCGGTATAGCAGATATGCTTGATACACTGGGTGCAACAGAATTGACACGCAGATTGCGCAAAGGCTACAAACTTGTCGTATCTACAAACCAGGCACTGGCAGCCAAGGCAGGTATCCCTGATTCGATCAGGGTAACGACGGTTAAACCTTCAGGTACGATCAGTCAGCTAGTCGGAGTCAGTTCAGGTATGCATTTCCCTACCTTTCGATATGCGATTAGGCGGATGCGTGTTGGAACTACCTCCGTGATATCTAAAGTGCTCAAAGCAGCAGGTGTTCCTTATGAGGAGGATCTATATAGTAAAAATACCACTGTATTTGAATTTCCTATCTATCAGGGCAAGACAAGAAAAGCCTCCTCTGTATCTGCTTGGGAACAATTCTCTTTACTGGCTATGCTGCAACGTGAGTGGAGTGATAATATGGTCAGTTGTACGATCTACTTCGATCCCAAAGAGGAAGGAGAACAGATCGAACATATGCTTGCACAGTTTGCTCCCCTCATCAAATCTGTTTCCATGCTCCCTCATACAAAGATAGGTGCTTACAAACAGATGCCGTATGAAGGTATCACGAAAGAGGAGTATGAAAAACGTTTGTCCGAGCTTCAAAAGATCGATTGGAACAGTTTCAGCGGCAGTGACGGTGTAGAATTGAGATTTTGCACCGATGACATCTGTTATCTCTAATAAACTTCCACTCCTAGTATAAAATACTACTGCTTACCAGAATGGAATATGCATATTCTTCTATAAAAATAGAGTCTGAGATGAATAAAAAAGAGTGGACGCAAGAAGAGTATCTGATACATAAAAAGCACAATGAAGAAAACGGTATTCAAACGATCCTGGTAGATACGGTCAATGTACCTATAGACGGTATGGACACAGTACTCTATAACCCTTATGAACTTCAGTCTTATCCTGAAGGTACGGTCTTGGTCTTTTACTGTGATACGGGGAAAACGACTATGGAGAGACTCGAAGAGTATCAAAAACGATTCCCGGGTAAAGAGTGTATCTCACTTAGAGGAGGCAGAGGATACTGGCGGCGGGCATGCAGTATCTGAAGTACATTCCTCTACTCTATTGATCTCTAGGCTCAGCTCTAAAATGCCTTCTATTACAGATTTGTCAAATCCACACATTCTACGACCATCAACACTAATCAAAGGACGCCGTATCAATATAGGGTGGTGAAAGAGTAGATCCAGAGCCTCTTCTTCGGTATAACTGTTTGGATCTATCTCCCCGTTTTTTACTGCAGGTGCGTTGGGATTGAACCACTCCTTTACCGGCCTTTTTTCCAGATAGGTATAGAGTTCTTCATGGCTCATCTGATGATCAAGCAGACTACGGCCGATCACCATGCACCCTGCATTACGCAAACTGCTTTTCTGTTTATTATTCGTAATACATCCCGGTTTTTCGTAAAAGATAATCAGCTTCATCCCATCTCTACCAGGTCAAGTGCTTTATCTGTGAGACAATAGGTAGTCGCACCGTCATCATCAAGAGTCATACACTCAGCCAGACACCCTGCATCCCACAGTAGTGCTATCGCTTCATCTACGATCTTGCGTCTTAGCCCAAGGTAGGCTGAGATATCCTCTGCATCATAGACACTGTAGTTCTCTTCATCACTGAGATTATAGATTGCTTTCATTACACTGCGTATTACTTGAGTTTTGTCATGTGGATCCAACATCAGTTACTCCTTTAAAAGTTCTATCTTTTTTTCTAAAGCTATACGTTGAAGAGGATGCAGGGATACCGTCTCCAACCATTTGGTGTACTCTTCGACGTAATGGCTTTTGATAAAACTATGCAAATTTTGTACCAGTAAAACCAGTGTCTCCAAATACGCTTTTGCTTCATCATAATTGAATTTTTTGATCGGCTGTAGTCGTCTTTTGATTCCCTGTGTAAGATTTTTATCGAGTTTATCTTCTACCAGACCTAAAAATGCCGAGGCAGCTTCAAGATCTGCATAGCTCTCATTCCATATACGTCCATTGATCACCTGATCACATGCCAGATCCAAAAACACCGGTGCAAATTCCAAAACACTTATTAGCTCTTTGAAATCATCATCGACCATAGCCCTAAAGAGCATACGGCTTCTGTTGCGTATTTTGACACGGAGGTGTTCTTTGGTAATGACATCAGGATGTACTCTGGAGAAACGCTCAAAAGCCCCAAGTCTTGAATGGTTAAATGCCATGATCGAGACCATAGGATTGATATCACTGACCTGATCTGGGTGAGAGCCTGAAGGCCTGTAAAATGCCCACTCAAGCCTTGCATAGTCATCTTTATGGGACATATAAAGCTCATCTCCCTTGGCTTCAAATTGCGGATCATCTCTAAGTGCTTCGATCTCTTCTTTATAACTTAGTTCTTCCATTCGACAACCTTTTATATATCAAAATAAAACACATCACCATAAGGCTCTAGACGTTTCATATTTTTTTTCTGACTTATCAAAAAAAGCGTATTTAGAGGAGGTGCTTGATCTATCTTGAAAAAACCGTCACTCAGTACGATCAATGTCCTGTGAAGCTCTAACGTATTTGTAAGATATTTTAACAATGGTTTAAATTCAGTTCCCCCGTTTCCTTTTTCAAACTGGATCTCCGGTCTGATATCCATTGCATCATAGGAGACAATCTTATCTGTGTCTACTTCATCATCAAAGGGAACCACCATCACTTCAAAGTCCGTACTTACGCGCAGTATCGCATCGATGATCCCCAAAAACTTCGAAAAGGTCTGATGATCAATACTCATAGACCGATCAAGCGCAATAGTGAGTACCAAACGACTCTCTTCCTGCACATAACCAGGCAGATAGAGTCCCTGATGGATAAACCTTCTGTTTGGACGCATAAAATTGCTTTTCTTATCAAAAAAACTCTCTGTGAGGTAGGTATGGAGCAAGGTTGCCAGATCGATCTTTGGCCGGATCACCTCATGTATACTCTCCAAGAAAGAGGCTGGTATATTCCCCTGTTTTTGCGCTGCACCCATGGCTTGCACGATGATCGCATCGATCTCTTCACGCGCGGCTTCCGTATCTCCCTTATTTTCTATGAGATCATACTTCTGCTCTTTGGGATTTTCGTCATCAGGAGTGCCCTCATGCTCTTTTTTTTCATCATATAAAGCGTAGTAGACTTCTTCGACGCTCTTGTCTCTAAATTTTTCAAAAAGCACTTCATCATCCGGTCGTTCTCCTATTCTTTCAAAGTCATCTAACAGTAAATTGATCACAATATCGCAGCTTCTATTCCAAGTCCCCTTTTCACGGTCATTCATACGGAAAGGGTGTTTAAGTAATATGTGCAGGAGTAAATGGGCGTACATATATTTCAGCTGGGGATCATCTAGCGTGCCGACTTTTGTTTCATCTACAAAAATCGCCATCCCGTTTGTCTCAAATGCTTCATACGGGTTTTCCTGAAAATGCATGGGCAAAGAGAGTGCCAATACGCTCAAAAACGGATGATCGAAAAGGAACTGAACCCTTATCTTCTCCAACCGTTTTTGAAGAACTTCTTTAGAGGATGTAGTCACCATACTTTTCCAACCATTTTTCAAAAGCTTCATATAATGCCAGACTCTCATCTTTGACAATAATATCTTTGATCAGCATCACACCAAACTCTGTTGGCAGTTTCTCAGAGAAACCAAAGAGATGTTCTTTGTGCATATCACTGCCGTCATAGTACTCGACCAGTGCGGAGACCAACGCGTACAGAAGAGCCGGCTGCATCTGAACTTCGGGATAATGCCCTTCATATATGGCAGCAATATCCGGAAGGCTTTCATAGACTTTGAGATAACCGACAAACTCTACACCGGCACTGTATCCGATCGTTCCGTAGATAATAGAGTGAATACTTCCTATATCCTGGGTAGCTTTGAGAATATTTGAAAGCATATGATAACTTCTAGGTGTGGCAAATGCCGGGTTAGCATCGTCTTCCACTACCGGTTCACTTGAAAGCAGATCAGGACGGAATCCTAAAAAACCGATGATAAAATGATGCAGCTTCTCTTTCAGGGCAAACAGTTTAAAGTCTTCAAATCTTGCCTCTAGATGCAGGTGTACCATACGGTTTGCTAATGGTGTCGGCAACCTGAACACCACACCTCTGTCACTTACTCTGTTCCCTGCACAAATGATCCGCCACCCTTCAGGAAGGATATATTCACCTATCTGGCGGTTAAGTACAAGTTGATAGATCGCTGCTTGTACCGAAGGGGGTGCGGAGTTGAGTTCATCTAAAAACAGGATCCCTTCCGAGTCGGGGTCTTTGGGGAAAAAGACCGGCGGCATCCATACGGTTTGATCGTCCTTGATAGAGGGGATACCCCTAAGATCCACCGGGTCTAACTGCGAGAGTCTGATATCTACAAGCTCAAGCTCTTTTTTCTGCGCAATATCTGCAACGATATATGACTTTCCTATACCAGGACTTCCATGGATAAACAACGGAGTATCCGTATCTAAAAGTGTATCAATATGCCTAAAAAGTTCTGTAGTTGAAATACTTGGTGTAATCATGCGCTTTGTTCCTTGAGAATACATGTAAAACAGGTAAGCTGGTCATTGCAAGTGGCACATGCCGGTGCAATCTTACCTATCACATCATAGATATATTTTTTCCATAATTTTTCTTTGGGCTTTTTCGCGGCAAGATCCGGAAAATGCATCGCCATAAATTTTCCCATTTCTGTTCGGCTTTTCATGCCGAGATCCTCATAGAGATGGTTCATTTCCAGTGATTTTAAAGCTACCAACGGTGCTATCGTATCTCTTGCATAACTGTCTGCAGCATATGCAACAAGTAACGCTTTTACCTCTTCATACATTCTCTGATGTTCTTCAATCATAATTCCAACTCCACCATTTTTCCCATTGCTATCTCAGCGACCTCGCGGCCGAATGCCTCACAAAGCTTCAACTCTTCATCCGTTGGGATCAACTTGATCTTTAACGGACTTACAGGAAGTCTGAACTTCAACCACTGCATACGGTCATGCAGCATGTCCGGAGCTTCACCTGTCCAACCGTATGAACCGAATGTCGCTCCGACCTTACCTGCACTTTCCAGATAGGGCATACATGCCAACAGGTCCCATGCAGGTTTCACGGCATCTCCGTTTATCGTTGGTGAACCCACTATCACCGCATCTGACTCTTCAAGCAGATCAATCATATTCTGCTCTTCCAAAGATGCCAGATCATACATACTGGCGATCATACCTGCAACAGCATCAGCCCCCTGCGTGATCTTCTCTGCCATCGCCAGTGTATTGTCGTAACTTGACATATAAAAAACTGACAATATCTTTTTGCCCTCGATGTTTTTATGGGCTTTGGCATCCTGACTCCATAGCTCGTATTTGTTGATATAGTTTTGCGGGTTCGTGCGTAAGACCGGACCGTGTAGAGGAGCAATGAGTGAGATATCAAATTGTTGATAAAGATCCAGTGCCTGCCGTACATACTGCTTGAACGGGCGCATAATATGCTGGTAATAGTATTTGAAGGCATAACTGAAATCACCTACTTCATCATCAAATAGCCTTTCATCATAATAGTGGCTTCCAAACACATCACCGCTAAAAAGTATCTGATCCTCATGCAGGTAGCTGCTCATCGTATCAGGCCAATGTAAAAATGGTGTACTCAAAAACTCAATGGTCTTGTCTCCCAGTGAGATCGTTTTGCCTGTATTGGCTATCTCAAACTCGATATCTTTTTTCAAAAGTGCTTTAAGCATCATCACCGCTCTGCCTGAAATGATCAGTTTTGCCTGGGGAGCACGCTGCATAAGCTCATCAAGTGCGCCTGAATGGTCAGGTTCAAGATGATGCAGTACAATGTAGCGGATCTCTTCATACTCACACAAAAGCTCAAGACGTTTGAAAAAGTGATCAGAGAACTCTTTTTTTACCGTATCCATCACACAGACACCTTCACTTCCCCGTACCAGGTAACTGTTGTATGAACTTCCATTTGCTGTTTTCATAATGATGTCAAAAGTACGTATCATAGGATCAAATGCACCGATAAAATGTACATTTTCTCCCAAAGCAGCTATTTTTCCTACCATATTTTGATATATGAGATAATGATCTCACCCTCTTGACTATCTACGATACATTGACACATGAGACGTTGATTGTTGTTCTTTTGATCAAACATCTTAAACACAGTGATCTCTTTTTTAGTGAGCGGGTTGAGGAGTTCAATACCTTTATCTACTCTTGCATTGCAGGACCCACAATCACCTATCCTGCATCCAAATTCCATAGATGCCCCGGTTTTCATCGCAACTTCTCTCAGGTTCATACCTAACGGTACTTTAACCCTGATATTGTCATCTTTTAAGTAGACCGTGGTCATAAGTATCCTTTTGAGATATTTAACAACTATATGCAAAAACTGTTCTAGCTGCGTCCATACATCAAATAAAGATAGTCATAAATATCACTAAGAAAGAACCTTCTGTTATCACGTTCTTCAAAATGACCTACCCAGCCCTGATCCCCTTCCAGAACCTTCCTGCTAGGGAGTACAAACTCGTTGTAGGGTAATTGTGGTTTGAGCACCGTACATGCTGTAATGGCCTGCACTACGGCATCAAAGAGTGTATCCAGGCTCTGTTCATCTTCTTTGAGATAGAGTGTTCCGTTCATCTGCATCATACGGTAGATTGCAAGTAATTGTTTTGCTTCTTTTTTCGCTGTCATGGTTATACTTCTCCTATCGCACAGGCATATAAAATAGTATTTTCGGTATTTAAAAATGTTTGGACTTTTTTATCATAGAAGGCACCGATCCCTGTACACCCGATTCCTTTTTCCTGTGCAAAAAGCTGTAGCTGATGTACAAAAGCACCTGCATGCATCAATGCTTCACTTGAAAACACTTTAGCCGTCATGACCATCACTATGGCTGCATTGGCGATAAAGTGCTGTTCGACCATCAAATGCGACACTGTTTGCTGATAAGCGCCTTTACTGATACACCCCTCTGCCGTATAGATACCTGCATCAAGTGCTTCACTTCTATGCACGATACAAAATATCTCCATACATTCAGGGGCATTGGCTAGGAGTGCCAAAAAATCACGTGAATCTTGTGCTGAAAGAGGATTCGGAATAAAATAACGTGCCGACCTGCGACCGTATATACAATCGCTGTTCGTAAGACTCGGCCACTCCTTCATCGTAAAGGTATGGTCATACTTTAACCCAGAGAGATAGGATGGAACATTCAAATTCCCTTCAATATAATCTACAGCAGGAACCTGTATCAAAGGTTGTTTTAACGGGGTAACACTTTTCTCCGTCTTTTCCCCAATGGCAACAGCCAGACAACTGAACTCCTCAGAAGGAAATCCCATCCATTGATCCAAACACTCTCTGTCAATTTCTGACAAAACTGTACATTTTTGTCCAAGTATCTGTGCTGAAGCCATAATCGCACCCAGCTGATGACCTGCGTCCAGATAACAGTAGCGTATCGCACGGTCTGCGTATTTCCACTCTGACCTGAACGGGACAAGCGAGATAAGGAAGATCATTCCTCTAAATCGTTCGGATATCCCCAATGCTCCTTCTATACCGTCTGTTTCAATCTCCCTGATCAATACCATAGTCTCATCTTTGGGGTTCACATGATAGATCCCGCTGATCACACCTTTGATACCGCGTATCTGCACATAAAGTTCAAGCGGATGCAGGTTTCCTGCCGAAGGCGTATTAAGACGGTAGTAGGGTTTTCCGTTAATTTTGGAGAATTCTGTCACACAACGGGAGAGTTCAACAAGCTTTAGGGCTTCTACTTCATTAAAATCATAACGATACAAGAAATCCGGGTAGTTTTTAAACTGTGAAGGTTGCGTATTCCAGTCAAGAAAACGTGTTGTTTTAGCGACACGAAGCGGTGTGAGTATCGTGTCGTTGTAGATTGCTTGCATGGCTAATGATCACACAGACATCCATTCTTCGTGTGTATGCCCTTTCTTCTTCACATTGACTGCATTTCTTACCGCCTCGATACATGCATCATAATTTACTTCATCAACGATCTCGGGTACCAGCTCTTTATAAACGATAACGCCATCTCTATCAATCACATAAACAGCTCTGGCCAACCTGTCTTTGAGTTTGCCTTCTGATATTAAAAGACCGTATTTTTTTGCAAAATTTCTGTCAGTATCGATAACAAGCTCGGCACCGTCTATGGATTCTTTAGCGGCATACTCTTTTACAAACTCTTTATCGTCTGTAGTGATCATATAGGTAGTGAGTTTTTTAAACTCCTTGATAAGGTCATTGAATTTTTTTGCACCCAATGAACATACTTCTGTCTTCAATGACGGAATAGCTATAAGAAGCTGTACAGTCGGTGCGATCATTCCTATCACATTTTGTGTACCGTCAAGTTTAGTAATTCTAGCTGCCGGTGCCTCTTTACCGACTGACTGTTCTTTACCAAGAAGTGCTGTTTGTGTACCGTGTACTGTAATTTGCATCATTTTTTCCTCACTTTTAAGAAAAAGGTGTGCAAAATTTATTCTATATATAGGACACTATAGTGTTTATTTTTTAATCAATGCAATGTTTAAAATAACGTTCGTTTATGTTACTATTTAATTAACAATTTATTAAGAAAGTGATTAAAATGTTAGTAAGTGACCTACCGGATGAATGCCAAACCTGTTCATTAGTATTTGCATATAAAGAGATTGGACTTCTTTATGATATTGCAGTACTTCTAAGTGGAAGCGATAATGTTAAAGAGAGTATAGAGAAAGGTATGCGTATGCTCAAGCATGGGCGCTATCTTGACCGTTGTGCACTTTTTTTGCTTAATGATGAGAAGACACAGCTTGAACTATTTGCCTCAATTGACTTAACTCCGCAACAAAAAAGTATGGCAATCTATAAAATAGGTGAAGGTGCAACAGGACTTGCAGCAAAAAGTGCAGAACCTATCGTCATAGAAAACATTCATAACAATATTAACTATCTCAATAAAATGGGTGCGCTCAACACTTCACTCATCTCTTATGTAGCAGTCCCGATCATGCAAAAAGACGGTGTTGTAGGTGTGATCTCTGCAAACCTTAAAAAAGATGCTCCGTTGGATTTTGATGATATCGTACATATGTTAACGATTCTCGGATCGATCTCTTTAGGGACGCTCAGTGTGCATAGACGTTACTCAAAAGAAAAAGAAGAGATTCAAGATCTCAAAGCGTATTATCAAGATGAAATGCTAAGTGATTATAAGTTTGAAAACATTATCGGAAGAAGTACCGCTATGCAACAGATATTCAGTATCATTGAAACAGTGGCACCTTCGGATGCGACTATTCTGGTTCGTGGTGAAACCGGTACAGGTAAAGAGCTTATCGCTGCAGCCGTACATAACATCAGTCCAAGAAAAAATGGGCCGTTCATCAAGCTTAACTGTGCAGCCATTAGCGAAACATTGCTCGAATCAGAACTTTTCGGTCATGAAAAAGGTGCCTTTACCGATGCAAAAGAGATGCGTAAAGGACGTTTTGAACTAGCGGATGGAGGAACTTTGTTCCTTGATGAGATCGGGGATATCACACCTGCACTACAGGTCAAACTATTGCGTATCTTGCAAGAGCAGGAGTTTGAACGTGTAGGTGGAACCAAAACGATAAAAACCAATGTACGGTTAGTAGCCGCAACCAACAGAAACCTGGAAAAGATGGTAAAAAACGGTGAATTCCGTGAAGATCTTTTCTATCGTTTAAATGTTATCCCGGTCAACCTTCCACCGCTTCGAGAACGTTATGAAGATATCCAGTTGCTTATTGAGCACTATCTGAAAAAATATATGAGAGAACATCATAAAGAGATGTATTTTTCAAAAGCTGCTTTGGAGATTCTTTTGGAATACCCTTGGCCGGGGAACATTAGAGAATTGCAAAATACTATGGAGCGTATCGTACTTATCTGTCCTCAGGGAGAACTACAGCCAGAGATGCTCAACCATGTCATGCCGTTTAATTTCCAAAAAATGTATATGCCGCAAGAGAGAGTGGAAGAGCCCCAAAAGACAGTAGAGCATCCTGTAAGTGATCATGAGTTTTCTCAAGGACATGATGAACATATTTCTCTCACAAAGAGCAGTTTGCAGGATATGGAAAAAGAGGCCATTATCAAAGCACTGATAGAAAACCGGGGAATACAAACAAAAGCAGCCAAACAGCTTGGTATGTCAGCAAGACAGATCGGTTACAAGATAAAAAAATACGACATTGATCTCTAGAATCCAAATTGCACTAACACATTAAAATAATGTAAAAGGAGCAATACAATGTCTGGTTTTGATAGTAAATCACATATCAAACTATGTAATTCGTCACTGGGTGCATGTTTGAGCTACTACTATTTACCTACTTCACTCTATTATGGTTTTTAATTGAGGGGTGCCGAAGAAGAGAAGAGTATATAGTTATGAGAGGGAGAGGATCAATCATCCCCTCTACTGATGATCTTTGCATTGACCTCATTTGGAAGGTCTTTAGGACCCGGCTCGATAAACCATACATCTCCATTTGTCAAGTTTACATTACCACCCCACTTCTCATCACTGTCAAACTCCAATCCTGATATGATCTCTTCCATATCCTTTTTTGCCACATAGAAGAGTATTTTCCCTTCATCATTTTCTCTTAACATTACTTTTGCCATTTTTTATCCTTTCAATATAATTAATAATTTTTTGATTGCATACCCAACATCTATCTTAACCGCTTTTTCAAATGTTATATTCATAAACTCCTTTCCTATTCTTCTCAGATAAGAAGCGACATTAAAATGCTTGTTATCCTGTTGTGGATAGTCATTTCTATAATGTACACCTCTACTCTCTTTTCTACGGTAAGCAACATTTACTATCGCTTCAGCAATAAAAAGTGCATTATGAAACTCCAGGATAGAAGAGAGCTCGACATTGTTCTCTTTTTCTTTATTGATACAGTTAAGACCGTAACGCTTACCTCTAAGATAGGTTACATAGGAGATCGCATCCCCCAATCCTTCTTCAGATCTGAATGGCCCGGCATTTCTAAATAACATCTCTCCAAGACTTACTCTCATTGCATTGATATTGAATCTGTTCTCACCGTTCATGATAAGCTCAATGCGGTTCATATCTTTTTCTACTTCAGAATAATCAATAGGAAGATAATCTTTTTTATAGGATGCTTTTGCCGCCTCATATCCTGCTATCCTTCCAAAATATGCACCCTCTAAAAGAGAGTTTCCACCTAAACGGTTAGCACCGTGTACACCTGTTACGGCACACTCTCCACAAGCAAATACACCATCCATAGTTGTTGAAGTATCCGGTCTGGTCCATATCCCACCTATCGTATAGTGTGCTGAAGGTGTGATCTCCAGAAGCTCTTTGACGATATCAACACCCGCTGCATTGAGAGCCATTTTTCTGGATGACGGCAGTTTTTTATCGATCAGTTCTTCCCCTAGATGCCTAAAGTCCAGATAAACTTTATGACCTTTCTTCATATGCTCTATGATCTCACGGGAAAGTTTGTCCCTGGTCTGAAGCTCATCAGTAAATCTTTCACCGGTTTCATCAACAAGATAGGCACCTTCACCTCTTGCTGCTTCACTGATCAAAGCACCGTTGGTTTTCAAGGTAGTAGGATGAAACTGTACAAACTCCATATTCGAAAGCAAAATATTTGCCCGAAATGCCGTAGCGATCACATCACCAGAACTCTCCTGGGCGTTGGTAGAGTGCCCCCTATATACACCTGCATACCCGCCTCCGGCAAGTACCAATGATTTACAGGCCAAAGCGATGACCTGAGAATCAGATCTTCGTAGTACACTGATACCTGCCAGTTTGTTTTCATACTTGATGATGTTTAACAGTTTGTAATTTGTCAGTATCGTGATACCTGCCCTGCGGCACTGTTGCAGTAAAGACATTACGATAGCAGAACCTGTTCTATCAGCTATATAACAGGTACGTACCGCACTACCGCCGCCAAACGGACGCTGTGCTATAGATTCATCTTCATTGGTATCAAATCCGACACCCATCTTTACAAGCTCATGAATGATATCGGGGGCCGCCTCACACATTTTTTTGATATTATGTTCATGTACCAGACCATCTGCACCTGCGATCGTATCATCGGCATGCTTTAGATAGGAATCATATTCGCTCAGGTTGATCACGGCATTGATACCCCCTGATGCCACAGCGGAGTTGGAACGCATAGGATTCCCTTTGGTAACAACGGCTACTTTTGCCCCGCTTCTCTGTGCATAAAGAGCAGCATATAAACCTGATATTCCACTACCTACCACAACTACGTCATACAGCATCTTTTACCCCAAACAGGCTCTGTATCTGAGTTGGTTTTGCCTCATTGAGATAGGCAAGCATTAGATTATCTTTGACATGCTGCGGTTCTATCGAGCCGAACAGTGCACTAAGAACATTGCCTGATCTTGCAAACTGTAAGGCTGTAGCAACATCCGTCACATTCTCGGTCTCCAAAGTCTCACGTAATTGTTCGCTGAACTTCCCTTTGAAAAGATTCATCTGCAGCAGTGAAGATGAGGCAAACAAACCAAGTCCATATCCATGTGCAGCCTGCATCAAAGTATAGTACTTGCCATCAGGCCCCATTTGATTGCTATAGCTGTACGCATGCGGCTTAGCAAGATTGAAAGGTACCTGCAGATACTTGAAATGATGTGAGATACCGCCGACTTCCTGAGCGATCTTGACGATCTCCGAGAGACTCAAATACTCAGTATGTCCCTCTTCATACAAAAATGCATTCCATGCTGCGATCCCATAAGCACGTATCTTTCCTTCCTGAACCAGTGATTCAAAAAGCATAAATGCCTCCTTGATACGTGCAAGCACCGCTTCTCTGTCTACATAACCCAACTGAGTTTCGGGGTTATGTAGATAGAGGATATCCAGCGTATCAAGCTTGAGATTATCCAGTGATTTTTCTACACTCCATCTCAGATACTCCGGACTCATGCAGTGCTGATCGATCACAACCTCATCTTTGGATGCAAGCCCTCTATTCAGGATATTCTCTTCGATCCATTCATATGGATTTTCAGGAAAAGGAAACTCTAGAGGGATAAAGCCTGCTTTTGAGGTAATGACCAAAGATTCTCTGCCCACCTTACCTTCCTCAAATATTTCTTCAAGTGCTTCACCGATCTCTTGTTCACTTACCTGATAACGGTAGTTGATCGCCGTATCAATGACATTGATCCCATTCTCAATGGCAGTCTTTACCGCATCCTTATAGCTGATCACATAGTTCTCTTCTCTATAGGGCTCTTTGCGGAAAGTGCCCAGTCCCAAAGATGAGACAAAATACTCTCCGTTATATCTGAAAAAGTCTTTGTTATACTTAGAGAACTTCTTAAGATACGTAAAGGTCCCCTCTTTGGTTGCATACGCCATTAGACTACGATCACTTTCAGAGGTGCTTTGAGTTTGAACTTAAGCATATCTTCAATACCTGCGAGTGTTGTAGTAGTGTTCATAGAACAGCTCATACACTCACCTTTGTACTTGATCAACACTTCAAATATATCATCAACCGCTTTGATATCCATAAGTTCTACATCACCACCATCCGCTTTGAGTGTAGGTCTGATATACTCCTCAAGGATAGACTCAACAGATTTGATCTTCTGTACAAGTCCCATCGATTCAAATGATCCGTCACCTTTTGCTTCAATGATCTTGCGTGATTTCTCTTGTGCTTCTCTCTCATCAAGTGCTGTAGCCAGAAGATCAACCAAATAGACATCTTTTACTTCATGCCCTCCAGGTCTGACACAAGACTTACAGAATGCACCTGCTTTAGTATAAGCAACGATTTCCTCAATGGTTGTAAGTTTATTCAGACGGATCACTTCCTGGATCGTCTCTTGAGTGATACGTGCACACTCACAGAGGATGAACTCATCTTCAAAACTATCCATATCAACATTCTTATAGATAGAAGCAGCTTTCTTGATCACATCATATGCCATTACAGAACAGTGCATCTTCTGCCCTGGTACTGCAGGAACATCAGGAGTATCTCTAAGCGCTTTCTCAACATCAATGTTTGTGATCTTGACTGCTTCATCCACTGTTTTACCCATACAAAGTTCCGCCATCATATCTGAACTTGCGATTGCAGTACCACAACCGAAACTTTTGAACTTACTATTGATGATCTTGTCATCTTTTGGATCTATCAGCCAGTAAAGTCTTACTGCATCACCACAACTCTCTGCACCGAAATCTGCGATGACAAGTTTGTTCTCGCCCGCTTCTGCTTCAGTGATCTCTCCCATATTTGCAGGATTATCCATTCTCTTTTGTACCTCTTGTGAATATTCCTCCCAAAGTGCGCCGCCGATAAGATCATTTCTAGCCATGATAAATTCCTTTATATTCATTTTTAGAAGCTATTGCAAATTCTGTTCTATACTGATCCTGTCTCTTCACTTTCTATTTATACAAAATTGTTAAATTTATGCCAAATCTACAAAATTGTCATTCATTTTGGGTCAAATGTTGTTTTGAGAACACTTTATGCATACGGATTAATACATTAATTAAAAGGAAGAACAATGTATTTAATCACTGCCATTATCAATGCTGAATGTGTAAAAGACGTACTTGAAGACCTCAAATCTTCGGAGATAGAAGGTGTTACGTTGAGTAAAGTAAAAGGAAAAGGTAAGTTTATCGATTCAATGAAAGAAGTAGATGAACATATCAGGCTTGACATCGTTGTATCCAGCCCACACTTCAAAGAACTTGCCAAAGAAGCGATACGTGACAATGCAAGAAACTCGGAAAAGGGTTCTGGGAAAATGTGGGTCACACCTGTAATGGAAGTAGAACGTATCCGTACAGGAGAAATCAATGCAGATGCACTCTCCCACTCAGTGATCGATAAGATCTCCCCAAGTATGAAAGACAGTTTCACAGCAGAAGACACACCGGCTAGTTAAGCCGGAGGTCGAGTGCCCGGGTCCATTTTTGTCTGCCATAAAAGTAGATAATACCTATACATTCCCCATAAAATATGACTTCATATAGATTAAAATGATCTATATTCAAGTTTGATGTATATTTTTCATCTCACAATATCACATTAGAAGAAAAAGCAAATATCAGATAAAATAGCTTTCGATAAATTATTTGAGATAAGGTAAAGAGTGAAAGTATTATTGACATCAGAATTAAAAGGTGGGAATCCGCTTATAGATGGATTTTATCATCGTATGTGCAAATTTGTTGACATTCAGGCTTCAATTAATGAATTCTGGAGTACAGATTCATCAAATCATTATGATGTCATACATTTACAATGGCCGGAACAACTATTTAAATGGAAAAAAGTTAACAGGGATGATATTCTAAGATTAGAACAGCGGTTGAAGTATTGGAAAGATAACGGAAGCAGGTTGGTGATCACCCGGCATAATATATTGCCTCATAAATTAAATAGTTTGTATCAAGAAATATATAAATTAATTTACACCTATGTTGATGCTGTAATTCACTATAGTTATGCAAGTATTGACAATTTTAAATCTATGTATACGAATACCCTTGATAATCCGTCTTTAGTACATGAAGTTATTTATCATCCTATGTACAGTGACATCTTAAATGATTGTACACAACAAGAAGCACGAAAAACTTTGCAATTAGACGAGAATAAAAACATTATTTTAGTATTTGGACGTATTAGACATAAAAAAGAACGAAATCTAATCAAATCAGCTTTTAAGCGTCTGGATGTAGAAAATAAGTTTTTAATTGTGCCTAGATGGTATAGACATCCAAAGAAAAAACAATTTTTTGATTGGGTTTTATTTCAATTCAAACGCTTCATTTATAGCTTAAAAACAGATCGTATGTTAGGTTATAGGTTGGTACCTGAAGAGGATATTCAGTATTACATGAATGCAGCAGATGTGGTTTTTATACCGAGATCGGAAGTTTTAAACAGCGGCGTACAAATTTTAGCCTACACCTTTAATAAAGTAGTGGTAGGACCGGCAACCGGAAGTATTGGAGAGTTATTAGAATATTCCAATAACCCTGCTTTTAAAGTTGATGATTTTGAAGATGCTGCTTTAAAGCTCAAAAAAGGGATAGAACTATCCAAACAAAAAGTTGAAAATTATTCATTTGCTCAAAAAAATATGAATTGGGAACTAGTGATAGACAAACATTTGCAGTTGTATACTAAGTTGCAAAATGAGAAATAGATAGGCATATCAGGCTTGATATTGCGGTATCTCGCCCTTACTTCAAAGAACTTAACATAAATCAATTCTAAAAAAATATAAAAATGCTACGATCAACTTGAAAAAAATGAGTAAAAGGAAATAAGCATGATCAGGTTCTTAGGAATAATTATCGCTTTAACAACAGGGATATTAGCAACTGAAAATCAAAAAGGCGTAGAAGGATTATCAGGAGATACAAGATCACTTCTTGCTGAGGAGATGAGACATATCGAAAAAGGGATGCATAGTATCTTTTCTAATATAGTAAAAGGTGAGTATGAAGAGATCTCCAAAATGGCAACAGATATCCATGACAGTTTTATCTTCACTAAAAGTTTAACACAGGCACAAAGAGAAGAATTGAAAACAAATTTACCGCAGGGGTTTATTGAACTAGACCGTTCTTTCCATGCTACAGCCGGTAAATTATCTGAAGCAGCCGAATTTGAAGAGAAAAAAGCAGTAGAGGAAAATTTTTCCAAAATGATGGGACTTTGTGTGCAATGCCACTCAACCTATGCGACACAACGGTTTAAGACTTTTTCTGAGTGATTTTTTGCTTCATTCCCACTTTGAGAGTGGGAATGAAAAAGTACATACTTTATATTATCAAAGACAGGATCTTTAGATCCTGTCTTTAATTTAATATTACTCTATCGTAATACTCCACGAGTTTAAGGTATTAGTAATAATAGGAATGTTATCAACCACATTCAATGTCCATGTACCATTTGCATTTTCACCATTAACAGCTGATAGAGGTTCTTCTGGCACATACGTTCCATTGATCGTCGAACTAAAAGTTTGATCGCTCATCAAAATGGTTGCATTATCATCAAACGTAGCGATAAATGTCGGATCGGTTCCCCTGTTATCTGAAAGCAGGACTACCGTTCCAAAAGGACTTTCAAGACGATACTCATTATCATAAGGCGCTAGCCCACTACTATTGATATGTACAGTCACTTTATTGATAGAGGATATAGCATTTGTTACAATAATTTGTGAAGTAACCGTAGACATATCCATTAACGATAATGGAGTATTATTTACAAAAGTTTGTGCCTTAGGATCATCAAGTGCAGAACATGCAAAATTTTGTGAACTGTAACCGGATACAATATCATTGTAATTAGCAAGAGTAGTACCTGAGAATGCATAACCCATTGATTGATCAACATTATTATCTCCATTTGGTTCAGCGATATCTGTTCTATTGGAAACATACCATATCCCGCCATCTTTCGGAGCCCAAGTAGTACAGGAAGCTGAGTTAAATGGTGTATTTATACAAGTAGCTCCGTTTACATTAGGATATATTCCCATGATATAAAAATATTCTGCTCCGTGTGCAGTTACCGCAGCAGTAAAATGAGCCTCTGTTCTTGGTACAAAAAGATGCATACCGAAGTTATCAGAACAATATGCTTCTGCTGCTGGAGCCAAAAGTGCTGAAGAGGTAGTAACTGTTTTGATAGTATACCCGCCACCATCACTTGTCATATCACAATAAGCCTCAAATGGGTCTATTCCTCCAACACCGTCAGGATCAATCATATACATGCCATCACCTACTGAAAGACCATTTTCCAGATATGCCCTGCATGAAGCTAGTAGATTAGGATAATCAATTGTGATGTTCGCTTCATTTGACTCAAGCCCTGTTCTATCTGTTACAGTATAGAAAATCGGTGTTGGATCGCCGATAAAGCCTGCCTCCGGGGTAAATGTCACATTTCCATCAGCATCAACAGTCCAGTTACCTTCACCTGCTACAACCAAACTGTCAGCATAATCATCACCGTTCTCATCCGTTGCATTGCCATCTACGAAATTCACCGTACTTGCATTGATGTCATTTTCTGCATCCGTATCATTTGCCACGACATTTAGCGTAGTTGCTGCACCTAAAGTAGTATTAGTTTCATTATCATCCACTGCTACAGGAGCAGTTTGCGGATAATCTATGCTTACAGTAGCTGCGTTAGATGTAAGACCTGTATTGTCAGTGATAATATACGTGATTGACTCTGGATCTCCCGTAAAACCTGCTTCTGGTGTAAAGATCACTGTATGCACAGGAGAGACAGACCAGTTTCCTTCACCAGCTACTACCAAAGTATCACCTGGGTTGGTCGTACCTGTGATGTGAATTGAACTTGTATTAATATCATTTTCTGCATCTGTATCATTTGCCAAAACATCCACAGTGGTTGCAAAACCTGAAGTCCCATTAGCATCATCATCGTATGCTACAGGTGCTGTTTGGGGATAGTCTATCGTGACTGTAGCACTATTGGATACAAGTCCATTAGTATCAGATACGATATACTCGATCACAGATGGATCATTAGTAAATCCAATCTCAGGTGTAAAAGTCACATTTCCTGCAGCATCAACACTCCATGTTCCTTCGCCCGTTACCACCAAAGAATCACCGGCATTCGCTGTCCCGATGATCTGTACAGAACTGACATCAAGATTGTTTTCAACATCAGTATCGTTTGCTACTACTAAGATAGTTGCCGGTGCCCCTGAAACACCAACACCGCTATCGTTTACTGCTACAGGAGCTACACCGGCAAGCGCACTGTCTGAAGAGGTAGAAGACTTATCACAGCCATTCAATGCTAAAAGTGAAGAAACCATCAGTACAAAAGGTATGATTTTAAAGTTTGTTAATTTCATTCTTGATTCCTTTTAAAACTTATACGTAAGACCGACTGTCCAAGTATCGGCAACTATATCATCAAGTTCTGCTCTCTTGTCAAGTCCTTTATCATCATACAATGAGACATAATCGGCAAATACAGATATCTCTCCTGAAAGCGCATAACTTACTCCAAGTCCCCAATGGAATCCACCTTGAACTGCATCACCACCTGCAAGGTCTTCAAGCATAATTTGGCCATATCCTAGAAGTCCGTAAATATCAAAGTTTCCAATCGGATACATAGGTTTTACATAAACTCCCCAGCTATAATAATCACCATCATATCCATCAGTGACACCTAGTGTACCGCTATCATAGTCACAAGCACCCAGACCTAATGTATAACGTCCTTCAAGTGCCACATAACTGTTAAACTCGTATCCTGCTTGTAATACCACTGTAGTTGCACTAATCTTTTCATCAGTTGTCTCATCATCAACCGATACATCTCCCATTCCTACGCCAATATAGAAAGGATATACCTCAACTTCCGGCATTTCGACATAAGGCTCTACAGCCTTACCCATATCACCGCCCCCATAAGCTATTCCACTCAGTGCCATTATAGACACCAGAGATAACATTCCCTTTTTCATTATTTCCCTTTAATAAGTGTAGTATTTGATTGATTATGCAACCTGGCGATCTTTTCTTTTACTATAGAGCTATAGTATCCAAGACCCATGGCTTTCTGACCCTATCTCACGATAGGTGTAGCGTTTAACATTGTAATGCATTTTGATTATATTTAAAACATTATTAAAATACTAAGTATTAAGTCAAATTATCAAATATAATAACAATATATTTATCTTTTTAAGAAAGCTTCTCCTTGATTCATTTTAGAGCATCTCAAGCTGATAAAGGAACTTCCTCTCTTTAAATGAAGGGATATCCAGCTCCTGGCGGTACTTGGCAATAGACCTTCTCACCATCTGTATACCAAAACGTGCTTCAAGCATCTCATGGATCGCTTTGTCACTATAGGGTTTGTTTTTATCTTCACTCTGGATCAATCTTTGGATAAACTCTTTTAGCTCGGCTGTAGACACATTGCCTATAGCATTGGAAAAGAAGTCTTTAAAAGAGTAGATACCATGCTCTGTTTCCATATACTTTCCGCTTATCGCGCGGGAAATTGTAGACTCATTAAATCCAAGCTCTTCTGCAACATCCTGAAGTTTTAAAGGTTTTAGCGTCCCACCCATGAAAAACGAATACTGTTTTTCCAACAGTACCAGTGTAATGTTATAAAGCGTACTTTTTCTAAGGTCCAGGAGCTTGACCAGTTCTCGTGCTTCTTTAAATTTCTGTTTCGCAAAATTCTCATACTTATCGATCTGTGTCACCTTGAGATCCGGATAAAATGCATTGTTCATTTTTATGGTCAACTCATCTTCATCAAAATAGACAAAAAGGTCAGGCAAGATAGGCGGCTCACTCGGCATGTATTTGATAGCCGGCGGATTTTTGAGATGTTTCAGTATCTCTTTGGCCTCTGAAAACCTAGGATGGCTGATAAACTTTTCCAATGATTCAAACTGTATGATCATCGCACTGAGCAATAGGCTCATATCATCATCTAGATCAAACTCATTTAACTGAAACAAAAACGACTCTTTATAGTCTTTTGCCCCTACCCCGTAAGGCTGAAGATAAGCAAAACGCTGTCTGACCGATTCTACCTGTGCAGCAGGTACACCGCACTGTGTAGCGATCTCTTCAATATCTCCTTCAAAATACCCCTCATCACTGATATAAAATATGATCTGTTTAGCGATCTTCTGAGAGATCGGTGTAGGGAAAAGCGGTGCAGCGATCTGTTCATCCAGTTTTTCATAAAGTGACTGGGTTGATATACTCATCCATTCGATCTCATCACTCGATGCATTGGAGACATGATTTTGATAGGAAAGATATGCCTGATGTGTGCTGCTGGATGAACTTTCTGCTACTTCAAAGCCTGAACTTACTTCAAGACACGGATTTTCATTGGCGATATTCTGTATATGTTTTTCCAGGTCTGAAAGTGAACATTGCAGCAAAGGTAACCATGTCTGCATAGAAAGACGCGGTATTTGTTTTTGTTTGAGATTAAAGACTTGCTTTACTGCCATTTGTATCCTCTTGTATATAGTATATAAATTATTTTACATTCAATACTATGCATATTCTGTTCCAGACTGCACAAAAATGCATCTTTTGACAAAATAGAGGTAATCATCATTAAAAAGATTATGAAATCTCTTTAAAAATGACTACATCAAACTCCGGAAAATCCGGAGAAAGATTAGTACTTGATACGTACAAGCCCGTTTGGCTGTGTGATCTTCATCTGGCAAGCAAGACGTGCTTTAGGACTGCTCTCACCTATTGTTTTCATAACTGCTTTTTCTTTGTCAGTCATATCACTAAGATAGTCCATCCCCGATTCAATTAGTACTACACATGTTCCACATTCACCGTCACGGCACCCAAACGGTAGTGCAGAACCTGATGCTTCTACAATGTCTTGAATCGTTTTACCCGGTGTAACATTAATTGCCAAAAAATCATTAATGATCTCTACTCTAGTTGTCATTTGTTGTCTCCTTTTAAAATAGATAGATCTTTATATCTGCGGTGATATAAAAATCTTTGCTAATACACAAAACTTAGTCATCGCTTCCTTTGTTTTGAGATTGCTCTGCTGCTTTTTGAGCTGCTTTTTGAGCTGCTTTTTGAGCTGCTTTTTGAGCTGCTTTTTTGGCACGGTGTTCTCTCAACCATCTTAGTTCTTCTTCAACTTCATCATATCCGTCTACATCATCTATGGCCAATAGCTCTGCTTCACGGCATCCGTAAGTAGATCCTTCTTCTATAAAATGGACTTCATAGATACGTATCACCTGCAGCCAGTCTCCTATATGCGTAACATATCCTTCCGCACCGGGCTGGACCAAAATTGCATCAGGAGCATGAAAAGGGTTAGACCCGTCATTCCTGATAGGCTTTGTGATACGTACCCTTTGACCTAGATGAAATACCGGCAGTATCTCGTCTTTAGTTGAAGCTGATATTTGTTTGGCTTGTGCATGCGTGAACTCCATTGCTTACCTCCTCTATATCATTACATGTTGTTGAAGTAGAACAGGTACTACATGCACTAGGCTTGCCGAATGTATCCCAAACTTCGGCAGCTGATGGAGCATATCCGTTCTCAAAGTTCTTATAAACAGTGATCAAGGCAAATTTATAATAATCCAACAACTTCTCTTCACTACCGAGATCATGACCCTTTGCTTTCTCTATCATTTCACCGTATTTTTTCATGATATGAAAACGTTTTACATACACCAATCTCTCATCATAATCAAGATCAAAAAAGTCAAAATAATCTTCAGCATCCGTTAATGTCTGAAACTCTTGTAATACACCCATTGTAAATCCTTTTAACACACTATGCAATTTTTACTCTATAACAACTAGATAAAACCTATAATATTTTTATAAACTCCGACAATTTTGTCGCTAAATACCCATTTCACTTTTCAGCTGTTCAGCCCAAGTACTGATTCTCTCTTCAGTAAGATCTGCCTGGTTCACGTTATCGATTGCCAATCCACAGAACTTACCGTCTTTTTCAGCCCTTGAAAATTTATAGGTATACCCCTCAGTAGGCCAATATCCATATTCAGTGTCTGCACCGAGCTTACTGAAAACATCTTTCATTTTTCCCAAAGCACTGATAAACTCTTCGCCATGCGTATCCTGATCACCTGCTCCAAAGAAAGCTACTTTTTTGCCACTGAAATCAGGTTCTTCATTTTCCATTTCATACAAAGGATCGACCCAGTCGCGCTGAGGATCACCCTGCCCCCAGGTTGAAGAACCGATCAGTAATACATCAAACTCTTCAAATTGGCCAAGGTCATCGTAATCCTCTTCCATATTGATCAGTTCAGCTCCATCAAAAAGCTCTTCAAGCTGCTCAGCTGCTTCCTGTGTCACACCGCTGCTGCTACCTACGAAAATCCCAACATTTGCCATTTATGCCTCCTTACATGGTTTGTATTGTTGATAGATACTAAATGCTTTATCTAGAAGTTTTTGTCCATCTTCATAAAGCTTGTCAATTGTTCTGTATCCAAATCTATGTGCATCTTTGAAGTATTTGTCTACCAACACGATCTTGTCTGCAATGACGATACATCTTCCAAAGCCTTCATGGCTCATCTCCATGACAACATTACACATCACACCGGTTTTTCTTTCAAACTGAAGTGCAATAGCCTTATAGATCATCTTGATCTCTCCGATAAGCATCTCATCGATATCTGCGATGATAGGTATACTTTTCAGATCTTCTTTTGTCTTTACATATTTCTTAGTCAAAAGCTCTTCATCACTCATTTTTGACCAGTTTCCAAACTGATCGGTAGCTCTTAGCTGACGGATCAGCTCTTCAGTAAATGCATTGTGTTCTAATGTTGTATCAACCATAATTATTTTCCTTTATTTTTTAATAACGCTTTCAAAGCCAAGCTTCTTAAGCTGTGTTAACACTCTTTCTCTTTTGCTTTGTACAAATCTAATCTATAGCCCAGCGTGCCAATCTTGGATCTTCGACCGTTTCAATATTCATGATTCTTTTCACCCATGGCGGCGGGTTTGTGTTGATCATTTCTATCAGTTCTCCCAGTATCTCTTTAATCGATCTAGGTTCCGGCACTTTCATTGGATTTATTCCTGCACGGATCACTTTTGCAGCTGCAGTTCCTCCAATCGACTCACAATACATAATATTGATACCCTCAAGTGCTTTGACCTTGAAATCGGTCTTGTCATCACCTGCTAAATCGGATGTATCAGTCTTAATGACACCAGCTAGAGAAAATCCATCTTTGGAGACGTTATAGACTACAAACTCTTTAGCCCCACCAAAATGTGCGTTAATGACTTCAAGATCTTTGGTCGCAAACGCTACTTTCATGCTATTTTCCAATGTATCGTTACTCTCTACCGTTATCTTCGTTGATTCACCCATGATGCTTCACCTCTCGTAATTTATTTGCTATTTCTAAAAGGAAATATGTACTTCCTTCATAAAGCTGATCGTTCTTGAGCTGGTTTCCAAGTTCTTCATAGTTTGGGAACCCTCTCAATACCAATCCTGCATGGCTTTGCTCATCTATATGCAAGATTCGTTCCGCATGAAAATTACTGATGACCAGATCTGCATTTTTGAAGTGTACTTTCGCATCTTCCAGATCTCCAACAAAGACTTTTTTAGCCTCTATTTTTTCAAGTACAGGGCTATAAACTGTCGATACAACGGCTTCTATCGTCCCTCCGACACTTTGTATCAATTCAGTCATCCCTATACACATATCAGGTTCTCCGGTGATCACAAAACGTGATGAACCGATAAGAAAATGTGAATCCAGCATTACATCTTGCAGACGTCCTCTCCATCTTTTTACTGATGGTGAAGGCTCTATCTGTCTGATCTCCATCAAAGATGCTACAAAATTGTCGTTCATATCCTGTCCCATGAGATGATCAAAATGTATATGTCTTATTTTTGGGTTTTTTACCAGCAATGCTTCAGCAGCAATTCTCATTGAACTGCCGATACTGACCACTGTGGCACAGTTCCCAAGTACTTCTATCTCATCAATGCCGATACCGCCCTGTGCCAGCTTACCTTGCTGCTCACCGAAAAAACCGTCCATAGATGTAGAAAGATCAGGCAAGGCATAGGTCTCAAACCCGAAATTCTCACACATCTCTTTGATCTTTTCAACCTCAACAGGCTGCATACTTACATGAGGAAGCAGTAATAACTTGTTAGGTCTCACTTGATCATATGGTCTTGTATGCTGATCTATCAACGCCTTGGCAGTCAATGCCCATCCGCTCTCCATACCACCTTCATAATCAGGAGTATTGACATAACAGTAAGGTATCTCTATGTGCATACCTACACCGCGGACATCATCCCCTTTTGTTTCGGTCAGACCCGTCGTATGAAGTCCTATGATTTCCGGTTTGAACTTGTTTTTCTTTGTGATGTTTTCGATCGATAACAATATAGAATAATCCCCGCCATCGAGTACTGCAGTGATATCAGAAACCGAGGTGTTGTACATTGGGATCGGTTCATTAAAATGTCTGGTAAAAAATACCTTGGTATACGAAGCACATCCCTGTGAAGCATGCATCAAAGGCAGACAGTTTCGGATACCGTAAAATGCCAGTGCCGCACCCATCGGCTGTGAGTGTTTGATAGGATTGATCTGCAAGGGTTTGTGTTCGTGTTTGCTAAGCTCTATAGCGTAATTGACTTCCATTACTCTGCCTCCATTGATACAGTTTCCCATGGTGCTTTTTTACTAACATTGGCAAAAACAGGATTGTTAAATGCGGATTTGAGATCTTCAGCCAGGTTGAGCAGTCCTTCAAATCCTCCGTAACTTACCTTTTTCTCCTGGTTAACGTCGATAAATGAAATCTTCTTTTTGATCGCCGTATAGAGACTACGACCTCCGGCAAGCAAAATATGCGCACCTTTCTCATCGATCACTTTGGATTGCTCCGATGCCGGTGCCTTCATTAAAATACCATCAGGTCCCAGATACTCTTTGGCTTTTTCTATATCGTCTGCAGTAGATTTTCTGATAGAAGTCGCTACTACTTCAATGCCAAGGTCCTGTAGCCCTGAAGCAATAGACCAAGCTTTGTTTCCTCCGGTATTGAGTACGGCTTTTTTGCCAGCAAACATCTCCTTGTAAGGTTTCAGACGTGCTTCAAGCTTCTCCTCTTCTTCTGCCAATACTTCTTCGGCTTTAGCGATCAGTTTTTCATCGCCTAAAGCATTAACGATCTCACGGATCGCAAAGGCCGTATCACGCTTTCCGTAAAAAGAGACAGATATCCAAGGAATATCATACTGCTCTTTCATCTTTCTACACAGCGTGATAAGAGACTTGGCACAAACGATCACATTGAGCTTGGCACGGTGTGCTGTCCTTATACTTCCAACACGTCCATCTCCACTCATTGAACTGAGCACACGTATTCCGATCTTATCAAGAATCGGAAGATACTGCCACATATCTCCAGTTACGTTGTAGTCACCAATAAGGTTGATATCATAAGGAGTTGTGAACTCAGGTTCTTTGGTACCGATCAGATGTTCAAGCACTGCTTCACCTGCAAGCCTTGAACCAAGGTTCTTACCACCGACAAATCCTGGAGCATGTACAGGTACGATAGGTACACCGTGTTTCTCGCTCCCAAGCTTACAGGTCATATCGATATCATCTCCCACAAGCGCTGTCACACAGGTTGAGTAGACAAAGATCGCTTCAGGGGCATACTCTTTCATAATGAAGTCTATCGAATCAGCCAGTCTCTTGTCCCCGCCGAAAATAACATCATTGGTTCTGATACCCGTGGTAAATCCCATAACCGTATGATCACGTCCTTCATAGGAGCTCAAAGTCTCTCTTGTTTCCCAAGATGCTCCAAGACAGGTTTGCGGACCATGGACCAGATGTACCGCATCCGCATAAGGAAAGAGTGAGATCTGTGCACCGTCAAACGCACACCCTCCCGCAGCAAGCCCGGGTTTTGGCTTGTCACATCCTTCACCGGGTTTTTTATCTTTGCTGTGAGAGCAGGCACTCTCATTGAGCAACTCTTTTATCTTGGCTCTATTGACCATAAATACTCCTTTTGAGCGTAATATCCATAGTTATGCAATTTTTGTGCGAGAAGAGGGTTTTGGGGTATCAAATCCTATGAATTTCACTACTAATGTATTTAAAAAGGAAACGGAAAATCCTGTAGCTCAAGAAAATGTAACAAAAGCCGTTTCCAAAACAACCACTTATGCTATAATCCCTGTATGAAAAAACGCCTCGACCAACTCCTCTCAAGCCTAGGCTACTGCAGCCGTAAAGATGTCAGAAAACTCATTGCTATGGGTATCGTTACTGTTGAAGGAGAATCCCGTATCAAACCCGAGACCAAAGTGACGCATGAGATAGTGCGTTTCGACGGTGAGCCCCTTGATCCTCCGCAAGGAATGGTCATCTTGATGCATAAACCCGTCGGTGTGGTCTGCTCCCATGATGACGGCGAAGGAAAACTGGTCTATGATCTGCTCCCGAATAGATGGCGTCTTCGCTCACCCAAGCTCTCTACCGTAGGCAGGCTTGACAAAGAGACCAGCGGACTGCTGCTTATCACAGATGATGGCAAGCTTATCCATGCCCTCACCTCCCCCCGTAAAAAGGTTGCCAAACGCTACGAAGCGACTCTGGCACAACCACTGACGGGTGAAGAGAAAGCGCTTTTTGCTTCAGGTACATTGATGCTCAATGGTGAAAAAACCCCATGTCTTCCGGCACGGCTTGAAGAGGGCGACGGTATCCATGTAGCCTTGGAGATCACGGAGGGTCGTTACCACCAGGTACGCCGTATGTTTGCCGCGGCAGGCAACCATGTCAACGCGCTGCACCGCAGCCGCATGGGAACACTCGAGTTGGGAGAGCTTCAAGCTGGCGAGTTCAGGATTCTCTCCCCTGAAGAGATCGCACGCTGTTCTACGGAATCTGAATCATGAATAAAAACACCGATTTCAACGAAAAGTGTTACACTCTCCTCCGTCAAATTCCCAAAGGCAAAATCACTACCTATAAAGAGCTTGCTAGGGCGTTAGGATCCAAAGCATGGCGGGCAGTAGGCACTGCCTTGGCAAAAAACCCCGATCTCATCACAACACCCTGTCACCGTGTCATACGCAGTGACGGAAATATCGGTGAGTATGCTCTGGGCAGGGAGAAGAAGATAGAACTGCTCAAAAGTGAAGGTATCAAAATCACCAATGGAAAAATAGAAAACTTTGAGGAGTATTTCTATTCATTTCAACCCTAAAACATTTTTTGCACTATAGAGAATACTTCTACCCTACTATCGAACAATTTTTGCAAATATTTTTTTATGAAATATAATAAAATTGAACTTTACTGCACCCACTGTGACAAAAACTACACTATTACTAAAGAAGATCTGAACCTGATGGTACCTTTGTATCATCATTCTATTATTTGTGAAAATGATAGATACAGGTTTGAAAGCGGTTGTTTTTTCAAAGAGCTTGCAATACTTAAACGAAAACAAAAAACTATGCCTCTAGTCAGGTCTCAATACTCCTAAGGGAATAAAGAATGCATCTCTACTAAAAATTAGAAAGGAATAATCATGGAACATCACGTAATTATAGAAAAACTTTGCAGCTGCGCTAAAAGAGACGGTTTGAGTCAGGTCGTCACCTTTGATACAAAAGAGAGTGCTAAAAATGCAGCTGAAACACAACTTTCATTTATGGAAAGCAGTTTCTGTGGAAAACACAATTTTGACATCACCGAAGTGGATGACCATTATGTGATCGGTATGCTTGGCGGAGGATGCGGCTGCGGTACACAGCACATGCACTAAATTGCGACAAATCCTTACAAAATTGGCAGAATGTCAAAATTGTATCAACCAGCTTAGTCCATTATCATCGGTGAAAAAAAATCAAGTATAATGAGATGAAATCAATGAAGGGTTTTTCATGAAAAAAATCTATTTAGCCGGGCCTGATGTGTTTGAAAAAGATGCTTTAGATGTAGGTAAAATGCTTAAAGAACTTTGCAGTAACTTTGGATTTGAAGGGCTTTTCCCTTTGGATAATATCTTGGAAGCAGAGGAACCCCAAGCCTTGGCACGAGAGATCAGGCAGGCAAACCTGGCATTGATACAACAAGCTGATATCGTTATGGCAAACCTCAATCCTTTTAGGGGCCTTGAACCTGATTCGGGGACAGTCTATGAAGTAGGATTTGCCGAAGCATTGGGCAAACCGGTCTTTGGTTATGCCGAGGATCTTAGAACAATGAAAGAGCGCATTGTAGAGTCTCAAAAACTTTGTGATTCCGATATCTACTGCAAAGAAGGTAAACTCATAGAGGACTTTGAACTCTCTCATAACCTCATGCTCTCCCATACCTTAGTGGCTACCGATGCAAAAACATGTCTTATGGCGATCAAAGAGCATTTCAGTATAAATTAGACTGGACAGAACGGTTTTTCTGTATTTCCATAAAATTTTACATATCTTTTCTGACTAATGCTGTACTCTAAGAAACACGTCAAAATGACCAGTGATCATAATGTCATCCGGCTCTACAAGCACCCTGCCTGATACATCCAGCGAAACCACCACATCGACTAAAGCATCTTTGGTCTCATAAGATATAAAACCCTCTTCTTTTTTAAATTCATATTCACTGCCGCTTAGTACCTGCTCCATCAGCTGTCTGAATTCTGTTTCACTTTCAAAGGGCTGTTGTAGTCGTTGTTGCAGTTTGAGTAACGGTGTGTATATAATACTGCAAAGTAAATAGTCTTTTTTCGAGCGTGAGATACCATGGTTTTCAAATGTTATATCCAACTGACCTTGCAAAATTTTCAGTTCATCAAGTGTCATCTCTTTGGATTCATACGTCTCTTTGGCATTAACAAACCGGTCATACATAAAGGCTCCTTTGGTAATAAAGCAAATGCATTTTTCACTCTAAAACACTGCAAAATTATTTGAACCTGGTTTTGTATGGACTCCTTCATGGCTTTATGTTTTCTCATACTATGAGTATATAAATTGCATAAAAGTTATAAAAATACAATGAGGCAGCATGCAAGATAATTTACAACTCAATATTCCTCTTATGGACAAAATGCATGATGATTTTTTAGACCTTCTTAGCACTATAAAGTCTTGTAATGATTCAGAGTTCCTTCAACACTTTGAAGAGATCATCAACCATACCAAAGAGCATTTTGCATCAGAAGAGAGCATCATGACAGAACAAAACTTTTATGGAAGGCAGGAACATCTTGATGAACATATAAACCTTTTAAATGAGATGATATACTTTTATGAAAAGGCAAGAAAATTTCCTACATTTGGAAAACCATACATCAACGACTATGCTTATGAAAAGTTCAAAAGACATATTATCAATATAGACTCTCAATTTGCCATGTTTTTGAAAGAGCAAAATATATCATCCTAAAGGGATATCATGCAAGAAAAAAGCAACACAACTCTTATGCCATCTATCATTTACGGTACGGCATGGAAAAAAGAACAGACCACCAGACTTGTACTTGATGCGCTTGAAGCCGGATTCAGAGGGATTGATACCGCCTGTCAACCCAAACATTATAGTGAAGCGCTTGTAGGTGATGCCATCGTTCTTAGCGGCATTGATCGAAGAGACCTCTACATTCAAACCAAATTTACACCCGTTGAGGGACATGATCCAAACACCATCCCTTATGATAAAGACGCCTCGCTTTTTGAACAGGTGTTGCAATCGTTTGAGGTTTCAAAACAAAATCTAAAGAGTGACTATGTGGATGCGCTGATCCTGCACTCTCCTCTCTTTCCCTTTTCCAATCTTTTGGAGGTTTGGAGAGCTATGGAGAAGATCTATGAAACAGATGGGGCTAAAATGCTTGGGATCAGTAACTGCTATGATCTCTCTGTTTTAAAACGGCTTTACGATGAAGCAAGGATCAAACCATCCATAGTTCAAAACCGTTTTTATGAACAGAGTGACTATGACACAGAGTTACGACAGTGGTGTAAAGAGCATCATATCGCTTATGAGAGCTTCTGGAGCCTTACGGCCAATCCACATATCCTTAACAGCGATACCATCATTAAACTTGCTATAAAATACCGTAAAACACAACCACAGATCTTTTTTGCCTATCTGATCTCTCAAGGTATCACCCCGCTAAGCGGTACCACATCAAAAGAACATATGAGCGAAGACCTTGAAGCTAACAAAATAGTGCTTGAACGAGAAGAGATCGAACAGATAAGCAGTCTGCTTCGACATTGATCTTTTGCTAGTGCAAACCATTCACTTTTGAGCTTATGTTTTCTTTTATAGTTTTCATTATAAAACATCCCTATATAGAACATTTTATAAGGTTTTATATTCAAGGACACAGTTTTATAGCCCGCAAACGTCGCTATAGCGAATAACGTTATAAAATATGTTAGATTATAAGGTTTTACATATAAGCCATTTGGTTCTTGTTTAGTAAACGACAAATCATTAAATTTATACGTTTAGTAGAACATACGAAAAATCAAAACCGCTATTATAATCCATATACTGATTACAACAAAGGCAGCTGTTTTAGAACGAGGAAGAGATCTTAAAGTTGCTTGCTGGGCTTTGTTTTTACATTCACTCCAAATCTCCTCCGGTATCAGTTTTATGGCCAACGCTATTCCAAGTGGCAATAAAATGAAATCATCCAGATATCCAATGATAGGGATAAAATCAGGAATCAAATCTACGGGGCTTAGGGCATATGAAACCACTATTACCGCCATTATTTTGGCAACTATTGGAACATCTTTGTGATGATATGCCAAATATAGCGCATACAAGTAATGTTTCAGATGTTTAGCCCATGTTTTTAGTTTTTCAATCAAGTATAGTCCTTACTTTTTGATATCATACACAAATCTTTAGGATTACTGATACAAAAATTTAAACAATCTCGATAATTATTGTTGTATCTATTTTTCCTTTTCCAATACAACATTTCCTAATCCTGTTTTTACAGGATACCCTGCTTTTATCCATCCTTTTAGACCACCTTGAAGTGTTGTAGCATTTTTGTAGCCCATTTTTCTTAAGACTTGTGCTGCCAAAGCTCCACGTCCGCCTCTACGACAATATGTGACAATATATGCATCTTTATCAGGAATAATTGTATTAATTTCCCACTCCAAATTTCCACGCGTTACAGAAAGAAAATTCTCTTTGTCAAAGTCAGTAAACGGTATGCTCCCCTCTGCATATTGTTCAGTTTCACGCACATCTAAAACAATGACATCATCACCATTGTCAAGCATTGTTTTTAATTTTTTGGGTGTCACTTCACCGACTTCTTTTTTTGCCTGATTAATTAAATCCATTTTGCTTAATGGCTCAGCCATCAAACTACTTGAAGCGATAAGTGCCCATGCTAATAACAATTTTACTAAAGTGTTTTTCATCATATTGTCCTTTTTACAATTCTATAATAATATTACCCATAATGTATAAAAAGTATGTAAAAGGTATTTACAATATAATAATTTAACTAAATTGCCTATCCTGTAAAAAAGAGACACCTTTTTACCTAAGATGACTTTATCCATGATATTAACAATTTTATGATAATAGTAGTTCTTGGAAACTTTAGAATCAATATACTATGATTTTATTACTACCGTATATTGACATGAAATTCTGAACAGTCTTGAAACCTTATAAAATATATAACTTTATGAGGTTTTCAATTTTTTATTTCAGTAGCCAGCTACGCATACTTAGACTTCCATGCTCAAAACTTTCATAAATAAATTCACTTTTATCATCATTATAAGAGCTTCCTGCAATATAGAGCAATGGAATATAATGCTCTATGGTCGGATGGGCATTTTGTGCATAACGTTGTATATCTTGAAAATTTATTAGTGCATTATAATCTTGTTTTAATATCGAGTTTTTAATAAAATCATCAAATTCTTTTGCCCATGAAACTACTGGTGAATTTTTTTGCATACTAATATCTCCAAGATTATGTGTGACATTTCCGCTGCCGATGATCATCACACCTTGCTCACGTAGTCTTCTGATGGTTCTACCCATCTCAAAATGTTCTTTCATGGACAATCTGCTGTCGATGGAGAGCTGCATCACAGGGATATCGGCATAAGGAAATAGATGTATCAAAACACTCCATACCCCATGGTCTAGATTTCTCTCTTCTACATGCAAATTCGGGATCAGTTTCTGTAAATCAGATACCAAGAAGTCCGCATTTGGAGCAGGATACTCTACTTTATATAGTGCATCGGGAAATCCATACATATCATAGATGAGTTGATCACTCTTATGAAGACTTATAGCAGGATATGGCGTATTCCAATGTGCTGATATCATCAATATAGCTTTGGGCTTTTGCAATGATTCACCTAACGTTCTAAGTGATTTTGTAAACGTATTATCTGCTATGGCATTCATGGGGTTACCGTGTCCCACAAAAAAAGCAGGAGCTCTTTTTGTTTGGTTTGCGAAAATCGGCATGGTTAAGCCTCCTAATGTTAAAGCAAGCATCTTTAAAAAGTTTTTTCTTGTCATTTGATAGTACACATATGCTATTTAGCTAATATACCTTCTATTTCAATATTTATTTTCACTGTTTCACCAACAGCGACACCACCTGCTTCTATTACTTGATTCCAGTTCAAGCCAAAATCTTTTCTATTGATTTTACCTGACAGCGATAGACCTGTTCTACTGTTGCCCCATGGATCTTTGATCACCGTACCGCTGGTCTCTAGCTCCATTTTGACCTCTTTTGTAACACCGTGCATCGTTAGTTTCACTAAAGCGGTATCTCCTTCAACTTTATCAAGGGTTAGCTGCATAGATGGATACTTTGCGACATCAAAGAAATCTACACTTTTTAGATGCGCATCCCTTTTAGCATTATCAGTATCAATGGAGTTTACATCCACTTCGCCGTTCAATGATGTTAATGTTTTTGTTTCATCATCATAGTTAAATGTACCGCTGAACTTGTTAAACTGACCTGTAACATTGGATATCATCATATGCTTCACTTTAAAAGCAACATTTGAATGGTCAAGATCTACATTATAAGTCCCGGCAAATAGCGTTCCTACACTTAGCATTGAAGCAAATATTACTGTTGATAATTTCATTTTCTTTCCTTTTATATTACTAATTAGTAGTATTTAATTAAAAAAAAGTTACTGTGATTTCTGTAACTTTCTCAATAAATTAAATAGCGTTTCCATCTCTTCATCATTTAAAACATCAAAATAGCTTTCAAGGTTTTTGGCATGATCAGGAAACAACTGTTCGATAATATCTTTTCCCTTTTGGGTGATAGAAATTATTGAAGACCTTTTATCTTTTGGGTCAGGAATAGAAGTAACGAAACCATCTCTTTTTAGATTTTTTATTACTACAGTAATGTTTCCGGGCGTACCCATAGTCAGAGTGGTAATCGTACCAATACTCAGATCACCCCTGTGGTATAAAACTTCCAAAACTTGAAACTGGTTCATCGTTAAATCAAATGAATGAATATAAAGTGATTCTTTTGCTCTTATTTTATTAAAAGCTCTAAAAAGCTGTATCCAAGTTGACATAGCTTTATCAGTATTTGAACCATAACTTTTAAGTGCATTTATTTTCATATCAATTCTCCTTAATAACATAATACTACTAATTAGTAATATTGTCAAGACTATTTGTAATAAAGTAAAAAAGCATTTATTAAAAACCTTATAAAATATATAACTTTATAAAGTTTTAAGACAATAATCTCACGTTCTAATTATCTGTTTATTGCATAAATCAAACTATTCTTTATATAATTTTTATTAATAACCAGTTAAATTTTCATAGGAATTTGCATGTCTAGTATAAATGAACAGCTTAAATCACTATTCATGAGTATTGAATCGATACATCCAAACACGGTTTTTATGCAGATCCGCGAAAATGAATCTGTTTTCTGTTTTAAAAAAAATGATGTGACTTTTGTCACTATACCGGTTGGCTTTGAGCTCATCAGTTCCCGATACTTTAAACATACACCGCCTTCCTATGATGATATCGAATATGCCATCAATTATATCGAAGATGAGATCGAGAAAGTTGTGCCGCTAATTCCGATGAATGGACATCATTTGGTCACCAATACTTCTTTCATTCGAGAAATTGCACATCTTTGCTGTATTGAATACAAACATGAAATGAGCCTTCCTCGCAATGATCTTGAATATCTGTTTGGACAATACGCTGAAATCGCAATGGGCAGACCGCCTCGTCTGCATGAAACTGACATTTCTCAGAGATTCTATGCCCAGCTTTTGATCATTAGAGAATTTTTGCATCACCTAAAATATGAACAAATTACGGTGATTGATCAGGTGACCTTGAATTAGAAGGAGTTTTGGCTAAATAACCAGTCAGACAATAATAACGTTATAATGAAACCAATATATTCAAGGAGTGTAGGATGTATCTGATATTTGTGTCGAGTTTAAATGAAAATATGAAATTGGCCAATAGTATTAAACTCCAAATGGAAGAGAGCAATCAAGAAAGTGTGATCATTAATTTAGTTGACCTTGAACTGCCTATGTATGATAGTAGAAAAGAAGAGCGTGATGGTATTCCCAAGAAGATAGACGAATTGGTTGAATTAATGAAAAAAGCCGATGGATATATTTTTGTCGCTCCTGAATATAATTATTCTCTACCACCTGTTTTATCAAATTTTGTTGCCTGGGTATCCAGAACAGGAAAAGATTTCAGAGAAGTTTTTCAGATGAAAAAAATACAACTGGCTACCCACTCCGGCAGTGGCGGGAGTGATCTTATGAATGCTATGAGAACACAATTTACAAGACTTGGAGCTATGGTAATGCCAAGAGAGATCATTACTAATTTTAACAAGCCGTTAAAGGTAGAAAGCAGTGAAAAGATCTTGAAACAATTTATAGCCCAAACGGAGCTATAAGCTGTTTTTTTCTTCTTATTAATCTATGAAAACCTCATAAAATATATAACAGTATGAGGTTTTATCTGCTTTTTCATTGGTACTGACACTTTGTATGCTATTGATCCAGAAAATCTGTATCATTGAGTACAGTCACCTGTTCAAATGAATCATTTTCATCTTTAGGTACAGTAGAAAACCCCTCCATCGAACTGCAAGAAGGACACTTCCCTTCATTTAAAAGTGCAAGCTGGTCTATGGTGATCTTCTGGTCGCAGCTTTGACAATAAAAATAGGTTTCCATTATTACTCCTTTTTCTCTACTTAATGCAAATTTTGTTCTGACTAAGAATGCAAATTGCAGTATCAAAACCAAAATAGCATAAGGGTCTCTTTATGGAACAATCAACATTAACTTGGTTAGAAAACAATGACTACGCTATCGATGAGATAGACAAACAGGGAAACTACGGTAATACAGCCTTGATGAAAGCGGCACGAGAAGGGAATTCTGAAATATTTACTGATCTTCTGGAAGAAGGTGCCAATATACATCTTAAAAACATCGATGGCAATACCGCTCTTTGGCTTGCTTGTTTTGGAGAAAACATCGATATCATCAAAGTGCTTGTAGATGAAGGGATCGAAATAGATACGATCAATATCAACGGTGTTACCCCTTTGATGTATGCTGCATCCAGCGGTAAAGAAGAGATAGTTTCGCTTTTGGTAAATGCAGGCGCAGATGTTCGTATCAAAAACCCGGATGATTTTACGGCACTTGATCTTGCCGTCACACCCAAGATATTACGCATACTTAAAAACGCACGATAGTGCACCTCTAACATTAACTCGCACCATAATTGCATATTGACATACAACGTAAAAAAGAAAGGAATGCCATGAACCCCCATGATGCCAAAAGATCGTTAAGCTATCTATGTGAAAGAAAAGTCCCTGTATTTTTATGGGGACCTCCGGGTATCGGAAAGTCCTCTATCGTCTCACAGATCGCCAAAGAACAAGGGATCGGATACATCGACCTTCGTCTCTCACTGCTTGATCCGACAGATCTTCGCGGTATTCCTTTTTTTGACACAAAACAGGATACTGCGGTTTGGGCTCCGCCTTCATTTTTACCTGATGGCAGTCTGGAGAAAGGCATACTCTTTCTAGATGAGCTCAATACAGCAGCTCCTATGGTGCAAGCCTCCGCATACCAGTTGATCCTTGATAGAAAAATAGGTGAATACCATTTGCCCGAAGGCTGGTCGATCGTGGCTGCAGGTAACCGTGAAAGTGACCGGGGTGTTGTGTTTCGTATGGCATCTCCACTGGCAAACCGTTTTATTCACCTGGAGATGCATGCAGATGTTGAAGAGTGGCGTAAATGGGCGATGGATGCGGGTATTGATGTAACCATTATCTCATTTATATCACATCGTCCCGATGCACTGTTTGCATTCAATACACAAGATGACAGCAGATCTTTTGCCACGCCTCGTACCTGGGAGTATGTCAATGAGGTCATCGCTTCCAACCCTGATGATGATCTTATCATGCCGCTTGTCTCAGGTGCTATCGGAGAAGAACTGGCAGCATCATTTCTAGGCTTCAGGGCTGTTGCGGGGAAACTGCCTGATATCGATGCTATTTTGGAAGGGGAAACTGCAGAGGTTCCGACAGAAGCTTCTGCACTGCATGTACTTTGTACAGCCCTTTCAATGCGTATTGATGACTATACCAGTACCAAAAAACTCAATAACCTTCTGATGTATTCTCTGAATCTTCCCGGAGAGTTTGCCGTAATGATCGTGCAAGACCTTAGAGAACGTAATATAGAGCTGGACCATGTGGATAGCTGGATGCTGTGGATGCGTAAATTCAATACCCTGTTACACTAATGAGCACAGAAAAACTACTACTCAAAGCCAAAAGCCAGCTAACGCTCAAGCATCCCTATTTTGGTATGCTTGCTTCAAGACTCAAACATGAAAGCAGTGACACTATCAGGGGATATGCCAGCAACGGGGTACGATTTTTATATAATCCCGAATTTATCTCCAAACGCAGTATCGATGAAGTGATGTTCATACTGACAAATTGTGTGATGCACCATATACTTGCACACCAACAGCGCCGTCTTAATCGTAAGGGCTCACTATGGCAGCTTGCCACTGACTATGCGATCAACAACATGCTCCATCAAAACGGTCTGCATATTCCTCAAGGTGCCAACTTCAATGAAGAGTATCAAGGAATGTACGCCGAAGAGATCTATGATCTGATCAAAGAAGCCTACTTCGGTGAGATCGATGATGCTTTTAACAGTGACAATAACGGACCAAATGATAACCTTCTAGCACCAGATAACGCCAATGATGAACAAAATTGTAATGAAAGCGGTGACTTCTCAAACCTTAACAATATAGAAGATGACCTTGATAGCCAAACAGAATCTGAGTGGCAGTATGCAGCATCCATCTCACAGGAGCTGGCACAGCGTAAAAGTGCTATGCCATCAGGGCTTGACCGTTTGGCAAAAAAAATGCAAGCCCATGATATAGACTGGCGTTTTGAGCTTTATAATGCTATCAACCGTCATATGCGTAATAACTATGCTTTCATGCCCCCCAATAAAAAACATATTCACCGGGGCTTTATCCTGCCATCACTGACCAGCGATACCTTAAGTCTATGTGTAGCGATAGATACATCAGGATCTATCAATGATGAACTACTGGGTATTTTTATGGAAGAGTTTAAAACGATCATGCAAAACTTCCCTGCTGTACAGATAGAGCTTATCATCGCTGATGCAAAAGTACATGCCCACTATACTTTCCAGGGAGGTGAAAAGATGGACTTTCCGCTCAAAGGAGGCGGTGGTACGGATTATCGACCTGTGTTTGACTATATCGATTCACAGTTACCTTTGACAACCATGCTGCTCTACTTTACCGATGGCGACGGATGGTATCCAAAACGTATGCCTTCTTATGAAGTTCTATGGGCACTTTCCAGACCTCATAAGGTACCCTTTGGAAGACCTTTGATGATCTTATAAATGATATACGATCATTTTTACCTGACTAAAAAATGATCTCCTTTTTGCACACACTCTTCATGTAGCTGTGCTATACTGTATGTATAATGATCCAAGGAACAAATGATGGACAGTTCTTCAATCAAAGGTATATTATGTGATATCGGTGGGGTACTATATGTCGGCGACACTCCTTATCCAGGTGCTGTTGAAGCGATTAATAGGCTTAAAGCCTCCTATCCCATACGTTTTTTGACCAATACTACACAGAAAACCGGTGCTCAGGTCGTCGCTAACCTGCAAAAGATGGGCTTTGACATCGATGCATCCGAAGTGATCACCGCGCTGGATGTCACCAAGTCCTATCTGCAACAGCAACACAGCAAAGCTGTACTCCTCCTTACAGATGCTGCAACGAAATTTTTCGATGATCTCCCTGAAAATCCATGCCGTTATGTTGTTGTAGGAGATGCACAGGAAAACTTTACCTATCAACAGCTTAATGCAGCATTCCGTACATTGATGCACGGAGGTGTGCTACTTGCTGCAGCCAATAACCGTTATTTTAAAGACCATGATGGAGAACTCAGTATGGATGCCGGTCCGTTTGTCTCAGCACTGGAATATGCTTCTGGGAAAAAAGCGCATATCATTGGCAAACCAAGCCATGATTTTTACCATCTTGCCTGCGCCTCAATAGGAGTGGATCCCCGAAATGCAGTGATGATAGGCGATGATATTCAAAGTGATATTTCAGGTGCACAGGAAGCAGGCCTTCAGGCCATACTGGTACGTACCGGGAAATTTTCACCTTCCGATCTGGATAGTTCTATTGTCCCTGATGCCGTATTCGACTCACTTGCTGACATTGTTTTATAATCATTCATGACAATGTCATCTTTTCAAAAAGTGTTCAAACCCTCTTTGAGAAGATGAAATTTTTATAGAACTATAAAGCCTCTTCACAACATTTCACGACATTCATTCGTACTCAGTGCTAAAGTGCTTTATAGTCTCTCTTTTTGTTCTTTTTGATCCCCATATTACTCCCTGTCAAAATATCTATTACTCACAATCCATCTCATATGTACAATCCGTTAGATCAAAAATAAGATCCAGTTCATTCTTATACCCAAAACCATCACCTTCGATATCATCCAGATGGTGAATGTAATGATTAAACCCAAAATCTTCTACCTCAATAATATTACAGTCATGCATGTTGTCTCCTTTATATAATGACTTCATTAAATACTATTACACTTTTCATTCCCGAAAAATCAGCACAAATATGCAATTTTCATACTAAAAAATTCAAAGTACGACAATTTTGTCGTGTTTTGGTTGTATAACCGTTTTTGAAAATATTTTGTCTATAGAAGCGTGGATAATTATATGTTTGAAGAGTGATCATGGATAGAAGGATGAAGAATACATAACAAATAAAACTATTTTGTCTACTTTTCAATAATATATACATCACTATGAAATAACATTTGCCTAAAAAAAGACCATAGTTATTTATTATCTCCATCAATTAAATGTTAGACTATAAATCATTACTCTATTTATGTATCAGGTTTCTGACAACTTCCTTTTTCATTCATAGCAAAAAAGGGGAAACGTTGCAGGAATTTCATCTTGAACATCTTAACAGAAACGCATATATAGACTCTATCGCACAGATCAAAGATAAAAAAAGTCTTGGGTTTGCAAACCTTGCCTTATACTGGTGGGATCGACATTTCAGTTGGAAAGCACATGGATGTGTCGTACTTTCTAATGAAAAGCAAGAACATCTCAGTTACATCTTTTACAAAATAGACCGTTACAATGAATACATTACTATCCATAATATTTTCACGCCTCTGAAGTTCAGAAGACATGGATATGCCAGTCAACTTTTTGAACTCGTATTCCAGACAGCAGAGCAGAAGAACGTCAGTCGTTTCCGTATGACGTGTGTACCGCAATCACTAAGCTTTTATCTTACGATGGGAGTTGTTTACTGGGGGATTAATAGCCTGGGGGACTACTACTGTGATCTACCGATGCCTAAAGGAGGTATCACTCAGATAGAAAAGATGGTAAAAGACACGGATCCAAGAGAATTGGCGGGAAAGCACCTTAACAGTATCATCTCAAAGGTAAAAGGCAATGTAGAAGAACTTGATGAAAAACAAACCAAAGTCTATGAAGAACATATGGAACAACTTGCCGAGAGCTATCTATATAAAGAACTCATGATGATTGAAAATAAATAATGATATGAATCATACGTTCTATTGAAAACTATATTTCGCACGCTTCGACAAAAGAGCCGTTTTCAACAGAGATCACAAAATTGTCATCTACTTCAACACTGTCAAAGCCGTGTCTGCCGCAAAAAGTGTTATTGAGTGTATCTGCCCACTCATATGAGTGTTCTTCAGCCTCATCTTTGCTATTGAAGCTTCTTATCTGCTCAAGGTTGCGTTTTTTGGCACACGCACACAGTTTTTCAATGACTACATGATACTGCATTAACTTAACCTGCTGTTTATTGCTATCAGATAGAACTGATCTTTTAGTCTATTGAGCTGTTTGATCACCTGATCATGATGTTCAGTGTATAGATCAAAATTCTGATCCATAAAGTCATACATCTTGTCTATATCCGTGTAGATCTCTTCTAGAAGATTCTCTTTAATACGTTCTTGTATACACATGATTGCTCCTTTATAGAGATATCTGCAAAAATTATTCTATCATCTTCTAAACACTTTACCATCAGTGTCCAAGAAGAGATAAGAGCCCTATTGACTCTGACCTTATACTTGAACCTCGATTCCATGTGCAGCACCGACAGGAGCATTATAGAGTTTACCCTCATAGGTATTTAGTGCACTTTTAAAGACCGGAAATTGTTTCAATACCTCGTCTGTCCCCTCTTTTGCAAGTATTTTGACATAAGGCAATGTAGCATTGGAGAGTGCAAAGGTAGAGGTACGAGGATAGGCACCCGGCATATTGGCAACACAGTAGTGAATGATCCCCTCCTCCACAAATGTCGGCTCAGTATGAGTAGTCGGCCGTGAACTCTCAAAACACCCGCCTTGGTCGATTGATACATCTACCAATACACTGCCGGGTTTCATAATACCCAGCATTTCACGTGTGATCAGTTTAGGTGCTTTAGCTCCCGGTATAAGTACCGTACCTACAACAATATCACACTGAGGGAGTATCTGTGAAATCGTCTCATGCGTGCTGTACATAGTAGTTACATGTGGCGGTAATATATCTTTAAGATAATGTAAGCGTTCTACATTGATATCAAATATAGTGACTTCGGCTCCAAGCCCGGCAGCTACTTCAGCTGCTGCTTTCCCCGCTACACCGCCGCCAAGTATCATTACCCTGGCACGTTCAGTTCCTACTGCACCACCAGCAAGTAATCCAAGACCACCGTGATAACGTCCAAGATGTACAGTACCCATCAATGATGCTATTTTACCTGCTACTTCACTCATCGGTTCCAATAAAGGAAGTCGTCCTTCAACAGAAAGTGTCTCATAGGAAAAGGCAGTGACTTCTTTTTGCATCAATACCTCTGTAAGTCCCTTATCGGCAGCAAGGTGCAAATAGGTAAACAGTATCTGACCTTTACGCAACAGATCATACTCAGCAGCGATCGGCTCCTTGACCTTGACGATCATTTCTGCCTCACCAAAAACATCTGCTGCATTCAGACTGATTACTGCTCCCGCATCACTATAGACGGTATCATGAAAACCGCTTCCCTCACCTGCACCGCTCTGTACGATTACACGGTTTCCGGCTTGAACCAGTTCACGTACACCTGCGGGGGTTACAGCAACGCGAAACTCATCTGTTTTGATCTCTTTGGGCACTCCGATGATCATCTTTTTCTCCTATCAAGAAATTACACTTAAATTCCGTAGAAAATGCTTGTACCATACCTGCTATTCTTTTCTATATAGTACAAAATATACCTTCAGTACAACCGATTAGTAACTTCCTTCACCTACAGCGATCACATAATTGTCATCGACCTCTACCACATCAAACTCATGCATTCCACAAAAGGTTTCATTGAGCTCCTGTGCCCATGCTCTTGCTACCCTCATTGCATTCTCTTTATCATCAAATGTTTTGATCTGCGGCATCTGTTTTCTCTTTGCACATCTGCACATCTTTTCTACGACAATATGGTGTTCCATTTTTAACTCCTTTATAGATGAAATTCCCTATACAAGTTTCTACAAATACATCTTGTAAAAACCATCTATTACTTACATCGTTTAAAATGCATATAATGTTCTAGTCAGAGGTTTTCTGAGAGACTTTTTTAAATATAGACAATAAAAAAGTAAAAAAGTGAATATACAAGGAAGCGATTAGAAAATCGTCCAAAAAAGGACGATTTGAGTAAAAATATAAGAGTAACCTGATTACTGTATCAAGAGAGACTGCTTTGCTTTGCAATCATATAGAACTGGTCTTTAAGCTTATTGAGCTGCTTGATCACCAACTTCTCATGTTCATCACTGAGAATAAAGTGCTGCTCCATAAAATCATACATCTTGTCTATATCCGTATAGATCTCTTTAAGAAGATTCTCTTTGATCTGTTCTTGTACTGACATACTAAACCCTTTGTGTGTGAATGATCAAGCAATATCTCTTATGCAAAAAGCTTTTTCATCTTTTCAAATAATGCACCGGTAATACCTTTTGGCTTCGCCAAGTCTTCGATATACTGATTGTACCCCTTACCTTTCTCTTCAAGATAAGCTTCCAAATATTCAATCGAAGCATCCATACCATGTGTATTTTCTATCTCCAGCATTTTTTGATAGAGCGGCTCTATCTCTTTGATTACATTTTTTGGTGCTGCTTGTCTATAGGCAATATAGTTACGGATCTTTCCTTCTCTGTCTCTTTGGATATCAAAGTCGGTCGTTACCCAGTAGTGATCACCGTTTTTTGCCATGTTTTTGACAACAGCCATTATGTTATGACCGCTCTTGATACTTTGCCACATAAGATAAAAGATCGCTTTTGGCATATCCGGATGTCTGAGTATACTGTGAGGAGAACCGATCAGCTCATTCTCCTTATATCCTGATATCTCTACAAATTTGTTATTTCCGTAAATGATCACACCTTTTTGATCTGTTTTACTCACCAGCATATCATTGGTGCTTAACTTGATCTCTTTATTGGTCGGATTTGGACGAAGCGACGTTGAAAGATCTGGATTTAGCATTGACATTTACTCTCCTTGGCTTTAAAGTTAGAAAAAATTATCATCCAAAAAATGGACGCAATAAAAATACATATATTTTATTGAATGGATAAAACATATGTATTCTTAGTATGAGAAAGAAAACAATGTAATAATATTGTTTTTAGTATCTCCTCACCCGCTGAATAGGTGAGGAGAAAGGAAGATTACGTTGTTTATCTCACAAGGTCGAAGAAGTAGTCAGTACTTGCAATACCTTTTGTATCTTCGTCTAGTTGGTCAAGCACTTTGTTTGTGATCCATGTCAACAAGTTAAGTGCTCCGTCATATCCACTGATAGAATATCTGTGGAGGTGATGTCTATCAAAGATAGGGAACCCGATATAAATTAGCGGAGTACCTGTATCTCTCATCAACTCTTTACCATAAGAGTTACCGATCATAAAGTCAACCGGCTCAGTAAAGAGAAGTGATCTCATATGCCAGAGGTCTTTACCAGCCCATACATGACAATCTGCTGCAGCAGGAGAAGTATCAAGCAATGCTCTCATCTCTTCTTCCCAGCCTCTTGGCGCGTTGTGGCAAAGTACGTGTGTTGGCTCTGCACCCATCTCAAGAAGGAATGAAACTACACCGATTAGGAAGTCAGGATCTCCCCAGATCGCGAATTTCTTACCATGCATATATGGATAAGAATCCTGCATTGCATCTACAAGTCTACCACGCTCAGTTTTAAGTGAAGCAGGAATTTCTTTACCTGTAAGCTCAGCAAGCTTCATAACAAACTCGTCAGTACCTCTTAGACCGATTGGGTTAAGTTCAGCACTGTCTTTTTGTTTCCAACGCTTAGTGATCATCTTCATTGTTTTAGCAGTTGAATACTTTTGAAGAGAGATTGTTGCTTTTGCATTGATAGAATTTCTTGCATCCTCAATCTTCGTACCGCCTGCGAACATTTGGTAATCACCTGCCGGCATATCCCATTGGTCAGAGTGGTCACCAAGCATTACATAGTTTGCACCAAACTCTTCAGCAATATGTTTAACTGAACGGATTGAACCGATATACGTTTCAAAACCAGGGATGATGTTGATGCTGTCAGTTTCCTCACCTTTGTTACCTTCAGTAAGCTGCTGAAGTGCACCTTGCATCATGTTATCGTAACCAGTAATGTGGCTACCAACGAATGATGGTGTATGTGCATAAGTGATAGGGAATTCTTCTGGAAGGTATTCTCCACCATCTTCTTCTTTAGCTGCTACAGCGAAGGCATAAAGGTCATCACCGATAACTTCAGCCATACAAGTAGTTGAAACCATGATCATATCAGGCTTATAAAGTGCCGCACAGTTTTTCAAACCGTCTTTCATGTTTACAAGACCACCGAATACCGCTGCATCTTCTGTCATAGAGTCAGAAACACATGGTGTTGGCTCTTTAAAGTGTCTTGTAAAGTATGATCTAAAGTAAGCAACACATCCGTGTGATCCGTGAACGTATGGCATTGTGTTTTCAAAACCAAGTGCTACCATCACGGCACCAAGTGGTTGACATGCTTTAGCAGGGTTTACTGTGATCGCCTCTCTTGCAAGGTTTTTCTCACGGTAATCCCAAGTCTTAGTCCACTCAGCTACTTCAGCAACTTTTGCAGGGTCAATTGCACCCATTCCGCCTTCGAACTCTTTTTTGTCCTTAAGTACCTTTTGGTACTCAGGTCTTTGGAAGAGTTTTTGTCCGTTTACGATGTTATCTACTTCTTGCATTATGCTTCTCCTTCTTTATCCCATGGTGCTTTGCTATGTGCCCATACTGGCGAGTTCATTGCAAGATCCATGTCTTGTGCAAAGATCGCAAATCCGTCATACCCATGGTAAGGACCACTATAATCCCAAGAGTGCATCTGTCTGTATGGCAGACCCATTTTTTGGAACACATACTTCTCTTTGATACCTGATGCTACAAGATCCGGTTGAAGTTTTTTAACGAATGCTTCAAGCTCATATTCGTTTACGTCATCATAGATCACAGTTGATCTGAAGATCTCGTCTTTTGTTCTCTTATAGTCATCATCGTGAGCGAACTCATATCCTGTACCGATTACTTCCATACCAAGATCTTCATAAGCACCGATTACGTGTCTTGGTCTAAGACCACCGACAAATAGCATTACTTGTTTACCTTCTAGTCTTGGCTTATACTTGTTGATAACACCATCGATCATGGGTTGATACTTAGCGATCACTTCTTCACATTTTTGTTGGATGCTCTCATCAAAGAATGAAGCGATCTTTCTAAGTGACTTGATCGTTTGTGTCGGACCGAAGAAGTTATACTCCATCCAAGGTATACCGAATTCTTTTTCCATGTGTCTTGAGATATAGTTCATTGAACGGTAGCAGTGAAGAAGATTTAGCTTCACTTTTGGAGTAGCTGCCATCTCTTTAAGCGTAGCATCTCCTGACCATTGAGCAACAACTCTTAGACCCATCTCTTCAAGAAGGATACGGCTTGACCATGCATCACCACCGATGTTATAATCCCCGATGATTGCTACGTCATAGTCTGTCTGCGCGATCTCTTCGCCAAGTGTTTCAATTTCAGCATCAAAAACATAGTCTCTAACAGTATCGTTTGCGATGTGGTGACCCAATGACTGAGAAACCCCTCTAAACCCTTCACAGTTTACAGGTACGATAGTTTTACCAGTTTTCTTCGCATATACTTTAGAAGTTGCGTTGATATCATCACCGATCAGACCGATTGGACACTCAGACTGAACTGTGATACCATTGTTAAGCGGGAAAAGAGCATCGATCTCTTCGAAACACACAGCGAGTTTCTTATCTCCACCGAATACGATATCTTTTTCTTGGAAGTCTGAAGAGAAGTTCATCGTAACGAATGTATCTACACCAGTTGTACCGATATAGTAGTTACGACGACCAGCTCTTGAGTACTGACCACAACCAATAGGACCGTGAGAGATATGGATCATATCTTTTACAGGACCCCAAACAACCCCTTTAGAACCAGCATACGCACATCCACGCTGACTCATTACACCAGGTACTGTCTTCTTGTTAGAACGGACGTTACCACATGTTTTTTGACTTTCGTCTTCAGGTGCACCAACACCAAGGTGTTTTGCACGGTTTTTCGCAGCTTTAGCAGGATAGGCTTTAAGTACCTCTTCTACCGCAGCTCTTTGTTTTGCTTCTAATGTTTCTGGACCCATAGTATTCTCCTCTTTTGTATTGGCAATTACGCCGCTTTAACTCTGAATTGCTCCATAGAGTCAAATACTTTACAAAGCGCCATTGTTTCATCATCAGAATCAAGTTTTTTAGAGAGCTCAGCGATTTGATATCTGTTTGTATATACAAGATACTTTTCACCTTCTTTTGATCCTACATATGTATCGTCTTTAAGATATGCTGCAAGTGCTTTGAACATAAATGTGTCTTTGTTCGTGTAAGTGAAAGTAGTACATTCCTTACCTCTCAAACCCATCTCAAGTTCAATTACATTAATATCATCGATACCAAGCTCTGCTACTTGTGCATCAAGTTTTTCTACTATTACTGAAGTGTCAAGTGAATTTCCCATATCTGCCGGGAAGTGCATTCCTAAATAAAACATTTATATTCTCCTACTTTTTCTGTTATTTTCTTTTCATTATGAGAATTGTTCCTTGCATGAGGAGCAAATCCCCTCATGCAATTCAAACATCGGGTGTTGCTGCGACTGCAGGTTTTTCTCACCTTTATGCCGCTATCATGAATCTATTTTTCTTGTTTGTAGAAAAGTGATTCTTACGCTTCTGCTGCTTTACCAACATTTGCTTCATCAGCCTCTTCTTCAAGACCGAATTCCATAAGAAGGTCTTCAAGATCATCCATCTCAAGTGGCGTTGGGATAACTTTCATGTCGTTAGCAATGATTTTTCTAGCAAGCTCTTTATACTCAAGTGCTTGATCAGAATATGGGCTGTATTCAACAACTGTCATTCTTCTAAGCTCAGCGTGTTGTACGATGTTGTTTCTTGGTACAAAGTGAATCATTTGTGTTCCAAGATCTTTTGCAAGTGCAGTTGCAAGATCGTACTCTCTATCTGTCATACGAGCGTTACAGATAAGACCTGCAAGTCTAACACCACCTGTGTTCGCATATTTCAAAATACCTTTTGAAATGTTGTTTGCAGCATACATTGCCATCATCTCACCAGACATAACAATGTAGATCTCTTGAGCTTTACCTTCACGGATAGGCATCGCAAATCCACCACATACAACGTCTCCAAGTACGTCATAAGATACGAAGTTTAGACCTTCTTCTTCATATGCACCTTCTTCCTCTAGGAAGTTAATCGCAGTAATTACCCCACGACCTGCACAACCAACACCTGGCTCTGGTCCACCTGACTCAGTACAGTTAATCCAACCACCTGGTGCGTCCGGAGCAAAGATCCCAGCACCTGGCTTACACGCATCTTCTAGTTCAAGATCCTCAACTGTTCCCATTTCAGCAGCAAGCTGAAGGATTGTAGACTGTGCTTTCTCGTGTAGAATAAGTCTTGTAGAGTCAGCTTTAGGGTCACATCCTACGATCATAATGTTTTGATCAAAGTAGTGAGCCATTGATGCAAGTGTGTTTTGAGATGTAGTAGATTTACCAATCCCACCTTTACCATAAAACGCTATTTGACGAAGTTCTGACATGTTTTCTCCTTATGTTGTAATCGTATGTCAACAAACACTAGTGCACAATCCATTCCCGGTTTTTTCGCGACAAAGACACGACAAGTATGTACAAAATCATACAAACGACAAAAAGAACACAATTTTGTAGGAATGGGATTTGCAAAAGGCTCACAATCTATAAAAGAAGACAAAATTAGTCTTTTTTGTAGCTTATTTGGATGGAATGTAGCAGAAAAAAAGATTAAATTTTATACACCCCGTAAAATAAGGGGGTTATTTAGAACAAGGGATATCACTGGATTGCTTGATGGAATTTATTCTATTTAATGTATAGAATGATCATACTCTAAAAAAAACTATCTAGATGAAGCACTCCATGAATATATTTCCTTGCATCATCACTCACTATATGGAATCTTTACACTATAGGTGAAATCACTATGGCTATCTACATTCCACTTCAGTAGATTTGGAAAGTGTCGGTTCCCTAATCTATTGAGTACCTTCCTTTCCGATACCTCATATAGACAATGATGACTGTCGAACTCGCAAAGATTTTAATGGCATTTCCTATGATAAGCGGTAGACTATCTATCTGTATAGAGTATACAAGCCACATGACACCGATAATAAAGATGATCATATAGGTCCAGATCGAGACATCTTTTGCTTCTTTGAGTTTTATGATCTTAATAGTTTGTAAAATTGGGTTGAACTCTAAAATCGTGGAGGTAATAAGCATCATTTCAAACGGTGTGATCGTCATGATCTCTCCTTACTGCTTGGATATGACCACAGTGTAGCATACTGTAGTCAGTGAAGCAAGGAGACTAATAAAGTTTGGTTGTCGCTTCTTACCGCTCCAAATGTTTCAACGACAGTTCAACAAGACGAGAAGAAAGCTCATGGTTAGAATCGACGAACTCAATATGTTTCATTTCCTCTAGATGGTGACGCTCTTCATCGGTATCGACTTTGACAACGATATTGACATCTTCATCATAATCCAGCAGTGCTTGCGAGATCAGACTTTTTTTGACTTCACCCAGCACCGTTAAGATGATACTTGAACTCTCTTCCACTTTCAATGACTCCATAACCGTGCGTTTATTGAGGTGTCCAAAGTACGCCATCAACCCTATCCTTCTGGCAAGAAGTACGTGTTGGAGGTTATCAGAGATGATGATGAAATCAACGTTCTTTTCCTGAAGGTCTTTAGCCACTGCCCTACCCAGTGTACCGAACCCTGCGATAATGATGTGGTTTTTCTTGTTGATCGGCGTAATGACGTCCGACTCATAGAACTCTTTTTCAAAATAAGAAGAGATCTTATAGATGTTGTTCAGGATAAACGGGCTCACTATCATCGTCAAAAAGATCGTGATCAGCAGCAAATTTGCCAGATCCTTGCTGATGAGATCATGGGTAGCCGCCATATCGAACACCACGAAGGCAAATCCACTGATCTGTGAAAGAGCCAGGGCAGTTTTGATAGAGGTGTTTTTGTCGTTATTTCTTCTCACTATCAGATACATCACAGCTGTCTTTGTCAGCATTGCAAGGATGAAAAGGAAAACTACCTTATCAAGGTTTGAGACCAGATAGACCATATCAATCTTCGTACCTACACTGAAGAAAAAGACACTCAAAAGCAGGTTTTTATAGCTCATGATGTCCGATTCGACCTTCATGTGGTACTTGGTATCGGCGATAAGTACACCGGCGATAAAAGCACCAAGCGAATAGGTAAACCCTATCTCATGTGTCAGGATCGACATCCCCATCACGATCGCAAATATCGATCCCAGGAAGATCTCTTCAAGCTGGGTATTTGCAGCAAACTTCAGCATCGCTTCTACGATCTTGTCACCGACAAAGTAGATAAATGCAGCGATAAAGACCGTCGCCAAAAGAGTCTTGACCGCTATCTCCATTACAGAAACTTCCGAATCATTGGATAGGAAGGTCAACAGAAGCAAGATAGGGATCACTGCCAGATCCTGGAAGATCAGGACACCCACAACCTTTTTACCATAAGGGGTAACAATATCTTTTGACTCCTGAAGATAAGGCATGATGATCGCTGTTGAAGAGAGTGAAAAAGCCAATCCAACAATAAGTGCTGTCATAAAATCCAGCCCGAATGCATAGTAACCCAGTATAAAGAAGAGCAGCGAACTTAGCATCATCTGCAACGCACCGGTGACCAAAAGCGTATCTTTCATCTTTTTGATCTTGTCAAAACTGAGCTCCAACCCGATGGTAAACATCAAAAATACGATACCGAATTCGCCTACCAGATCAAGTGCATCGATCTTGATCGTGTTAAAATCAAAGAGATAACTGATGATCGTACCTGTAAAGATATAACCGACAATATGCGAAATGTTAAAGCGTTTGAATACAATGTTCAACAGAGTCGCTAAAAAGATAGTGGCAAAGATTGCTAATAATAAAGTTTCCATGATGATATTATAAACAATCTTTGGATACTTTTTCCAATGTTATTGTCTATAATTTATACACTTGGCGACTTAATTTCAATGATCCTTTATCTTGGGATAATCTCATAAAGAAATATCCTTCCGGTATTCCCTACAGTTATAAATTTGTAATTAAAATACTATACCATTCCAATCACTAATACAATTTATAAAATAAATAAGATACAAAAACGTGAATGAGATCAGCGGTTCAACAGTGCTTTGCATAATTAGATCATTTGTAAAATTCTAATTTCTAATAAAACAAAAATCTCTATACATGATTAGTAAAGGACTGATAAACTAGCACTCTGAACAGCAAACCAAGGAGCAGAAATGAAAAAAAGACTGTTGCTTTTATGTACAGTTACCCTATTAAATGCAGAGATGATCACAAACTCTATCGGAATGACTTTTGTCAAAATACCTGAGGGGAGTTTCAAAATGGGCAGGATAACAGTAGATTGTCCAAAGGATAACCCTGATACTCCTAGAAACGAAAATACAATATGCATGAAACAATTGAACAAGAATGAAACGCCGTTACATGAGGAGAGTGTCAAAGCCTTCTATATGGCAACGACCGAAGTGACCCAGCAACAGTACAACAAAGTAATGGGTAACAACCCTTCCGATTTTAATAGTACAACACTGGGATATGACAGCAGTAACAATCCTGTCGAGAATGTCTCATGGGACAAAGCTCAAAAATTTATCAAAAAGCTCAATGAACTGGAAGGGACAAACGTCTATTATCTTCCAAGCGAAACAGAATGGGAATACGCTGCACGTGCCGGAACTACAACAAAATGGAGTTTCGGAAACGATGAGAGCAAACTGGATGAGTATGCATGGTACGGTTACAACCATGCAGGAAAACAGACACATCCTGTAGGACAAAAAAAGCCAAACCCATGGGGCTTATACGATATGCACGGCAATGTATGGGAATGGACAGATACAAATTATGCTCAACAATACGGCCAAGAGGATTATAAACTTGCTGATGGAACAATACCTAAAGTCGTACGCAGTGGAAGCTGGGTGAACACAGCGGATTACTCACGTTCTGCAAAGCGTGGAAACCTTGCTCCGGATGCCTATGACAATAATATAGGATTCCGTATAGCAAGAACATTACCCTAAAAAAGTACTTCTCTCTTCCCTAAGCTGTATTAGGGGATGAAACGGGATAGTGTTTTGTTACTCTCCGGGTCTTTTCGCTTCTTTTATTTGTAGTGATACATCTTCAAATGTGTCTGATGAAAACCCCGTCTGCTATAAAATCTTAGTGCATTGGCATTATCTTCATCTGCAGCCAGTTGTATACGCTTATAGCCATGTTCCAGGGCAATGGCTCTCATCTTGTTGATCAGGCGGCTTCCCACCCCCATCTTTCTATAGTCCTCTTTGACGACAAGATCCTCGATCTGTCCGATGTAGTCACCCTCTGCACTTGAGATCAGACGCTGCATCGTCACCATGCCGACTACTTGTCCTTCATGCTTGGCAACCAAAAGCTCTTTTCCCTGAGAGTGAAAAAGTTTGCTAATCCCTGCATACTGCTTATCATAATTGATCTCAAAATCCTGTTCGATCGCAAAAAGGATACTAAGCAGATGCGCCATCTCTTCTAAATCCTCTTCTTTTGCATTTTCGATCGTGATCCCTCTTTTCATATGAATATCGCAGATCTCAGGTTGAAGTATATCTATCACTTTTCTTGCTCCTATACTTAATGGGTTGCCGTCGATATAGAGTGTCTTTAGCTCTAGTAGATTGGCTAAGCTATCGGGAAGATCAACGATCTCATTACCGTCAATATCCAACTCTTTTAGTTTGGTATAGTGACCGATCTCATCGGGTATTTTCATAAGTTCATTGGAGGAGTAGCATAACACCCTTAGATGCTCGGATTTCAATGGCACCCAACTCTTCAATCCGCATCCGTCACATGAGAACTCTTCAAGGTAAGGTGCAAAGTCATCACTCACCTCGATATGTTTAATAGGATTAAAGTCCAGCACTATGTTTCCAAGTTCTTCCATCCCCTGTAACCTTATCCAATATAGCTTGTTGGAAGATAGATCAAGTGAATCAATCCCAAGTGTAAAAAGCTTGTCATCGATATGTTCTAACATATTATCTGATACCTTCAACTCTACAAGACTCCCCATTTCTCCGATTGTCTCAGGGATTTGAGTGAGCATATTTCCAGAGAGGTCCAAACGCTGTGTGTTTGTCAATATTGCAAGCAGATCTGTCACATCTTTTAGATAGTTACAAGAGAGATTCAGGGTTCTTAACTCATTGCCTTTGCTTAAAACACCATCCATGGTTGTAATAGCATTAACACTCAAATCAAGCACACGAAGATCACTACACTCATTAATCTCACTCACATCATCCAGCATATTCCCACTGAGGTTAAGTGAGCTGAGCGGCAAAGATGAAAGTACTTTTGGCAGCTTACTAAAGTGGTTTCTTCGTAGATCAAGGTTACTCAGTTTTGTCATAGATTCCATTGACTGAGGAAGAGACTGAAGCTGATTGTTGGAAAGATTCAGAGCGATCAGTTCACTTAATACCGCAAAATTTTCAGGAAGTTCACTAAGAGAAAGGCCACTCAAATCAAGCCGATTGATCTGTTGGGGTGATGAGATAGAGTCATCGATAGCCTTATGTTTAAAAAGCCATGCTTTAAGATCCATCCAATTCTTTTTACTCACCCTACTCTCCTTCAATTAAGCGTCTTGTACGCTCTAAACGATTTTCGATCAGCATTTCTATCTCATTATAGTCATACTTACCAAACTGCTGCATATCATAAAGTTTTACCAAAGCAGTACGACAACAGGTTTTGTTGCATTCTGTGACCAGTTTTTTTGCTTTTTTAAAAGGCAAAGATGTATCTTGAAAGATATCGATCGCCTGTGCTACGCTCTTTTCTCCACACTCACAGATCTGCATCCGGAGTATCTCTTCTTTGCTGCTCACACTGATCCTTTACCGTATATGCATTGTCTTGGCCCGAAACTGCCAAAAAGAATGTACTTTGGCTTACAGTCCATTCTCTGTTTTAAATGCATTTGCTTCAGAGACAGCTGCAACAAGCTTTTGGCTCAGTTCAGGCATCTTGTCATAATCTGTCCAAAGTGTATCCTCTACAATATCATGGATCTCTGATGCGATCTCCACTGCCATACGTTTTAGCTTTGCCAACTCTTTTTTCAATTCTTTTGTTTCTTCTGACATTTCATTCTCCTTTTTACTATTTAAATGACGCTTTCAAAGCTAAGCTTCTCAAGCTACGCTAACGCTGAGTTAGCCTCCGCGGCTACCCCACGCACCTTGTGCTCTGTAATTCTTGTTTACAAAAAGTATTCTAAACAATCTTGTGAACTTCGATACAAGAAGCTTCAGATTTGCGAAGTGCAATGAATGAACTCTCCGTCATCACCTGAACCGTGCTTTTGAACAAGCCGTAATGTTTGACACATACAGACTGTCTTTCAGCAAGCCCAAGCGAGCTGAGTCGACTCTTCAAAGAACCACCTACATTGATCGCATCGATCACCGCTTCTTCTCCAACATTCAATTCATTCAACAACATCTTCTCATCTCCTGATATCTTGGTCTATTTATTTTATAAATGCAAAAATCATTCTTGCAATTTGGTACAAAAATAAAAGACTTTAAAAAGTATAGATCTTTTCAAGACTTCTTAGCATAAGAAGTCCAAAGCACAAGTGCGGGGGGGGCTAGCCGCCGAGGCTAACTCAGCGTTTGCGTAGTCCAATGGACTTTGTTCATTTGACGTCCTTTATAATGAAAATGCATAGATATTTTCAAAACGAATATCACTGCCGCCATAACTCATATGAACAAAGCGTTGTTTGTTTTGAAAATGGTAACGCTCATAAAGGTCAACCACATGCTTGATGCCCATTGGTACATCAGCAACTACTTTTTTTAATCCTCTGAAATACAACACACCTTTCATCATTTTTTCGGCTTCATCCTCATGTCCGTCTCTTACCTGCCACGGTCCAAGGTAAACCTGTCTGGCATTCACCACACTTGAATGTTGAAAACCGTTTTGCAGTGCAAACTTCAAAGAACTGTGACGTTCCATCTCATCAGTAAGAAAGTCAAGTCTATCCTCATTGAAAGTTTCCTTATCTATCTTTGCAATGATCGCATCGAAATTACCGCTATCAAGCTCCTTGGCATGGGCATTGGTAAAATTGAACGGCGGGACTTTTCCTACATTGACAAAACGTCCTATCTCCATTTGGGATTCAAAACCGAATGATTCAAAAAAAGGAACCATTGAAGGATTTGAGTGAACATAGATACGTTGAAAGTCACTTTTGAGCACATCGATCAAAGTATCGGCCAAACGTCTGCCAATCCCTTGTTTTTGATATTCCGGTTTTACCATAAAGTATTTCATCTGTGCACTGTGTTCAAACTCGATAGCCATAATAGCCCCTACAAGTTTACCCTCATCATATGCTCCATAGCATAGATGAGGAGAATGCATGATCATCAGTTTAATATGGTAGCTATCAACCAGCCAGCCTACATCATTGGCAATCGTCACAAGATCATTGACATCATTGAACTTTAACCAGCCTATAAACATACGCTATCCCTATAAAGATGAAGTAGTTCATCACCCTCTAAAACTCTTTTACGAGAGGTAACGATCTCCCGGATAGAAGGTAAGAGATTTTTGAGAGATGCTTTGTCAGCATCAATTCCCAATGCTTTAAGATGATACATGATCGTAGAGGTACCTGAATGTTTTCCGATAGGAAACTCTCTGTGCCCTCCCACTTCATCAGCATCAAAAGGCTCATAGGCACTTCCATGTTTCATCATGCCGTCTGCATGAATACCGCTTTCATGGGCAAAGAGCCTTTCACCGACGATAGGTGCATTGGGAGCGAGGTACATATTGGCTGCTTTGGTCACTGTATCTATCAAAGCACGCATTGCTACTGCATCAATATTTCTCTCTTCACGGTAAAGATGTTTAAGTGCCATACTGATCTGCTCAAAAGAAGCATTTCCTGCTCTCTCACCCAACCCTACTACCGTAGTATTGACAGAGATCGCTCCTGCATCAAGGCCGCTCAAAGCATTGGCATTAGCCAGACCGTAATCATTGTGCGTATGCATCTCGATAGGCAGTAGGTCCAGACGGCTTAAATGACTGATCGTATCAAATGTTCTAGAAGGTGTCATGATGCCAACCGTATCACAGTAGCGAAATCTATCTGCATTCAGTGCTTTACCAAATCTCATCACCTCTTCTATAAATGGCAGTGAAGCACGGGATGAGTCTTCTGCTCCGATACAGACATAAATACCTTCTTTCTTTGCTACTGTTACAACTTCCTCAAGTTGTCTGAACATTCTTTCCTTATCACCGCCAAACTTAACATCGATAAGGATATCTGAAACAGGGATAGAAAGGTCAACGGCCTTGACACCGCAAGATAAGGAGGCTTCAAGATCAAGCATGTGTGCACGGTTCCATGTCATCATCTGTGCATCAAGTCCCAACGATAAAAGCTCTTTAATATCTTCTTGCTCTCTGCTTCCCATTGCAGGGATACCAATCTCAAGCTCATCAGCCCCACATGCAACTAGCCCCTGTGCGATCTCAAGCTTTTCATGGGTATTAAAAGCAACGTATGGTGCTTGTTCACCATCTCTTAACGTTGTATCATTGATCCATGCCATTTCTCTTTCTCCTTTTGATTTACTCACCATCAAAGCAAAGCTGCTTTGGGCTGCGCTGAGGAGAACTTAGCGCAGTGCCAAAGGTGCCAGTGCCTTTCATAAACTTCTTAATTAGCCTCTAGTTCTTCAGGTAGGTTGAAGTACTTACGTGTCGCTTTAAGAACTGAAGCTTCAATAGGCTCAAAAGCGTAACTTTGATCTGCGATCAGTCCTGCTTTTGCGAGGTCATCTTGAGGACATCCACCGATCTTAGCTGTGAGGATCAACTTACAGTCTTTAAGTTTTTCCACAATGCCATCGATCGGGTTAGCTCCATCAGGGCCGGCACAGTACTCATAATCTACTTTTCTGTGATGAATAAATCTGATACCTCTGTCTCCGGCTTCATAGATCAGGAACTCTTTGACCGAACCAAAGTGCTGGTTGATCATACCTTCACCTGCAGTCGTAACTGCAACAAGGATAGTCTGACCGTCACTACTAAGATCTTCTTTTTCTTTTCTTACACGCTCATTCGCTTTATCCAGGAAGAATCTGAACTCTTCGATCTTCGCCTGAGTCTCTTTACGGCCTTCAAGGTCATATTTGATCTCAAGATCATCAAAAGTCATGTTTGCAAATGTATCTTTCGTGAACTCCTGACCTCTATCCTCACCGATAAGCCCTACTGCATCAGCACGACACTGACGACAGTGTTGCATAAGCTTCATATCCATACCGCAGGCTTCCTGTACTTCCATCTGTTCTTGGTCAGTTGCACTTGGGATACCATCCAACGCAAATTTCGTACCATACTCAGGCTCTGAGATAATCGGCATGATATTGTGCAGGAACACTCCGATCTCTTTAAGTTTTTTAGCTACTTCAGGAAGGTGTTTGTCATTGATACCAGGGATCAATACAGAGTTTGCCTTGATCAAGATACCGTTTTCAACACACTTCTTCATCCCCTCAAGCTGGCGCTCCAAAAGGATCTGTGCTGCTTCTTTTCCGTAGTAACGTTTATTGTTATAGAAGATCCATGGATAGATCTGAGAACCGATCTCTCCTGTAGTATCAACACTGTTGATCGTTACTGTTACATGGTCAATGTCGTATTTCACCATCTCATCGACAAATTTTGGAAGCTCCAAACCGTTAGTAGAAAGACAAAGTTTCAAGTCAGGGGCTTTCTCTCTAACCAGTTCAAAGGTCTTAAATGTCTTTTCCGGGTTTGCAAGTGCATCACCCGGGCCTGCGATACCTAGTACGCTCAGACGCTGTACCTCACCACCCACAAACATTACTTTTTTTGCCGATTCTTCAGGAGACAGCCTTTCGCTGGTTACTCCAGGACGGCTCTCATTAGAACAGTCATACTTACGGTTACAGTAATTACATTGTATATTACATGCAGGAGCTACCGCAACATGAATACGTGCATAATGGTGGTGCGCTCCTTCAGAATAACATGGATGGTTATGAATCTTTTCCTGAATATCCTCAGGCATAAATTTTTCTGCCGGATTACTCGAACTACAACTCATAGAATTCTCCTTTTTATATATATATTCAGAATGATCGCGCATCATGTAGCTATGTATCATCTCTGTAGCAACATTTGCAAGATGTGTTCTAGCCTTAACCCTGTCATTGCAATCAACTTTATACACCAACAATTACATTTTTGTAGTTTTTTGAATGAAAATGGAATGACTTGTGTTTTTGTACTCTTTTATCTCTCTTTCATGGTGGAATACAATTTGCATGAGTCTTACCAATAACTTATGAAAGGCGGAGATGATGCGAATATTGGTACCGGTCAAAAACCAGACAGATGTATTTCATGACAATATGTTTAAAGCACCGCTCTTTGCAGTGTATAAGATAGATCATATTGATCCGAATGTCTATTGTACTTGTGTAGATCTTATCAGTAATCCATACAGCTGCCAAGAAAGTTTGAGTCAGGAACGCTTTGAAAACTATGGTATCTGCGATCCTGCTCAATGTACGATGGAACACATCACAGAACACTATATTTTGAGCCATAGAATGAAAAGTTGCGATTATGTCCTTGCGGATCACTTTTGTGACACCATGACCAAATCACTACAGGAAAAAGGGGTCAATATCTATAAGATCTCTCCTTTTTTACACTCAACTCATATTGCAATTATCAATTTTATTTTAGGAGTCTCACTTGCAAGTACACTACAACACATACACTTTAGAACTTGAGGATATTCCCATGGATATAGGTTACGCTTCTGAAAAGATTACGATGTACGATGAGAAAAACACTGCACACAGTGTTGCCGGACAAAACGGTAAAACACAGTTGATCATTGCTGTACCTTTTATCAATAAAACGGTGAAAGATGAACTGCACATGATCGACACCTTTCTCTCTGAAGAAGAGCAAAATGAGATAGAGTGCCATCTTGTCGTTGCAAACGGGCAGCATGCAAACCCGCACTTGGAACATATGGACTTTCTCATTGATAAAGAAGGTGAGTTTGGAGACTGGTATGGACTCAGACTGCAAGGAGATGTACTCGAAGGTGAGTTTACAAAATCACTCATGCTTATATCTAAGGACGGAGCGATATTTTATGATGAATATCCAAAAGATATCAGCAGTTCCTTCAATCACGATACGCTGCTTAGAAAGATCGCTGCAGCAAAAACCTGCTATACAGGGAAAGGATGCCATTAATGACTGCAATTACAACGAATGATACTATCGAAACAATCAAAAAAGAACTAAGAAACCAAACCACAGTACCCTACTTCGGTATGGGTATTTTCGAGGCTACGAAAACTAAAGAGGGTGAACAGATGCCCTATGACTCAGACTCCATGATCTTGATGATGAATAACGGCAGAGCTATGAGTGACAGGCTGATGTTTGAGTACCCGAGGGCAGCAATGCACCTTGAACAGCGTAGAGGCGTTGACTATATCCAGCAGATGATGAACTGGATCTACACCAAAGAGTTCAACCCGACACAACTTCATAAAGCCCTTATCAATATGCAGCCGCGTTATATCATCGATACGAACCGTGACGGCAAGGTACAGGAACTGCTTGCGTATGAGCCTCATACACTGATCGTAGGGAAATCCAGAATACTGGACAATGACTACAGATATGAGATCTTCGAATGGGATCTGGAAAACAAAAAGTATTTTCAGGTGGATGAAGAAGCACTTGATGATGCCCAAAAAATCCTTTTTAAACCTATGGGTACACCGCTTCCGGAACCAAGCTTTGTGATTTCCGATGCCGACTATGTAGACTGGCTAACTGAAGCGATGGGTGGATTTGCAGTGCCTTCTGTACTGAAAACATACAGAAAGACCAAAAAGTATCTTTTTTTAGGAACAGCCTTTGACCGTGATACGGACAGGATGGTTGCCAATGAACTTACGATCGATCTTGAAGGAGGCTACTTTGTCAAAGGAGGAGAGCTTACTAAAAGAGAAGAGAAGTTCTTAGAAAAGCATAACATCGAGCTGGTAAATATGTCACTGGAAGAATTCACGAAAGCGTTTGTATAGTGATAAAAAGTGACAGTAAGAAGTCCAAAGCAGCAGTGCGAATGTTAATGTAGCTTGAGAAGCTTTGCTTTGAAAGCGTTATCTTAAATATAAAAAGGAGTCAACTATGCCATACATACCAACGGTAAAGGACCGTTCACCAAGAGGAGAGCGATACTTCGATCTTTTTTCCAAACTGATGGGAGACAGGGTTATTATGATCACAGAACCTATCGATGACCATATGATGGGTATCATCGTCTCACAATTGCTTTACCTTGAAGCAGAAGACTCCAGCGAGCCTATCCATATGTATATCAGTTCTCCCGGAGGATCGGTAATGGCAGGATTAGCCATACTTGATACGATGCAGCTGATCTCGGCTCCGGTATATACTTACGGCATGGGGCTGGTAGCATCTATGGCAGCCGTACTCTTTACTTGCGGCGAGCCTGGCCATAGATATATCCTTCCCAATGCTGAAGTGATGATCCATCAGCCATTGGGCGGGGCATCAGGTCAGGCCAGTGATATCGAGATACAGGCTAACCATATCATCAGCCTGAAAAAACGTCTCTATAAGATCATCTCTACAGCGACGGGTAAGCATATCAAAACGATAGAAAAAGAGAGTGACAGAGATAACTACTTCATAGCAACAGAAGCGATCAAGTTCGGTCTTGCAGATCAAATACTCTCACAAATGAGCTCAAAGGATAAGGCATGAGTAAAGAAAAAACCTGTTCATTCTGCGGGAGAAAACAGAGTGAAGTAAAAAAAATGTTCTCATCGGAAAATACCAATATCTGTAATGAATGTGTCTCAACCTGTTCAACGATCCTGCAAAAAGAGGTACGCTATGAACAACAACAGTCGATGCATGCACAGCTTCCAAAACCTGAAAAGATCGTATCTTTCCTGGATAAGTATATTATCGGTCAAGAAGATGCAAAAAAAGTCCTTGCAGTGGCTCTCTATAACCACTACAAGCGTATCGAGAATCCGATCTACAACAACGTAGAACTGGAAAAAAGTAACATTTTGCTTCTTGGACCGACAGGAAGCGGTAAGACACTGCTTGCAAAATCTCTTGCAAAGATCATGAATGTTCCTTTTGCCGTTGCAGATGCTACAGCTCTAACTGAGGCAGGCTATGTCGGAGAGGATGTTGAGAGTATCCTTTCACGTCTGCTTGCAGCAGCAAACTACGATGTAGAACTGGCACAAAGAGGTATCATCTATATAGATGAGATCGACAAGGTTGCCAGAAAGAGCGAAAGTTCTACCATGGGAAGAGATGTATCAGGTGAAGGGGTACAACAGGGACTTCTTAAGATTCTGGAAGGTGCAGAGGTCTACGTACCGGTCAAAGGAAGCCGTAAGAACTCTACCACTGAGACCGTACTCTTTGATACGACACATGTACTCTTTGTATGTGGTGGGGCGTTTGTAGGACTTGTTCCGGATATGCATACCAAAAAGACCAATAAGGTCGGGTTTGGTTCAGTACAAAAAACAGAAATGAAAGAGTTTAAAGTCGATCAAAAAGCGCTGGTACATTACGGGATGATCCCTGAGTTCATCGGACGTATACCGATCATCGCACAACTCAAAGAACTTACAAAAGATCAGATGGTTCAGATCCTTAGAGAACCGGATAATGCCCTCATCAAACAGTTCCAAGCTCTCTTTGAGATGGATGGTATCCAACTCGAGTTTGAAGAAGCAGCGCTTGAAGCTATCGCACAAAAAGCGATAGATAAAGGTGTCGGTGCACGTGGTCTAAGAGGGATCATCGAAGAAGCGATGCTGCCGCTTCAATACAGCTGTCCTTCAAAAGAGGGTCTAGAAAAATGTATCATTACAGAAGCAGTGATCAAAGATCCTAATCAGGAACCAATCTTTACCTATAAAAGCAAAGAAGAGAACGCCGAGGCGTGATCTTCTTGATTCACAGATTTCTATTCCATAATATTTATTCAACTGAAAAAAAGGATATTGCAAATCCTTCTTTCGCAACACTTTTAACTCAAACTATTTCAACCATTATTGCTCGATAAGGATAATTTTTCAAAAATTTTTAAATTTTTTGCAGAATTAACCGCTTCTCGAACAAAACTTGCAATCAGACAAATATAGTCTAAATACAAAAGGATACAAAAATGAGAGTCTACCTTGATAATAATGCTACTACAAAAATCGACCCAATGGTTACTGTGAAGATGCAGCCGTTTTTGGGCGAGTTCTACGGAAATCCAAACTCTCTACACCAATACGGTATGGAAGTGCGCCCACACCTGAATGAAGCTTTGGGATATATGTATGATGCACTGAACGTACCTGATGAGGATGACATTCTTGTCACTTCTTGTGCGACAGAGAGTAACAATACTGTCATTAAAGGGGTTTACTTCAAACACATTCTGAAAAATCCTGAGAAAAACCACATCGTTACAACTTCAGTTGAACACCCGTGTATACTTGAAACTCTGCATTTTCTAAGTGACAACGGTCTTGTGGATGTGACTTATGTGGATGTCGATGAAAACGGAGGGATCAAAGCTGAAGATATCAAAAATGCGGTCACGGACAAAACCGTACTGATCACCATGATGTGGGCAAACAACGAAACAGGTATGATCTTCCCTGTTGAAGAAGTAAGTGAATTTGCCAAAGAGAAAGGGATACTTTTCCATACAGATGCGGTACAAGCCATAGGTAAAGTCCCTGTAGATCTTACTAAAGTCGATGTTGACTACCTTACATTCTCTGCACATAAGTTCCATGGTCCCAAAGGTATCGGCGGACTTTACGTCAAAAAAGGCAAGAACCTTCCGAATCTTCTGCATGGCGGTGAGCAGATGGGAGGAAAACGTGCCGGTACACTCAATGTCGCATCTATCGTAGGTATGGGGCTGGCTATGAAACAGGCTGCAGGACATATTGAAAAGATGAACACTGAAGTAAGAAGACTGCGCGATAAACTGGAAGATGCACTCTCAACGATCCCGGATACGATCATCGTTGGACCAAGAGAGCAGCGTACGCCAAATACCCTACTCATTTCTCTTAAGGGGATAGAGGGTGAAGCAATGCTCTGGGATCTGAACAAAAAAGGGATCGCTGCTTCTACAGGAAGTGCTTGTGCATCTGAATCACTTGAAGCCAATCCGGTAATGACTGCTATCGGTGAAGATCCTGAGCTTGCACATACGGCTATGAGACTTTCTCTTTCCAGATTTACTACTGAAGATGAGATAGACTATGTTATTGATGCATTTATCAAGGCTGCAGAGCGTCTACGCTCCATCTCTTCTACTTATGCATATACAAATGAAGTAGGATAATGAGAAAATACCGCAATATTACTGATACCGAACTCGCCGAATTTGGTGTAGTTCGTGAGTGGAATGAATCTATTGTAAAGACTTTGAGACCCGGAACCAAACTGCTTTGGGTACATCACCATCGAAAGCAATACGCTCAACAGAACAATAACGATAAATGCTTCATCCGTACTATTGAGATCATCAAGATAGACGACTGCAATATCACTACGAATTTTGGGAAGTATTCGCTGCAGACAGGTATGAATGTCCATAGAACCTATAGAAGTATACGCCCCGGTGACTGTTACGGAAGGCTGTATCTTCCAAAATATCTAACAAGATAGAACCCATTCCGATATTTTCTAACTGAAAGGAGAAGTCGTGATCTTTATTATAGATATCCGTATTGATGGAAAACAAAAACGTACCTATAGAATCGAGGCCAAAGAGGAAACACAGGCCAAAGAACGTCTCATGCTCCGCCTGCCTCCATCACAAAGAGATACCCTCATCATCGACTCTATCCAGATCGATCCTGCAACATTGAACAATGATGAACCATATGGTAGCTTTTTGGGTGAATAGATGGAATCGTTTTTGCATCTCTATTAGCACAACATTATTAGGAGTAAACACCATGTCAAACGTACAAAATTTCATCTACGACAATAACCTGCAATGGCAGGCATCGTTCAACGAAAACACAGATAAATGTGCATATGCATATAGAGGATCACTCGTGATCACACCAGGAAAAGTACTATCTGCAGATAAACAGCTTCCGCCAAAAGCAACGGCAACACAAGTGATCCTCACATCGAACTCTGACAAGATCGACTTTATCGCTTGTGAACTTGAGACACTTGATTTCTTCGAACCGTTTGTTGAAAGATACAAAGAGGTACTCTCTCCGGATGGGCTTTATCTCCTATTTGTTACAGACCTTGATGCAAACGGGAAGTTTGAATACGAAGGATTTACATTCTACGCATTTGCTTTGGATGAGAGTTCAGTATGGAATGAACTGCTTGACCATGCAGACCTTTCTAAGGGTGATTTGAAAAAGCTAAGTCCTGCAGAGAAGATTGATGAAGTCTATAGTGAGATCAAAAGTACCACACTTAGAATCAGCGACAAAAGCTATGAGGATATCAAAGCGCTTCAAAGCAGTGAGGGAAAAATCCTTTTCGGTGCAGTATAACACCGGGAGCATCCCCCTGCTCCAAACTTTCTTTTTTCTATTCTATAACAGTCTCCAGTCTATCATCTCAACGATCAAAGAGATACCAAATCCTAGCAACAGCATCGATGAAAAAACATTGAGTATGTATCTGACACGCATAGAAATTCTGTGTTTTGACCTATGAACAAAATACGGTATCAATGTGACCCATAGTACTATCGCACTAAACATGCCTATAAGTGTCATCATAGGATCAAGTTCTTTGCTTGTCGTATAACTTCCGATACTCAACCAAAACGCCAGCGTATAAGGATTGACCAATGTCAGAAAAAGTCCCTGCAGAAAGACAGACCTTTTTGCTTGTCTATCCTCTTTAAATTCAGATGACAGATGACGGTTTCTGTCCTGATAAATACGGTATGCCAAAAAGAAAAGAAAAGCGATACTACCAAGTGATAGCAGATAAGAGAGGATGCCCCCTTGCAGCATTTGTATCATACCAAAGAGTATCAAGCTTAGATACAATGCATCAGCACTCATAGCACCAAGACCTGTAATTACTGCTTGTGGATAATTCCTAAGAGCACGGTTCATCAAAAGTATATTGATAGGTCCAAGCGGTACCGCTGCACCTACTCCCAGCAAAAATCCTTCGATCAATGATTCAAGCATCATACAGTTGTACTTTTACTTATTTCTGGGATCATGGCATAGTCTCCTTCTTTGTAAATTATACACCGTTATCACAAAATACACAGTGCAATAGTTGATCTCTACATTCTATAAATGATGATAAAATAATCAGAATTTCTTCGCATTCTTTTCTCTTTTAAGTCACAATAGATAATGAAACAATGAAAATAAAAGGAATAAGAGATGAAAACTATTTTTTATAACAGTGAAGGAATTCCATACGCTTATACAGAAGATACTATAAATATCTATACCTTTGAAGGCACTCCTGTTGCCTATATAGACATTGATGATATCTATGCATTTTCCGGTGCACATTTGGGATTTTTCGAAGACGGTTATTTCTGGGATCATAACGGAGATGTTCTTTTATTTACTGATACTACCAGATTTGGATGCGGACCTCTTAAACCTAAAAAGTCACTCAAGCCGGTTAGAGCATTGAAGACACGTAAACCTTTAAAAGGTACAAAAGAATCTAAACCGTTAAAGCCCTTGAAAAGTAGACACTGGTCTATGTACAGTCCCGAAGATCTATTGAAGATATATGTATGAGTATATGATTTAACAGATTGAAATTAGTGATATTCATTTTTTTGTACTCTATTTTCAGTTGAGAGCGAAAAAACTGACTGCAGAAACTTATAAGGGTGTATGCACTTTATAAAATTCTCGCTCTCACACTTGCCTTAAACGCTTTCATTTTTGGACGGGTGATATAATCCATAGCTTTTTGCTTCTCCTCACTAATCCTTGAAAATAGTTCATCAGAAGGAAAGAGCTGAATATTTTCGATAAGGTCATGGATCTCTTCATCAAAAAAATCACTGAGAGGATTTTCAAGATTCTCATAGAGCATCATAAAAATGCTCTTTTCATACTCATCCATTTTACAGCTTTCATCGACGATCTTGAGCGCTACTGTGATAGCACAGGTACGCTCAAAAGGATCAAGTACTTTTGCAAGATCAAAAAGCTTATCAATTTGATAGATCATTTAACCGACTTCCAGTTCCTCAGGCTCTTCTTGAACCTCTTTACCGACACCACGCTGTTCCAGAGGGATATCTTCTCTATATTTTTTCTCTCTGTGTGAAGGAGAAAGCACTTTTCCGGTCTTGCTTGTGCCAATCGCATAGAGATCATTATTCATGTAATGTTCTTCATATTCTTTCGTATATGGCATATCCCAGGTGATACACCCGATACTTGGACAGATCGCCGCACATTGAGGATCATCATAGACTCCAACACACTCGATACACTTTTCAGGTCTAATATAGTAGCGGCTCTCACCTGTTGGGTTGTTCATATCATCTACGATTGCATTGACAGGACAGTTTTGTAAACATGCATCACATGTGATACAAGTATCATCTATAATTACTGACATTATTTCTCCTTTATGTTTAATAAATATACGCTTTCAAAGCAAAGCTTTTTAAGCTATGCTAACGCTGAGTTCGCTTCGGCAGCGAGCCCTCGCACCTTGTGCTCTTAACTTCTTACGGAATATAAAGTTGAAGTGTCTCTCCGACACTCACTCGGTTGGTTCTATCAGCTATAGAGATGTTCTCTCTAAAAGGCCTTGGCGTTACTTCTGGAGACAGAATTCCCTTTTTCTTGTGAACACGAATCACATAATCATCACTATCGATGAAGTGATCATTATACGCTTCGGTGTAAGGCATATCCCAAACGATACATCCTTCAGTCGGACAGACATCGGCACACTTTGGCACAGCAGAATCTACGCATTCGATACATTTTTCCGGTTTGACATAGGTATACTCTCCACCACTCAATGGTGACTCATCCGCACTTACGATAGCAGTAGCCGGACACTCTTCTATACATGCATCACAGTTGATACAGCTCTCAGTGATCAGTACTGCCATCTCATGCACTCTTCTGCTGAGCTTTATGAAATGCTCTGAGCAACCACATCGGCGGCTGTGTATTGAGCATTTCAAGAATATTGTCGATTGAACCTTTAAGGTCTTCACCTTCGGCTACGCGAACCGGGTGGATACCGGCTGATTGCACCATCTGCGATGCTTTCGGCCCGATCTGTGTGCAGTACATGATATCCGCTTCACCGATCGCATCGATCTTGTAGTTGAGCTTTTCATGCTCGTCTTCAAGATCTGTTTCGGCATTGATTGTCTTTAGAAATTCTGCACTCTCTTTATTGATACGGTAGAGGTAGAACTCTTTGGACCATCCGAAATGCTGATCGATCTTTTCCCCGGTTGACGATGCGAAAGCAACAATCATCATATACTCCTAGAACGATGCTGCCACATCTGCGTGGGATTCACGTACGTCCATACCGATCTCTTCCATAAAAGATTGTGCTTTCACAGAAGGTAGCATCAAGCCTTTTTTCTTATGCTCTCTGATCATATATTTTCCTTCTTCATTACCTGCAGCATAGTACTCTTCAAAGTCGGTCGTATACGGCATATCCCATACAATTGCTCCTTCTGTAGGACATACGTCCGCACATCTTGGTGTATCTGCATGTCCCACACACTCAACACATGTCTCAGGTTTTACATAGAAGTACTCACCCTCATATGGATTCTTCTCATTGTCATCACCCAAAATTGCCGCCACCGGACACTCAGATGCACACGCATCACAACTGATACATTCCTCTGTGATCATTACTGCCATTATTAACTCCTTTTAATTGTGTAAAAAACACTATGCAACTTCTATTCCACTTGAACGAATATGTTACATAAGATAAAGTACGACATTTTTGTCGATCAATGCTTCAAATTGATCAAGAAGCATATCCGCCGTTGATGTAGAACCAAGATGACATCCGGAACATGCCCCTAGATAATGAAGCCATACCTGAGGTATCTCCCCGGCAACAAAGTTAACCAGTTGAATCCCTCCACTGTCAGCTTCAAGAGTAGGACGTATCTTGGTTTCAATCATATTTTCAACCAGTTCTTTTTGTTTAGCCTCATCCAGGGATCTAAACATTTTGTTATAACTCTTCTCTGTTCCTACATTGCTTACATAGGTAATGATCTCCTGAGCTTGAGCATTGTTATTGTGTGCAGCGGTAATGAGGTATTGCATTGATTTGGCAATATTTCCTTTCTCTCTATAGAGCATACCTGCTTTGAGTTGGGCATCAACCATTCCATTGTTGGCTGCTTGAACATAATACTCCAGTGCTTTATCACTGTCTGCCGCACCATCCATACCCTTTTCATAAAAATGGGCAAGGCTCATCATCGCATGTGTATGCCCAAGTGATGCCGCTTTTTCAAACCAGTTTTTAGCCTCTTGCAGGTCTCTTTGACAACCGAACCCCCTCATATGCATAATGGCAAGATTTACCATGGCATCTCTATTTTCTTCAGATGCTGCTTCTTCAAAATGTTTATATGCAAGTGGGTAAGCCTTGTTTTCATAGGCACTTACACCTTTATCAAACAATGTGGTCATATTTTCTCCTTTATGAGTCTTTGACTTTCACAAGAATATACAAGTTTCATTCCAGTACAGAATTTTTTTTGGAACAGTTTTTGCATTTTGATAACAAATTGACGTTAAAAAGGAGAAAATATGTTAGCTATACCTGTAGATATAGAATTTCTAAGTGCAAGATCATCGCTTCTGTTTGGAAATGCATCAGTATTTGCTATTTATAATGAAAACGACAACACGTTTGACTTTAGAAAAAATCCGGGATGCGGAAACGGTATCAAAACTGCTGAGGCTTTAAAGTCATGGAATGTAAAACAAGTAGTCTACTCTTTTTTGGGAGACGGACCTTTTCAAAGGATGATCAAAGACGGCATAGATATCTACCATGTAGGTAAAGAACGTATGCCATTAGGTGAAATAGTAAAAGGGCTCAAAGAAAACCTTTTTATACAGGTAGTTCCTTCAAATGCTTCAGATTATCTTGATCCTGGTACAACTTCAGGTGATTGTCAATGTGGGTGCAGCCATGACTGAGATTATTACAGAAGAGATGCTACAGCTAAAACAGCTCATCATAAAAACCATTTCAAAGAGAGAAACACTAAAAGATGAAATGACAGAGTGGTACAACAGGTTTCCTAACGAAAGATTCGCAAAACTGGATAATCTCATAGTTATTGACAGTATGTTATCAGAACTGGATAGCAACTATAAGCGTTTATGGGACTTTCATAACAGAAAACAAAAGCTCTCGTAAAGTATCTTATGAAAGCGTATCAAAAGAAAGGTCGGCTCACAAATGGTATGGGGAAGATAGAGCAATACCGTACTATACTTGAAAAGGATGTATTTCAAAGTGATGAACCTCACTGGCGGCGTATCAGCAAAAATACGATCACGCTCTTTCAAGTCCTGATTGATCAAGACCTCAGTGATCTGATCTTAGTACTTGAGCACTATCCCAGATATAGAGAATGGGTCTGTGAACATTTCCGTTATGCGTACAGTTATAGTGAGCAAAGTGCCGATATCGATGCCGCATCAGAACTACTGTTTATGGGTGAACCCTTTTTTTCCAAACAGTTTGTGCGCAATGTTGTGCGAAAACTTCCCTCTATAAGTGAATGGTCACTTGAAGAGATCAAAGAGTTCGGTCATTATATATTGGAAAGACATTTTGAGTGGCACCCTATTATTGTGAATCACTATTGTGATGCTGTAAGTACATATACACAACAGCAGGGGTTACATCCTCTGCAGGTCATTACATTAATGTCACCTATAAAAAAGATAAAACGTCAAAAAACTTATGATTATGAAGCGGAAGACCGGGATGCCGTACTGGATATCCCATATATGAACTAATACATTAACATAAAGGAAATACTATGAACAAAGAACAACTCAAAGAAGAACTGCTTAAACTGGCAAGAGATGCTTTTGAGAGAGCATCTACGTTAAAAGAGGACCAACGCATAGAAGTTTATCTGCTGGATGGAGTCCCTACAGTATCTGATATCCTGGAAGAAGATGACACTATCCTCTATGGACCAAACCGTATCTTATGCTACCAGGTATATGGATATCCTTACCTTGAAGATGAGATCAAAACCTGGATCGATTATGCTCGTGTCATAACACAGCCAACCGATGACATGCCAATGCCGGAACCGACCGATATAGAAAAATCGATCAGGGAGATGATAGATGAAATGGCAAAAAACAAACAGGTCAAAAATGATGAGATCAGCTCCTATGAGGTGTTTGCCAACCTGCCTGTCAACCTTCTTGGAAGTATAGAACAGCAGATCATCGAATACTGGTGGAATGCAAAAGAAGAAGAAAATGCCAAGAAGTTGGCTGGTATACAGATCGATGAAGGGTTAGCATCCTGCGCATAGAAAAAAGAGCGTATGAGTAAGAGAGTAATAGATTCAAAGGCACCACAGCGCCTGTGAACTTTTCTTATTTGTTCGTTAGAGTTTGTATTGTTCGAGCCAGTGGGCGTATGGTGCTGGCAGTACCCAGGAAGGTTTATCAATCCCAAGTTCCATGGCAGTAGCATACGTCCAGTGAGGGTTGGCCAAATGGGCACGACCTACCGAAACAATATCCAGCTGTCCGCTTTCAACGGCTGCACTTGCGAGATCAGCACGCCCAAATCCCCAGGCAGAGGTCACAGGCAACCCGGTCTCTTTTTTGATATGGTCAGCAATCGGCGCCATAAAAGCCGGTCCCCATGGAATTTTTGCATCAGGAATATTGAATCCCAAACTTACACTGATAAAGTCCAAACCACCCTCTTTGAATTTTTTGATAAGTTCGATTGATTCCTGCAAGGTCACTTCGTCACGGTCATCAAATTCAATCACACCAAAACGCATGCTAAACGGTAAATGATCAGGCCATACTGCTCTAACAGCTTCCATTGTTTCAAGTAAAAAGCGGCCACGACCATCTGCATCACCGCCATACTCATCCGTACGATGGTTGGCATGTACAGAAAAGAAACTCTGTGCCAGATAACCGTGTGCAAAATGCAATTCCAGCCACTCATAACCGGCATCCAGTGCCCGTTTCGCTGCAGCGACAAAATCGGCCTTCACCCGCTCAATATCTTCTTTTGTCATCTCACGGGGAACACGTGGCAGAATGCCACCACCAAAAGCGATAGGAGAAGGGCCGATAATCTCCCAGTATCGTGGGTCAGATACTTCGAGATGATTATCGCCTTCCCAAGGACGGTTGGCATTCGCTTTGCGTCCGGCATGAGCGATCTGGATGCCAGGAACACAGCCCGCTTTTTTAATTGCTGCAGCGATTTTTGCATGTTCTGCTGCCTGCTTATCATTCCATATTCCAAGACAATTCGGAGAAATGCGTCCCTCAGGTGAAACACCTGTAGCTTCAACTACGATCAGTCCTACCCCTCCTCTGGCCATCTGGGCATAATGAACCAGATGCCAATCGTTAGGTACACCATCTTCGGCCATGTATTGGCACATCGGGGGAACAGCAATACGGTTTCTCATCGTAATGGATTTTAGTGTATAAGGGGTGAAAAGTTTGCTCATAGGTTCTCCTTGGTGCATTTGATTATATATAACTACATTTTAGCTTACGCCAATCTCTCTGACAAAGGTTTATACCTGCATCACATTTGACTTTCCATACTCTGATTGTAGAGTTTTGTACTCTTTTTATTCATAAGGCCGGTATGCCAATATTACTCTCCACTCACGGTCGTGAAGCTTAACTGTTTTCCAAATAACATTTTTGATGGCTTTCTCTTTAAGTCCCGGTGAAAGGAAAATATAGCTTCCTTCACCTTCAGGTGCAGCGACAATATTTTTTCCCAGTTTTAGTAAAGTTTCATAGCCTTCATACATAGGATCACTAAAAATCATTTTGCCGATTTCTTCTTTGTCCTGATCGTAAATGATCATCCCGTCAGTCTGCATGATCCATAGTTCATAATCCTCAGGGACAGTACTTTTATTGATCATAGGAGTGATAAATAACTCAGGACGGATCAATACAGTAATAGAACCGATGAATTGTTTCTTATTATCATATAGAGGTCGTGCAACTACCATAGATAGGAAATCCTCAACTGACATAAACCCACTACTAAATAATGGTTGAGGATTCTTTCTCATAGCAATGATGTGTTCCTGAGAACTTATATCCGATCCTTCAAAATTCTTATAGTCACGTGGTTCGATGTAACGTAAGATCCCTTTTTTATCAGCATAGGCAGCATCAACTACATTTGGATTTGCATCTAGCACTGCACTTAGGAGCTTCCTGATTTCACTCTCTTTTTCTACCTTCACATTACTTTGTTCAATCTGTTTGGCAATGGATGCATCAATTAGGTTGAGCTGGTTTTGTAACTCAGGTACGAAACGTTCCAGCGTCAGCTTCAGCTTGGGAGAAGTTTGTGTTTTCTCTCCCTCTTGCTTGGCAAAAAACATCCACCAATCCAGGTGCGACAATTTCTGATAATATGCCAGTTTCTCCCGATCAAGTTGATATTGCATTTTACCGCTGTCATTTTTCAATGCTTCTGTTACAGCCTTTCGTAAAGAATCACTGCCTTGTGTAAGCGGATTCATAAAGATAAAATCACTCTCTTTATCAAGTATTGTATTTCCTTTTGCATTCAGGACATACCACGTGTAGTCTAACGGTAAGTCAAAGTCCTTATTCAATTTTGCATTCAACTCATCCAGGAAGATAGAGATCCCTAGTGCACCGGTCACTTTTCCATTGACAATGATAGGTTCAGCAATAAAAATAGATTTTTTCCCGGTAGATCGGCTAAAGATCGGAAAACTATTTACCGCATTGCCCGTAAATAAAGATTTAAAATATCCGCGGTTACTTAAGTTCAGGTTGGTGAAATCCCGGTCCAGGGTATAATAATCTCCATTTGGTAGGATATAACTATAAACCCCGGGCAATTTCTCCGAAATCTGCCCTAAATACGGCTTTATCCCTTTCCAGTCTCCTCTTTCAGCCTCAGGAGTAGAAGCCACCAGTTTTAGTAATGCAGAAGCATTTGTAAAAATGGTGTCCACATAATGTGTAGCTGTTCCCAGCATTATTTCAGGTCCCACAGTTTGTGGTTCCTCTACAGGTTTCGCTGCCCATGCAGAACTTAAAAATACAAGTGTTGATAATACGATTATGATTTTCTTCATGTTGTTTTCCCCTCCTTTAGAGTATTGCTTTTACAGTAGATACAAATTGCCTCTAAGCTATCAACTTTAAAAGTATGCAAGCTTATTCCAAGGCAATCACAATTCTTTCATCTTTCTCATGCTCCTCAATTTCGATCAGAGTACCGTGAACATCAGTGTTTTCAGCAATATTGATAATCTCATTTAGATCAATTCCCTTTTCATTCAATGTACCCATTGCCTTTTGAGGAATAAGTTTAGATGCGATTTTTAATACACTTCCCGGTACGGTAATCGTAGTTGCCGGCTCAGGTAAACCACCCTTGAAAATTCTAATCTTTAGATCTAACATAGTGTTTCCTTTTCTTTTCATCGAACGAACTATTGCCTATAAATATTTTACTAAAGTTTCTATAGATTTTCCTTCTATAGTCTTTCAAGTCTTTTTTGCACATTTACATTCATAAAATTAACACTTGCTTAACACAAAGAACCTATACTTATCAGTCATATTAAAAAATAAAAGGAATAAAATGGAAGTAAAAGGTAGAAGAAATTTTCTCTCGAAAGTGATGCTGACAAGTATCGGTGGTGCTGCACTGCTCTCGACTTCAGCTAATGCAAAAAGTACACAAAATCAATCATTGACTGAAGTTCAAAAAGATAAACTCTTTTTTATCTATCAGGAAGAAAAAGTAGCAAGAGATGTCTATATCACACTTGGAAATATCTATACGGATGAAAACACTTTTGCTTCTATTCAGATTTCAGAGCAAAGACATATGGATTCAGCAAGAGAACTCTGTGAAAAATACGGAGTAGATATATCAAATGTCGATGAGAGTCAAGTTGGTGAATTTGTATTGCCTGTACTGCAGGAGCTGTATGATACATGTGTCAGTACAGGTGAAGAGTCAATACTTGATGCATTGAAGATAGGCGAACTGATCGAACTGACAGATATTGATGACCTGGAAGATGCTGCACAAGATATGCCAAGTGATGTTATCACTGTATTTGAAAGCCTTAAAGAAGGAAGTTATAATCACCTTGATGCCTTCCAAACCGCTATAGCTAGAGCTTAAGTATCAAAAGACCGCTTCTCATGCCGACTAAAGATATAAAAGAGCCAAAAGATATAGTCATAGCTTACTATCACTCATTATATACCGGTGACCTTACTCAAGTAAAAAAAATCATGACTTGGGAGTCATACGCTATGACACTTGAAAGCTTTGGACTGAAGTTGGCACTGAAAGATCCGGTCTTTAAATCTCAGCTCAAAGAGATCGAAACACCGGAAATTCTTAAACAGGTAGAGATAAAGCTCTCCAAAGAGCTGGCATCCCGTCAAAAAATTCCTCAAATAGAGATCATTTCTATCGAGTCTAATGGATCCAAACGGCAAACTGCTCATTTCAAAGAAGACGGGAAAGATAAAGTATTATACTTTGCCAAAGAGGATGAGGACTGGAAAATCAACTATTATGCCGGACGGAAAGTGAATGAAGTAAACTAAATATATTAATCTTTAGAATCAGCTCTTTATAAAAGCAAATCTTATGTAAAATTCCATAAAAAAGGCTATTGTGTGATTGAACTTCTTATTTTAGCAGTTGCATTAAGTATGGATGCATTTGCGGTATCCCTTGGACTGGGTGCGAAACAGCTTACTGTTGATAACAAAAAGCTGGCAATGAAAGTCGGACTCTTTTTTGGCTTTTTTCAGGGATTCATGCCGCTTATCGGCTATCTCGCAGGAATCGGTCTTACTAGTATTATCGAATCCATAGATCATTGGGTTGCCTTTGTCTTACTCGCGCTTATTGGATCAAAAATGGTCTACGAAAGTTTTGGAGAACCAGTCGAAGAAGAAATCTCGGTAATTACAAACAAAGTTTTACTTTTACTTGCTATTGCTACAAGCATTGATGCTATGGCAGCAGGCTTTACCTTAACACTCATGGAAACTTCCATCGCAATATCAATCGTGGTCATTACCCTCACGACATTTGTCTTCAGTTATGTCGGAGTATTGCTGGGTGCACATGGGGGAGCTTTTTTAGAAAGCAAAGCAGAACTTTTAGGTGGTATTGTATTGATCGGTATTGGTTTAAAAATTCTTATTGAGCATACACTTTTAAACTAAATAAAAATTAAACTTTACCTACCAATGTGCAGTCTATAGGATGTAAGACTCTATAGACTGCCACACGTTTTTTCTTCTCTTTACACCTATTCAAATCTCACAAATTTCTCGCCATTAAATCTAAATAATTGGGAACTCACAGGGTATGATGCTTCTGTTTCAGCACCCTTTGCAACAGCTCTTAAGACATCTATGCCCTTTTTATTTTTACTTCCGGTTACCAAGATCAAGCCTCTTGCGGGAACAATGACAATATAATCACCGTTCACCTCAATTTGTCTACTTTTCCATAACTCATCCGCTAAGATCAGACTCGTTTCAAAGTTACCGTCGGCATGTAAGATAAAACTCTCCTCATAAGGCTCTATCTCTATTTTCTGAGCAAGTATCCTATTAAGATTTTTTACTGCCAATGCCCTGAGATCTTTATGGGAAATAGATAGACTGGATATATCTGTTGCTTGTAGAAAGGAGAGTCTCTCAGGTGTATCTTCTGCATAGAAGATAACTAGATCTTTATTATAAACTTCATAAGCATCAGTCAAGTTCCCTTCTCTTATCTCTTTTAATTGATCAAGATATGTTGTATCCTTGATGATGGGTACGATATTATCTATATTTACCTCTCTATCATAATCATATGAATGAAGTCCGTCTAATGCATTCTTCGCATATCTCTTTACAATTTCTTCAAGATTTCCCTTATCTTCCTGATAAGCTTTATAGGCATTATCCAAATATGCGGTCACTTTTCCTTCATCTTTGGCATAACTTAATTCAAGATGGAACCATCCTTTCTCCTGAATCGATACATTTGAATCTAAGTACTTCAAGGTCTTAATAAAATATTTTGTAAATGCTTTATCTGACAAAACTTCTGCCGACAAAAATGTAGTAAGGCTAAGTATCCCTATGAATATAATTTTTTTCATCATTCCCCCTCTTTTATATACATGTTATAATACCATTTACGATTAAAATCTCGGAAAACTTATGTCCTATTCTCAAAAAATTCTTTTTGTAATCCTTGTATTATTATCTCTATTGGGCATCTATTATGGACATTTCAACTTTGCAATATTTGATGCTATTATCGTTATTTTATGGTATTTCAAGCAACGGCATCCAGAAAGTAAAATCTTACAAATATTATTAAAAAATACTACTCCTGTTCCAAGGAAAGGGATACTGCATAGTCAATATATTGCTGAACTGGTTTTACTGCATACAACAAATATTTTTATACTTTGGACTACAGTCGTTATATTATTTTATTTCAATCCAAATATTTTTAAAAATCTATCTAATGTATCTTCACAGCTAATAGCCATAATTATGACTATACTCTTTATACTTCTGCTCTTACAAATCATTTTATTTATTGTAAATCTTATACAGTATATTTATATCAAATCTTTTAACAAGGATTTTATCTACTAAGAGATTTAACTCTAAAAGTTTTTATTTTTAGTTCTACTTTTACTGGTATGATCGGCATAAGATTCACACATGAGGCTGTGCGATTGCAGGCTGGTTTCCTATTTTTGACGTTAAAATGATTATTTTTTACGTATTTTATACCTTTCTTAAAAGGGTCTTAAGATATACTACAAAGAACAAACATTTAGGGGAAGAAATGGGTGTAAAAACATGGATGCTGGTATATTCTAATGCAAATGCAAAAGAGATTTTAAAATCAAAACCTCTACTTAACCGGGAATTCTCGATAGAACTTGCAAAAAAACTTTTTCCGTCTAAGAGATTCACTCCTATTGAAGATGGAAATTTACTAATGACAAACCCGCCAAGAGATAAAGTCTATATCGGATCTTTTCCGGGAATGTCAGTAGTTTCTTCAGATAACGTTGCTATAGACTATCCTTCAAAACTGCCTCAATCTTTTATCGATACCGGTCTTGGAAACACATTATACCTCTTTGCAATGCACAGTGTCGTAGACTGGTTTGCTTATGCGATATGGAAAAATGGAACTCTCATAAGGTCTTTAAGTGTATCCGGTGCCGATGGGAAAGTGTTAGAGAACATTGGTCCCAAACAACCGTTTGAAGAACTTTATTGGTCAGAAGGGCATCCTCTTTTTGATGATCCAAAAGAGGAAAACGACTCTCCTTACAACTTCAATCCTTTGGATCTAGGAAATGCTGCACTCAATGAATATCTAGGCTATCAACTGGAAGGATACAGTGACACCTTACATATTGATCCTGAGAAGATACCTTTAGTTGGATTACAAAAACTTCCGTGGTGGAAAATCTGGTAAGACTCTTACAAGAGTTTTCCATCAACCTTCTTACTTAGATAAATAGATTTACCCATACGCTGACCATTATCTTTAAATATAAATATAATCAACTCACAAATCATTTCTATTAATCCTTTCATATTTTCTATATAATATTTCTAAAGGAGTTATGATGATTATCGCTGTGTCAGGATGTCTGCTGGGTGAGAATATACGTCACAATGGGGGACATAAACGTGATACGTTCATTACTGATGAACTTGGGAAACATGCTGAGTATATTTCATTTTGTCCTGAAGACCTTGCATTTGGTACTCCTAGAGACTCTATCAGGCTGATCACTGCTACTGAAGGCATCATCGTACAAAACAATGTTACCTCTGAAGATGTAACCCCTTTACTTACAAAAACATCAAAAGAAGAACTGAATAGAATTGCAGAACATCCTCTTTGCGGCATCATCCTCAAATCAAAATCACCAAGTTGTGGTCTGGGAAGTACCGTACTTTATAGAACCAATGGTTATTCAGAGACAAAAGGTAATGGTGTATTTGCACAAATGTGTAAAGAAAAGTTTCCGCTCCTGCCTATGGAGGAAGAAGGACGACTGCTTGATCCATGGCTTAGAGAGAACTTTATCATGCAGCTCTTTGCCTACCATGATTTTGAAACCTTCAAAGCATCTATTCCTACAATGAAAGACCTGGTAGCCTATCATCAAAGCTATAAGTTCATGCTGCAGTCTAAAAATGATGATAACTATATGAAGCTGGGTAATATCGTTGGGAATCACAACAATGATTCCTTTCAAGTGGTACTCTCAACGTATGAAACACTTTTCAAAGAGACGATCTCACATAAAAGCTCCATAGGCAAGACACGTAATGTCCTTGAACATATGGCAGGATTTTTGAAAAAAGAGATCAGTGAAGTGGAGAAAAAAACCCTTCATGAACAAATATGTGACTATACGCATAAGATCATCCCTCTAATTACACCACTAAGTACAATAGATATGCTTGCCAAAAATTATAATATCAACTATCTGCTGGGACAAAAATTCCTTCACCCTTATCCTAAAGAACTTGCGCTCAGATCAGATCTAAAAAGCAGTAAATGAGAAATGATATCAGGACATTATTCTTAACACTCTCATCAAATAATAGATACCCAAATTTTTGTTTTTGAGTGCCAAACAGATTTATGATGAAACATTCATGCTATCATAACGTATAGAGAACTATCCAAAACCGATGGCAGTCTACAAAGAGGCTTTAAACGATGTACTGGAGTACTTCAAAAAGAAACTGCCATAAGGAGTGAACCATGCTTGATCTGCAGGATATGCGCACAGACTATATGAAGGGAACGCTTGATGAGAATACCGTTCCTTCAGACCCGTATCTTCTGTTTGAACAGTGGTTCAGCGAGGCAGTCAATGCAGAACTCAAAGACCCCAATACCATGTTGCTTGCAACAGCCGGTCAAAATGGTCAGCCCAATATAAGGGCCGTATTACTGAAGATCTTTGATGAGAATGGTTTTGTCTTCTTTACAAACTACAACAGTGTTAAGGCTGAAGAGATCACTCAAAACCCCAAAGTTGCCGTCGAGTTTTTATGGTTGGAACTTGAACGGCAAGTACGTATCCTCGGGAAATGCGAGAAGATCACTACAAAAGAATCACTCTCATACTTCATGAAACGCTCACGCGACAGTCAGATCGGTGCATGGGTCAGTGATCAAAGCAGTGTAATTACTTCACGCAAAGCATTCCAGATGCAGATAGAGAAGATGAAACAAAAATTTGCAAAAGGCAATGTTCCTCTACCAGATTTCTGGGGAGGCTATAGAGTCATACCCGATCAGATAGAATTCTGGCAGGGAAGACCTAGTCGTCTGCATGACCGTATCCTCTACACCAAAGAGACAGAGGGATGGAAGATCGAGCGTTTAGCTCCATAAGTTTTATAGTAATTTTAGTTAAGATGCGTTATGAAAAAAATAATATTTTTGTTGATACATACACTTTTATTTGCTTCAGCTCCTGATCAGGTTCTAAAAATCTACCAGGCAAAGTATAGTTTATGCCATGGACAAACGAACTATCAGATCACCGAATGTTTATTGAACGGTTCTATCAACTACTACAGGCTTAGAGGTGACAGAAACAGATATAGAAGAGTCAGTAAAACACAGTTCAGAGAACAGGAGCTCAAAGGCAATGTATATCATTATGTAATGACTCTTATGCCGCGTACAAAAAGATATCAAGGTCTTAAAAATTATATTGACTACCTCTATTCTATCCGAGAACAGTATACGCCACCTAGATTTAGAGGCAATAAAGAAGAGGATATCATCAGGATCAAGAGAGTATTGAATCTCCTTCAGGACTCAAGACTAAGGGAAGATACCGAAATCACTGAAAGATTTGAAAGGGCGATACTTGAATTCCAAAGAAGACATGGTCTGGAAGTGGATGGAGTGATCGGACCGAACACAAAAAGGGAACTAAAACAGTCTATCCATAGCATCATTACAAAAGTGAAAAAGAATTTGGAACTAGAAAGGATCGCAAGTCCAAAAGGATCAAAATACATTTTGGTCAATATCCCTGAGTTTAAAATGTATTATTATATCGATCATAAGCCTGTGCTGGATATGAAAGTAATAGTTGGAAAACCCAATATGCGGACTCCGGTGCTCATTCAAACAATGAAATATATCGTTAAAAATCCAAGATGGAATGTTCCTCCCTCTATCTATGCAAAGGAGTATGCGCACAAATCGATGAGTTATCTGAAAAGAAACGGCTTTGCTTTTGATAGTCAGGGAAAACTCTATCAAAAGGAAGGTCCAGACAACGCTTTGGGCTTAGTAAAGTTTTTATTCCCCAACAGATACAATGTTTATATGCATGATACTCCTACAAAACCGTTGTTTCATAAAAGAGTCAGAGCATTTTCGCATGGTTGTATACGATTGGAAAAACCAATGGAGCTTTTGCACAAATTAGGCTATGAGTATGATACAGATGAAAATGAAAAGGTTGCACTATCTGAGCAAATACCCGTATATGTAGAGTATCATACAGTCTGGGTAGATGAAGAAGGAATCGTACAGTTTAGAAATGATATCTATGGATATGAATGGAAGTTATTTAACTAGTTTTAGGCCTATAAAATGTCATAAATCTTCTATCAATCCTCAAAAAAATACTCTATAATAGAAGATAGAGATAAGGATTACCCATGAAGATACTCTTAACAGGTGCAAATGGATATATCGGGCGACGTCTAAAACAGAAACTTCTAAGTCAGGAGGTCTCTTTACGTCTTCTGGTACGCAACCCCAAAAGCCTTGATGTATCAGTACATCAGGAAGCAGAAGTCTTCCAGGGTGACACCTTTGATCTCCAGTCACTGGAGAGAGCCCTAAAAGGGATCGACGTAGCTTACTATCTGATACACTCCCTACAAGCGCCAAACTACCGGGAACTTGACAAACAAAGTGCACAGAACTTCCTCAATGCAGCTATCAAATGCAGTGTCAAACGTATCATCTATCTTGGAGGCTTAGGGGTCAAAGAGCATGCCAGTGAACATCTGCTCAGCAGGATCGAAACCGGTGAGATACTCTCAAGCCGACCTGAGTTGATACAGACGATATGGATACGTGCAGGGGTCATCATCGGTTCTGGTAGTGCCAGTTTTGAGATCATACGTCATCTTACAGAAAAACTGCCTGTCATGGTCACTCCAAAGTGGGTCAATACCCTAGCCCAACCTATCGGTGTAGATGATGTCATCACCTATCTTGACAGTGCCAAAGATCTAAAATCTTCCCAAAACCTTATGGTAGATATCGGCAGTGAGACAATGACATACAAAGAGATGATGCTCTCTTGTGCTAAAGCATTAGGATTGCACCGTATCATTTTACCGCTTCCGATACTCACCATCAAGCTCTCCTCTTACTGGCTAAATCTCTTTACTCCCGTACCGTACAATGTAGCAAAATCACTGATAGAGGGTTTGTCTTCAGAGGTAGTGATCCAAAATGAAAATGCAAAAGAGTATTTTCCACATATTCATCCTTCATCATTTCAAGAATCAGTCCATAAAGCGATCCATGAGATGGAGAACAATCAAGTTTACAGTCGTTGGAGCGATGCTGGAGGAGGCGTAGATCTATGGGAGGAACAGCACACACATGACCCTTCCACTGCGATACTGATGGACCGCCAAAGAATACCGCTAGATGGCATATCAAAAGAACAGCTTTTCCGTACTTTCTGCTCGATAGGCGGTAAGGAGGGGTGGTTTGGGTATGACTGGCTTTGGAAAATACGAGGCGGCATGGATAAACTTATCGGTGGTGCCGGACTTAACCGAGGACGACGGGATACACATAGTCTCAGAATTGGAGAAAGTGTTGATTTTTGGAGAGTTGAAGACCTCATCCCCAATGAACGGTTACTTTTACGTGCACAGATGAAAGTACCCGGCAAAGCTTGGCTTGAATTCAAGCTGCAGGATGATGAGTTCATTCAAACTGCCTATTTCTATCCCCGTGGACTTTGGGGAAGGCTCTACTGGTATCTTTTGACCCCCGTTCATTACACTGTGTTTAGAAATATGATCCGCTCTATCTATCAAAAAGCAAAGCAGACCCCATAAAATGAAAAAAAAGCTGATACTTTACTATGACAGAGAGTGTCCTTTTTGTAACCACTATGCCAGCTTTCTTTCACTACAAGACACCTACGAACTTCATCTCAGCAATGCTAGAGAGTCACTACAGGAGATCCATACAAAATGTCCGCATCTGAATATCAATGATGGAATGATCATTGAGGTTGAGGGCAACTGTCTGCAAGGTACTGAAGCACTCGCATACCTGGATCATCTAATCAGCAGAAAATCTCTTTTTGCCAAACTGCATCGCTTATGGAGTTTACCTCCTTTAATTACGCATACTTTATACAAACTCATCAAGATATTTCGTAAAGCAGTTCTTTTTCTTATCGGCAAGAAAAGTACTATTGAGTAATAAAGCTACGAGGATACTATTATAAACTCAGCGCTTTACACACACAACTTTCCAAAGAAGTGCTGTCTGCTATAATAGGTTTAACGTCGTTAGGAAAATACTTTGCCGTCGTTCTGCCTATACTTATAGCTGTAAAACTGTTATCCCAAGATACCTTTTTAAAAAAACATTCTATGGTAGAAGGTGAAGAAAAGATGATAATAGAATCAGAAGGAAGTTTGATCTTATTTTCATACTCACGACATACTGTTTGATACACTGGTATATAATCACAATCAATATTATGTTCTTTCAAGATGTCTATCATATTAGAAACAATTTTTTGTGCACCGAGATAAGCTACTTTTTTACCTGCCAAATGCTCCAAAAGCTCAAAAGCAAACTCATCGCCATGCTGTTCTTTTCCAACAAAAGCAACTTTGCCTTTTAGGTCTTTTATCTGCTTTGCGGTCTGTTTTGATATGGCATAAGAAGGAATTTTCTTCCACTCAGAAGGAAGAAGAATATCACTATATTTTACACCGTTTTTGGAAGTGAATATCAAAGCATCATATGGGGTTAGATCTATATCTTGCTCTATCACTTGTGTTTGTATTAGCGGTAGATTTTTGGCAAAGTTCACCTGTTTATCACTGAGGACATAGATATTTTTGCGATAACCTTTGAAGTTATAAGAGATATTCTTTAGTCTCTGTTTTAGGGGTGAAAGCAGATGACACTTTGATGCGATAACAATGTTAGACCTTTCATCCGTGAAAAAACCGATCTTATGCTTTGAAAGTTCATAAGTTAGCTTTATCAATTCATTGTAAGTAGTCTCTTTATTGTATCGGCTATCTACAATAAATTTATTTTGATGCTGGTCATACTCATAGTATAGTAGGTTGAGTTTCTTCGACAGCTCTGATAAGTTCTGCAATGAAGTCTTTCTAAGCATCTTTAATATTTCCTGCATAATATTGAGATTACAATAATGTCTAATGAATTATTTCGTAAGATTATAGCTTAGTATAATTAAGAGATTCTATATTTTTTAAATTTAATATTAATAAATTTAAAACTATCAAAATTTTGTAGGGTAGAAGGAAATGTCTCCTTCTACTTTAGAGTCACTTTTAAACTCTATGATTCTGCAATAGCATTAGCAAACTCTTCAATGATTTTCTGCGGCTCACTCTCTAACCGTTGCTGTACCATTTGAGAAAAACCATCAGGATAGATCTCAAAATCTTTACTCTTTATCGCTTCAATAACACACTTTACAATATCTTCCGGTTTTGCTTTCGGCATAGGGAAACCTTCGGTCATTCTAGTTTCGATTGGCCCGGGCAACACTTCATACACCTCACCACCGAAAAGAGTGAACTCTGCTCTTAATGCCTGGGTAAATGAATGCAGCGCACTTTTTGATATTGCATAGTTTGCCATCAACGGAAAGTTTACTAAGGCCAAGATAGAAGTAATATTGACTACCTTGCCTTGTGACTCCTTTAATTTATCAAAAAATACTTCTGTAACATTAACCGTACCTTTTAAATTGACCTCTATATCCAAAAAATTATTGTCATAAAGTCTACTGTTTGTATTGACTCCTGCATTATTGATCAGTAGATCGAGTGTATCTATTTTAGCAACAGCATTACTGATAGAATCTTTATCGGTAATATCCAATTCAATGATTTCAATAACAGAGCTAAGATCCTTAAATGCTTCTACACTTTTTAGATTCCTAGCTGCACAATAAATCTTTTTAGGATTTTGTTCCAATAACCCATGAATGAACGCTTGTCCCAGTCCGCCGTTTGCACCTGTTATCAATATCGTTTTATTTTCCATTTTCATCCTTTTGAATATTTTCATATACTTTATTTAAAAGCTCAAGCAATGTTGTGGTTTCTTCTTCGCTTAAACCGTTGGTCATGTTTGCATTATGGGCACTTGACATAGGGATAACCTCTTCCACTAGTGCTACCGATTTATCAGTGGAGAACAGTTTGATGGCACGCCTGTCATCTGTGTCTGCTTCCCGATTGATATAACCTTTTTGAATAAGCTTGTCGATCATTCTAGTGAGATTGCCCTGATCTTTATAGGTAGAGTAAGCTAACTCCTTCTGACTGATACCATTTTGTTCAACCACACGAAATATTACTGACCATTGTTCAGGCGATATCCCATAATTTTTTATCATTTGGTTAAAGCTGTTTTTTGAAGCAATAGCTGTTCTGTTTAATACAAATCCTAAAGACCGGTCCATATCAAATTTCATGATTGACTCCTTATGTGTAAAATTATACTTGTTTTAACAATAGTTGTCAAGACATATAATTGTTACGGAGTATTAGAAAAAGATGAAAGAACAAATAGAGACTATGAAACGCTATATGCAAGTGCTATAATGTATAGTATAACCCAGGGTTGAAGGAGCAACTATGAAATATCTATGGCTATCGTTACTTTTAATCTTTACAGCATGCGTGGAGAAACCGGAACATGTGAAACCGATCGGGGAGTTTAAGCTAGAACGTTATCTTGGCACCTGGTATGAGATCGCACGGCTTGACCATTCATTTGAGCGTGGACTTGAGAAGATCACGGCAACCTACACCATGCGTGAGGATGGAGGTGTCAAGGTCATCAATCGGGGATTTGATACTCAAAATAGAAGATGGAAAGAGGCTGAAGGCAAAGCATACTTTGTAGAAAATCCGGACACCGGATTTTTAAAGGTTTCATTTTTTGGACCATTTTACGGTGCTTATATCGTAATGGATACGGACTATGAGAGCTATACGATGATCAGCGGACCTGACCACTCCTACTTATGGATACTTTCTCGTACTCCATACCTTGATACGGAGATTCAATCTCATTTGATCGCTAAAGCGAAGGAAGCAGGCTTTAACACCGATAAACTGATCTTTGTTTCACATCAATGAACAGGATAGAACTACCAACTACCTGCTTTTGCCGATAGAATAAAGCAAAAAAAGGGAGTTGTATGTTCAATACCTATACTACAGTAGAAAACACTAACCATGCTCAGCCAAGAGTTACGGCAATCCTTGCATGCAAAGAGAACCTGATGGCAGCTACATAGCACATGCGCATCGCAAGATCACCTTTCCGCTATGCTGTCACTGTACGTGGTGAGAACCATACACATAGTATGCTTGAAGAACACAGTTCATTTACTCTCAATTTTCTACCATTTTCATGGATGGAAACTGTTGATATGACTGGCCGACTTGACGGGAATACAGATGACAAACTTTCTCAAAGTGATTTGGAAATAGAAGGCAAAGACAAATACGGTAACATACTGCTCAGTACTTCAGACTTCATCTATGAGTGCAAAGTATGTGATACCTACCGCAATGGTGACCATACGCTCTTCATCACAGATGTGAGTAATATCTGTGTCAATAAAGTGTAGAGCAGCTCCCCTCTTCTTTTTCTTAGCAAAGACACTTATACGACGATCAAAACACCTACACAGTTAGATAAGAGTATCTAAAAGCACATTGCATCACACTATGATGCAGGGCCATATCTATCAACTGACATTATCTGACTACAAAACGACCACTTTATTACATAAAATAATCATTGACAAGCAATAGTAAGATAGGAAATGAAATGAACAAAGTACGATTAAAAACTTTTTTTGAGACCATAGATACAGAAGCAGGTATTGATGATTTCAAGAGTATCTATGCTAAAGAGGTACATTTCATTGACCCGCTATGTGAACTCAATGATGTAGGGGCAGTCTATCGTTTCTTTCAACAGATCTATCAAAAAGTCGATACTCCAAATATTCTCATTAGTGAATCCCTCAGTGAAGGAGAAATCACTTATGTAAAATGGAGTTTAACTTCAATTTTCAAGATACACAAGAGGAACACAGCTTTGATGGATAAGCCATATAGTTTTTGATAGCCAAGGGAAGATCATAGAAAAAACAAATTATTGGGACACAGCAGAGCATATCTATGAAACGATTCCTCTACTTGGCAATATGATTCGATGGGCTAAAAAGAGGATAAGACCATAGAAGCATAGAGTTGCCTCCAAAAGAGAGTTATGCTAGACTATCTCATGTACACTGTATAGGTGCAGCAATGAATGGTAAAAGGCAGATAAATGTTTAAAAGAATTTTACTACTACTGTTTCTGATGACTTTACTGGCAGTAGGAAAGGATGCGATAATGCAGTCAATCTATGATTTTAAGGTAAAAAGCATTGATGGGCAAGAGACAACTCTAGCTCCCTACAAAGGCAATGTATTGTTGATCGTGAATGTTGCAAGTAAGTGCGGTTATACACCACAGTATGAGGGACTTGAATCACTTTATAAAAAATACAAAGAGAAAGGTTTGGTCGTACTCGGTTTTCCCTGCAACCAGTTTGCCAACCAGGAACCCGGTACAGAAAAGGAGATACAGAACTTCTGTCGTATCAACTACGGCGTAACTTTCCCTATGTTTTCCAAAATAGAAGTAAACGGAGACAATGCACACCCTCTTTATGTCTATCTCAAATCCAAACAAACAGGTATTTTGGGCACGGAAGCGATCAAGTGGAACTTTACCAAATTCCTTGTAGACAAAGAGGGAAAAGTAGTCGCACGTTTTGGTTCATCAACCAAGCCGGAAGAACTTGAAGAAGAGATCGAGACACTCCTAAAGTAAAAAACTACTAGAGTGTGCACATAATAGTGTGCTCACTTATCATAAATAAGCCTCCCTTATCTCAATAATAACCTTTTAAGTAAATATTAACAATTTGATGCTAATATTTTAATTGACCGACGGTCAGTCAAAAGGAGTTTTATGGCAATTATCGTCAATAAAGAAGAAAAACGAAAGAACATTGCACTTTCATGCAGATCACTGCTGTTAGAGCATGGTATTAATGATCTGACTATTGCACAGATAGCCAAAGCAGCAGGAATCGGTAAAGGTACAGTATATGAGTATTTTCAAAACAAAGAGGATATTGTCTTTGAGATTATCACACTGTTTATTGCCGAACATGAAGAAGAATTTTATAAAAAAGTCACACAAGCTGAATCGACTAAAGAGAAGATCTACCATTTTTTAAACCTACTCTATGTAAATGAAGAGACAAAAAAACATCTGTCTCTTTATCGAGAGTTCATTGCGTTCTCTTTAATAGACGGTACAGAAGAAATGGAACAGTTTAGCCAAGCATGTCAAAACAAATTTTCGGCAATTTTGGAAACGATCTTCGATGAAGCCATACAAAATCATGAAATAGTTCCTGCAGCACGTGACTTGATCCCTGCCCTTCACCTCTTTTCAAAAGGTCTGGTGATCGATACACACATACTGCATACGGATGCTAAAAGTGAGATATCCCGTTTTATAGAAACACTTTTTACATTGATTGAAATTAAGGAGAAAAAATGAGAATCATATGGATGGTGCTACTGCCTATCTGGCTTACAGCTCAAGATTATGGACTGAAAAGCTTGATTACACATGCACATCAGAACAATCCGATGATCAAAGCTACAGAGTTAAATACACAAGCTAAATCCAAAGAGCTAGAAGCTGCAAAAAGTGCTTTTTGGCCAGCGCTTGATATCGGAGGAAGCTATAGCAGAGTTAATCCGACTACACTTGTAAACCCGGGTGAAGTAACAAGCGGATATGCAACAGTGAGTATGGAATTATATGACGGTGGCAGGAAAAGCGCCTTTACACGTGCTAAGAGATTTGAATACAGCGCTTCACTCTTCGAACAAGAGGCATTTGCCAAAAACCTTTCATTAAAGGTTATAGATCACTACTATACCGTCCGTAAACTTCAAGCGATGCTCTCTGCACTTTATGGACAATCCAAAGAACTTAAAGCGCAACTTGACCGTATAAGAAAGTTCCATGCTGCAGGACTTGCGACCCAAGAGGATATTGACAAACTTGTAGCAGTCTATGAAAATAACCGGTATACGATAGAAAATACAAAGTTGGCACTTGAAACAAGAATGGAAAACCTACGCCTTGAGAGTGGACTACCCGTAGACACCCTTAAAAAAAGTATGTTCAAAGAACCTCACAATGTCACATTTGAGCCTTATGAGAACAGTAAGATACTTAAAGCCACAGCCAATGCATTGAATGAAAATGCAAATGCAATCAATGCCGGATACCTGCCGCAGATCACTATACAGGATACTTACAGTAGATCCGACTATGACAATCTGGCTTCATCACCGGGTCTAGACCCTAGTTCTATTTTACTTGATCATCAAAACCAGGCAAGTGTTTCTGTGAGTATGCGCCTTTTTGATAACGGTAAAATGAAAAAAGAGAAAGAAGCTCTGCAGTATCAGAAACTGGCTCTTGAATCAGAACGTGAATACCGTATCAACGAACAGAAGATGCAGTTTAGACTTTCCCAAAAAAATCTACAGACGATCCAAGCAAAACTCAAAAGTGCACGCAGTGAACTGACATCAGCTCAAAGCACATACCGGGCTATTGTAAAGAAGTTTGAGAACGGTTTGGTAGACAATATTGCTTATCTAGACGCTCTGAATAATCAAACACTGGCAAAAGCACGCTTTGATGAAACACGCTTTGACTATGAAATAGCCAAATCAATCCATTACTATTATGCAGGGAAAGATCCCAAGGAGTTTATACAATGAAAAAACTATTGATTTCAATGATCATGATGGCTACAGCCATCTATGCTGAGGAGGTTTATGCAACATTCCAGGTCGAAGCAGACAAAAGTGCAGAACTGGCTTTCAGTAGCAGCGGTATCGTAAACAAGGTCCATATAGACGTAGGCAGTATCGTAAAAAAAGACGATGTACTGGCATCTCTTGAAAACAGTGACCTTAAAGCAATGCTTGAAAGTGCTCAGGCAGCAGAGAAGTATGCAAAAAAAGATTTTGATAGACAGCAAAAGGTCAAACAAGTCATTGATCAGGCTCAGTTTGATCAATATGCCTATAAATATGAAAATGCAAAAGCACAAGCTGCTTACCAAAAAGCATTGTTTGAAAAGACGGTACTCAAAGCACCTTTTGACGGGGTGATCTTCAAAAAAATGGTAGAAGAAGGTGATGTGGTCAGCGGTGCAATGATCCGTACGATTTTAATGATCCAAAGTCTTCATGAGAGAAAACTTATCCTTACCTTTGATCAGAAGTACCATGCAACCGTAAAAGTGGGAGATCTGTTTAAATATAAGGTCGATGGAGATGATAATCTCTATGAAGGTAAAATCATCAAGATCTACCCTGCCCTTGATATAGATAAAAGAAAGGTGATCGCTGAAGTAGAAGCCAAAGATCTCATGGTAGGTCTCTTTGGTGAGGGAATGATCATCACAAATGAGAAGTAGACTGCAACTAAGAAAGAGATGGACAGAAAATGTATAAATTAGCTATAAACCGACCAATCACAACATTAATGTATGTGCTGTCACTCATTATATTCGGGTGGATGAGCTTCAAAGCAATGCCTGCAGCACTATTTCCAAATGTTGATTTCCCTATCGTTACAGTAAAAACTGTTTATCCCGGTGCAGAGCCGACTACGATAGAGTCTGAGGTTACCGATAAGATTGAAGAAGCAATCTCAAGGATCGGAGGAATAGACTCTGTCATCTCAACAAGTAGTGACAGTGTAAGTGTTGTTACGATCAAGTTTTTTCTTGAAAGAGACATTGATGAAGCAACCAATGATGTAAGAGACAAGGTCTCTGCAGTCTCATTACCTAAAGATGCAGAGACACCGCTAGTAAGTAAACTCGACATCGGCGGTGCATCAGTGATCAACCTCTTTTTAACTGCCAAAAATGATACATTGCAAAACCTGATGGTATTTGCGGATGAAAAAGTCAAACCGGCGATTCAGAAAATCAATGGCGTGGGTGGGATCAATATCATCGGATACAAAGACAGAGAGATTAGAGTATTCCCGGATATCAGTAAGCTTAACCAAAATAATATTTCGATCAAAGAACTCAATGATATCGTAGCAAAAGAGAATAATAAGATCGGTGGAGGAAAGCTCATTACAGAAGAAAAAGAGTTTATCCTTAAAACAAAAGCCGATGCTATGAGTATCGAAGAGCTTCAAAATATCAAGATCAAAGAGGGACTCAGACTTAAAGATGTTGCTAACGTAGTAGACGGTTTGAGTGATCCGAAAAGTTATGCTTCTTATGAAGGTGTAGAAGGAGTAATGCTTGAAGTACAAAAAATTTCAGGTACCAACACACTGGAGATCGTCTCAAAAGTTAAAGCAGAAATTCCAACAATAGAGAAGATGGCGGGAGAAAGGTTTGAAGTAAAACTACTTAACGATACCTCGCCATTTATCATCCACTCTTTGGAAGATGTAGAATTTGACTTGATCTATGGTTCTATACTTGCCGTGATCATTATCTTTGTTTTTCTGCGAAATATGACGATCACTTTAGTATCAGCACTCTCGATCCCTACTTCTATCTTCGGTACGATCGCATTGATGCACTTTATGGGTTATGATCTCAATAAAATGACACTGATCGGGCTTACACTGGCTATCGGGATCATTATCGATGACGCCGTTGTTGTTATCGAAAATATCTATAAGAAACTTGAAGCAGGTAAAGGAAGGTTCGAGGCCGCTTTTGAAGGGGTTAAGGAGATCGCATTTGCTATTTTGGCGATCTCGGCAATGCTTTTGGCCGTATTTATTCCTGTATCCAACATGAGCGGTATTGTAGGTAAGTTTTTTGAATCATTTGCAATGACGGTTGGATTTGCCGTGATCATCTCCTATACGATTGCACTAAGCTTCATCCCAAGTCTCGGCGCAAGGACTTTGGAGAAAAAAGAGAGCCGTTTTTATGATCTCACAGAACCTTTTTTCAAATCTTTGGAAGGTATTTATGACCGAGCACTACGCTTTGTATTGCGGTTTAGAAAAACTACGCTGATTTTAGTCTTTGTCATCTTCTTTGGTTCATTAAGCTTATTCCCAAAAATCGGTATGGACTTTGTTCCCAAAGAGGATAAGGGTGAGTTTGAAGTACAGATCAAAGCAAATGCAGGTATCTCCCTCGAAAAAATGATCAAAGAGTCTAAAAAGATAGAAGCGGTAGTGAAAGAAGATAAAAGTGTCGTCTACACTACACTGAGTATTGGGTATAACACTGCACAAGAGATCAATAAAGCAGTGATCTATGTGAAGCTTACACCTAAAAAAGAAAGAGATCTGAATCAAGAACATATCATCCAAAATCTAAGAGAGAGACTAAAGCCTTATCAAAAGTCACTCTATATCACTGCTGCAGCGATACCGAATATCAAAGGAGCCGGGGTTAGCGTACCTTATCAGATCGTTTTAAAATCTGACTCATTTGAAGCACTTAAAACTGCTACTCATAATCTCACTGAGTATCTTGCTCAGAAAAAAGGATTTGTTGATATCGATACCAACCTTGAAGAAGGTAAACCGCAAATAGAGATACATATCTTACGTGAAAATGCAAGTAGAATGGGTATTAGTGCTTTACAGATCGCTGAAGCGGTCTCTACAGCCTTCTCAAGTGATCTTGAGATCTCACACTACGAAGAGAGCGGAAAGCAGTATAATATCTCACTAAGAGTGGATGATAAATCCAGAAAGAGTATAGAGGATATCAAAAAGATACAACTACGTGCCCAAAACGGTGAACTTGTTTACTTGGATGGTCTAGTAGAATTCGAAGAGACTGATTCGCTGGCAAGCATCTACCATTTTGATAGACAAAGACAAGTAAGTGTCTATGCCGATCTTTTTGGACTGGATCTTGGAGGAGCGGTGAAATATACAACAGATAAGATCGATGAACTTTTACCCAAAGAGGTTAGTTATAAATTTACAGGATTTGCTGAAGAGATGGGTAAAACAGGTAAAGCTTTCGGTGCAGCACTTGGACTTACCATCATCTTGATGTTTATTATCCTTGCGATCCTCTATGAGTCACTGATACAGCCTATCATCATCATGGTAGCATTACCGCTCAGTATTATCGGGGTACTGATCGCTCTTTATCTAAGCGGACTACAGTTCAGTCTCTTTGTTATGATTGGATTCATGCTTTTGATGGGTATGGTTGGGAAAAATGCCGTACTTTTGGTTGACTTTGCCAATGAAGCTCTCAAGTCAGGTAAAACTACTGATGAAGCCCTCTTGGAAGCAGGAGAAAAAAGGCTAAGACCGATCCTTATGACAACGATTGCGATGATCTTTGCAATGCTTCCTCTTGCTATCGCAACAGGCCTGGGAAGTGAGACCAAAGCACCTATGGCTACTGCCGTTATAGGAGGATTGATCAGTTCAATGATACTTACTCTACTAGTTGTCCCGGTCATCTATAAAATGATCACACCGATAGACAGATGGTTAAGAAAGTGGTATGAGGTAGGCAAGGTATAACATGAAAACAAAAGGTAAAGTCTCACTCGTACTCGGAAGCGGCGGTGCCAGAGGTTATGCCCATATAGGAGTGATCGAAGAGCTTGAAAAAAGGGGCTATGAGATCGTCTCCATAAGCGGCGCATCTATGGGTGCACTCATAGGCGGATTATATGCATCAGGAAAACTAGATACCTATAAGAAATGGATATTGGGTCTTGATCCTCTTGATGTCGCTTCCTTAGTTGACTTTTCATTTAACTCAAGCGGTTTGATCAAAGGAGACAAGGTCTTTGACAAGATTGCTGAAATGATAGGCAAGGAACAAACTTTTGAAACTTTACCGATCGAGTTTACTGCCGTTGCTACGGATGTTGTACGCAAAAAAGAGGTTTGGTTCCAATCAGGTAACCTTTTGCAGGCACTTCGTGCATCTATAGCTATTCCTACAATTTTCACACCCGTGAAGATCAATGATATGATACTCACTGATGGCGGTATCCTAAATCCGCTGCCTGTGGCCCCAACAATGTCAGATATCAGTGATCTCACCATAGCAGTCAACCTTTATGCGGATATACCAAAACCGACAATAGAAATCAGCGATGCAGAAAAGAAACAGACAAATACTTTCAGTCAGGTATTTCTTGAACTTCTTGAGAAGTTTAGTCCTGAAAAAGAGGAGCTCAATATGTTTGATATCCTCGATAAAACCTTCGATACCATGCAAAATGGTTTAACGCGATATAGGCTTGGAGGCTACCCTCCCGATATCTTGATAGAGATATCAAAGGATGTCTGCAACACCTATGATTTCCACAAATCTCTTGAGGTCATAGAACAAGGAAGGATAGCAGCAAAGCACCAACTTGATGCAAAAGGGCTATAACCTCATAGCTCTTCCCCATAATAAATACTTATTAGAAGACCTTCACCTTACCCATCCTTACATTCATATTACACACTTCTTTCACTACAATAGTTAAAAGCATCGAACAAATAGCATAAAAGATACAACCCGAAGAGCGTAAAGGGGATCAATAATGACGATGGATGAGCTTAAAAAATATAACGGACGCAACGGTGCAAAAGCCTATGTTGCCTACAACAATGTGATCTATGATGTGACTGAAAGCCCCTTGTGGCAGGAGGGAGATCATGAAGGAATACATTTTGCCGGTGAGGACTTGACATCCCAACTCACAGGTGCACCACATGGAGCTGAAGTGTTCGAGGGATTTACTGCCGTAGATACCCTTGAAGTACCTGAGTCTCAAACCAATACAAACAGCGAAACTGAAATATCCCTCAAATACAAACTGAAAAAATGGTACCAATATTACCACCCTCATCCAATGACCGTTCATTTTCCTATTGCCTTGCACCTTTTTGCAGCTGCGATGGATCTCCTTTTTCTTTTTAACCACAAAGAGGCCTATGCTTTGAGTGTTTTTTATGTTTTTTTTGTATCTACCGTTATGGGATTTGTGGCTATGGTACCCGGCGTACTAAGCTGGTGGGTCAATTATGACTTTTCAACATCCCAGCCCTTTATTATCAAAGTGGTGATATCTACCCTTGTACTTCTGCTTGGCATCATCAATATCGTACTCTATCTAAACGATCCTATGATCGTCTATCATGATTCACTAGAAGGCATTATCTACCATACCATTGTTTTGTTTACCGGCTTTTGTGTCATCGTGCTTGGTTACTATGGAGGGAAAATCACTTGGGGCAATGCTTCTGCATATACAAAAACAAATAGTAAAAATCAAAACAGTTCTTCGACTCAAGCACTCTACAAAAGTCAAGGAGAGACTATCCATACACTGATCAACGCACATTACAACTTATCTCTACTCATAGGCGGATCAGCCGGTTCAGGGATAGATACGATAGAAAAAATTCTTACCGATGCATTCAAAGCCAGCGGCTACTATGTCTTTTCCACCAAAGAATATATGTCACGGGTGCGCGGTGGAAGTAATTCTACTTTGATCCGTATCAGTGACAGGCCTCTTAAGGCACCTGTCTGGGAAGTAGATCTTTCCATCGCTTTGGATGAGATGGCATTGACACATATGCAAGAAAGATACACAGAGAACACTCTTGTTTTGGCAGATGTCACTGAGCAAAAAAGTATAGCAAACCTGATTTATATTGCCATCAATGAACGTGCCAAAGCTTTGGGTGGACGTCAATATGCCAATACCTATATGGCAGGTGTTGTATTTGGACTGTTGGAGCTGGAGCTGGATACATTACTGCAAAGCATAGACAAGTACTTTAAGGACGATAGTGAAAATATTAAAATAGCACAAGAGGGGTTCAAAGATGGTGCAGTTATTGAACACAGTACGATACCAAAGCTTCCTTCAAATGATTTACAAAATGTAGAGAAACTCCATCTGATGGATGGCACGACCGCCTGCGGATTTGGTTTTTTAGCAGGAGGGTGTAATATGGTCACCTCCTATCCTATGTCTCCATCTACTGGTGTACTCAACTTTATGGCTGCACGAACGAAAGAATTTACTATCGTGGTTGAACAGAGTGAAGATGAGATAGCTTCTTTAAACATGGTACTTGGAGGATGGTATGCAGGAGCACGTGCGATGACAACCACCTCAGGTGGAGGATTTGCACTTATGAGTGAAGCACTGAGCCTTAGCGGGATGAGTGAAACGCCGGCGGTTATCTACCTTGCACAAAGACCGGGACCTGCTACAGGCTTGCCTACACGAACTGAGCAAGGTGATCTGAATATGGCCATATATACAGGACATGGACCGTTCGAACGTATTGTTCTTGCTCCGGGAACACTTGAAGCTTGCATTGAGTGTGGTTACTTGGCATTTGAATTAGCAGACAAATATCAGGTCCCGGTGATATTTCTCAGTGATCAATATCTTGCTGATTCGATGAGTACAATCGCAACTGTTGATTTTTCACAGTTTAAACCGGAAAACTACATCATCCAAAGCGAGGAAGGTTATCAACGCTTTGCAGATACGCCTGATGGTATCAGTCCAAGAAGTGTGCCGGGATTGGGTGAGGGATTGGTCTGTGCTGTCGGTGATGAGCATGATGAAGCCGGACAGATCACGGAAAGCCATCAAACACGTATTCAAATGGTCCACAAACGTGCACGTAAACATCAAGGAGTGTTGCAGAATGCTCTTATGCCCAAAATAGCAGGAAACGGTGATATCGCTATCATAGGCTGGGGATCTAGCTATGGTGCGATCAATGAAGCTTTGTTACGATTGGATGATCCACGTCTTAGCCATGTGCATTTTGACTGGGTATACCCCCTTTCAGATAAACAATTGGATCATCTTAACAAATATAGATATAGGATTGTTGTAGAAAACAATGCAACAGGGATCTTTGCAGATCAGCTTAAACTTCATGATATCAAGATTGATAAGAAAATTCTTCAGTATAACGGATTTGCATTTTTTGCAGACCAGTTAACTCAATTGATTAATGAGCAGATAAAGGAGCTATGATGCAAACCTCATTTGATAGAGAAAATGTAGACATTGCCTGGTGTCCGGGATGTGGAAATTTCGGTATTTTAAAACTGGTTAAAGAGGTATTAGAAGAGCTGCAGTTAGATAAGCAGCATACCGTTATCGTCTCGGGGATAGGACAAGCAGCTAAAACACCCTACTATATCGATACCAATATGTTTGGTGTACTTCATGGCCGGGCCCTTCCTGTTGCCACTGCGATCAAAGCAGCCAATCCGGGTTTGACGGTAATTGCAGAGGGAGGTGACGGAGATATGTACGGTGAAGGTGGGAACCATTTCATTCATACACTAAGACGCAATCCAGATATCGTTCATATCGTACATAACAATATGGTCTATGGACTTACAAAAGGACAGGCCTCTCCTACCTCACAGAAAGGATTTGTCACTAAAGTACAAGTAGAGGGTGTTGAGAATGAACCATTCAATCCTCTTAGTGTCGCTCTCTCTTTGAGGGCAGGATTTGTCTCACGTGTCAATATAGGAAACTATTCCCATGCAAAAGAAGTGTTAAAAGCTGCATTTTTACACCGTGGATATGCTTTGGTAGATATTTTTCAACCCTGTGTGGTTTTTAATAAGGTAAATACCTTTCACTGGTTTAAAGAACATACCTATATACTGGAAGATACCTATGATAGTTCAGACTTTGAAGAAGCACTCAAAAAAGCGTATGAGAGTATGCCTATGCCTCTGGGTATTTTGTATCAAAACAAAAACAACCCTTCTACCTTTGAAATGCATATGAGAAGAGAAGATATGAGCCCGCTATACGAACGGAAACATGATCACAAAAAGATACAAAAACTGTTTGAAAAGTATTAGCAGTCACGCTAAAAAACTTAGCGTTAGTGAGTAAAGAAACTATTCTTCGAAAATAATGATATCGTAACTGCTTTTAGTTACAAGCGCCTTGCTTGAATGCACAGAACCGTGACGGTTAACCTTACGTAATTCTTCTCTAAGCTGATCGATCTCATCTTGCATCGTATCGATCTGTTCTTTGAGTTTCAGAGCGACATCAACGCCAGCCAAGTTCACTCCCATCTGCCGAGTCAATTGTAAGATAAGTTTCATCCGGTCAATATCACGTTGCGAATAGAGTCTCATTCGACCGCTTGTACGTGATGGCTCAACCAATCCTTCTCGTTCATATTGACGCAATGTCTGAGGGTGGATATCAAGCATTGTTGCTACTACAGAGATTAGATATACGGGTTCATCATAACTGTGCATTCTCTATCCTTTCTAAATTTTTAAAGTTTTGCTTCCAACATGCTTTTTAGTTCATTGTCCATGCTGTCTACATCCGGAAGTATCACATTAGCTACCAAATATAGATCACCGGTGAGTGCTGTCTTTCTATTTGGTACGCCCTTACCTTTGAGTCTGAACTTTTGTCCGTTTTTAGTGTTTTGAGGTACTTTCAGAGAAACCTCCTTTTCTGGAGTAATGACTGCGATCTTACCGCCAAAAAGTGCCTCTTTTAGCGGTACGTCAAAAGTTTTATAAAGATCATCACCTTTTCTTTCATACTCATTTGACTCTGCTACCTCTACTTGAAGCAGAAGATCACCGGCCTGTCCTTGGTACTGTTTACCCTTACCTCTTACACGCATGGTCTCACCTGATTTGATCCCAGCGGGGATCTTGATATCAAATGTCTGACCGTTCGCTGAAACGCTATGTTTACCACCAAGGATTGCTGTCATAAACGGTATGGTAATACGTGCTTGGAGATCAAGGTCCAGTCCGCCAAAACCGCCAAAACTGCCTCCTCCAAAACCGCCGAAGCCGCCGCCAAAGCCGCCGCCACCGCCGAACATTTGACGCAAGATTTCATCCAGATCCACACCTGCACCTTGTCCGCGTGCAAAGTCATGGAAGTTTTGACCACCGAACATCTGGTCACCGAACTGATCGTACTGTGCTTTTTTCTCAGGATCGCTTAGTACCTCATAGGCTGCATTGATCTCTTTAAATTTATCCTGTGCAGACTCTTCTTTATTGATATCAGGATGATACTGACGTGCGAGTTTTCTATAAGCTTTTTTGATTTCATCTGGTGTCGCATTTTCACTGACACCAAGTGTTTCATATAAACTTTTTGACATAAACGTTCCTAAAATTTAATTGAATCTTAATTTCAATTTATTATATCAAATTAGTTTAGTCTATGTCAATCAACCTTATCAATCATTACCGATCTTTTGGTATATACATAACCGGCTTATATCCCTCTCTCATCAGCTTTTCAATGCCCCCATTCAAGTTAATCACGTTATACCCTAACTCTTGGGACAAAAATTTGGATATTTCTGAAGTTCTGCTTCCTGTACGGCATATGAGTGCAAACTGCTCATCTTTTTTTACTACCTTATTTAACTCTTTTAGAAAAAGCGGAATATTAAATCTCCCCTGCTCATCAAAAAACATGATCGGATATGATCCATTAACAATACCTGTCTCTCTCCATTCTCCCGGAGTTCTCACATCGATGATCTTGATATCATTTTTCAAAAAATCCTTGGTTGCCCAGACATTTTTGAGTTCTGCAAAAGAGAAATTGAACATCAAAAGAAAAAGTAGTATCACTCTCATTATATTACCTTGTTGTTTTTTACCCTATTGTAGCCTATAGAAGTAAACAGTAGCTATAATAACAGATGAATTTTATACAAGTATCCAATATCGATATCCCGGAACTACAGATATATCAACAGATGAGAGAGAATGCTTTTAGAGAAGACGGCAGTTTCATCGCAGACAGCCCCAAAGTGGTGAACCTTCTTCTAGAACAGGATATCCAGGTTAAAAGTATCTTTGCAACCCAGGAGTACTACGATAAGTACGCTGATCTCATACAGACCAAAGAGATCCCAGCCCTCTATGTCGCTTCAAAAGAGATGATGGAAAATATCGTAGGACACACCATCCATCACAATGTGATGATGCACGCCATCCGCCCTGCTCCAACTTCGCTCAATCATCTAGGTGATCATATCATTATGCTTGATGAGATCAGCTCTACCCAAAATATCGGTGCGATCGCTAGAAGTGCTGCTGCCTTAGGTGTAAGATCCTACCTTCTGCCGCAGCAAGGTCCACACCCCTATGCCAGACGTGCTGTGCGAGTCTCCATGGGACATATAGGACTCATGGGCTATCATCTTTATGAAGATATCTTTGAGACGATCAAAGAGCTCAAAGCACTCGGATACAGAGTCTATGCCGCAGAGGTCACCGAAGACTCCACGCCACTCTCTCAAGTAAAAGTAGCCGGTAAATGGGTACTGCTCATGGGACATGAAGGTAAAGGGATAGCTAAAGAGATACTCGATATCTGTGACGAAGTGGTCACCATTGAAATGGAAGAAGGGATCAAGAGTTTTAATGTGAGTGTCGCAGCTTCTATTATGATGTATAGGTTTAAACACTAATACTATTTTTACAAGAGGGGGAATACATCAAATGAAAAAGCTTTTATATATATTTTTCGTCTATACAAGTATTACTGTTACTTGGGCTTATCTCATACCTCATCATATATATACAACTGAAAATTTACACGGTTTTGGACCTGACTACAAGAATAATATAAGTATAAAAATAAAGAGGTACCCTATTCCAAGAACTACCTATTGGAGTGGTATTTTCCCATTTTATGGTGGTTTTGTACCTGATCCACATATTTTATATTCTCCAGTGAAGCCATTAGCTAAAAAATTGCTACAAAACTTACAACTTAAAAATGGACGTGTGCAAGGCTATGCAATTAATCCTTTTTTTGATAAGAAATACTATGAATTAATTCTTGCATTAGAGTTGGAAGATACTATTTACCCACTTTCTATTGCATTAAATAATAAAAAAGCTACTTTTCAAGTAGGTGGAGAAAATACCATATTCCCTTTTTTATTAGAAGATAAACTATGTTTCTATATCAACGATAATGAAGAGTTTTTGATTTTGACTGAATATTCAAAGAATAACAAAACTTTTGAAGCATTAAAAGATCATAAACTCTATGAGAAAGATACTGAAGGTTGGACAGATACAATTAGGAAATTAAAAAAAGAAAAAGATATTCACTATTTTTTAGAAGATTTATTGAGTTCACGTAATAAATTTACTATAGCCTTGGGAGAAACGCTTAAAAAATAGTATTTCATTCTTTACTTCCATTTCCCATATAATGAAAAAATATAAATTTCTAAAAAGTTACTACTTTCCAATCTGTCTTCAGTGCTTCGGTCATCAACTCACCTGTATGGGTCGCTTCCACACCCATCGCTTCAAGCTGTTCAGTCACACCATAGTCATCACTGCATACCACACAGCATGAGAGTTCTACACCCGTCTCTCTTACTTTAGCAAGCATTTCCTGAAGTTCTTTGTTCTCAGCCAGCAGTTTTACTGAAGGTCCCCATATCATCAAATGGGCTCTATCCCAGTATCCACGCGGAAGTATCACACTGCTGTAGAGCAGTACCATCTTTTTGGCTACTTCAACTTCGCCTGAGCTCCATACGATCAGTAACTTGTCCATGATAATTTCTCGAAAATTTAATTAGAAAGTAAGTAGCGGGAATACCGCTACTTGTTCTTAGTGAAGGAAGTGTCTTACACCAGTGAAGTAAAGTGCGATTCCGTGCTCGTTCGCTGCTTCGATCACTTCATCATCACGCACTGAACCTCCCGGTTCAACAATCGCTTTGACACCTGCTGCTGCCGCTGTATCTACAGAGTCTCTGAATGGGAAGAATGCTTCAGATGCCATTGCTGCACCGCTTACATCAAGATCCATCTCTTTAGCTTTCTTGAGTGCACACTGTGCTGCATCCACACGTGATGTCATACCCATACCTACTGCTACCATCGCAGAGTCTTTAACATATACAACACAGTTTGACTTGGTAAGAGCTGCAACTTTCCAAGCGATCTCAAGGTCTTTCATCTCTTGAGCAGATGCCGTGTTACTGCTTTTGAGTTCTGCGTTGTGTACTTCAGCTGTATTTACAATGTCACTATCCTGGAAAACAAATCCACCATCAACGTGTTTGAAGTCTTGTGCATCCTTAGCCATCTTCAATGTCGTTCCGCCGCCTTGGCTGAAGAGTTTCAAACGTTTTTTCACGTCAAACACTTCAAGTGCCTCAGCTGTAAAGTCTGGTGCCATGATCACTTCAAGGAAGATCTCATTCATCTTCTCAGCCAACTCTTTTGTAACCACACCGTTTACTGCTACTACACCACCAAATGCAGATACCGGGTCACATTTAAGTGCTTCAGTGTATGACTCAAGAAGATCACCTTTGATCGCAAATCCACATGGGTTACCGTGTTTTACGATACATACCGCAGGCTCATCACCGAAATTAGAAGCGATCTTGAGTGCACCGTTTACATCGTTGATGTTGTTGAAGCTAGCTTCCCCTTTTACTTGTTTGAAGTTCTCAGTAAAGTGGTTATCAAACTCGTAAAGTGCACCTTTTTGGTGTGGGTTTTCCCCATAACGTGTATCAAATACTTTTTTACCGGTAATGAACTGATGCTCACCCATACCGTTATTGAAACGCTTGTTCATATAGTTAGCGATCATTCCGTCATATGCTGCAGTGTGCTCATAAGCTTTGATCATAAGGTCACGTCTGAACTCGTAAGTATCTTCACCGCTTGCAAGTGCAGCAAGTACAGTCTCATAATCAGCTGCATCTGTAACAATGTACACATCATTGAAGTTCTTAGCCGCTGAACGTACCATTGTAGGTCCACCGATATCGATATTCTCGATGATTTCATCAAAATCTTCTGTTCTCTCGATCGTCGCTTTAAACGGGTAGAGGTTTACACATACAAGATCGATCCCTTCAACACCAAGCTCTTTAGCTTGTGCTACATGTGCATCATCCCCTCTTTTATGAAGGATACCGCCGTGAACATACGGGTTCAGTGTCTTTACACGTCCTTCAAAACACTCAGGAAACTTCGTTACTTCATCGATCTCAATAACTTTTACTCCAGCTTCACTCAGCTTTTTATATGTACCACCTGTTGAGATGATTTCCCATCCAAGTTTCTCTAGTCCTTGTGCAAACTCTACGATCCCTGCTTTATCACTTACGCTTAATAATGCTCTCATTTTTCACCTTTACTCTTTTTCTCTTTTGATCTTTACCCAAAATGATCTTCTATGTTTTTCCCCCTACTTTTTTTATAAAAAGTAGACAAAAAAGCGTCACATCGCAAGCGCACAGACGATGCTATCAGCGTGTTGCTTCGCAATATTGCACGCTTTCGCATCTGTACGCCTAATGCTCTGTGACAATGAATCTGCATTGCACAGCAATGCCCTATATTTAAAATAATAAAATGTCATAGCGAACGACCTTGAAAGCAAAGCGATTCGAGAGCTATGACGCTTTTTGATTACTTTTTTCTAAAAAAAGTAAAATGAATGCTCATTTCCACAACTAAGTTAGAAACGCATACATCAATTTTAAGAATAAAAAAAATTTTAAAATACTAAAAAACTCAAGTATGCATTCCCAACGAGGACGTTGGGAACGAGATTGAAAGGTTTAACCTTACAGGTCTTGGTCAATTGTTCTAACAAAAGTATTAAAATAGATATCTTTTACTTTTTCCATAGAAAGTTCTACATTATTTACTCTTACTTTATCACCACCGACTTTACCGATATTGGTTACTTTTACACCAAGCTCCATTGCCATTCTTACGATCGATTCAACATCAGCTGATGCTACTTCAAGGATCGCTCTGCTTTGTGACTCATCGAAGATATCTCTACTGTTTTCTACTGTCATATCAGCTTCAACACCTAGACCTGATACAGCTGCCATTTTAGTAAGCGCAGTAGCAATACCACCGACGTTGACATCTTTTGCTGCTTTCAAAAGCCCTTTTTTGTTTGCTTCGATCACTAGATCCCAAAGTGCCAATTCTGAGATATAATCCACTTCAGAAATAGTACCCACAGTCTCTCCATGAAGTGCTTTAATGTAAAGTGATCCGCCAAACTCACCTTTTGTCTCACCGATGAGAAGTATCTCGCTGCCTTCTTCCTGGAATGCTGATGGCAATACTTTATTTTGATCTTCATTCAGTCCTACCATTGCAATCGATGGAGTCGGGAATACAGATACACCGTTTGTTTCGTTATATAGAGATACGTTACCACTTACAACCGGAGTGCTGAGTGCTGCACATGCTTCTTTGATCCCTTCACAACCTTCTGCAAACTGCCACATTACTTCAGGATTTTCCGGGTTACCGTAGTTTAGACAATCTGTAATGGAAAGTGGTCTTGCACCACTCATCGCTACGTTACGCCCAGACTCAACAACGGCAAGTGCTGCACCCCTTTTCGGATCGATATAGCAGTATCTTGGGTTACAGTCACTGCTCATTGCAAGCGCTTTTCCATTCTCTTTGATACGGATAGAAGAGGCATCAAGACTCCCCGGATGTTTTGTGGTATTGGTCTGTACCATAGAGTCATACTGGTTATATACCCACGCTTTGTCTACTACTTCAAGTGAACTAAAGATCTTCTCATATGCTTCTTGATCATCTACAGCAGGAAAACTGTCTACAGACTTTGCATTTACTTCATCTAGGTATTTTGGACGCATTGTCGGTCTGTCAAGGATTGGTGCCTCTTCACTGACTGGTGCGATAGGCATATCTGCACACTTTTCACCATGCCAGAAGAGCTCCATACGACCGGTATCCGTTACCTCACCGATAACAGCAACATCCAGGTCCCACTTCTCAAAGATATCGATAATCGCCTGCTCACTACCCTGTTTTGCACAGATCAACATACGCTCTTGTGACTCAGAAAGCATAAAGTCATATGGCATCATCCCTTCTTCACGTGCAGGAACTTTATCAAGGTGCATGATAAGTCCGGCACCGGTCTTACCTGCCATCTCAAATGAAGATGAAGTCAGACCTGCAGCACCCATATCCTGGATACCTACAACGTGGTCTGTTTTAAATAATTCCAAACATGCCTCAAGTAGAAGTTTTTCCGTGAACGGGTCACCTACCTGTACTGTAGGACGAAGTGATTTAGACTCTTCAGTAAAGCTGTCACTACTCATAACCGCTCCACCAAGACCGTCACGACCTGTTTTTGACCCTACATACATTACAGAGTTACCAACACCAGATGCAACGCCCAAGAAGATCTCATCAGCTTTTACCAAACCGAGTGAGAATGCATTTACAAGGATGTTTCCGTTATAGCTCTCATCAAAACTTACTTCACCACCGATTGTCGGTACTCCCATACAGTTACCGTAACTTCCGATCCCCTCTACAACACCATGTACAAGGTGTCTTTGGTACTTTGCAGTATCACTATTACCGGTCACTGTACCAAAACGTAAAGCATTGAGATTTGCCACAGGTCTTGCACCCATTGTAAAGACATCACGAAGGATACCTCCAACTCCTGTTGCAGCACCCTGGAACGGCTCGATAAATGAAGGGTGGTTGTGGCTCTCCATCTTAAATACCGCTGCCATACCGTCACCGATATCGATAACACCGGCATTTTCACCCGGTCCCTGGATCACCCATGGTGCTTTTGTAGGGAAACCATTGAGATATTTTTTACTTGACTTGTATGAACAGTGCTCAGACCACATTGCAGAGAAAATACCGATCTCTACGATGTTTGGATGACGACCGTCAAGGATACGAACGATCTCTTCGTATTCTGGCTGGCTAAGCTTATGTGCTTTTAAAACTTCATCTAGATTTTCAATAGGTTGTGACATTTTTTAGTGTCCTTAAGGCGTTATAATAAGGGTATTATTTTATCCTAAAAGTACTAAATAAGGGGTTAATAGATAGAATAACGACAATGAATCTAAAAGGTTGTAAATGGACAAAATACTACAAATGCTTAAGCTTCAACAGCAGCTCAATGATGCTACCAACGGTGAGGGATGGGAACAAGGAATCACTAAAAACGGTAAACTGATCGACTGGAAGCGCTGTACATACCTAGAGTGTGCAGAGTTGATCGAATCCTATCCATGGAAACATTGGAAAAATATTGATGCAGAACCTGATCATGCAAATATCAAGATCGAAGCAGTAGATATATGGCACTTTATTATGTCTCAAGGACTTGAAGATTACAAAATACAAAACCTTGGCAGTATCGAAAAACTTGCAGAAGATATCAATGCATTACCGAACTTTGTCTCTTTTGATGCTGATATCGTACCGACAGAAAAAAACCACTATGAACAGATAGAAACCGTTGAGGAGCTGATGAGAGTGATCTTTTGTAATGAAGGTACACAAAAAATGATGGAATCATTCATCGATGTAGCGATACAGTCAGAGCTCAACCTTGATTCTCTTTATCAACTTTATGTCGGGAAGAATATTCTCAATCAGTTTAGACAGGACCATGGATACAAAGACGGTACCTACATTAAGATGTGGAACGGAGTAGAGGATAATGTCCAAATGCAATACATTTTGGATACAAACGATGAGATAAGCCCGGAAGAACTCTATAGGGCTCTTGAAGAAGCGTACCCAAAAGGGTAGGCTTTAACGGAAGATTAATCCAGTTTTCTAGTAAGATCTTTCACTTTTACCTGATTACCGTAAACTTCAACTTTTGTTGCTAAACGTATACTTTTAGTAGTTGCATAACCGCACTCTTCACCGCACTGAACTGTTCCTATTAGGAAATATTTTCCAGATGGCACTCCGTAAAAGGAAAAACTTCCATCGCTCTCTGCTGCAGTAAATCTCAGGTAGTTAAAGAGTCTAGCATCCGCTTTTTGCATCTTCTTACCACCGATATAGCTTACTTCATACCACTGATTAGAATATGAAGTCATCGGGTTAAGATAAAGTCTTGTCCCACCACCTAACACTTGACTGCCACCATAACTGTTTGTAAGATATATCTTACCTTTGATCGTACCTTTTCCTGAACGTGCTAAAGAACGATATTCATCTAAAGGAAATTCAATACGAGGTACTCTCTCATCTGGCATGTTCTCCGTAATGAGCGTCTCTGTCTCTGTTAAGTTTTCATCGATATCTGACATATCAACATTTTCCGGATCATATGCACCCCAAACATTTTCCTGTGTACCTGCTTTATAATGTGGTTTATGAACGTCTGTAGGAACACACCCCGCAAGCCATAGAGAAAATAAAACGACTGTTACAACTGATAAATGTTTATTCATTCCTTCATTCCCTTTGATGTTTTTATTTTGTGATTATACTGAATTTAGATTAGGACTAAAAATTTATCTCATCAACATTTTTTATGATTATGAGATCGATTGCGTTTTTCTAAAAAAAGCTTGAGATACTTTTGTGCCTGTTCATCACCTGAAAAAGCGGCTTTTTGATACCAAAAAGCTGCTTGTTTACAGGACTTCTTGACAGCATCACCCTTTTGAAATCGTTTAGCAAGCTGATACTGAGAATGTACTTCTCCTTCTTTGGCAAAGCGATACAGTATTTTTACCTTCTTTTTCTCACCTTTATAATACTTTATAGTGTTTTGGATAAACCAAAAAGTAAAAAGTAATAAAATCAGAAAAATATAGACTTCAAGATCTTCAATACTGCTTATATAATTTATGAATTCTTCTAGTAACTTCTTCACATCACTTTCCTAAACAAAATTCCCCAAACATTTTATCAAGTATCTCTTCACTGTCATAGGGCTTAGAGATAGAAGATATCGCTTTGACTGCTTCTTGCAGATGATAGGAAAAAAATTCCAACTCACCGGATTGTAAAGGGAACTTTGCCTCTTCTATCGCTGATTTTGCATATTTAACAGCTTCTATTTGTCGTGCTGAGACCAACATAATCTCATCACCCTCTCCTATCGAATCAAAAAGTGTTTCCATCCTTTCGGTAAGACGAACAAAACCTTTTTTAGCGCTTACTTCTATAGGATCATAACTGCTCAATATCGAGGTATCGAATTTTTTTTCCAGATCAGATTTATTCAATGCTACGATCAGATGTTTATCTTCAAGATTATCCAACATTGAAACTATCTTCTCATCTTCATGATCAAATACTCTTGAGCTATCAAAAAGTGCGATAATGACATCAGCATCTTCAACGGATGAGAGTGAACGCTCTATTCCGATTTTTTCTATTGTATCTTCAGACTCACGAATTCCAGCAGTATCAACTAAACGAATAATGTGTGAACCTATACGCACCTGCTCTTCAATTGTGTCACGTGTAGTTCCTGCGATATCACTTACAATTGCACGTTCATAACTAAGTAACGCATTAAGCAGTGAACTTTTACCCACATTAGGTTTACCAATGATAGCTACTTTAAACCCTTCGATAAGCCCTCTTCTACGGTGACTTGCATCTACAATACGCGTTATCTGTTCTATTAAACCGTCAAGCTGGCTGCTAATACTTTCTAGGATATCATCAGGAATATCCTCTTCAGCATAGTCTATCATGACCTCTGAATAAGCCAAAGACCTCAAAAGTGCATCTCTGCTCTCATCAACAAAAGCTTTGAGTTCACCTTTCATCTGCTTAGCAAGTATCTTGGCAGCATCAACACTTTTCGCTTCAATCAGTTTAGAGATCGCCTCTGCTTCGGTTAAATCTATTTTTCCATTGAGAAAGGCACGCTTGGAGAATTCACCGGGTTCAGCCAATCTAGCACCGTATGCCAATACAGTACTTAAGATCTCTTCAGCAACGATCATACCGCCATGGCATTGAAACTCAACAATATCTTCACCCGTAAAACTATTTGGTGAAGCAAAATAGATCATAATCGCTTGATCGATCAGGGCATCTTCTGCATTATAAAGAGAAGTGAGATGTGCATGTCTTGGTATGATATTCTGCAGTTTAGACACTCTCCGGGCAATAGAGAGTGCATCTGAACCGCTTAAACGGATAATAGAGATTGATGAGACCCCATGGGCTGTTGCGATTGCAGAAATTGTCTCATTCATGGCATTTATTTTTTATTAAAATCATTGATTACGACAAATTTTTTGCCGTCACGGCTTGTTTTTACTGCAACATATTTATCAGGGAAAGCTTCTCGCAACTGTTCAAGTGCGATTTGAACTAAAATCCCGTCAAGAAAACGAGTTTTGCCTTTTCCATGTTGTTGTACACTTTCAATCACAGGCTTAAGCACATTACGTATCATTTCTTCTTGAGTTGTAACAAAAGCTGCGATCTCAAGCTTAATAAAAAGTTCATACTTTGTATGTAACCAGTTAAACAACATATATGAGAGTGCATTATACCGGTACCCTTCTTTACCGATCAATAATGCTGCATCTTCACCATCTATAAATATTAATGCCGTATTGTCCCTTACATCAACTTCTACCACATCGATATCAAAGCATGAAAGTTCCATTAATTCTTTTAGCTGTGACTCGATAAGACGTGCAAGTTCATCATATACAATGACCTCTTCTTCTACTACATACACTTCATCTTCAGTATAGTACTCAGAACTAAAGAAATTTTCTACAATTTCATCTTCTTCGACAGTAGGTTGTTCTTTTTCTTTACGTTCTAATGCTGGAACTGAAGTTTCCTTTGATACTTTTGCAGAAATATGCCTTTCTGTAGTAACAGGGGATGGTGTTTGCGATACACTCTGTGGATACTTACATGAAGCAACGATGATCGCCTCTTTTTTAAAGAATCCGAAGATTCCTGAGGAGGGGTGCTGTATCACTTCATATTTAAGATCAGTGACAGAGCAACCTAATTCTTTTGCAGCTTGTTCATAAGCAACTTCTAATGTAGGTGCTTTGATTTTTTTCATCAGCACTCCTATTTTTTACTATGTGCTTCTTTTGCCATTTCTTTTTGCTTTGCATAGGCATGATTGATATAGTATTGTTGACCGATTGTGAAGATATTGTTCACCAACCAGTAAAGTACAAGTCCTGATGGGAAGTATACAAAGAATACAGTCATGATCACAGGAAACCATTTAAATATCTTCTCTTGCATAGGATCAGTAAAGTTTGATGGTGTGATTTTTTGCTGAAACCACATAGAAGCACCCATCAATATAGGTAGTACAAAATATTGATCCATTACAGCAAGGTCATTGATCCAAAAGATCCATGCTGCACCTTGTAGTTCATCTGCGTTAAGCAAAACACGGTAAAGTGCAAAGAACACTGGAATTTGTAGAAGAAGCGGTAGACAACCTCCCATAGGGTTTGCTCCATGCTTCTTATAAAGTTCCATCATTTGAGCATTCATTTTTACAGGATCTTTACCGTACTTCTCTTTGAGCTCTTTCATCTTTGGTGCAAGGTCTTTAAGCTTTTGCATTGACATCATACCCTTGTATGAAAGCGGGAACAAGATAAGCTTAATAAGAAGTGTGAAGATAATGATCGCCCATCCCCAGTTTCCTACATATTCATTGATCCAAAGGAGTACTTTGAAAAACGGAGCTGAAAGAAATGTAAACCAACCAAATTCAATTGTATCCGTTAATTCAGGATTGATCGAGTGAAGTACTTTATACTCTTTTGGTCCGATATATCCGGTAAAAGAAGCATCACCGTCAGCTTTAACAAAAGCCAAAGGATCACCTTTACCTATTTGAAGGATGGAGACATCCATTCCTTTATCTTTATCAAAATCATAAAAGAGTGATGCATAATATCTATCAAATGCAGAAGTTATCTTTGCATTTTTAAATGTTTCATGACCTTCTGCATCACCGTCTTCAATAGTTGTGATGATGTTATCTTCACCTTTAACCAATGTACCTCTAACAAGCATATACATTGATTGGTCTGCTACAGGTCTATAACCTGGAGTGATGAAATATGGTGTTGGCGTAGATGTGGATATATCTACCTTAAATTCACCGCTTGGTTTAAATGTAATGTTCTTAGTAACAGTGATCGATGAGAGTCTTTGAACCAAAGTGAGTGTCTTAGCACCGGTTGTAATATCTAGCTCAGAAGCACCTTCATTAACATAGGGTGTAGAGAATGCCTCTTCATTGATCTTCGTATCCGAGAATCTTATTTCCAAAGGTTTTACTTTATCACTAGCCAATATCTTAAGATTTTTGCCGTCTTCAGTACGATATTTCGCTTTGAGAAGCTCCATTTGTGCTACACGTCCCAATTCATCAACTGTGATAATAAACTCATCTGACTTTATTGTCGCGATTGCCGTTGTACTGGTCTCTGGTGCGTTCATTGCAACTTGTGTTGCACCGGCAGTTGAAGCCGTTTCTGTTGTACTCTTTTCTAGTGCAGGAGTTTGTGGTGAATTCTGTGTTGATTGTGTTTGTTCAGTTTTCGTAGGTGTTTGTACTGGAAAGAAATAACTATAACCGATGAATACGATAAATGAAAGTGCTAGTGCTAATAGAAGTCGTTTTTGAAGATCTGACTGTTCCAAAGTGATACCCTTGTAATTAAAAAAATTGAATAGCTATTATAGTGTAATTATTTTAATGCAGCGCACTTTTTCAGTGCATGTAGATACGCTTTGCCAGTCTTTTTAAAGTCAGCTTCCAAAATCGCCGGCTTTGCTACCAAGACATAGCTACCAGCTCTAAGAAGGTCAATATTTTCGATGAAATGTGCCCTTAGTAGACGTTTCGCTCTATTACGTTGAACTGCATTTCCTATTTTTTTACTGGCAACAAAACCAACTTTATAACTACTTTCTTTTTTATAAAAAAGTACAAAGTATGGCGTATGCCAGCTACAATTGGAGTGGTGATACACTCCTGAAAACTCTTTACTAGTTTTGACTCTAGTAAAATGTTTGATCGAACTGATGTGACTATCCTATCAAACTTATACAGCTAGTCTTTTTCTACCTTTTGCTCTTCTAGCATTGATCACTTTTCTTCCGTTTTTAGTTTTCATTCTTGTTCTAAAACCGTGTGTTCTTTTTCTTGGTGTGTTATGTGGTTGATATGTTCTTTTCATTCGGACTATCCTTAAATAAATTTACCTAGATGCGGTATATGATGGACGCGATTTTACCTTAAAGTCTCTTAAAAGAGGCTAAGAAACACTATTTCATAAGGATTAATTGATCGTCTTTATGATGATCTCACCGATCTGTTCTTCGTGAAGTGCCTTCATATAGGTCTCAAGTCCTCTAAAAATAATATCTTTAATTTTATACGTTGTAGTTCTTACTTCTAATACAGAACAATAAATGGAAGTGCCTTTTTCCAGTGTTAATCTTTTTACAATACGCTCGGCAAACATATAACCTCCATCTACTTTTGTCTCCTGACACAATAGTGCATGAACGCCATGCTCTTCACCCAGACAAAAAAGAAGGTCTGTATCGCGTTTCTCATTTTGTAATATCGTATGAGTATCTATGTTCTCAGCTGATACAAGAATCAATACAAAAGAATTGAGTCGTCTATGTTCTAATAAATAGTATAAAACTTCCATCGGTGTTGTTAGTTTATCAACCATATCTACAGCCAGTTTAATCTCAGTTTCGTTAAAAGCCAAATCAGCTCTTCTAGCCTTCGCTCCACTCTCCACCATATGAATCCTTTTTAATTTACTATTACGTCATTATAACAAATTAATTTGATATAATTTTGCATGCAAAAAATAGAAACAAAATATCAATCATTACCTTCCCCATGTTGGTTGCTTGAAGAAGAAAAGCTAGTAAAAAACTTAGAGCTTTTAAAGATGGTAAAAGATCAAAGTGGAGCAAAAATTCTCCTTGCGCTCAAAGGATATGCGCTTTGGAAAAGCTTTGATACCGTTCGAGCATACCTTGACGGATGTTGTGCTTCAGGTTTACATGAAGCCAAATTAGCGTACGAGGAGTTTCGTAAAGAGGTACACACCTACTCTCCGGCCTTTAAAGAAGAAGAACTAGAAGAGATCGCTTCCATTTCTCACCATTTGGTCTTTAATTCTCCTGCACAGTTCAAACGTTTTGCAGCGAGGGCAAAAGAGATCAATCCTTCTGTTTCTTTAGGTATACGTGTGAACCCTGAATTCTCGCAAGCACCCAAAGAGATCTACAATCCATGCGGTCTTTACTCTAGACTGGGAACAACAGTAGAAAATCTTGATGAAGGCATACTAAACCAATGTGAAGGGCTGCACTTTCATGCCCTTTGTGAAGAGGATAGTGACGCATTAGAAGGAGTACTGAAAGCTTTTGAAGAGAAGTTTGGCAAGTATATTCCCCAAATGAAATGGATCAACTTCGGCGGCGGGCATCATATCACACGAAAAGGATATGATGTAGAGAAGCTTATCACTCTTATTAATGAGTTTAAATCACGTTATGACGTAGAGGTCTACCTGGAACCGGGAGAAGCCGTAGGCTGGCAAACCGGTCCACTGATCGCTACTGTACTCGATATCGTTCATAATGGCATTGATATTGCCATACTTGACACCTCTGCTGAGGCACATATGCCTGATACGATCATTATGCCTTACCGTGCTGATGTGAGAGATGCAGGTGAAGCGGGTGAAAAGGCTTATACCTACCGACTCGGTGGAAATACCTGTCTCGCAGGAGATATCATGGGCGATTATAGTTTTAATGAACCATTAAAAGTAGGCGATAAGATCATATTTGAGGATCAAATGCACTATACAATGGTAAAAGCTACAACCTTTAACGGCATTAAGCTGCCTAGTATTGCCATCCAAAGAATCAATGGTGACATTGATGTTGTCAGAGAATTCGGATATGAGGAATTTAAAGGCAGACTCTCTTAAAGTAATTTAAGAGAGCTGTTTTAATCATTGATTAAACTGCAATTTCTACTATTTTATCTTCAAAATACTCAACCAAAAGAGCTTTCAATGCTGTAAGTTCAAGTGGCTTTGCAAGATAGCCATCCATACCGGCACCCAAATATTTCTCTCTATCTCCAGAGAGTGCATTTGCAGTTAAAGCTACAATCGGGATATGCTTTTGATGCTGACTTCTCTCATAGTTCAAGATATTGGCAGTAGCTTCCATTCCACCCATAACAGGCATTTCAATATCCATGAATATCATATCATAGCTATTCTCTTTACGGTTTGCAAGCGCTTCCTGACCATTATTAACGATACTTACTTCAATACCCAGCCTGTTAAGCACATTAGTAATCAACTTTTGATTAATAGTATTGTCTTCAGCAACTAAAATATGCAGGTTTTTAAATGTAATATTTTTCTTCGTTTCTGCTGTCTCTTCTTTATCACTTAACGCTTTCAATGTCTTAGTGAAATTGACAGGCTTATATATAACCTTATCGATAAGAGGCCCATATCGCTTCAGTATTTTTTTCTGATCACCTGTAGATATGACAACCACTTTAGTATCAATCCCTAAGAACTGCTTAATCTCATCTTCTCGTTGACGATACTTGTGATCAACAAACAAAATATCAGGAAGCTCTGCATGTGTTTTCTTTATATGCAGCAATCTCTCGTCTGTATAATGTACTATGTTAGCTCCCGTATAAGCAATATATGCTTCAAGGTTTTTATTTCTGAAATATTTTTCATCGATATGTGGGTTAAGAATACCTACAGTCAATTTACTCTTATCCTCTACTTCTCTTCTTTTAGCATCAGACGGTTTCTTAAAGGATAAAGTAAAAAAGAATGTTGTGCCCTCATCCACTATACTCTCTATACTTAATTTTCCACCCATAAACTCAACCAGTCTTCCTGAGATTGAAAGACCTAGACCTGTTCCTCCATACTTTCTGCTGGTACTCACATCTGCTTGGCCAAATGCCTCAAAAATCTTCGCTTGCTGCTCCTTTGAGATACCGATACCTGTATCAGTGACCGCAAACTTCACTTGTACCTCATCATTTTTTTCTGACAGTTTTTGGATCGATACATTCACTTCACCGTTTTGAGAAGTAAATTTCAGGGCATTGCTGACTAAATTAACAATGATTTGAGATATCTTTGTCGGATCACCGATAAGCTTAGTTGGAAGTTCAGGATCCAGAAAGATATTAAAGTCAATATTTTCTGCAGCAGCTTTGGCAGCATAGGATTCAACAGCAGACTCGAAACTCTCTATAGGATCAAATGCTATTTGTTCAAGTTCTATTTTTTGTGCTTTGATCTTTGAAAGATCCAAGATATCATTTACTATTGAAAGAAGATGTTCAGAACTTCTCTCAATCGTTGCAATAAATTCTCTTTGTTCTTCAGTAGCATCAGTCTCTTTAAGGAGCTGAGTAAATCCTAGAATACCGTTAAGCGGTGTACGTATCTCGTGAGACATACTCGCCAAAAACAGATCTTTCGTCTGATTGGCATCCTTGATCGTTTTGATCAAGAACTTATAGATGTGGTCCATCTTACCACTCTGGATCAAACGGCGTAGCTCCTTTTGTTGATTCTCATTAAGAACAAGTTCAATGTCTTTAACCGTTTCTTCAAAAAGATGTCTATCTTGTTGTATTTTGACAAACTTTATCAATAGTATAATCCATACTACTAAAAGTAAAAATGCTCCTGTTGCATATCCGATAGCAAACCATTTCCCAGTATCATCTATGATATGCATGGATTTACGCAGCTCTGATTGGACTTGGGTAAAGTAATCCATTTTTTTTGTTACTTGGTTTAGCCATCCAAGCAAAGTCACTGCATAACCACCTCTATTGGACTCATACATAATCATCTCGCGTTCTTTTGCAAGAACACTCTTATACTCATCAACAGAGAGTAAAGCATTAAGCCTGGAAACCAACTCTTGATCCTCTATATCACCATAATCAGGAAATCTATCTTGAGCGATCAATTTTTCCCATAGTCTAACATCTTCGTCATTCATTTTTTGAGACCCAAGAAGAATAGAAGAGATCATTGTATTTTCAACTACAGTATTCTCCTTAAGGTTGGTTATCGCCAGGTAGACACTAAAATAGTGGTCAACTTTCTTGGTTGTCAGCGTATTCTGTACACTTTGTAATATCTCCTGGACATTTCCAAATACTTTATGATGATACCTATCCACAAGAATCTCTTGATAATTACCTCTAAGATCATCTACTTCTCGTCTTATCTGTTGAAGTTCCCCACTTATATTTTGTATCTGTCTACTATAGGCACTAAATTGACTATCAGCGATGTAGATCATGAGATTTTTCAATGCCCCATCAACATCACTTCTGTTCTTTTCAAGCTTCTCTGCATCACTCTGTGCTCTTGTTACCATGTAAATAGCACTATTGAGTCTTTCAAACTCCATAGTATCCAATACCAGTTCGATATGTTCTACGAATGATGGAAGGTTCTTGCTATTTTGTGTAAGTTCATAGTTTTTATAAGAATTATATGCAGCATAAGAGAGTATAAAAAAAGCTACCATGACCACACTAAGTAGCAATCCCAGTACACTTTTGTTTTTTGATATATTCATCACAGTCCTTTAGTGTTCTACTTCGTTGAGTTATATAACATGTCTCATATCTTGAATGATTACCGTTATTTCAAGACAAACATAAATCTTGGGTAAAAAGTTAAAAGAAGAATATCCCTAAAAGAGGTAGATTCTATTGGCAGTCTGGCGATCTTTTCTGAAAAAAGACCCATAACTTTCTGTCCCTGACTCACGACAGGTTTAGCTTTTTCAACATTAATACCTATGTGGTAAATTCTACAATGAATAGACTTAAATATATACCAAAGAATACCAACTAAAGTGATCGGCTAAAAATCCTTAATATAGATGATATCATAGGAACTAGACTCTCCACTGGCTCCAATAACACTCTGAAAACGTCGATTATGCCTGTATTTTAACTCAACTCTTGGTATCTCATCATTGATATAGATAATCATAAGATCGTCTGTAAGCTTTTTACCAACTTCTATACTGTTCCCTGCACCAAGTACAAAATGATCGATCTTAACCCCAGCATTTGCTAAAGCAGATTTTGCCATAGCACCTCCCATCATTTTCATCATCTCATCTCCGGTATACGTATCAGAGGCTGATTCATTATCAAAAAGTAGAACGGAAAGTATCTGTTCTCTTGTGAGGCTCGGACTGGAAGAGAAGTTGATATTAGGAGCCTCCGGTGTGCCTGTTACTGTAATAGTAATCAAGTGATTAAGTGCTTGGTGTTTTGCCTTGATCTCTAAAAGCGGTTTATTGAAAGTACCAGTAAAATAGATAAAACTTTTTTCCAGAACAAATTTTTTATTTTGAAAGAGATAAGTGCCGCCTTCAAGTAATTCAATCGATCCCAATACCATTAAAGGCTCATTCATTGCTTTATAAAGGGTAAAACTAGGTTTTGCCTGAATGTTAATGTCTTTTTGTTTGAAGAGAAGAGCTTTTTTACAATGAATATTCAGTGCCATGCTCAACTGATCCATAAAGTGATTGGGTTGTTTTTTTTCTTTATTCTCAACAATAATAATATCACTGTCAGAGGCAAATGACTGTTGATTTATATCGTAATGGATTTCTCCCCCCTGTAAAACGATATCTCCTTTTATATCCGTGCGATTACCGTCAGCTGTTGTCACTATATTAATATCAGAGAGGACATCAGCCCACTCATGCTCCAACTTTAACTTGTTAGCATCTGCATTGATCTTTCCTTCTTTTTTCTTTAAGTCATACTTTCCGGCTATCTGAAGTGCATCATTTACCCATACAGAACTGAGCTCAACCTCATTGTCTTTCAGTTGGATCAATGAAGGTTTTGTTGCATAGAGTCGCTGCTTATTGTATATTAGCTGATAATGTTGGATTGTCATGTTCATATCTTTGACACTTATATCTATATCCACATCACTGAACATATGTTTATTTTCTCTATCTGCATTGTAGACAATTTGAGGTGACTTAAGAGAGAGATTGATCTTTTTTTCTTTATTGATGACAGCATTGATAACTGCACTTCCCTCCACTACAGGCATATCATCAAGCGTATAATAGGATGCGATAAAAGTGTTCAAAGATCTTAGTGAACCAATCGTAGTATTTACCTTCAACTCTTTAGTAAGGTTAGCATCAAATGTCGCATGTAAAGGCTGGCTCTTTAGCCCTCCTTTAATGGTCTGGTCATTTTTTTTGTAAATCGCCTGAAAGTTTAACGCATTTGTTTTCATATCTATTGTGGAATCATTACCGTCCACTGTCAAATCTATATCGATCGTAGAAAGCTTATCCCACTGTATTTTAGGATCCAGGGGTCGAACTAAAGAGTCTTCTGGTATCGTTATTTTATTTTTGACTTGTATGGTTTTACTTAAAATAATATCTGTATCGACATTGACCAGATTTGATCTAATTAGTGCGATACCGTGAAGCAATGTATTTTGTTCAAGATCAAAAGGCAGTTGCACTTCAATATTTGCTTCTGTATCCTCCAACTCTTCAGGCAGTTTCTTGATATCTGTGACTTTAATTGCCTTTTTGGTTTTTAACTGTAGGTTGCCTCTTTTATAATCCTGCATTGCAAAGCTTCCCTCTAATGAGTCTGAAACAAGCTTTGCATCTAAATGCATATCATCTCCCTGATAGGTTACATTGAGATCATGAAGCACTCCCGTCAGGTTTTCATCTAAACCATAAACCTCTCTGGCATATATCTCCCCGTGATAAGTGATATTTTTATTCATCATTAATTGGTTGGTCAACAAAATATTTTTTGCATAAGGTGTAGAGAGAGTTATATTTGTATCTGATGAAAGTTTTTGTTCAGAAATTCGGTAGAGTACTTTAGATACCAAAGACTCAACATCAACATTAAAGTCGCCTTTTTTTCCGGTCAATATTTGTGTTGCACTGGCTTGAACGTCGGCCTGAATATTTGATGTGCTTGCTAAAATATCTATGACAATATTACCAAATGCCTCTTTTCTCAAAGGCAACCCCGATAACTCGAAAAGTCTTTTATGTGGTGTCAGGGCAATTTTACCCACGAGAGTATTCTCATCTACATTACCTTTAAAGACTATATTGCTTAGATTACTCCGAGCATCCAGAAATACACTTCCATCCTCAACTAATCTCTCTTGCAAGTTCACTGTGATCTTGCTGCCTTCAAGGTTGAACTTTTGTATTTGTACAGGATCAAATATCGTAGGTTTAGCATTTAGATAGATTTGATCAACCCGGATAGATTTTGGTAGATAAAATGACTCTCTTGTTTCTTCATGAGAAGTATTAGCACCTTGTTCTGCTTTTTCAAGACTGGATATAAACCTTCGTAAAGTCGGAAGGTCAACTCTTTTGACACTCAGAGAGGTGATATGAACTTCTCTATCTTCGTAACTTCCTTTTAAATTGATATCCGTTGCATTTGTATCAACCAATAATTCAAGTGCTTCCATCTCCAGCTCATTTTCACTGTAAGACAACATGCTTGCACTCATTAAAAACTTAGAAACCGAGATATCCTGAAACACAAAAGGTAACAAAGAGATATGCACCTCTTCCATACCTACATCAAACGAAAATGACGATTCACTTGTATCATTACTGCTACCAAAACTCTCAATGAATGTTTTAATACGGGTGACATTTCCTTCTTCCAAAACTACTTTTGTTAATGAGATCTTTTTTTGCAGCAGTGCAGCCGGATTCAGTCTTAACGTTAGTTGTTTCGCAAGTAGTTTCTCTTTATACTTAGGAGCATGTATTGTAATACCGTCAAGAACATCTCCTGAAATATCTTCGTAACTTATAGCATAATCCGGAGCGTACCGCTTTGCAATTTCTTTTACTACAATCGGTGTATTGATAGCCACCCAAAGTGCTGTAAGTAATACAATGATAAAAATAATGCTTCCTAAGAGTACCTTTCTCAAAACGATTGTCCTACCTGAAATGAAATACCATATTGCGAAGGGTCGTTGACATTAAACCCTACATCCAATTTAAACGGGCCTATCGGAGTCATATAACGCACGCCGACACCTGCAGATGTGATAATATCACCTGAATAATCATAACTTTTGTCAGTGAGCATCGTATTGTCCGTAAAGACCGCACCGTAAATGTCACCCCATACAGGATAATCTGCTTCCAACGAAACATTCAACATCGTAGAAGCCCCTTCTATAGAATCACTTGTTGGAGAGAGAATCACTCCCATCTCTCTAAACCCATAAGCACGGTTAAAATAGGCTCCACCGGCAAAGAATAGTTTGGATTCAGGAACTTCTCCATCGAACTGATCTACAACTCCTGTTTTGAGGACTGCTGCCATGGTAAGTTTATCAATGCTATGGATATATCTCCCTTCCAACTGCATCTTCAGATAAGTACTGGCACTCTGGCTGTAAGGGAGCCCATATTCAAGGTAAGATGACAGGTAGTAACCGCTATGTGGATTAAAACTATCATCTCTTGCATCATAGACCACATCAATATAAGGATATAACAATAAAAAATTTCCTTCGTTGACAGCCTGTTGTAGAGTTTCATCATCTTTTAGATTATCAAGTAGTTGAATATCAATATTTTCAAGTACGATACCGCTTTTTAGTTTCCATTTAGCTCTTTGATACCCCACACAGAATCTCAAATAACTTTTTGCTTCTGTAAATCCAGGATATTCAAGATTTGAGTATCCTAATTTTGTCATAAAATCGATTGATTGGCCCCAGATGTCAAAGAGTGCAGGTTTAAAAAAATCAAGAGAAGCAAGGTACTCTTTTTGTGACCATAGTGCTTTGAGTGTCAACTTTTGTGCATTTCCCATAAAGTTTTTTTTGACCAAGGTACCGTGAGTACGTAATCCAAGATAGGTATCAAAACCTAAACCAAGTTCTGTATGATAAGGCTTTCCAGTCTCCTGGACCGTTATATCCACCGGAATTTTATTATAAAACTTACGGTCATAGTTGATCATCACACTATCAAAGACATCCAGTTGATAAAGATTGGCATAACTCTCTTTGATACTTTTTGGATCAAATTTACTTCCCTCTGTAGCTACAACGCGAGAGAGTATCACCTCTTCATCAATACTTTCCAGTCCTTTAATATATGTCTTATCAAATTTACAGATATCACCTTTTGTCAAAAAATACTTCAGATCTACTCTATGCGCTTTAATATCAACATACGCCTTCGTATCAAGATCATAACTGCAATAGCCTTGATCAAGCATTGCCTGAATAATATTATTTTTGATATCTATAAACTTTTGTGCTCTGAAACGCTCTTGCTTTTTAAATGTGATATATCGGGAGATATCATAATCACTTGAGACATTAATGTCATTGATATGCACAGGAGTATTTTCTTTTATATTCAAATAGAGTGTGGTATTTGTCTCTTTGATATCAAACTGAGCATCATAAAAGCCCTCCGAATCATAAAAACTTTGTAAAGACTGATTCAACGTTGGTATCAATTTATCATAGATCTTAGGCTCATCTTTTTTCCAAAACTCCCAAAAACTATTTGTTTCTACACTGAGGACTTCATAGAGTTTAGAGGTATCATGGGTTGTATTGCCTGAAATCATGATTTGATGTGTAGGTACTTCTATCTCTTCAGCACTTAATATCAAAAAGATAGAAAAGAAAATCATGATCACTCTGTATAGCATACGATACAACCTTTTTAAAAATTATCTCTTCAAGGGTGAAAACTATCTTTCAAGTTTACCTAAAAAAATACACTATCCCAATAAATCCCTCACACTTTGACGTGGATCTTTACCTTCCTCTAACATAGCGTGAACTTCTGTGGCGATAGGTAGATATATCTCTTTTTGCTTTGCCAAAAGATAAAGTGCCTTAGCCGTCGGTACTCCTTCAGCTACCTCTCCAAGTTCTTCAAGTATATCTTCGATCTTTTTACCTTGAGCCAATCCGATCCCTACTCGGTAATTACGTGAGAGTGTAGAACTTGCCGTTAAAAAAAGGTCTCCTGCTCCCCCTAGCGATAAAAAGGTCTCTGTTTTTGCACCAAATGCTTCTCCAAATCGTGTCATCTCTACAAGTCCGCGCGATATCAATGCTGCTCTTGCATTGTTTCCTAACTTCAGACCATCACATACTCCACCTGCAATGGCAATAACATTCTTATATGCACCTGCAACTTCCTCACCGATGACATCATCATTGACATATCCTCTGATATATTCAGGTAACGCATCCGCATACGTTTTTGCCAGCTCTAAATTGGTCGAACTGATCACCAATGCGGTTGGCAGCGACTTTTGTACTTCTGCTGCAAAGGAGGGGCCTGAAATAAATGCGAGTCTATCCGCATCTACAAACTCTCCATAAATTTCATTGAGAAATGATCCTGTCGCTGTCTCTATCCCTTTAGCCGCCACAAGAATTTTCTGTCCCTTATCAACGAAATTCTCTTCTAACCACCCACGAACAGCCTGTGCAGGTATAGCGATCACAAGATACTCATACTCCAACGCTTCTTTCATAGAAACAAAATGAGGAATATCTTTATGAGAACGTGAGGTAATCACCACATCATTTTTTTGCGAAAATGCATGATATAAAGCCTGCCCCCACTTTCCTGCACCTATAACCGCCAATTTCATTTATATACTCTCCTTATTTTCAATTAACTCTATGAAACGTTCTGCACTCTCTTCATACATGTCAAATATCTTGCTTACTCCCGCCAAGATAAGTTTACGGTTATCCTCTTTACTATCAGATAAGGCAACGATTTCATCTTTAAAACCGCCTGATCTAAGTGATATAGCATAATAGACATTTAAAGCATCCTCTATCATTGCACATACAACGATATAGTCTTTGAGCAGTTTGATATGTTCGAGATACTCCTGCTGTTCTTCATCAACCTGTACGACATTGACAAAGCCGTCACGTTTTGCACTTGCATAACGTTCACTGTCAGTTTCATAAATAGTCACCTCTATATCATCCTGGCGAAGTATTTGACACAGATGTTTGTTCTTATGAGTATAACCAAAGAAGATGATGCCTTTTTTGTTTTCTTCATGATGACGTTTGAGATAGGCCAATGCCTTAAAATCAACCACATCATAAGGCTCCAATATTGCATCGACACCTGTTGCATAGTATTGTCTTCTGAGGTTATGCTGATTCATTCTTGCATAGATCACGGCATCATTCTGTACTGACTTTGCATTCAATATAAAATAGATATTATCGATATCCGAACTTGTCAGTGTGAGCATCGCTTCAATATTTTTACCTTTATAGAGATCATTGATAAGCTTCGCACTAGAGCCATCAGCACGGATCACTTTATACCCATCTACCCTGGCCTGAGTAACTTTTTCTTCTTCATCTTCGATGATCACAGGTTCATAGACACCGCGTAAAAGTAGTTTTTTGGCAATTGTCATACCTAAATGACCATAACCGTTAATGATCACTGCTCTATTTATTTTGGAAACCAGGTTGATATTATCTGCATTACGCAGTTCATCAAATCGTTCAGAAAATGCTGTAACCATCACAGAAGTAACAAAAGAGATCATCGCAATACCGATGATGATTCCAAACATTGAAATGATCTTACCAGTATCCGTCACCGGAGAGATATCCCCATATCCAACCGTTGAAACAGTCACTAATGCCCAATAGATAGCATCTAGATAACTTCCGATATTTTTATTTACTCCATACTCAAGAATATAAAAAACCGTACCGAAAGAGAAAGTAACACCTAAGAGCATATAGCCTAAAAAGATAAACTCAAAACGTTTTCTTGTCAGTGCTTTGAAAAGACTTGAAGTTCCGTGCATATAATGATAAAGCTTTAAAAGCCTAATAATGCGAAATTTTGGGAAAATAGCAATAAGGTCAATGAGTGCAGGCAAAGAGAACAGATATTCAACTCTTTTTTTAAGCGGTACAAGATAATAATCTCTTTTAGTTGCATTTTTCAGTTTACTGGTGGCAAGGATATGTTTATGTATATCCTGACTTACCCAGATCCTTAAAAGGTATTCCAATGCGAATATGGCGGTAATGAAATAGAGGTCTAAATCTATCATCCATGCAGGAAGTTTACCTGATTTGCTAAGGATAAGTATCATGATCGAAGTCATGATCAAACCTATCATAAACCAATCAAAGTACTTTTTATAAGGATAGTTAATGTCATTAAGCAGTGATCTAAAAAAAGATTTTGTCGTTTGATATCGGATAGAGCTATCGATCATACGGGAAAGTTTCAGTATCAATTCATGCATTACCATTCCCCCTTTTTGGTACCGAAAACCGATACCGAGCTTTACTAGCCTAGCCTCTCTTTAAGCAAGTCGTTCACTTTAGCCGGGTTTGCAGAACCTTTACTTGCTTTCATCGTTTGACCGACAAAGAATCCAAAGAGTTTATCTTTACCTGACTTGTACTCAGCGACTTTCTCTGGATTTGCCGCGATAATCTCATCAATGATCGCCAAGATCGCACCATCGTCGCTTACCTGTGCCAAACCAAGTTCATCAATGATCGCATCTACATCACGGCTCTCATTCTCCATCATGTAGTCCAGTACATCTTTGGCACCTTTTCCTGAGATCGTATCATCAGCGATCTTGGAAACCAATGTACCCAATGTCTTTGCATCAACAGGAGAATTCTCTATATTGAAACCTGCCTTGTTCAAACGTCCCAATAGCTCAGATGTAAGCCACGTTACTGCCATCTTTGCATTCGCACCACCCTCTAACATCTCTTCAAAGTAGTATGCCATCTCTTTTTGTGCAGTGATCACAAGTGCATCATATTTCTTGATACCAAGTTCTTCCATATAACGTGTTGCCTTTGCATCCGGCATCTCAGGGATCTGTTTTGCTTCTTCAATCATAGCTTCAGTCACGACAAGTGGACGAAGGTCAGGATCCGGGAAGTAACGGTAGTCTGCTGCTTCCTCTTTCCCTCTCATTGATTTGGTCACACCCTGATCGACGTTATAGAGTCTTGTCTCCTGGAATACTTCCTGATCATATACGCCATCTTCGTAAGCTTCAGTCTGACGCTGTACTTCATATGCGATCGCTGCTGCTACAAATTTGAATGAGTTTATGTTCTTGATCTCGACTCTCGTACCGAACGCCTCTTGTCCTTTTGGACGGATAGAAACGTTGACGTCACATCTAAATGAACCTTCCTGCATGTTTGCATCTGAAATGTCAAGATAACGTACTGTTGCATGAAGCTTTTTAAGATAAGCAACTGCTTCATCGGAACTTCTCATATCCGGAGCTGAAACGATCTCAAGCAGTGGAGTCCCCGCACGGTTCAAGTCTACTTTAGAGTGGTCTCCCTCATGCATATTCTTTCCAGCATCCGCTTCAAGGTGTGCTTGAGTAATCCCTACTCTTTTTTGTGTACCGTCTTCAAGGTCAATAAAGAGCTCTCCATTTTGCACAATCGCATTATGCAACTGTGTAATCTGATAAGCCATTGGACTATCCGGATAGAAGTATGATTTTCTATCAAAGTTCGAACTGTGCTGTACATCCGCATCAATTGCATATCCAAAACGCATCGCTTTCATTGCTGCTTCTTTGTTCACAACTGGCAGTGCACCTGGAAGAGCTAAACAAGTTGGACATGTATTGGAGTTTTGGTGTTCAGCAAAGCTTGTTGCACATGAACAGAAAAGTTTGGTTTTAGTATTGAGTTGTACGTGTACTTCAAGACCGATAACGGTTTCAAACATCGGGAAATTCCTTATAAAAATAGTTCATATTTATAATCGTAATTATTATACCCATTTGCTTATTTGAGGGAGTTTACGAGAGAGTCAAATGGCTCTCTCTAAAAAGTATTATTGTCGATAGCTCAGTTGATTTAAGAGTTTATCAACTCCCATATCGACTTGAACTTTTGGGAAAAAAGAAGGTTGATCTTTAAGATTCATGGTCTCAAACTTTACTGTTTTCTCTCCAAGTCTCTGACGGATCTCTTTTTTGATCTGGTAAAGTGATGTAATTTTATCTACCAGGACTCCTTGTATCTCAGGAGCATTGGCAACATAAATCTTACCTTCGGTAAATGGCAGAAGCTTCTCTTTGGTAATCCCTCTATTCGCTACAACAGCATTAATAAAGTTCTCATAAGTTGGCATCAGAAGATGATCTTCTATATATTTTTTTTCATCACCCTCTACTTTCTTGAAAAGAGAGATAGGCTGTTTATATTTACCTGCTGCAAGGTTATCTTCCTCAATCCCAACCTTTTCTGCCAATTCACCCAGATTATAGTGTGGCATGATCACCCCGATTGAACCTACGATGGCATTTTTATTTGCATAAAGAGGCTGGATTGCTGAAGCGATATAGTATCCGCCGCTTGCAGCGATGCTTCCGATATACATCGTTATATTCTTGTCTTTTTGATAGGCTTTAAGATACTCACTCAGCTCCTCACTGGCAGTTGGAGATCCGCCGGGAGAACCCATAACAAAGAGTACTTCTTTGAAGTTCTTATCTTTACGGATCACATCCATTTTCTCCATCACCTTGGTAGTATACTTCTCTGTGATAAGCTCATCAAAATGGATCACTGCTACTTTATTATCACCTAATACAGGTTCTCCAAACATGCCGGCTTTGGAAAAGTACATCGCAAAAAATGCGATCTCGGCAATAAGTATGATTCCTACTATCCATGCTTTAAGATTTGAAATAAAAATGCGCTTCTTTAATTCTTTTATCTGATAATCTTTCACTTCTTCCATTTATCATCCTATTTTTTATTTGAAATATCGTATTGAAGCAAATCCATATGCTCCTACTTTTTGACAAGATTTTATCTGTTCTGTTGTCAAAATACCCCCTAATGCTATCACAGGAATATTAACAGTGCCGCTTACTTCACGTAATTTTTCCAGACCAACAGGCTTGCCTTTATTCGGAGTATCATAAACCGGGCTGAATGTTACCATATCTGCACCTAACATCTCAGCTTTTTGTGCTTCTTTCAGGGTATGTGTACTGATGATGACAAACAATCCCTTCTCTTTGGCAAAAGGTATCTCCTCTAGTCGATCACTGCTTAAGTGTACTCCATCTGCTTTTATTTCCTTAGCTAAGAGTATTTCATTATGCAGCAGTAATTTATCAAAGGAGTATTTTTTTGCAGCCTCAATAAATATTTTGGCATTATCACTATAGTTAAAGTTTTGCTTATCCCTATAAAGAACCATGTCGGCTTTCCCACTAATATGGGATAAGTAGGTGTCTAGATGATCGAAAGAAAGTGTTGAAGGATCAGTAATGGCATAAGAGAGCATCGCTACTCTTTTATTATTTGCTTATCTAGTTTTTCCAAGATTTGTTCTAAAATCTTTGTCTGTTTTTTGAGCTCATAATGTTTCTCTTTGATCGTAATGATATGCTCAAGCAATAAAATGACTACTAGTCCAGGTAATGCACCAATAAAAGCAGAAATAAGTATATCCAACAAACCAAAGTGATAAGAAGAAAAAAATGGAGTAGCGACACCGATGAGCACAGATGCCCATGCAATGCCTAAAAAGAAATTTATAATGAAACCAAGCGGTTTCTCTTTTAGTCTCATAGTAGTAAGTTACACTTCACCCATAGTATCTGCGATTGGGTTTGGTGCTTTTTCATGTGATTCATCAATCGCAACTGCACCTGCGAGGTATACGAAAGTAAGGATCATAAATACAAACGTCTGAAGTACACCCATAACTGTAAGAAGGAAGAATGGAGCCAAAGGCACGATCCAAGGTGTTAGCATCAAAAGTACCCATAGGAACATATCATCCCCTCTAATACTACCGAACAAACGGAAGCTAAGAGAAACGATACGTGATAGGTGTGAAATGATCTCGATTGGGAACATCAACGGTGCAAGCAGTTTTACCGGACCTGCAAAGTGTGCAAAGTAGTGAATCACACCGTTCTTTCTGATACCTTCATAGTTGTAGTAGAAGAAAACGATCATAGCTAGTGTCAAAGTAATATTGATGTTTGATGTTGGAGATTCAAATCCCGGGATAATACCAAGCATGTTCGAAGTAAAGATAAATAGACCCAACGTTGCGATCAATGGAAGATACTTTCTAGCATTCTCTTCACCTAGTACATCCGTACCCATAGAGATTACACCGCCAAGATATGACTCCATCACATTCTGAGTACCACCCGGTACAGCTCTAAGACTTTTTGTAGCTATTTTCGCAACAAACAGGACAATCCCTGCAACCAAGATCATGTGAGAAATAAATAGCATCTGCCCGTGTCCGAATATCGCACCCAGGTAAGTAAAAATACCTTCCATAAAACATCCTCTTACGTAAATTATTGCGTGGATTATACCTTTTTTGAACTTAAATTTGCCTCGTATTTAGGCCTATTGAACGCACTATTTAAAGATTTTAGCAGCATGTGTAGATCATTCACAGCAATTATATTTGAAATTATGAAGTTTATTAGTACAGATAATTAAAAGTAAGTATACAGTCCTATACCAATTTTTCCTGACCTAATCTATAAAGAGCAAAATCATATTTGATGGGATCACTCTGGTCAAATTTTCTGAGTCTCTCTGTCAATTCGATAGCCGCCTTCATATCACAACTTTTTCTTTTCAACAGTCCTATTTTTCGCGATACGTTAAAAGTATGTGTATCTAGCGGCATTAATAGGTCTTTTTTATCTATTTTAGACCAAAGTCCCATATCAAGACTATCTTTGCGTGCCATCCATCTAAGATACATCAAATAGCGTTTATAGGTGCCTGCTGATGAAATTTTTTGCGCCGGCTTACCCACCAGAAAATTGTATCCGTAACTCTCCTGAGGATAGGACTCTCTTATCGCTTGTATCAAAGCCCAAAGTCCATCTAAGAGATTGCTTTCTTTTTGATAGCCTATATAGAAAATATTTTCAAGACTTTCTATGTCTCTAAGGCGTTTAAGTGCAATAAAAAGAGCGATCACATCTTCGCTTTTTTGAAACCGGTAGTAGTGTGCAGAGAGAAGTTTTCTTATCGTATCTTCATTCTGATTTAGCAGATCAAAATCCAGACTTTCCAAAAATTTAATGATCTGATTAGCATTCCCATAGGCAAATAGAGCACAGATCAGTGCAATAGATTCATCTTGGTATTTTTGTGCAATAAAGAGGGGATCTGGTCTTTCATAGCAAAGTTCTAGTGAGGTATTGCGAGCCTCTACTTCTTTGTCTAAAAGTTCTTTGATCTGTACTAAAGTCAAAATGTAAAATGTTCGCCCAGATAGTATTTTCTTACATTCTCATCATAAGCGATCTCATCACTTGAGCCAGTGGCAAGCATCTCACCGCTTCGCATTACATAAGCTCTGTCACAAATACCAAGTGTTTCACGGACATTATGATCTGTGATCAAAATACCCATATCAAGTTCTACAAGCTGTTTGATGATGTTTTGGATATCAAGTACTGCAATAGGATCAACCCCTGCAAACGGTTCATCAAGCAGCAAGAATTTCGGCTCACCTACTAAAGCCCTGGCGATCTCCACACGTCTTCTCTCTCCACCGCTCAGACGGATACCCTGACGGTTTCTTATAGGTTCGATATTAAAGATCTCAAGAAGTTTTTCAATACGCGGCTGTATCTTCTCTTTTTCCATCTCAAGTGCTTCTGCAGCAATAAGCAGATTCTCTTCCACAGTAAGATCTTTAAAGATACTGGACTCTTGCGGCAAGTAACCGATACCGAGTTTTGCTCTTGTACTTAAGGGCAGTTTGGTGATATTCTCTCCATCGAGGAATACTTCTCCTTCTGTGGTACCTGTAAGTCCGCATACCATATAAAATGATGTGGTTTTCCCTGCTCCGTTCGGGCCCAAAAGCCCAACAACCTCTTTACTCTTAACTGTGAGTGAAATATCGTGAACGATCTTCGTTTTTTTGATCGTTTTTGCAAGATTTTTTGCTTCAAGTATATGCATTAGTATAAGATCCTGTATTTTCTCGCATCCCCGCTAGGTTCTATCTCAATTATGGCTACATTATACCCCGCAGACTCTAAAAAGTCTTTGAGGGGGTCACTTCCCCACTCTACCATATGCCATCCCGGCTTATCAAACTCTTCAAAGAGACCCATTTGCATAAATTCATCATGATCCAAGCGATACAGATCATAATGATATAGATCATCACCATAACAGTGCTGCAATGAGAAAGTCGGAGAGGTTACATCTGACGTTATCCCTCTTTTTTTTGCGATAGCCTGCGTGAGTGTTGTCTTTCCGGCTGCAAGGTCGCCACGCAGAAATACTACAGTATTGGATGGCAACACTTCATTCAGATAGTCAACCACATTATCCAACTGCTCCACAGAAGCAATGATCTCTTTTATTTTCATTTCCTACTTCTTACAAAGCTGTTCACTGATCTTAGCCATACGTACCAAATGCTCTTTTGCTGTACCACTATCAAGTATTGCTTCTACCTGTTCGATCGCTTCACGGACATCACGCACACTGCCATCTACAAAAAGTGCAAAGGCAGCATTGAGTACTACAATATCTCTCTTTGCACCCTTTTCCACTCCTGCAAAAATATCTCTGGTGATCTGTGCATTATGGAGTGCATCTCCACCGAGGATCGCCTCTTTAGGTGCTTTTTTAATACCGTAAATCTCAGGGTTTATCTCACCTTCGATGATCCGTCCCGAATCAACATAAGCAAAGTTAGTATTAGTTGCAAGCCCTATCTCGTCCATCCCATCCTGACTGCTTACTACACAAGCTCTCTTCGCATCGAGCTGCACAAGTGCTTCAGCGATCCTACGCACAAAACCTGGATCAAAAACACCCAGAAGATACTTTTGTGCACCAGCAGGGTTTGTCAGCGGCCCTAGAATATTAAAAATGGTACGATGGGGAATTGATTTTCTAATCGGCATGATATATTTCATCGCCGGATGATGATCGGTTGCAGGGAAAAAACAGAACCCTGTCTCTTCAAGCATTTTGATCTTATTTTCTGGTGTCATTTCCAGCTTTAAACCGAGGGCTTCAAGTACATCTGTTGAACCGGATTTAGAGGTTACACTTCGATTTCCATGCTTTGCAATGACTCGTCCCATAGAAGCCAACAGCAGTGAAATTGTTGTAGAGATATTGAAACTCCCACTCTGATCTCCGCCAGTACCAACGATATCGACTGCTCTTTCTTTCAGCTCATCACTCAAAGGAACCTTAATGGAATGTGCACGCATTACTGCAGCAGCATCTGCGATATCCTCCGCGCTCTCACCTTTGTTATAGAGATCAATCAAAAACTGACGTGCTTCAGACTCACTCAATTCATTGTTAAATAGCTTTTCAAACTGTTCTTTATTACTCAATCTAGCTCCTTAACGTACTCTTCTTTTTGAGATTTCGGGATCGTTTTTGTTGCAGGTATTTTGAGTACCTCATACGACCTTGGTCCTTTAAGATACTCGATCGTGATCTTATCGCCTATGGCAACATTTTTCGAAGCTTTTGCCTGCATACCGTTGACATAGACCACACCGGACTTGAGCATATCTGTTGCGATCGTACGACGTTTGACGACGTTTACGGCACTTAACCACTTATCTACTCTCATGGTTGCTTAAACATCTCCTCGGCATCTTTTGCTTCAGTTATTCCTTTGAGTGTAAGTTCATTGGTTTCTGAAATATATTTTTCAGCTTTCAATTGTTTGAAAACACTTTTACACTCTTTCATATCAAACATTCCCGTATCTACAAGCATCGCCTGAATATCTTTTAGTGTCTCACCGGGATGTTTTTTAAACAGCGCCAGAAGACAGACTTTTTCTACAATTTTATCTTCATCCATAGTTTTTATCCTCTTATCATTACATAAAAGAACCCAATCATTTGAACTCTTCTATATATCCACCTCTAAATGAGGTGGAAAAGTTTTAGTGAAGATCTTCGTTAAGCTTAACTTCTCTTGTACTTCTTCTTACAATCATCTCACCTGTTGTAGAGTCTTGTCTGAAGTGAAGACCATTCAGTCCTTGAAGTTCATCCGCTCTGAATGTTGTTTTAGACTCAAGATTCGCATCTGGGTTTGCCGCTTTGATCTTTTCCAGTTCAGCTGGAGCGATCTTCACTTTTGTACCTGCAAAGATAGCAAGACCACCATCGATAATACATGCATCACCCAGTGGGATACCACATGTAGAGTTTGCACCAAGTAGTGTGTTCTCACCGATACTGATAGGGTTTCCGTCTGTTCCCGAAAGTACACCAAGGATACTTGCTCCACCACCTACATCTGAACCGGCACCCACGATCGCAGAACTAGAGATACGTCCTTCTACCATTACCGGACCAAGTGTACCGGCATTAAAGTTGATATAAGATGCACCCGGCATTACTGTCGTACCTGCTGCAAGCTGTGCACCCATACGTACTTTAGAAGCCTCAAGGATACGTGTATTATCAGCAGGGATAACATGTTGAAGATATCTTGGAAATTTATCTACACTGTCAACTGTAGGATAAGTACCTTTTAGTTTCATCTCAATCTCATTGTCTCTCAGGTAGTCAAGCTCATATGGAGTGTTTCCAACCCATGCAACATTTGAAAGGATTCCAAATGCACCATTAAGATTGATTCCTCTAAGCGGTGCCTTGCTGAGTGATAGTGCATAAAGTTTAAGGTATACAGCTTCTACCGACTCTGCCGGTGCATCTTCAAACAAAAATACGATTCTAAAGTCTTTACCAATATCGCCCATTGCATTCAGTGTCTTGATCACCTGGATATTTTTATGTGCATCACCTGTTGCTTCAGCTACCAGTGGAGCAAATGCTGCCATGGCATTACTTACAAAAGTTTCATTGATCGTCGCAACAAATTCACTTCCGCTGAAGTCCACTGCACATTTAGCTTCCTGAAGTGATTTAATAAAAACAGCCGCTGAACCGAAGTTCTCTCCCCAATTGATCAGACCGAAGTTTGCCTGAAGAATCTTCTCAGCATTTTTCTGTCCTCTATCTACTCTTGCAATACCAAAAGCGATCGGTTTTCTATAACCGTCCTGCGCTTCGATATCCGCTACAAGTGCCTTAAATTCGTTCATATCTGCTACTGTATTTATAGCCATAAAACTCTCCTAAACATACGAAATAAATTAGTTATTGTATTATACTTTGTTAAGCTGAGTTAGACGAAGATTGATCCGAATGCTTCATAATTTCACGCCAATTCCTGGAAAAGTGTTCCCGGATATAAGCCTCTTTATGCGGTATCGTACACCCAGAGCAATCCTGATGGATTGCATCATCAGAGATAAACTGTTTGCCCTCTTTGGCATCTATCGCACAAGTAGAAAATAGCGTCTTATTTTCTACTTCTTTTAATCCTTCATCATTAAACCTGAAGTTTGGACAAGCACAGAGATAACAGTTAAGCTCTTTCATATCATGACACTTTGTTGATGTAGCATACAAAGGACAGAAGTCCGGTTCCATTTTCACCATATTTTCAAACCGGAAATAACGTATCAATTCCTCATCACTAAGATATCCAAGCTTTTTTACGATTGCACTGTGTTTCTTAGCATGAGATTCAAACCATTCTCTATATGTCATGATATATTACTCCTCTCAAATAAATCCATAGTAATCCGATATATTCATGAAAAGCTCTTTCTGTTTTTTGTAAATGCCTTGCTTGAAATAGTGACCAGATACTATCTTCCCCTCTATCATTGAAGTCTCCAGGTGCGGCGATAGGATAGAGCCCCTCTTGTTGAAACAAGATCATACTTCTAGGCATATGATACGCTGAAGTCACAAGCAAAAAAGGTCCCGTTCCAACCCTTTCTTTCATTTTTGCCGCCTCTTCTCTGGTATCCTTTACATCTTCCTGCATCACAATATCTTCAGCTCTTACACCTGCTTCTACAAGTAGTTTTGATGCTTTATAGGCATCTGAGAGTTTATCATGTCTCGAGTATCCCGAAGTAACGATCTTCACTCCTTCGATCATCTTGTAAAGCCGTATTGCCTCCCAGGCACGCCTCTCTTTATCTCCACCCAAAAGCAAAATATATTTTACATTTGAAGGAACCTGCTCGATCTTTTTATACTGAGATTCCAGAGGCAGCAACAAGAGGCTGCTTATAGATGCATGTGTTACAATCGCAAACCATATAATACTCCCAAGTATAAAATATGTTGCCCTTCTGACATTCCCGATATGAAGGAGCCATATGGCCGTAACTAACACTATCATGCCTAGCGGCATAGGCATCAACAACCAGGCTATTGTCTTTTTTAATAAAAAGGCTATCCCCAACTCCACTTCATACTCCCTTTAATATATAGATAAACTACAGCTAAAAAACATATCAGAACCCCTGCAACCCATAACATTTTATCTAACCTGCTGCATGAAATCACCAGACTTTTATCTTGAAACTTATCATATATCATTGCGAGTGCTTTTGCTTTTGCCTGTGAAGAATATTTGATCTTGGTATACTCTGCTTTTGAAAAAGATGCTGCTTCATCTTTCCCCGGCAGTATTGCTTGATCAATCATTCTGTTATCTTGAAAGAGTTGATACATTTTTGGGTATCTACGACAATAATGTTGAATCTCTTTAAAAATATTATCAGGCAAGTTAAGCGTAGAAGTTATTTTGGGTGCCTGCTGATCCCAGATCATTTCAAAACGTTCCTGCAATACCCCAAATCCATACAAAAGACTATGCATATGCCAGTGTATCCATGTGGCATCCGAATGGTTAGAGACAAACTCAAAAAACACTTTAAGTAAATAGGCCTCCAGTTCCTGTGGAGTACTCTGGGTCCCAAGAGTTTTTTGTGCATCCATCATAGAAAAACTTGTACACATTTTTGTAGTGATCTCACATACACTAATTGCCGTAACATAAGAGCTTCGCTTAGGTATCAAACTCTCGCAGGCATAGTGTATAGTGAACAGTTTTGACATTATTAAGACCGTTTAAAACTATTGATGATCAAGAAGATCACAATCACTTCAACTGCAATCAGTACAAAATGCAGATAATAGACTTGCGGTTGATTTTCAACAATACCATAATGATCCATCAAACGGTAAAACAGATATGCACCAGCCATCCCCATGAGATATCCCATCTGTTTTGCTGTATCCAGGCGGGTTAAGAGTATATCTTCACCCAGTAACAGAGTCTCAACCCGCACCAAATAGTTCCCAAAGACAAAAGTCATCTGATATCCTACATAAACGATCAGTGCAGTTTGATAGGTATAGGGATCAAGTAAAAAATAGCACATTATAAGCAGCAATACGATCTCAACAAGTAAAGAGATCCGAAAGAACCACTGTGCATTCAAGATATGAATATAAAGTCTGGCAATAAGCAGCATACCGACAGCAAGTGCCACACCCCCTAGCGAATATACAGAGGGTTCAAGGGGCGTATAGATCGAAAAGATCGCCCCGACACTCAATCCCAAAAGCAGGGAATTGAAAAACTTATATCGAATAAACCATTGTGGAATAAGAGTCAACATAAAAAATTATATCTAAATCATTACTATTCATCACAACAGTTAAAAACGATACCGGATCTTAGTATAGACACTACGTCCTTCCGTTGCATAGCCATATACCGACTGATACTCTTTATCAAAGATATTTTTTGCATTGAGTGTCAGTTTGATCTCATCGGTTAACTCTCTTGCATAGTTCAGATTCCATAAAGTGTAGTTACCTGTAGACATATCACCAAGATCTGTCCGGTCTCCAACATACTGTGCCGTAATTCCATAGCTGCTAGAGTCTGTATAATAATTTGCAGAAAGGTTTACTGTATCTTTTGGACGTCTAAACAGATCACTTCCATCTTCTTTTTTTGCCTCAAAGAGGTGTGTATAGTTTGCTGAAATATTAAGGTTCATTGTCTCGAACGGATAGATACTTTCTACTTCCAAACCTTTGAACTTGGATACACCGTCTATATTGTAGTATCCATAGTTGACCATATCATAATCGATACTATCCTTCACTTTATTGTTAAAATAAGTAATGGTCAACAACTCTTTATAGTGCGCTGAGAGCTCATAGCCTTTGGTAAATGCCGGCTTCAACTCACTTCCAAATACTACATTCGCCAGTTGATAAGAGCTTGGTGCATCATAAGAAGTATAGTAGTTTGCCCCTACTCCTAATCCGGAAATCTTGTTATATTCGTGCTTGATGCCTGCTTTATAGGTTACTTTATTCTCAAACTGTTCAAAGTTGTCATATCTAATATTGGTCTCGATAAGCGTACCTGTAGTGATTCTGTACAGATTAGATAGATAGACCGCCTTATTGGTATAGTCTGCCTGACTTGCAGGGTAGTCATTGTACTGGTTAAATCCATCGATATCTTTATACTCTAACCCCAGTACCGCTTTTCCTCTTGAATAGTCATAGCTGTTAATCATACCGAACTCTTTAAGCTTTGCTTCATAGACATTCACACCTACGCCGTATGAGTTCGTATAGAAAGTACGCTCATACTTTCCCTGGCTTGCATACATGTTAGTACGATAATCACCTGACTTATAGTCATACTGAAGTGCTGTATTTTCTTGATCTGATTGTGCATGAGAGTAGTCATCTTCTGCTTGAGCTGTAGACCAAGAATCATCATACTCCGTTTCTGTCTTGATACGGTTATAGCTTAGTTGTATCTTATTATTTTCATCAAACCTGTAACCCAGTTTCAGATTGATATTTTTATTTGTATAAGCATCTTTTTCCGCATCTCTTGGTGCCAACGCCGAGATACCTTCAGTATCAAGATAAGAAGCAAGTAATTGAGCACTGAATTTATCATCTTTATATCCGATATCTGCATCGATACCTTTGGTCTTATAAGATCCGTAAAGTAAACTCAAAGAACCGTGTGTTCCTTCTTGTGGTGTCTTAGTGATGATATTGATCACTCCTGCGCTGGCATTTGTACCCCAAATACTACTCATACCCCCTTTAATGATCTCTATTTGTTGAATATTATCAGTGGTAAGACTCTCAAGTAGTGCCGTGCCGTTAGTAGTACTTGGGTCATTCAGACGCATTCCGTCCAATAGGACCAAAACTTTCCCTGAGTCCGCACCTCTGACAAAAAATGATGTCTGCTGACCTAAACCGCCTGAGTTTGCTACTGAGATACCTGCTATGCTATTAATTGCCTGTGCTACATTCTGATATCCATTTTTGTCCAACTCTTCAGCAGTGATCACTGTCACATTTGAAGTAGTATCATTAATTGAATGTTCAGTTTTATTTGTCGTAGTAACCGTGATCGGTTCAAGCTCAGCAGCATGAGTAGTAATTGTCAACAGCAATGATACTGCAATAGATAGTTTTATAGTGTTGTTCATGATTTATCCTAATATAAAATTGATATGTTTTGATTTAAAAAATATGATGGTTTAGGATAAGTAAAGGGGGAGAGGTTTTTCTTTCAAGATTTTCAAAGGCATCTTTATGGTACTTATAGTTACTGTCACTCTGTGTTAGCTTATGCAGTGTCGAATACATCGCTATTATGGCAAGAGAAAAGTATTGTTTAGTATAGCCTCTTAAATATTTCATGGCCGAATTCTAGCGATATATACTTAAAATACCGGACTATCAGCAGGATCTCTCTTGCCTTTGAACCATTCTACTGAGAAGCAGATAGAAAAGTACTACATTAAGTATAAAAAGCAACATAGGGATAGCTTGATCAACGCCTTTTTCTATTTGAAGTCCAATAATCGTATATATACTCTGCAACACTATTAAAAAAATAACCGTTGTTTTCGTAGAGTCACCAAAAAACTTCTGTAGTAGATGATGAATATGACATTTATCTGCACTGAAAAGTGGCCTTTTTTTGATTTTTCTTCTTAGCATCACTATAAAAGTATCCAAAAGAGGTACAGCTGCGATAAAAAGTACAGATACTGCGGGGATATAAGAGAGTGATTTTATCGCTAACATCGAGATGATAAACCCAAGTGTCAAGGAACCGCTGTCACCCATAAAAATCGATGCAGGGTTCCAATTAAAAATCAAAAAACCAAAAAGAGCAGCGATAAATGCTCCAGAAAATATCATCATAAATGAATCATGATAGGTTAAACCGATATAAAAAAATGCACTCAGTATCACTACACTGATAGAACCTGCCAAACCATCCAGACCATCGATCAGATTCATTGCATTGGTAAATCCGATCACTGCAAATATCGTAAACGGTAATGCAAGCCATCCCAATGAAACAGGGATTCCAAAATAGTTCCCGACTTCATCAATATAGATACCGTCAAAATACAAAATAATCGTAGAGATCGCCAGTACTAGAAATTTGGTTTTCGGTGCAGTATCCCTATGATCATCCAATATTCCTACAAGAAAAACCAAAAAAACTGCCAAAAGCATCTGCCAATGATCAATCAGTAATTGAAAATAAAATAATGGAAGAATGATTGCGACTGCAAAGTAAAAACCTATACCTGCACCCCTTGGTGTATGATCCGTATGTATACTACGATCATTAGGTATATCCATTAAACCCCACTTTGGAGCATTGAATATAACTATGTGAACCAAACCAAGGGAAAGTAAAAATATCCCTATAAAAATATAATACATTTGACGTTAGTTTTTAAGGTATTTGATCGTTACAAATGGCGATGCAATCTTAGCAATAGTTTCAAACGGTGCGGTCAGATTATCAGAAGCAACTCTGAACTCTTTCCATCCGTCAGGTTGAACATAGACAATATCATTTGGTCTAAGCATCAGTTCAGAATAATTCATCGTATCAAAATTGGTAAGATCCACACTTCTCATGACCAAACCGTATTTCGGATCATTTGAAACGATGATGATGTTGTCTCTCACAGCAGAATCCTCCAGGTCACCTGCAAATGCAAGCGCTTCAAAAAGTGTCATTTTCTCTTTGTCCAATTTCACAATACCAGGATTTTTTACTTCACCAAGAACATAGATCCTTTTATTCATTACTTCAAGGTATACAGAAGGGGTACGTAGATACGTTTTATAGGCATAAGTGATACGGTCTGCTGCCTGTGTCTGTGTAAGACCGGCGACCTTGATCTTTCCAATCAAAGGCATGGTAATATCTCCCGATGCATTGACCAACATACCTTCAGAGTTGATTGTTTGACCAAGTCCCTGCAGTGAGACTGCAGAACTCTGTTCGGGATTTTTATAGAGAATAATATTCAATCTGTCTTGAGGGAGAATCCGGTACTCAATACTTTGGCTTGTTACTTGAGTCGGTTTTTTACTTTTAGCATTTTTTGTCTGCAAAAGTTTATAATTTGAATTCTCAGAGCATCCACTTATAAACAATAGTAAACCAACAATGACCAAGACTACTTTTTTTGACATTTGTTCTCCCTCTTTTTCCTGTGTTTATCGATAAAATGGTACTCATATCTCTCTTTATGAAAGCTTATTTTAAACTATAAGCTGTCATTTAAAATTGTGTTATTACTGTAAATTGTACTTAATATTTCACTGTTGAGAACTTCACTGAGGGTCTCTACCTGTTTCATATGATGAACGTCTGAACCTAAAAAATCAATCATTCCGGCTTTACTTAAAAAATCTGCTTTTCGTTTCGCTTCTTTCCCGTAATGTCCGGAAAATGAGTTTAAGTTGACCTGAAAATAGATACCTTTGTCTTTCATGGCTTTATATTCTCTTTTTAGGTCTTTGATATAGCGATATCTCTCCGGGTGAGCTAACATAGGTTTAAAACCGCTAGCCTGGATATCAAAGATCATTTCATCAAATTGCAGCGGTTTAGAAATATAAGAGGTCTCTATAAGCAGATAATCCCCTACACTGAGAATCTCTTGATCTTTTAACTGATTATAAAATCCGTCATCAAGGTAGTACTCTGCTGCTGCATTGATCTCAAGATCAATATTTTCTCCTTTTGCAGCACTGCGTAATGCTTTTAGTCCTTCTAAGATATTTTGAGAAGTGTTTTTATAGCCATCAGACATAATATGAGGTGTTGTGATAACCTTTTTATATCCTAATTCGCTCATCGCTCTAAGCAGTATGATACTTTCACCTATATCCTTGGAACCATCATCAATCCCCGGAATAAGATGTGAATGAATATCTGTACACAGTTCCCGAACTACACCTTCGGTGTGTTTCTTTTTTTTCTTAAAAAAAGAAAATATCACTTTTTATCTTCCTCATAATACCCATAGCCATACCCATAGCCATACCCGTAACTGCCTGTCCCGCTTTTAACATCATTTAGGACCAAACCAAGACCTGGTATTTCATTAAGCTCAGTGATCTTTTCCAGGTTATGAATATAGTCTTTTTTAGATAAGTTAGCCCTAAAAATGTAAAGGCTGATATCTGCATAAGTCATCAATGTTCTTGCATCAGTCACCAACCCGATAGGAGGAGTATCCAAAATAATTACATCATAAACTTCTTTGAGTTTCTCCAACACTTTTTCCATCAACTGACCTTGGATAAGCTCACTAGGATTAGGCGGTATCGGACCGGAAGTGATAACATCAAGATTCTCATACTGAGTAGATTGGATCACATCTTTTAACATCGCTCTTCCTGCCAAAAGTGAACTAAGTCCTTGCCCTAATTCAATACCAAATCTCTCATGCAGTGTAGGTTTTCTCATATCCAGGTTCAAAATAATTGTCTTCTTGCCCGCCATACTCATTATGGCACCAAGATTGATACTCACCGTAGTCTTTCCTTCCCCACTGATAGTTGAAGTGGTAGCAATAACCAGACTACCTTTTTCAAATGACATAAACTGCAGGTTTGTTCTTAGGTTTCTAAACGCTTCAGAGACACCTGATTTTGGAGAATTAAATACTTTTATTTCACTCTCTTTACCCTCTTGAATATGAGGAATATTTCCTAGAAGCGGTAACGAAGTTCTTTTAGTGATCTCTTCTTCATCCTTAATGCGGTCATCCAGGAACTCTCTTAAAAAAGCTACTGCAATCCCACCGATCAAACCTAGTATTAATCCGACAAGTACGATCAACTTTCTTTTAGGCTTGATCGGCCCTCCTGGATGGAGTGCATGGTCAATGACCCTGTTATTACTTACTGTGGCTGCTTTCACCATCGCAGTTTCAGAGCGTTTTTCAAGCAGATAAGAGTAAATTTTCTCATTGACCACAAACTTACGCTGTAACTGTCCAAACATTCTTTCATCTGCCGGTAGTTTTTCCAATACCGCTCTATGTTTTGCTATAGAGTTTTCTAATAATTCTCTTTTTTCTTTAGTACTCTGCTTTAAATTCTTAACCGTAGACGTAATCCCATTTTTAAGTTCTTCGATCATTTTTGTCAGCTTAACTATCTCTGGATACATTTCTGTATAGTCTTCACTCAATAGCTTTTTTTCTATAGTTGTATCCTGCAGTTTTTTGATCATCGCTGATAGACTTGGATCACTCAAACTTAAATTGGCAATTGAAATTGTCTCTAGCCCTTTTCCAGACTTGATTTGTTCATAAAGCGTGTTGAGCAACTCTTCTTGTATGCTCACCATGGAAAGCTGACTTTCATACTCACTGATCTGTTCAATGGTCTTTTGTGCTTTGGCACTGAGTTCAACAGTCTGAGAACTTCGTTTGAACTCTTCCAGTCTCATTGCTGAACTTTTGAGGTTTTCTGTAATGTACTTCAGTTGTTCTTCTATAAAATTCAGCTTCCTTTCTGCTTCTTCTGTTTTATTTTCAATGTTTTGTTGAATATACGCTCTTGCCAACGCATCTGCAAATTCTTTTGCACGCAATGCTACATTATCTTCATAGGAGATCTGTAATATATTGGAAAATTTTGACAGTTGTTGTACACTGACACCGCCTTGAGCAATAATACCGCTCTCTTTAGGATCAAACACAACAAAACGGTATTTACTATCTGCTGCTTTTTTTACACGAACGATATTGAGATGAAAATACTCTGTATCTACTTCTTTCCCATACTCATGTACCTTATCATAGCTCCACTCAACACCATTCTCATCTAAAGCCTTCCCGACCACCAACCGATATGACTTCTCATTCACAGGATAGAACTCAAAAGAGATACCGTATCCTTTCAACATACCTACTTGGAACGGACTAGCTTTATAGAGCTCCACTTCTTTAAATCTGCGGGTAGTATAGTATCTATGTGTTACATCCACTTCCTGAGCAGCTTTTTGCGATAGGAACCTTGATCTTATGATCTCCATCTCAGTTTCCGCATTGGCTGCATCACCGGACATTGCCATGCTGAGCATATCCTGTCTTGCCATATACCCATATCTTTCTATGCCAACTTCAACCGTAGCAGATGCTTTATAGACATTAGGTTTAAAATAAGCAATATAACTACTCACAATCAAAGCTATGAGTACAAACAAGATGATCATTACTTTGTAGCGGTAGATCGTAGAAAAGATCTCTTTAATATCGATCTCATCCTCTTGTATTCTATGTATATTGTTGTTCATTACATCCCCTCAGAATAAAAGTATCAATTATAAGTAATATAGACACTGTATTACAAATCCAGTATTCTCTGTATAAAGCTATGACATAGCTCTATACACAAAAACTGTAATCAAATAAAAGAGGAGTAACCTCTTTTATTTTTAAAATTTGTAGATCACACCTACAGTAAATGAATCTACACTGACGTTTGTTGGAATTCCTTGATAAATAACACCATCAAGATCATTTGCAAGAAATTTATAATCTGCAAAAAAGTCAAAACTCTCATTGAACATATAGGATAGTCCTAGACCCCACTGGAAACTGCTCTCATCCATCTCAATACCAGAACCATTTGATTCTTCCAACTCCACATTTCCATATCCTAGTAATCCATACACTGTGAAATCCTCAGTTACAGGATATTTCGGTTTTGCAAAGAGACTCCAGCCACGCATTTTCGTATAATCATCGTGTGTAAATGATGTAGTATATCTTCCCTCTATAGCAAAATGACGGTGAAACTCATAACCTGCAAGCAGATCAACATTCCCCAGTCTGTCTTGTTCTTTTGTAGCTTGAAATAGGTTTGGAGTTACATCCGCAGCCCTTGCACTCACAGCTGCAATCCCAACTCCTACATAAAAGTTATTATCACTCGCTTCCTCAACTACTGCAGGAACATTCACTACTGGTTCTACAGCTTCTTGCAGATCTCCACCGGCCATTACGAGATTACTTGCAGCAACCATTGCAAAAGGTAAAAACATTTTTTTCATTTGATTTCTTCTCCCATTGTTTAAATTTTTGTCAAAAGTCTATCAAAAACTATCTAGTTTCCAGATGAACTCACTTTTGATCAACCTCAAAAAACTCCAGATACCAATCCACAAATTTGTCTATGCCTTCTTGTATCGGAGTATCAGGTTTATATCCAAGATCTTCAACCAGGTCATCAACATTGGCAAATGTTGCTGGTACATCTCCCGGTTGTATCGGCAGCATGTTTTTCTCTATCGTCTTACCCAGTTTATTTTCAATGGCTGAGATAAAATCCATCAGCTTTACAGGATTTTGATTACCTATATTGTAAATTTTATATGGTGCAGAAGAGGTAGAAGCACGTCCGGTTTTGCCGTTCCATGTTTTATCAGGCTGTGCAGGGTTATCGATCACACGTATCACACCTTCTATGATATCATCGATATAGGTAAAGTCCCTTAACATCTCACCATGGTTGAATACATCAATACTTTTCCCTTCAAGGGCTGCCTTTACAAATAAAAAGAGCGCCATATCAGGTCTACCCCAAGGTCCGTAGACAGTAAAGAAACGCAACCCCGTAGTCTGAATCCCAAAAAGGTGGCTATAGGTATGTGCCATCAATTCATTGGATTTTTTACTGGCAGCATAAAGTGAGATCGGGTGATCCACATTATCATCCGTACTGAAAGGAATGTTCTCATTGAGTCCATAGACTGATGAACTTGATGCATATGAAAGATTTTTGACATCATTGTGACGGCAAGCTTCAAGAAGGTTCATAAAACCGATAATATTACTCTCGATATACGCATCAGGATTTGTCAAAGAGTAGCGTACACCTGCCTGTGCTGCGAGGTTACAAACCGCATCAAATGCCTCATGTTGAAAAAGCTTCATTATCTCTTGTTTATCATCAAGGTTAAGTTTGATAAATCTAAAGTTAGGATATACAGTTGATGTGAGGAATTCTCCATAAGAGATATCTTTACCTTCTTCCAGTTTCTCGATAAATCCTGCTTTTTTCAACCTACCGTATTTGACACTTTGATCATAATAGTCATTGATATTATCAATACCGACAACTTCATCTCCTCTCTCAGCCAGTTTCTCAGCCAATGCAGCACCGATAAATCCGGCTGTTCCCGTAACCAAAATTTTCATCTCTTTAAATCCTTAGTTCTCTCTAAATATATCTCTTGTAAATACTTTATCTTTCACATCCATCAAGTCGTCAGAGAGTCTATTGGCAACAATTACATCAGCATCTTTTTTAAAGCTCTCAAGATCTTTGTAGACTTTCGAGTGGAAGAACTCATCCTCTTCCAGTACCGGTTCATAAACAACCACATCAATTCCTTTGGCTTTGATACGTTTCATGATACCCTGTATCGCTGAAGCACGGAAGTTATCACTTCCTGATTTCATAACGAGTCTGTACACTCCTATCACACCGTCTGTTCCTCCGGTACGTTCTTTTAACTTCGCTATGATCGAATCAGCAATAAAGTCTTTACGTGTTGCATTGGCATCTACGATTGCCTGAATGAGGTTATTGGGTACATCATGGTAATTGGCCAATAGTTGCTTCGTATCTTTAGGCAGACAGTAACCGCCGTATCCAAAAGATGGGTTATTGTAATGACTTCCTATTCTCGGGTCAAGCCCTACCCCTTCAATGATCTGTTTGCTATCCAGGCCATGCGCCTGTGCATAGGAGTCAAGTTCATTGAAATACGCTACTCTCATCGCTAGATACGTATTGGAGAATAGTTTGATCGCTTCTGCTTCAGTAGAATCTGTGAAAAGTACAGAAATATCCTCTTTGATCGCTCCTTCTTTTAGCAGGTTTGCAAATACCTCTGCCCGCTTTGAACGCTCACCTACGATAATACGTGAAGGATACAGGTTGTCATAAAGGGCTTTCCCTTCTCTTAAGAATTCGGGTGAGAAAAGAATATTTTCCGTACCGAATTTTTCTTTTACACTCTTGGTATAACCCACTGGTATAGTAGACTTGATCACCATGATTGCTTCAGGATTGATCGCCATAACATCTGCGATCACCGCTTCAACACTCTTTGTATTGAAGTAGTTGGTTTCAGGGTCATAGTCTGTTGGTGTAGCAATGATCACAAAGTCAGCATTTTTATACGCTTCTTCTTTGTCAAGTGTTGCTTTAAAGTTCAATGTTTTCTCAGACAAATACTCTTCTATCTCTTTATCTTCGATAGGAGATTGTTTCTTGTTGAGCATCTCTACTTTTTCCGGAATGATATCCAAAGCTACTACTTCATGGTGTTGTGCTAACAAAATACCGTTGGAAAGACCTACGTATCCTGTACCTGCGATGGCTATTTTCATCTAGACTCCTCATAAATAAGGCTATTATTATATCCAATGGTTGATTATATGCCCGTTATTACTGGTTACAGGCCCGTGATGACTTTAAAAACTCCACTTCCAGTTGAGATAGTATGTATGCCCAAAAGCTCCAAATTCACTGCCCCTTTCACCATAATAGAGCATACTGCCTACACTTACTTTATGGTGGTCATTCATTGTGTAAGTAACTGTCGGAGCGACAAAACTGCCTAGTTGATCCTCCAAACTTGCTATCATCATCAAAGAACCGCTCCACGCAATATCAAAATCATAAGAGAGTGATGTCCCAAGATAGACATTGGACTGAACTAAATTAGCTGCCAGTTCATTGTTGAAGTAAAGCAACTGCTGGGCATAGGTGAATGTATCAGAACTATAATACCCTTCCACCGTCAAGTTGATACCGTTTTTAAATGCATAATCAAATCCCAAGATTGCTTGGTAGAAAGCTTTATCCAATATTTTACTTTGATAATAACCTCCTTCGCTTCGCCACTGTGCACCTGTATCAAAAAAGTCTCCTTCTATCTCATAACCATACATGCGTATCTCATCACTATAGATAAAACTCACCCCAACATCGGCAAAATCCAAAAATGCTTTGTATCGAAATCCATACTTCAAGCTCTTATCTTCTCTGCAAGACACAATCGACTGAACTGTACTGAGCGCAGAGGGTGCATAACTATAGCTTAATGCCAACACACCAAAGACCTCATCGGGTTCAAGAGCAAAAGAATTTTTGGGATTATAAAGATCTGTAGGGGTCCAGATATGCCCTACTCCCATTGATATCTTCTGAATACCCACGGTAACCTGATGTTTCTCATCGGCATATCCGCCATAAAGTCTGTGAATTTTGCCATACATCACACCGTGGTCACTGCCGTAGTATTGAAAAGTGCTACGGGTATCAAAAGGCATATCAGGCTTAAGCTGTCGTATATAATCAAACTCAAAACTGTTAATGTATGATTCTCCCGCATAGTTCACAAGATCAACGATCGCTGTAGTATAAAATGACCCATAGGTAAATGTATCATAGACTCTCAATCGGTCATAGTTATAAAGGTATCGGTCTTCACTATCTGAAAATATCGCAGGAAGACTTGCCTGACTTAAAGTAAAGTTGCTGTTTTCAACACGAAATTCATTCTCATAGGCATGTAATGAAAGTGTCAAAAGAAAAATCAGACTACATCTTTTCCACATGACCATCACTCAAGATAATTTGTCTTCTACTCATCTCTACGACATACTCATCATGTGAAGCAAAGAGTATCGTGGTGTTTTCTATCTGATTAAGGTTCAACATCATCTCCATCAGTCGTTGCGAGTTTTTGGAATCCAGGTTTGCTGTAGGTTCATCGGCTAAAACAAGCTTAGGCTTTGTTGCCACAGCACGTGCAACAGCCACACGTTGTTGCTGTCCACCGCTAAGCTGATTTGGCATTGCAGTCAGTTTATGATCGATCTCCAGTATTTGTGCTACTTCTTTGATACGTCTTTGAATCTCTTCATCCCCATACCCTTGCAGTTTCATCACAAAACCAATATTCTCTGCAACGCTCAATACCGGCACGAGATTGTATGCTTGGAATACAAAACCGATCTGATGCAGCCTCAAATCCGCACGTTGATCCTGATTAAGCTTTGTGATATCCTCTCCATCGATCATGATCGATCCGCTATTCACACTGTCAAGTGCGCCTATAACATTAAGTAATGTCGTTTTACCACATCCTGATTGTCCTGTGATGACACTGAACTCACCCTCTTCTATGCTCAGTGAAATACCATCAAGCGCATGTACTTCACGCTCGGTTCCTTTGTAGAAGTATTTATGGACATTTTCAAGTTCGACCATTTAATCTCCTTGTATTACATCAATAGGATGAAGTCTTTTGATCTTTCTTAAAGGCAAGATCACAGAAAGCAACGCGGCCAAAATGATCGCTGCCAGTGTAAAAGTGAAGTAGTAAAACTCCATGGTTGCATATAGGATACTGTTCATTCCAAACTCCTCAAGCCCAGCTGAAAATGCACTCAGGTCAAGTCCATACAACTGCAGGTAATGTAGTGCGATCGCCCCTGCAATACTACCGATGATATATCCTCCACTTCCCAGTAATAATGCTTCAAAAATCACTTGCGTCCGAAGGTATCGGTAGGGTTCTCCTATCGCTAACAGTATACCAAACTCACGTATACGCTCCAAGATAGAAACAAACATTACCCCTAAAATACCGATAAATACCATCACCATCACGATTCCAAATGTAATACCGTTAAATATCATCATCATCTGCTGCATCTGAACCAATGCAGGATAAAGTTCTTTCCAAGTATAGATCTCCAACCCAGGCCACTGTGCTTTGAGCTTTGATTTGAAATCTTTAAGATTTACTCCATCATCTACACGTAATGAGATCTCCGTTCTCTCCCCATCAGTCAAGCCTGTAAGTAATTCCGACTTTTTCAAGTCAACAAAGAGTGCCATATCATCGATCGCTTGATTTGTTGTCTGCACAATGCCTCTGATACGCAGTGAGACCGAACTCAATTCTCCATGAATGTCCTGAGCGGAGAAGATCACTCTACTACCGATTGAAACACCAAGTGTCTTTGCCAGTTTCTTACCGATCACTGCACCGCTCTTCTCCTCTCCAAATACAAATTTCCCTTCTAGGATAAAATCCTGAAAATTGCCAAATGTATTCTCTTGACTGGTATCCACACCTATCAGTTTTGCCATAGTCGATTTATGCGCAGTGGAAACCAAGCCCATTACCCTGATTCGTTCCGAGATCGCTTTCACTTCCGGCATTTTCTCTAAACTGTCTAAGATCTCTTTGGTATTTGAGATATGAAACTTCAGCTTCTGCTGCAGACGGTATGCAGGTGCATAGAGCGTTATTTCACCACTTTCGCTCCGTATTGTACTCTCGATAAGATGCTTGGTCATTCCATCATATAGCCCCTGAATACTTAGCATAACACTCATACTGACACCGATCATCAAGATCACAAGTGTAGAACGGACCTTTCTACGCCATATATTGAGCCATGCCATTTTGAGATTGAGTTTAAACATGATGCATCGCTTCGGTTGGTGTAAATTGTCTCAGATAATAGATAGGATAAAACAGTGCCAAGAAGTTTAATACCAATACCACTACAGTGTTCCAAACTATCGTAAAAAGGTCAAACCGCGTCGGTACAGCATCCGTGACAATACCGTACTGCTTATAAGTTTCTGCAATCCCTTCGATGACAATAGGATGTATCTCAAAATAGTATGCCATGTAGGCCCCTATCACCATACCGACTATCACACTTGACAGAGCCAGTATCGCAGTCTCATATAACATGAGGTATAAAATATCCGTTGCTTTCAATCCCAAAGCACCCAACAGACCAAGTTCCCTGATCCTTCCGCTGATATTTATAAAACCAAAGATCATGATCACAAAAAAGATCACCACAAAAAACAGTCCCATAGAGATATATCCGAAAAGGCTGTCTACCTCCATCGCCTGCACCATTGATGCCATCAAGATTTTCCAGGAGTCTACCTCTATATTTGGTGCAACATTCTGTTTGATCTTATGGACAATCTGATCTACTTTTTCCAGATCATCTACTGCAATGACGACATAGGATGCAATATTTTGGCTGAGCATCAATGTATCAAAATAGGATTTGTTGACAAATGCCGAGGAGGCATCAAATTCGAACAGTCCTGTTTTAAACACTCCAACGATTCTAAATGTATCTGCAGCAAAAGAGTAGTCTATAGCTGAACCAACCAACGCGATCTCATCCCCTACTTTGACACCGAACCGTTTGGCAAGTTCTGCACCGATATAGAGAGCATTAGTATCTTTATCATTCAAATAGCGCCCCTCTGTGAGTGCTTCTTTGAGCTTGGATATCTTCATTTCACTTTGAGGCAGTATCCCGGTAACCATAGCTCCCACAGAATCCTCTTTGCTAGAAAGCAGAGCAAATGACTCCAGTCTAGGCGCATAGGCTTTGATCCCCTTGATCGTTGAAAGACTGGAAAGCACATCGGCTTCATTTTCCAATAAGGTGTCATAGGAAGGGTTCTCATGATTCCCTTCATGCATAACCTGGATCGCCCCCGTATAGATGTTTAAAGAGTTTCTGAGCATACTTTCATGGCTCCCATCCATAAAAGCCACATAAACGATAAAGAACAAGGTACTGAGCATACTCAAGATAAACGTTGTAAGCGACCGTCCCTTATAAAACATGATATTTTTCAAAGCCAGAGAATACATCATTTCACCTAACGGGAGAACCTTTTGAGTGCACTTTTACTAAAGTAAGCTTCACTGATCCCCTGATCAAATGTCACATCAAGCATCTTGATCATCGTTTCATTGCCTTGTTTATCAGGGTCCAAGGGGATAATACGCATTGTCGTTGTGACATAGTGTGTGCCGAACTTCTTTATATCGCTGTATTTCATCACACGAACCTCAACACCGTCATCATCATAAAAGTGATCTTCCACTTCTACATAATAGCGTGTATCTACTCTGGAAATGATCTTACCCCACACAACGGCCGCTTCTTTTTTAGGGATCAGTTTAAGAGTAACGATGGGACCCTCTTTTTTGAGGATAGAAACTTGATAGTCATCAACCAGTGAGCTTTGTTTGACCATATCATCATTGGTGATATCTGTTCCCATCCAGCTTTGCAGCATCATGGATGCAGGGATCTTGATAATACGTTCGATCTTCGGAACATACTGCCACATCTGTTTGTCAAGGTTCAAAAAAGTGATACCCATGTCACGTGAAGGGGCAAGTATCTTCGTAAAGTTCTTCTTTTTACCTTTTCCCCAACTTTCGATCATCATAGTACGCGTATGGCGTTTGGTCTTTACAATGATCTGCATTTTTGCATAGATATCTTTCCCACGGAGATTGTCTTCAAGTTTACTGATGATTGTCTGAGCTTCGTCAGCGATAAGAAAAGAAGCAATAAATGACAAAAACAGAATCATTTTTTTCATAGCTACTCCCTTCAACTGCTAATAGTATATCACAATTGAAGTACTAATGAATGTACTATACTTATACTCTTGGAAATTCCAACATCTCCTGGATCTCTTCTTTACTCACCGGTTTACTATAGTAAAAGCCCTGAATATTCAGACAGTCATGCTCAATAAGAAAATCTTTTTGCGCTTCTGTCTCTACACCTTCTGCAATTACCTCCAGTTTCAAACTCTTGGAAAGAGTAATGATCGTTTCCACAATCGCCATATCATCTTTATCTGTAGGGATATCCCGGATAAAAGACTGATCAATTTTGAGTTTATCGATAGGAAGACGCTTGAGATAAGAGAGAGAAGAGTAACCTGTACCAAAGTCATCAATCGCAAGTTTTATACCAAGATCACTGAGCTGTTGAAGTATCTCAATAGAGTATTCAGGATTGTTCATGATCTGGCTTTCAGTGATCTCCAATTCAATCCATCCGGGATCACACTCATTCTCTAACAGTATCTGTTTAAGGATTGAGATAAAATCTTTTGCCTGAAGTTGTTTGATCGAAAGGTTAAGGCTTAATACTCCAGGATTTAACCCCTGTTTGTACCACTGACTGACCTGTTGTATCCCTTCTTGCATCATCCAACGGTCTATCTCTATGATCATCCCGTTATCTTCTGCAATTAAAATAAATTTTGAAGGATAGATCATGCCCTTTGTCTCATGCTTCCAGCGTATCAACCCTTCCATACCGATTATCTTGCCTGTGATGGCATTCACCTGTGGCTGATAATAAATTTCAAACGAATGCTCATTCAGTGCCTGACGAAGATTGGTTGCTAAAAGAACACGTTCAAATGCTTTTCTAGTGAGATCCTGCTCGTAAAATACATAGGTATTTCTCCCTTCCTCTTTTGCCTTGTACATCGATGCATCTGAATTTTTTAATAATACTTCAGCAGTCTCACCATCATTTGGAAAAAGTGAAATTCCAATACTGAAGGTGAGATAGTGTATATGTTCATTGATCGTGATAGGAGCATTAAGTATCTCCATCATTTGCTGTACTTTAGTGATAACATTATCCATATTTTTTATATCTTCTAAAATGGTGGTAAATTCATCTCCCCCAAATCTTGCGACAAAGTCACCTTTTCTCACTATTTCTTCCAGTCTGCTAGCTATGATTTTTAGGACACTGTCACCATGTTTATGCCCAAGAGAATCATTGATCTCTTTAAAGTGATCCAGGTCAATAAAGAGAAGTGCTCCTAACCCCTCAGAACGGCGGACTCTATTGATCGTACGCTCCAATTCTTCAAGAAAGTAGGAACGGTTTGGCAATCCGGTTAGTTCATCATGGTAGGCGCGGTATTCCATCATATTCTTTTGTCTTCTGAGTTCACTTTCTGCTTTTTTACGTTGTGTGATATTTTCAACGTATGCAATAATTGATTTTTTCTCTCCTTTATCATCTTTCAAATACGAGAGTAGAAGGTTTCCGTAAAACTGTCCTCCACTTTTATTTTTCAACTCTATTTCAGTACGCAATACACCATATTTATTGAGTTTACCGAATATTTTTAACAAAGAATGTTTCCTATCTTTAGGATAAAGATTAGAGATGTGTTTTCCGATAATCTCCTCTGCACTGTATCCGAGATTAAAAACAGAAGTATTGTTCCATTCAATAATATACCCTTTGAGATCCATAATAATCACAGAATCATGGATCTGCTCTATAATCTGTGCCTTTTGTTCGAGCATATTTTCGACTTGTTTCTGCTCAGTAATATCCTGCGCAGTTCCTATGATTGTCGCAAAATTTCTATCACTGCCGAAGATTCCTTTTCCTGAAGAGAGCAAATAGCGTATGCTTCCGTCCTTACGTGTGATCTTATGCTCTATTCTTTGTGTTTTTCCAGTTTTTTTTGCGTCTATTGTAGCTCTTAGTATCCTTATACGGTCTGATGGTGTAATATATGTTAAGAATAGATCATAGTTGGGTATAAAACCCTGAGGTTTCTCTCCAAATATCCTAAATATTTCATCAGACCAAAGCATCTCATTTGTTTGTAGATTCCACTCCCAGTTACCCAGTTTTGCAATCTGTTGTGCTGCAAGTAATTTTGCTTCACTTTTTTTAAGTTTGGCTTCTGTCATTTTAATGTGCCTAAGATCCATCTGCAGACAGTAGATTTCCTGCTCACCATCACCAATATCAATGAGCACACGCTGCGAGTATACATAGACGTCCTGACCATACTTGTCTTGCAGTACCAACTCCTCAGGTACCATTTTAATACCGCTGTTCACCCATTTATCAAAGGAGACCTTCATCTGTTCCTGCATCATTTTGGGAATAAGAATATCCCCGCAACTTATCCCCAATGCTTCTTCACGGGTGTAACCATAAAGCTCCTCACTGGCTTTGTTCCAGTAGATCAACTTTCCATGCTTATTATACCCTTGAACCGCAATCGAAGGCGTTTGATCCAGGATCGCTTGAAAACGCAGTGCCTGCGTTTTAAATACCTTCTTTTGCTCCAACAGATATTTATTAAGTTCAATAATGCGTTGATGTTCCAAACAGGCATTAATTCCAAGATCGATCTTTGGACGAAGCGAATAGAAAACATTTGCTATGGTGTGTATATCAATATGAATATTTTCATTGTAAACAAGTGTAAGGATATGGTTATCTAAAGGTATATAGAGAATATAATAAAAAAGCTCATCCTCCTTTACATGCACAATTTCATATTCTCCTAATCTTATGGGTAAGTTCTTAACAACCAAATCATAAAATCTCTCTTTTCCTTTATGTTCAACGATATCTATCATACCGCTTTGTGGATACTTAAATAGTACGTCATAGAGTGCAGATGTTCTTTTGAGAAATACCTTTAGAAATTCTCTTGCCATTTCCTGAAGATCCAAAGATTTTCCAAGAGATGACTCACATTCATAGGTGAGACTTAAAAGCTCTAAGTTATTCATTTAAAATGCTCCAATGACACATGTTTTATTATAAAACTCAATGTACCCTTCATTGACATTGGCTATTTCTCCCAGACTTAGTACTCCAAGTAAAGTAACTTCATCATTGTCGATACTCTGTACTACAAACTCAAGTTCCCTTTCATAATCACTTTCTAGTACAAGTACACGAGAGATACAATCAGCCATAAAAACATTCTGAAAGTTATCTTGGTTTGAAATCGCATTAACAGCAGCGGATTTCGCAGCATTTAATAGTTTTTCTTTCTCACCTTTGAGGATATAAATGATAGAACTTTTATCAATATCACCTACCAATACCAAAGTCCCATCTTTACGATAGATTGGATCACGTACTACAAGCTCACCATTGACACGTGATAGACCAAGCGGATAGAATTTTGAAAGCTCAAAAAAATCTACATTGGAAAAACTTTTCCCGGAATCTTTTTCTACAACCTCTTTGTATACCTCAAATGCATCTCTAAAATCCAATGTATACAATTCAAGCTTATCTGCTTCTGTTACAAGATGAGGACCTGAGATCTTCTCCCAGGAGTTTGATACTGCCACTGAAAAATGCCAGGAATCTGTGATGATCAAAGCGCCATCCTGTATCAAATATTCTTTTGAAAAAAGTACCGGTTCTTGTTTCAAGGTAAGCTTTCCAGCTCCTCCCCCAAGAATATTGTTCTTTATCTCTGTAGACTCATAAAGCTCTTCTAAAAAATTTGTGACTCCAGATGAGAGTCCATCGACAAAAACAAGAATATCACTGCCATCTAATTCAATATCACTACTACTGAAACTGTTAAAAGCAGTGAGTACGACATTTGTACTCTCACTAAGCTCTATGGCAATAATTGCATCAGTAAAGTGTTTGTTCCCATAAATTACTTGAGGAAAAATTGCTCCGTAAACTTCACCTTTATATTCGGTAAGACGGCTATGTTCGAAATCACTGTCCTCACCGACCAGCAGAAATACCTTATTTGAACTGTTTTGAAAAATATGAAAAAAATCATCTAATGATGAGATCAAATAATTTTTTAACATTGGCTTCCCCTTCCAACTGTTAAACTAAGAAATACAGAGTAGAAAATACTCATTCAATGTTTTTTATCATACCATAGTTGCTTGATAAAATGCAAATACATAATTAAAAATATTGAAGTCAAAATTGGGAAATTAATATTAAAATAAAAAGTAAATTTTTAAGTTAAATCTAGTTGTTTTGTTAAATGATTTTTATGAGTGTGGCTCCGGATACTGGATTCGAACCAGTGACCAAACGATTAACAGTCGTCTACTCTACCGCTGAGCTAATCCGGAACAGTTATGAAGTTTAAAAAGTGTTAAAAAATTTAAGTGGCTCCGGATACTGGATTCGAACCAGTGACCAAACGATTAACAGTCGTCTACTCTACCGCTGAGCTAATCCGGAACAGTTATGAAGTTTAAAAAGTGTTAAAAAATTTAAGTGGCTCCGGATACTGGATTCGAACCAGTGACCAAACGATTAACAGTCGTCTACTCTACCGCTGAGCTAATCCGGAACAGTTATGAAGTTTAAAAAGTGTTAAAAAATTTAAGTGGCTCCGGATACTGGATTCGAACCAGTGACCAAACGATTAACAGTCGTCTACTCTACCGCTGAGCTAATCCGGAATAGTTTAAAAGCAACACCTTTTTTAGTGGGTGAGATTATAGTGGTTTTTAGCTTTATTGTCAAGCAATTTTAAGCTAAAACGTAAAATTTCACACCATTACTCTCGATGATTTTAAGATTTTCCTTATTTAACAGTTTTTCTACCCTCTTTTGACTCTCTTCATCAAAAAGCACTTCAATATCTTCATGAGTTAAAGGACGCATGGAAAGTGTCTCTAGTATCTCTTCATTTGTATAGTTTGAAGCCCTTGCTTCTGACTTCTTACGTGATGCGATATAAAGAGGAAGTGATGTATCAAACTGTTTTGAAAGTGCATACAACTCTTCATAACTCACCGGTTTGACATCATATGCAGGCGGTCTGTCTATTGTTCCCATATCGATACGCGTTGGTTGAAGTTTCAGGAGGTACTCATTGAGTTTGGCAATCTCCTCAGGTTTGTCGTTCAATGTTTTGACGATAAGTATTTCAACTACCAATGCACCTTTATACTTTGATTTAAATGCTAACATACCCTCTTTTATCTGTTCTACATCAATACCGCTATGTGCACGATCCAGCTTCTTAAGACATGTCTGCGTCGCACAGTCAAGTGAAAGTTTTACTTCATCAAGTTTTAAAAGTGTTTCTTGTACTTTAAGTTCATCGATCGTTGCTGCATTAGATAAAATCAGTGTTTTGGTATCTCCTTTGATCTTATCTATCTCATCGATAAGCTCTGATAAATAGGGATAAAGTGTCGGTTCACCGTTTGCTGTGAGCGTAATAAAGTCGATATCAGGATGCTCTGCTAAGGCCTTTTTCAGTGCTTCCATCACCTCTTCTATACTGACAACATCTTCATAGTGATCCATCGTCTTTGCAGGATCAAGCTCACAGTAGAGACAGTCAAAGTTACACTGTTTTTTGGAAGGGCTGAGATCAATTCCCAATGACTTTCCAAAACGGCGGGAGTGTACCGGTCCAAAAATGATAGATGACATTACTTATACCCTTACATTGAGCCGTTGATGATACTTCTCAAGCTTTTTTTTCAAATTTTTAACCGTATTTTTCTCTATCAACATATCACGTTTTTCGAGTTTATACCCTAACTTTGCTTCAAATTTCAACACCATGATCTTCTTATAAAGCTCAATGATCTTTGCATTGGTAAGTCCTCCGAGAAAATTACGTACAAGTATCAACTCTTCACGCCTCGCATCCATGTCATCACGTTCTCTAGCCCTCAATACGATTAGTGCTTCTTTATATGTATTGCTATCTATTAACTCCAGTTCAAAGTGCCGGTTGATAAAATAATCAGCCACTGTTGTAAAATAGTGTTTATAAGGCTTTTTGATCTTCTCTACCCTCTTTGAACCCCAGATATATTTTGCCGCGATACGCTGAAAGTCACTTCGCAATGCTTCTATCTCTTCATCTATAGGTACTAGTTTGCCATTTTCTTGGAGCTGAAAGTTACGGTTAAATGCCATTGAGATCGAATTCATAACATTTTGGAACTCGGTTTTGGCATTGCTCGACCGTTCAAGTAGCGCTATCAACAGGTCCTTGATCTTTAGTTTTTCAAAATGAATACCATCTTCTGCTTCACAAAACTCTATAGGTTTGATATGTACCAGTTTTCGAAGCTCTTTTATGCGTACTTCACTTTTTATCATGCCCTTGAGTATCTCTTTGAGTTTGCCTTGAGAGTAGATATTAAACGCATCAATGATATCTGTCACTCTGTAGCGGTTTTCATCAGCTAGGTCCATTGCCTGACATAAGATCGTTTTTCCTACCTGGTTTTCGATCTTGATACCTTTGGATAGAAGATACTCCTCTTCTAGCTTAATGGCATGTTCCTGATACTCTTTAAGATAACTGTATTCAGGATACTCTTTAAGTTCCCTAACCCGCTTAAGAAGTGAAGCAAGTGCATACTCCTTTATATCCTGCGGTAACACATCATAAAGCTCATACTTTTCGATACGCCTAAAGTTATTGAGATTGGCATTGAAACGAATGGGTTCTTGAAAGTCAGACGAAGCTTGTCCAAGCATCTGATCAAGGATTACTTCACCATCGTGACTATATGCAGTATGTCCGATATCATGTAGCATCCCCACGATCTTGGCAACATTAAAAAAATTTAGATTAACATCATCCCCCAATCGGCGGCTGAGATGACTCATCAGATACTCTGTACTCAGTCCCACTTCAACTGAGTGACTGTAACGGTTACGGATACTGTCTCTGGTCTTATTGGAAAGGTACATGGGGATATCTTTAAGTCGGACAAAGACTTTGTGTCCGACGATCCCCATCTCACACTCTTCGACTAAAGCGTCATAGCGTTTAATGTTCATAAAAGACCTCAGTCTTATTTTTTGCCACTCACTCTGTGACACTCTCTTACAAAGTGCTTTGCATTTTCTACAGGTACATCAGGCAATATACCGTGACCTAGGTTAAAGATATGTCTTTTACCGCCCATGATCTCCTGAAGTGCTTCAACACAATCCGTTGTAGCTTGTTGGTTGTAAAGACGACATGGTTCCATATTACCCTGAAGTACATACTTTTCACCTAATTTCTCTTTTGCCAGGGCCATAGGAGTCCCCCAGTCTACACCGAATACATCAAAGTTTCCATAAACTCCGCCGCGCTCGATGAATGCTGCAACACCTTTAGGGAACATGATCACAGGGATATGAGGGTATTTCTCTTTAAGATATTCAGATATCTCAACCATATACTGCCAGCTAAACTCATCATACTTACTTGGCTCGATCGCTGCTGCCCAGCTGTCAAAGATCTGAACAACGTCAACCCCTGATTGGATCTGTTTTTCCATATAAAGTTTAACTACTTCTGTTACCTTCTTGAGGATATTATGGAGCAGTTCCGGGTTAGAGTACATCATCTTTTTACAGATATTATACGTCTTAGTTCCCTGTCCTTCAATCATATAAGTTGCAAGTGTCCAAGGAGCACCGGTAAAACCGATCAATGCCTTTTCATCACCTCTTGCATCCAACTGTTCTCTAAGAAGTTTGATCGTATCATAAACATAAGTCAGTTTACTTGCTGCCTCATCTCCACCGATCAGTCTATCTAGGTCTTCTTGAGAACATAGCGGATCACTGAACTTTGGTCCTTCTCCTTTCACAAAAGAGAGATCCATACCCATCTCATCAGGAATTACCAAGATATCACTAAATAAAATTGCAGCATCCACACCTACGATATCAAGAGGCTGGATCGTTACTTCTGCTGCTTTTTCAGGATCATGACAAAGGTTAAGAAAGCTACCTGCTTCACCACGTACAGCCATATATTCCGGCAGGTATCGTCCTGCCTGTCTCATCATCCAAACCGGTGTATACGGTGTTTCCTTACCCAAACACGCATCTACAAAAATCTTACTCAATTATTTACCCTCAACTTTCTTTTTTATGCTGATTTGAAAAGAAGCAAAGCCTCCTTTCCACGCGTTATCCACAACGGACGGCTCTTGCCAGACTAATCATACTTTACTTTGCTGATTAGAAAAGGAGCTTGGCTCTTTTTCACATGCTGTCTTGAGACTCAACATTTAGTACTTGTCAGCAAACACCGCGCAATTACGCTTTAAAAAACTTCGAAACGCAAAACGCCTTATTCAGCTTTCTTTTCTTCTTTTTTCTTTCCAACCATACCTAAAAAGTAAAGTCCTACTGCCAAAGCAGTAATGGAAATTGCGAAATACATCATTTCAATAGGTGTTTTGAACTCTGTATGCAATACTCTTTGAAAGAAATTAACTACAAGTACCATAACGATTACTTTAGCTATCTTATCTTTCAGTTGATCAAGACTATGGATTGCAAGTAGCTGTGAACCGTTCTTTCCTGAAGCTTCATCGATATCAGAGATGAAAAGCTCATAAAGACCAAATGCAAAGATAAACATTACTACAGCGATCAAATAGAGGTCTACTGCACCGATGATACCGGCAACCACATCTTCATGAAAATGTTCAGGATGCGGTATCGTATGTGTAATTACCTGAAATGAGGTTACTGCCACATTCCAGATATCCATAGAAGCAATTACAAAAAGAATGATTGCACCAAGTAGTCCGAAAATGACAGCTAAAAGTACGATAAATCTACTTCTCCAGATCGCGCCTTCAAATAGAGCTTCCAACATATTACGCATTCTCCTCAAGTTTGATCCACTTCTGAGCGATTCTCACTGCATTGGTTGCAGCTCCTACTCTTACCTGATCCGCAACACCCCACAGGTGAAGCATATTTGATGCGAAATTATCTTTTCTAATACGGCCTACATAAGTATAATCCGTATCTGTTGCCGTGATAGGCATCGGATATTCATTCTTTTCAAGATCATCGATCACTTTAACGTTCTCGAAGTTTGCCAATGCTTCTCTAGCAGCTTCTACGCTTACATCTACACCTTCGGCAAATGTAATCGTGATAGCCTCTGAGTGGCTTCTAAGTACAGGTACACGCACACACGTTGCTGAGACCGCAAAATCAGAGTGCATGATTTTGTTGGTTTCATTGACCATCTTCATCTCTTCTTTTGTATAACCATTTGGCTGCGGTTTATCAATTTGAGGAATTACATTCAGCGCGATTTGGTGTGAAAATGCTCTACACTCCGTCTCACTCAGTCTAAAGGCAAAAAAGTCCTGCATCTGGCGTACCAGTTCTTCCATACCCTGTTTACCTGCCCCTGATGTTGCCTGATATGTACTTACGTCAACTCTTTTGATCCCACCATAAAGGTCATAAAGCGGTTTAAGCAGCTGTACCATCTGAATCGTTGAACAGTTCGGGTTTGCTATAATTCCCGTATCTTCCCATAGTTCAATATCTTCAGGGTTTACTTCAGGTACGACCAAAGGTACTTTTGGATCCATTCTGAAGTGAGAAGTATTATCGATCACTACTGCACCGGCTTCTACTGCAAATTTTGCATACTGTGCTGAGATATTTCCACCAGCTGAAAAGAACGCGATATCGATATCACGGCCTTCGAATACAGTCTCTGTAAGCTCTTCAATCTTATAAGTTTTACCTTTAAACCTTATCTCTTCTCCTGCACTTCTGGCACTTGCCAAGGGAAGCAAATTTCCTACAGGAAACTTTACTTCTTCAAGCACTCTGAAGAGCTCTTCACCTACTGCACCTGATGCACCAACTACAGCTACATTATAAGTTTTCATTCTATTCCAATCCTAATGTATTATCTATTTGTTCTAAATTTTCATCTGCAACAACATCCAAGTCTTTCGGCTCATCGCTTTTTGGACATTTTGCAAGACTCACTACTTTATCTTTAGCTTCAACGCTTACTATTTTTACACCTGATGTATTACGACCTGCTTTTCTGATCTGTTCCATATCCACACGTATCATCTTGCCAGCACTTGTCAGACACATCAAGTCTTTATCATCTTCTACAAATACTACACCGACCACGTCACCGGTTTTTGGCGTAAGCTTCATAGAGATCACCCCTTTACCTGCACGGTTCTGTTCACGGTATTCACTTGCAGTCGTACGTTTACCAAGACCCTTCTCACTGAGCATCAGTAGTTCATCTTCTTCATTTTCGATCGTTGTCGCACCACATACAAAGTCACCTTTGATCTTAAACTTGATCGCAGTAACACCACGTGATACACGCCCGATTTCACGAGCATCCTCTACTTTGAACCTGATACACATACCTTTTTTGGTTGCGACAAAAAGCCATTTTGTCTCAGGCGTTACGATCTTCGCTTCTACAAGTTCATCATCATCATCGAGATTGATCGCTCTTACACCATTACTTCTGATGTTTGAATACTCAGAAAGGTTCGTACGCTTCACTATACCATTTTGTGTGAAGAATACCAAACTCTTATCATCATTAAAGTCAGTTGTCGGGATGATCGCTGTGATCTTCTCATCTGCCTGGAGACTGATCAGGTTAACTACAGCCTTACCTTTAGCGGTACGTGATCCCTCTGGAATCTTATACACTTTCAACCAGTATAGCTGACCTCTATCTGTAACGAACATTAACGTGTCATGTGTATTTGAGATAAAAAATCTCTCGATGAAATCATCCTCATAGGTCGTTACCGCTGTTTTTCCTTTACCGCCACGATGTTGTTTTTCATACTGCGTCACAGGTACACGTTTGATATACCCTCTATGTGTGATCGTTACTACCATCGGTTCGTTCGGAATAAGATCCTCAATATCTATATCATCATAATCATCTACGATCTCTGTCAAACGCGGTTTAGAGTACTTCTCTTTTACCTCGATAAGCTCATTTCTAATGATCTCGTTGATCTTCTCTTCAGATTTCAATATCCCTTCAAGCTCAGCGATAAGCAGACGTAATTCAGCCAACTCATTTTCGATCTTTTCGATCTCAAGACCTGTAAGACGTCTTAGTCTCATCTCAAGAATAGCTTTGGCCTGGATTTCAGAAAGCTCGAAGCGACTCATCAAACTCTCTTTTGCCTCATTGTCATCAGCACTTGCACGAATGATCTTGATCACTTCATCGATATTATCTACTGCAATCTTTAGACCTTCGAGTATATGTGCTCTAGCCCTAGCTTTTTCAAGATCAAAAATCGTTCTTCTGATCACTACTGTTTTACGGTGGTTCAAGAAGATATCCAACAACTCAAGAAGATTAAATACCTTTGGTTCTTTATTGTTGATCGCAAGCATAATAATTCCGAAGGTTACTTGCATCTGGGTACTCTTGAAAAGGTTGTTAAGAACGATATCACTCATGGCATCACGCTTAAGCTCGATAACGACACGCATACCTTCTCTATCTGACTCATCTCTGATCTCAGAAATCCCTTCGATAACCTTGTCACGTACAAGTTGTGCGATATTCTCGATCAAGCGCGACTTGTTAACCTGATAAGGGAGCTCATCAATAACGATCACTTCTTTATTACGTTTCTCTTCAATATGTGTCTTTGCACGTACCTTGATACGTCCACGACCTGTCATGTAAGCATCAGTAATTCCCTTACGACCAAATATAATACCGCCTGTCGGGAAGTCAGGTCCCTGAACTTTAGCCATTACATCTTCAATCGTCGCAGACGGATTCCCGATACGAAGTGTAAGCGCATCAACAAGCTCATCCAGACGGTGCGGAGGAATATTGGTTGCCATACCGACCGCGATACCGCTTGATCCGTTCATTAGCAAGTTTGGTACACGTGCAGGCAGAACATCAGGTTCTGTCATGGAATCATCATAGTTTGGTACAAAATCAACCGTGTCTTTATCCAGGTCTTCAAGTAATTCTTCAGCCATTTTGGTCATACGTGATTCAGTATACCTCATCGCTGCAGCATTATCACCATCGATCGAACCGAAGTTACCCTGCCCATCAACCAAAGTCTCTTTCATCGAGAAATCCTGTGCCATACGTACAAGTGCATCATAAACAGCTGTGTCACCATGTGGGTGATACTTACCGATTACATCCCCGACCACACGAGCTGATTTTTTATACGGGCTTCTGTGTGAAAGACTAAGATCGTTCATCGCATAGAGAATACGTCTATGCACCGGTTTAAGTCCATCTCTTGCATCAGGTAGTGCCCTACCGACGATAACAGACATTGAGTAATCAAGGTATGACCCCCTCATACTATCTTCGATCAAAACCTCTTCAACATTTTGATTACCTTCAAATAGATCAGACATCTTCTTCCTTTCGTTAAAATCCGTATATTTTATCTAAGTAGAGGTAACAAAAAGGCATAAAAATGCTTTAAATCGGCATTTAAGGCCATTTATATCGATATTTACAATTTTTTACTTTTTTTGATTAACATAATATTTAACTGAAAACAGCTCATTTCACATTTTTAGGCATCATATGGAGTATTAACACTCTCTTAACATATTTAGCCTATAATTCACATCAATATATCATTTCAATAATGTTAAGGAAAATATATGCCTGTAGATCAGATCAAACATATCGTCGATTATGGAGTGATCGGCTTACTTCTATTTCTAAGTTTTATTACTTTTATGTTCGCTATCGAACGTGCACTCTTTTACCGTTCTATCAAAGTTGAAAATTACAGCCATAAAAATGCACTCGAACTTGATTTGACCAAGCGTCTTCCAACGATCGCTTCTATCGGTTCAAATGCTCCTTATATAGGTCTGCTTGGAACTGTACTTGCTATTATCCTTACTTTCTACATCATCGGTTCACAACAAGACACTATTAATCCCGGTGAGATTATGAAACACCTTGCATTAGCCCTTAAAGCTACCGCAGCCGGTCTTGTCGTGGCGATCCCTGCTACTGTACTTTATAACGCTCTTATCACAAAAGTAGACAGAAAACTGGCTGAGTGGGAGATCGCTAGAGATGAAGGAAGGCTCGTTTAGTATGCTGATACTTATCACAAAAGCGAAACCAGTTTCGCAAGAGCCATCCGTTGAGGATATCTCTTTCTTTTGGACTTGTTCAAAAGGAAGAATCAAATGAGAAGAGAACCCTTTGATAAGATGAACGTAGTTCCGTTCATCGATATCGTGCTCGTGCTTCTTGTCATCGTGCTTGCTACAGCAACATTTGTAACCAACCAAACGATCAAAGTAGACCTACCGACTGCCAGCAGTCAAAAAGATGAAGAGACCAAGAGCATTACCATTGCGATCAACAAAGAAGGAGAGTACTTCTACAACAAAGAAGCGCTTCCTTTTGAACAGATCAAAGAAAGACTGCTTAAACTTGATCCTAAAAAAGATATCGTCTCTTTACATACCGATCAGAAGTCTGAGTTTCAAAACTTTGTCAATGTAATCGATATCCTAAAAGAAAAAGGATTTGAGAATATTTCGATTGTTACAAAACGTTAAATTAAACGTATTAACAAAATACCTTTCTCTCATTAATAAATAATCTGTCAGCCCGAACGACCTTGTAAGCAAAGCGATTCGAGAGGGCTGACGCTTTTGATTTACTCCAAGAGCACTTCCGTTAGTCGCTTTTCTAAAAAGTAACATATTACACTTTCAATGTTTTTCTCCCTACTTTTTTTAGAAAAAAGTAGACAAAAAAGCGTCACTCCGAAAGTGCGCTGACGTAACTACGGCGTGTTTGCTTCGCAAAATATGCACGCTTCCGTTACTGCTCACCCAATGCTTCGTGACAAATGAATTTCAAAACCTATTTCACTATTCCGTCATCATCTGATACGGACGCATCAACTGTTCAGTGAGTTTATACATACTCACAGCCCTTCCCTCTCTCACAAACTCACGGCCATCTAGGAAAACAAGCATCGTAGGTACTGAGAATACCTGATAATGTGCCGAAATCTCTGGATTTTCATGGGCATCCAGATAGATCTGTTTAATCAATGGAAACTCAGCATCAAATAACTCTTTGAACTTCGGTCTGAGTGCGTGACAAACGCTGCACCTTTCACCGGAAAAATATAGCAGTACTCCTACCTCTTCTCTTATGATATTTTGCACTTCTTCTAAGGTCATTTGTCTATCCTCAATCCATTTTTAAAATTATAGCTTCTAGGAACTACAACTGAGCTTCTTGTTCTTAAACTCCTCAGGTGTTGCACCTGCCCATCTTTCACACTCAGGATGCTCATCATAAGGTGACTGGGCAAGTTTGAAGAGTTGATCGACTATACTGAAGTCTCCTTGATTGGCTGCTGTGATCGCTTCTTGAAGCATATAGTTTTTGAGTACATACTTTGGATTGGTACGCTGCATATTTTGATGACGTTCTTCTGTTGTAGATGTATTCTGAGTCAATCTCTCATCATAGGCATCCAGCCAATCATGCATCGGTTGATGATAGAGTCCCACTTTAAGTATCTCTTTTCTATCTCCATTATAGTGACTGAGTGTTCTGAAAAAGAGCGTATAGTCCACACTTAACCCCTGCATCATACCAAGTAGATGACTGACAAGGTCTATATCATCTTGCTCAAGCTTATCCAGCCCGAGCTTTTTACCCATGCGGTAGAGGTAGTGCTGTGTATAGAGCCTTGCATAATGTTTATCCAATATCTGTGACATACGTTCTTCATCTGCCAATGGTGAAAGTGCCACCATCAATGCTCTAAGATTCCACTCTCCTATATTAGGTTGGCTTCCAAAGCTGTAACGTCCATAAGTATCTGTATGGTTACAGATATTTCTAAAATCATAGTCATCCAAAAATGCATACGGACCATAGTCGATGGTAAGACCATGGATAGACATGTTGTCAGTATTCATTACACCATGGTTGAAACCGACTGCCTGCCACTGTGCCATCAACATCGCTGTTTTTCCTACAACCTCTGTAAAAAAAAGCTCATAGACATTCTCTTCACCAATCAAATGAGGGTAAGATTCAGCGATCGCATAATCAGCCAAAGCTTTGAGCTCTACATACTTTTTATGATGCGCAAAGTACTCAAAGGTGCCAAAACGTACCCATGACGGGGAGACACGAAGTACGATTGCCCCCTTCTCCCATTCACCTCTATAAACAGAATGGCCTGAACCTATAAGTGCCAAGGCCCTGGTAGTAGGGATACCCAGTCCATTCATTGCTTCACTCATCAGATATTCACGAATAGAAGAACGCAATACCGCCCTACCATCCCCATCACGTGAATACTTCGTAAGCCCTGCACCTTTGAGCTGAAGATGTTGGTTACCCATCGGTGTAGCAATCGTACCGATATTAACTGCCCGGCCGTCTCCCAAACGTTCTACGAAAAAGCCGAACTGATGTCCGGCATAACACATGGCAAAAGGATCACTTCCCTCCAGCTCTAATGCACCATTCACAAACTCTACAAAATGTTCGGTATCCAGTTCATCCTGATCAATATCCAGCTGTTCGGCGATCTCGGGATTGGCATGAATCAAGTAAGCACTTTGCAGTGGTGAGGGCTTTACTCTATCATAACAAAGTGCCGGAAGTTCCAAATAAGGGTTGGTTAATTGTATCTCTTTTAATTTCATGCGGCTATTCTACCTATGCTTACTTTGAAATGACTTAAGCCAAATCGGGATATAATCACGACAATAATTCACGATGAAGGAAACACTTATGGGTAGAGCGTTTGAGTACCGTAAAGCAGCAAAAATGAAAAGATGGGGTGCAATGTCCCGTATCTTCCCAAAATTGGGTAAAAGTATCACTATGGCAGCCAAAGAGGGAGGTTCGGCTGATCCTGATATGAACTCCAAGCTTCGTACAGCGATCCTCAATGCAAAAGCGCAGAATATGCCGAAAGACAACATCGATGCAGCAATCAAAAGAGCCTTTGAAAAAAATGCAGCAGACTTCAAAGAGATCACTTATGATATCAAAGCACCATATGGTGTACAGATCGTCGTAGAATGTGCAACTGATAATAACACAAGAACAGTTGCAAACGTCAAAGCGATCGTCAATAAAAACGGCGGCGAGATGCTTACATCAGGATCACTTAGCTTTATGTTCACACGCAAATCTATCTTCACTTTTGATAAGACACCGGATATGGATATCGAAGAGCTTGAGCTTGAACTTATCGATTATGGTCTTGAAGAGATCGAAGAAGATGTAGAACCTCAAGAGAATGGCGATGACAAAACGATCATCAGGATCTATGGTGAATTCACTTCATTTGGCGAACTGAGTAAAGCACTTGAAGAAAGAGGAATCGAAGTGACCAAAGCATCACTTGAATATATTGCCAATGCACCAATCGATCTTAGTGATGAACAAATGGAAGCAGTTGAAACACTCATCGACAAACTCGAAGAGGATGATGACGTACAACACGTTTACACAAACATCAACTAATTTACTTCTATTATGTGTTACATTTTCATGTAACACATTCTTCTAATATATCATTCTTCCAACAAAAATACTAAAATCCAATAAAGTACCCTACAGCTTTCTTATCCAATGTAAAACCTTATAAAGTTATATATTTTATAAGGCTTGGAAAAGAAGACATTTTTGATATACTTTATCATATTGATAATATTGCAATAAAGGTACATAATGTCCAAATTATTCATTATTAACATAATCGTAGGAAGTTTATATGGTTTTCTTCTATATCCAATGATATGGGTATTCTCTGATTTTGGTGGTCTTGGTTTTACTGGGCAATTAATCACTGGATTATTTTTTTCAATTCCTTTAATGGTGATAATGTGGATAGAAACTGTAAAAATGAATAATAAATCTATTTTATTGTTGGGAGGTCCTCTATTATCAGTTTCAACCGCTTTGAACGTTTTTCACTTTGCAGCCTTGATAGGAGAGGAACCGTCCTCTACCTTATATAAAGCAATACCATATGTATTAGCTTATATATTATTCTTTTCTCTTTTACAATCATTTATGTATGATACTAGGAATCAAAATAAAACTTAAAATCCAGAGAGGACTTCAGGGTAACAGAAAAACAAAGGCCTAAGTTTTTTACATTGACTCAAAAACCTTATAATCTAACATATTTTATAAGGTTAAACGCTATAGCGACGTTTGCAGGTCATAAATCTATACCCTTCAATAGAAAACCTTATACAATGTTCTATATAGGGATGTTTTATAATGAAAACTATAAAAGAAAACATAAAGCTAAAAAGAGTTTAAAAATCCGCAAACTAAAGATGTTGGACAAGAGATTACTGTAACGTCAATGAAGGTAGTCTACATTCCAAATCAGGAGATTATGTATTAGTATGCCCAAATGGGCATACCTTTATCGGAAAAATAAAAAGGGAAGAGGGAATTAAGGGTTAAAATTAATAAAATGTCATTAATAAATGTGGAGAATCTTCATCGATATATATTCCCGCATCTTCATACTGTGCCATATGGTGTGCTGAAAGCGATGAAGCTAAACCTAAAACAAGTAACATTACAAGTGTAATTTTTTTCATATTTAATCCTTTCTTTATATAGATAAGAAAGTATAAAGTGTGTTTGTTACCCGGATGTTACTTGAAAAGATTTTTAATAAAAGAGTCGTATGATCAGAGAAGAAGTCTCTTCTCTGAAAAGAGTTTATGCACCATGTGTAGCTACGAAAGCTTCATAGTCACCTTCAAAGTCAATTACTGTACCGTCTTCTTTAAGTTTGATAATACGGTTTGCAAATGCATCGATCAGTTCACGGTCGTGTGTCACACAGATCACACCACCCTGATAAGCATGTAGTGCTTCACCCAGCGCTACGATCGCTTCAAGGTCAAGGTGGTTGTTTGGTTCATCCATCACAAGGAAATTGGCACTGTCCATCATCATTTTAGAAAGCATCACACGGTGTTTTTCACCACCTGAACACGCATCAACTTTTTTCTTTTGTTCTTCACCTGTAAAGAGCATACGGCCAAGTGTTTTACGGATATCATCGATATGCCATTTTGGATCAAAGCCTTGGATCCATTGAGGAAGTTCTATATCCCCTGTTACGATATCAGTAGTATTTTGCGGGAAATAGCTAGTAGAGATTGTCTGTCCCCAATTATAGCTTCCGCTATCTGCATTGAGTTTGCCCATCAATATCTCAAGCAATGTTGTTTTACCTGCACCGTTAGAACCAATCAATGCGATTCTATCACCCTTATTTACTTTGAAACTGATATTTTCAAGTACTTTCTCATCACCATAGCTTTTAGAGATATCTGTTACTTCAAGTACCTCATTACCAATGTCACGGTGCGGTTTGAACATAATAGACGGGTCACGTCTGGAGGAAAGTTTGATCTCCTGGATATCAAGTTTATCCAACTGTTTCTGACGGCTGGTAGCTTGTTTTGCTTTTGATGCATTTGCTGAGAATCTAGCGATAAATTTCTCAAGCTCCTCTTTTTCTTTCATTGCTTTGCTTCTATCTGTTTCAGCCTGTTTGGCGATCAGGTTTGCTGCAATATACCAGTCATCATAGTTCCCGGTAAATTCACGGATATTCTGGAAATCCAGATCCAGGATATGTGTTACGACTCCATTAAGGAAGTGTCTATCGTGAGAGATAACCACCATCGTACCCTCATGACGCTTCAGCTCCTCTTCAAGCCAGCCGATCGTTTCGATATCAAGGTTGTTGGTAGGCTCATCAAGCAATAAGATATCAGGCTTGAGGAAAAGTACCTGTGCAAGCAAGATCTTGAACTTGTCTCCGCCAGTGATCGAACTCATAAGATCATCATGTTGACTAGCCGGGAATCCAAGTGCCTCTAGCAATTTTTCGATATGTACATCAGACTCATAGGTTGGATCTTCATCTGCACAGATCATTTCAAGCTCTGCTAGACGGTTATTGACTTCATCGCTCTCGAAATCACCTTCCATATAGAGCTTCTCTTTTTCTTTTTGTGCCTCATAGAGTTTTTTGTTTCCGTAAAGTACGGCATCTTTGAGTGTAAAATTTTCAAAAGCATACTGGTTTTGTCCAAGCACCCCAAGTCTAAGTCCCGGTTGTATCTGTACTTCACCGTCACTTGGCTCTATTTCACCTGATAGGATCTTTAAAAATGTCGATTTCCCTGCACCATTAGCACCAATAAGCCCATAGCGCTTACCTACATCCAACGTAATATTAATCTTATCAAATAGTACTCGTTTTCCATAGCGTTGTGTTAAGTTGACTGTACTAAGCATCTCTATTCCTTACTTTAAATAATAATTGGTCGAATTTTAACATAAAAAGTCAAGAAATCAATTCAATTACTTTTTCAAGCGGACGTCCGATCACTGCTTTACCGTCTTTTATCACGATTGGTCTTTCGATCAACTTCGGGTTAGCTACCATCGCTTCTATGAGTTTTTCATCATTCTTCTCCTCAGCAAGATTCAACTCTTTATAGACATCTTCTTTGGTACGCATCAACTCTCTTGGTGCAATTCCCAACATCTTCAGAACATCTTTGAGCTCTTCTTTTGTCGGAGGGGTATCAAGGTATTTGATCACCTCTGCATCTATTCCCTTTTCTTCAAGCAGATTAAACGTGTCTCTTGACTTGCTGCATCTTGGATTGTGCCAGATTGTTACGTTTGCCATAAATATTCCTTTTTATATTTTATTTGATTATGAATGAAGTGTGAGTATCTCTTGATCTACACCCTTGATCACATCCATATCTCTTTTGTCATAAAAAATATTTGAGAGTAAAAAACGCAGTGCATTGAGTCTTGCACGTTTTTTATCATCTGCTTGCAGTTCTATCCACGGTACGACAAGCGTTCCTGAAAGATCAAACATCTTATCGCGATATTGCTCATATGTATCATGTACTTTAAGTGATTTATAGTCAATATCAGAGAGTTTCCAGTTCTTAAGTGGATCTTTTTCCCTTTGTTTGATACGTCTTTCCTGTGTCTCTTTTGTGATATTCATATAAAACTTAAAAACCATCATATTATCATCTACAAGCATCTTCTCCACTTCATTTACCTGCCGATAGAAATGATCATGCTGCTCTTGCGTACAAAAACCCAATACCTGCTCTATACCTGCCCTGTTATACCATGATCTATCAAAAAATACGATCTCTCCAGCATTAGGCAATTGTTTGATATGACGTTGAAAATACCACTGTCCCAATTCCTCAGAGTTTGGTTTTGGTAGTGCAACCGTACGTGTCTCCCTGGGATTAAGGTAGGTAGTGAACTCTTTAATCGTAGAGCTTTTTCCTGACATATCCATCCCTTCGAAAATCACTAACAAACGTTTATTGTTTTTGATGGTCCACACTTGAAGCTTGACCAGTTCATGCTGTAATCTATAAAGCTCTTTTTCATAAAAACTCCGCTTTATACGGCCGCTTTTTTTAAACACTTTGGAATGTTTTTTCGTATGCTCTGTCAATTGGTCCGAAAATTTGGCTATCTGTGCTTTCACTTCATATCCTTATGTATTTCTCTTGGAATCTTCTTACTGGTTTGTGCTCCAAGCTCTTTGAGCTGTTCCACCTGTCTCACAAGGTTGCCTTTGCCGTCACTAAGTTTACTTCTTGCGGCATTAAAACTGTTTTGAACCATATCAATCTGTTTGGATATCTTAACCAAGTCTTCTGAAAATCCGACAAATTTATCATACATTGCACCAGCACGTCTTGCGATCTCTTTGGCATTCTGATTTTGCCGTTCATGTTTCCATACATTCTCCACTGCACGCATCGCTACAAGCAGTGTCGTCGGTCCGACTAAAAGGATCTTCTTTTTAAATGCCTCATCATACAAAGAGCTATCATGTTCCAAAGCAACCGCCAATGCACCTTCAATAGGCATAAACATAAAGATAAAGTCCAGAGTTTGTACTTCTTTTAATCGCTCATAGTTTTTTGCTGCAAGAAGGTTAACATGAGCCCTGATCGAGTCTAAATGAGACTTTAGATAACTTGCTTTTTTCACTTCATCGTGTGCATTGATATATCGCTCGTATGCCACCAAAGAAGTTTTTGCATCGATAATGAGATCACGTGCATCGGGAAGGTGTACAATCACATCCGGTCTAAGGACATCGCCATCCTCTGTACTCAAACTTACTTCACGTTCAAACTCATATCCTTTTCGAAGCCCTGAAGCTTCAAGAACATGTTCTAACACCATCTCTCCCCATACACCCTGTTTTTTACTCTCACCCTTGAGCGCTTTGGTAAGATTGATAGCATCCTGACTGATCTTTTGATTGAGCTCTTTTAGGGAATGAATCTCATTTTTCAAAACTGCCCGATCCTGACTCTCTGCATTATAAGTATCAGAGACCTGTTTTTTAAACTCTGCAATCTGTATTTGTAAAGGTTTGATCATGTTATCCAAGTTCTCTTTGGAAAATTCGGCAAATTTCTGAGAGTTGCCTTCAAAGACTTTTTTTGCCAATGCTTCAAACTCATTCTTAAGCTCTTGCTTATGAGCCTTCATAAGCTCCATTTGGTTGGTCGCATGTCTTGTTTCACTCTCAAGCTTGGTAAGAAGCCTTGCATTATTAGTATGATACTTGCTATTGTCTTCTCTTAATTTTTCGTTCTGCTCCACCGCTACTTTATATTCTTGCAAAAGGTTGTCATACCTCTCTTCACTGTTTTGCAGTTTTACCGTGGTTTCACTTATCAGTTTTTCAAGAGTATTATGCCTATTATCCAACTCTGCCTTTGCATCTTGTAGTTGTTTCAAGGCCTCCTTTGTTTCCTTAAACTGCTGAAGCTCCTGTCTCTGACTTGCATCTCTAAGCTGATAGATCTGCAGTTCCTGTTCAAGTGTTGAGATCTTCTCATCCTTCTCACTATCTATCTGCCTAAGATCATAAAGTTTGTCTGCCAACGTTTTGGATTTGGTTGAGAAAACGACCACAACAAGCACAATGATCAATAATACTACTATTGCTATGCCTATCAAAAGCATCAAAGCTGAATCATCTTGCATCTTTGCTAATAATCCGTTCATCACTACTCCCCGATCACATCATAGGACTCAGGTGCCTCACAGAGTAAACTTTTCAGTGGCAGTTTCCCCTTACCATAGTTCATTTTATCAAAAATAATCAACACTTCATTATCCAGATCATCATAATAAGCTACTCGCCATAGATGTTTTTTCGCATCAAGCTGTATCGTATAGTTCTTTCCTGCATACTTGGCAATAAATACGGTCTTCGTATCTTTATAAGGTTTTGCAGAGTTTAATATCTTGGCAAGATCAAAACCTTTTTCAATGAGATAATAAGATACCTGTTCAAGATCATGGTCAACCACAGTAACATTTTCACCATTACTGCAGACCTCTTTACGTGTAGGCTCTTCATATACCCACTTTAACATCTTTTCATCTGAAAAGCGTACAGTTCCTTTATAATGAATCACTTTTTTATCAGGGTTGGTAATCCGCTGTTCAAAATCTGATTTAAAATTCTCAGGCACACTAATCGGAGATGCAGCCAATGCTCCCGACAGTATCAATAACGTCCATAATTGCTTCATTGCTATCCTTCAATGTACTTGGCTTATTTTATCCAAATAGCCTTGATAACATAGAAATCATCCCCTATTTTCTGGCTAAAAATCTACAACTTCTGCACTTTAAAGAGGATAACGACAAATTAACCACTTTTTAGATAGAATAACTCCATTTTAAAACGGGGCTATACAAACCATGATACAAAACGTTCTCAAAAAGGTCTTTGGTACAAGAAACGACAAGATCGTAAAAAACTATCTCAAAAAAGTTAAACAGATCAATGAGCTAGAAGCAGCTTACGAACAGTTGGATGATGATGCACTCAAAGAAGCTTTCAATACACTCAAAGCAAGTGTACAAAGCGGTGAAAAAAGTCTGGACGATGTTCTCCACATTTCATTTGCAATTACAAGAGAAGCAGCAAAACGTGTACTGGGTATGCGCCATTATGATGTACAGATGGTCGGTGGTATGGTGTTGAATGACGGCAATATCGCAGAGATGAAGACAGGAGAAGGTAAAACACTGGTTGCTACCTTGGCTGTTGTTCTCAATGCAATGACCGGAAAAGGTGTTCATGTAGTCACGGTTAACGACTACCTGGCAAAAAGAGATGCTGAGGAGATGGGAGCACTTTACAGCTTCCTTGGATTCTCTACAGGATGTATCACTTCTGAGATATACAGTGAAGAAGAGAGAAAAGCACAGTACGATGCAGACATTACTTATGGTACTAATAATGAATATGGATTTGACTACCTTCGTGACAATATGAAAGTACGTATCCAAGAGAAAGTACAAAGAGAACACCACTTTGCTATCGTTGATGAAGTTGACTCAATCCTTATTGATGAAGCAAGAACTCCGCTTATCATATCCGGACCGACACACAGAGACCACAACCATTACCAACGTGCCAATGAAATAGCCTTACAACTAGAAAAAGGTGAGAAGAAAGATACCAGACCGGGAGAACCTGATGAGACTACCGGAGACTTCATTGTTGACGAGAAGAACCGTATCATCATCATGACTGAACAGGGACTAGAAAAAGCGCAGGAGCTTTTTGATGTAGAGAACATGTATGACCTTGAGAATGCTGCACTTTCTCACCATCTTGACCAAGCACTCAAAGCACACTATCTTTTTGAGAAAGATGTACACTACGTAGTAAAAGACAATGAGATCATCATTGTTGATGAATTTACGGGACGATTAAGTGAAGGCCGAAGATTTTCAGAAGGACTTCACCAGGCACTGGAAGCTAAAGAAGGCGTAGAGATACAGGAAGAATCACAAACACTGGCAGAAATCACCTATCAAAACTACTTTAGACTTTATGACAAACTTGCAGGTATGACAGGTACGGCACAAACTGAAGCATCAGAATTTTCTCAGATCTATAACCTTGAAGTCATCACCATTCCTACACATCTTCCTATCGCAAGAGTAGACAAAAACGACCTTATCTACAATACTGAACGTGAAAAGCTTAATGCTGTTGTTAAAAGGATCAAAGAGTTCCATAGCAAGGGTCAGCCCGTACTTATCGGTACAGCTTCGATCGAAAAGTCTGAAATGATTCATGAAAGACTGAAAAAAGAGAAGATCCCTCATAATGTTCTAAATGCAAAGAATCATGAAAAAGAAGCGGAGATCATCATAGACGCGGGAGTTAAAGGTGCAGTTACCGTAGCTACGAACATGGCCGGTCGTGGTGTAGACATAAAGATCAGTGATGAAGTAAGAAACCTTGGCGGACTGGCGATCATCGGTACGGAAAGACATGAGAGCAGACGTATCGACAACCAGTTAAGAGGACGTTCAGGACGTCAGGGTGATCCGGGAGAAAGCCAGTTCTTCCTTAGCCTGGATGATAATCTTCTTCGTATTTTTGGTGGTGAGAAGATCAGAAATATCATGAATAGACTAGGCGTAGAAGAGGGAGAGTATATCGATTCAAAGATCGTAACCCGTTCAGTTGAAAAAGCGCAGAAAAAAGTGGAGAATCAACACTACGAGTCCCGTAAACATATCCTTGAATATGATGATGTTGCAAATCACCAAAGAAAAGCCATCTATGCATTTAGAAATCAACTACTTAACCCTGAGTTCGATATCGGTGCAAAGATCAAAGAGAACCGTGCTGAATACATCACACATCTCTTAGACCTTTGTGAGATCTTCCCGGGAGTACCAAAAGAGGACTACAATACTGAAAAACTGACTGCTCTGATCAAAGAAGAACTCAATATCACTATTCAAGGTGATCCTTTCAAAGATGCTGAGATCGAAGAGATCACTGAAAAGATTACACATATGATGGAAGATCTGTATGAAAAGAAAATGTCTGTAATTGATCCTGCACAACGAAGCGAGATCGAACGTGTTCTTTACCTTCAAGTACTGGACCCTCAATGGAGAGATCACCTTTATGAAATGGATGTACTCAAAACAGGTATCGGCCTTAGAGGATATAACCAAAAAGATCCATTGACTGAGTATAAACAAGACAGCTACAGACTCTTTCAAGAGCTGGTACTGCGTATCAAGTATGAAGCTGTTAAAACACTTCAACTCGTGCAGTTTACCTTCCAATCACCAGAAGATGAACAAGCAGCAGTTGAACATATCAGAGAAGAGCTTGACAGCAGCGTTGCTGATGCTGTTCTTAATAATGAAACAGAAAACGAAGCAAAGAAAAATAAACCGGTATCTGGTACTAAAAAACCAAAACGTAATGAGCCTTGCCCATGTGGATCAGGTAAAAAATACAAAAGCTGCTGTGGTACAAGTGGACCAAAGAGAGGACTTTTAGCTTAACTAAAAGTTGCGTTCAATTCTCTTTGGAGAATTTGAAGGAAGAAGATATAAAAATCAATGATTAATCGAGAGTTTGTTCATCATATCATCCGCCATTACCTAAAATACGATAAGGATAATCCTTTTATCTTTATCTCTGCATTACTGGCATTCTTGGGTATCTCTGCAGGAGTAATGGTACTCATGATTGCAATGGGCATCATGAATGGGACACAAAAAGAGTTTACAAAACGACTCTTTGTCATGAACTACCCTTTAACCGTACTTCCAATGACACAGGATGCTGTTAGTGAAGACCTCATCAACGACCTTCAAAAGAAATTTCCGCATCTTAAATTCAGTCCATATTACACTACCCAGGTGATCACCAAAAATGCAGGTGCCGTCCAAGGTTCACTTCTTTATGGGATCGACTTTGATAAAGAGAGTCAGATCAACCATATCTTTAAAGAGGCAAGAGGTCAGAAAAAAGATACATTCCGTATTATTGTCGGTGATTCCCTATCATTTGAAATGGATGCCCCTAAAGGTGAAAAGGTCACGCTTTACTTCTCAGAGCAAGAGGCCATAGGATTTGCTACGATGCCTTTACAGAAACGCTTTGTTGTAGACGGTATCTTTGACTCTGGACTAAAGGCCTATGATAAAGCGATCATCTATACTACTCTTGAAGCTTTTCATAAACTGCTTAAACGTAAAGAAGGCTATTATGATGGACTTCATATCTATACGGAAAATCCTATTAAAGAGATTGATAGAATAAAAGCGGCACTTCCTGACTCAGTGATCATTGAAGGTTGGTGGCAGCAAAACGGTAATTTCTTTGCTGCAATGGAGATGGAGAAAAAAGCACTCTTTTTAGTTCTTTTACTTATCATACTTGTTGCTTCACTCAACATTATCTCTTCATTACTGATGACGGTGATGAGCCGAAGAAGTGAGATCGCTCTTATGCGTACCTTAGGGGCTACAAAAGCAGAGATACGCTCTATCTTCTTTAAACTGGGTCTTGTCATAGGAAGTACAGGTATTTTAGTCGGTACGCTGCTTGGTTTTTTAGGTATCTGGATACTTAAAACCTTTGATATTATCTCAATGCCTGCAGATGTTTACGGTACGTCAAAACTGCCTGTTGATCTTACCATGAGTGATTTTGGGCTTATTATTCTAGGGACTACTATCATCATTCTTCTTTCATCACTTTACCCGGCGAAGAAAGCTTCTCAAACTGATCCGTTGACCGTACTGAGGAATGAATAACATAATAATCTTTTAACAGTTTTTAACAGAAGAATGAACCACTGACTATTGAGCTTCCTTCTTCGGTTGAGTAGTCTCTTTTGTCTTATTAGGTGCTTCTAATCCCAACTGTTCATGAATACTAGGTACTGCTTTTTCCTCATCAGGTTTCTCTTTTTCTATACGCTTGGTCTCTTCCAGCATCTGTTTTGGGGACTCAATGGTTCGTTTGATAATTTCTAAAGGAAGTATTAAAATCTCTTCAGCCGCAGAAGTTTCTACTTTAGGTTTATCAAGCGTTCCTGTGATTGTCAAACCTAGCGTCATACTCTTATCTTCTCCCATTAAAATATATCCGATAAAAGGGATCTTGCCCATTACGTTTCCTAATGTTTTGGCTGTTCTGATCGCCAACTGAATATCAATCACATTTTGCTTGATATCAATAAACCCTTTCCCCACAATGGTCGAAGACTTTCCTTTGATATAGATTGAATCAAAAACAATCTTCTCTCCATTAATGACCTTATATTCAGCTACACCCTTCTTGATTTTAAAGCCTTCTTTTGAAAAACCGGGGTCTTGTAAAGTTGCAAGGGCCGGTAAGGTATTGATAAGTGCAAGAGTATTGTTATAGGCTTTGAAGTCTTTCATTACCCCACCCTCAATAATAATCCTGCCATTCATTACTTTATTTATGTTTCCCGACACTTTTAGGCTATAACGTCCCTTTTTCAATCCTTTAAAATCGATCAAAGGATGTAACACATCATCTTTAATCCGAAGTGCATTTATAGAGAAGATATTACCTTTCTTTTCAAACTTAACGATATCTCCCTCAGAACTACCGATCGCTTTGATATCACCATTAGGTTTGACCTCTACATCATAACTGTCAGTTACAAGAGTATAGTTCTCATAACGAAGGTTACTCTTGTTTCCAATTATTACAAGAGACTCACCTTTTTTTTCGGTAATCGTACCCTCTTCATGATTGGTTGTCATGTATTCAATAAATCTTTTTAGATCTATATTGAGTTTATTGAGAGTTACTCTTGATCGCGTTTCATTAAAATGCAGACGTTTATCAAATGCATAAAAATCTATTCCTTTAGGAGTGATCGTCCCTGAACATGGGACTTTGGTATGACAAAGATCATCTCCTTCATAAAAGAAGCAGGTATTTCGTCGTAATAAACCGTTAAAGGTAAAGGTTTTAAAATCATCAGTAAGGATATCAACATTTCCGCCTTCTTGAATAAACTCTTTATCTTTTACATAAGGTTTAATCAAGTTGAGATCTTCGAATGAGAACTGTGTTATATTGTTTTCTTCACTGATGGATAATTCCAGTTCAGGTATTTTGATAAGTATTCCTTTATGATAATCCAAAGCAAGATTGAACTTTTTGTTCTTTATCTCAAAAGACTTCTCTTGACCTTCTTCTCCACTATGAAGATAGTTCACAACTGCAAGAATGTCTGCTTTTTTCTTATTAAGCTTTATACTTCCTTCTACAGTACCGCTATACATTTTATCTTTCAAAAGTAGATTATCAAATGATACAATGCCATCTTCATAATGTACATGACCGCTCTCTACACTAAGATCAAGCTTATAAACTTGCAGTCTTGCATCCTTCACATCGACATCAATTACAGCAGAAGTATCACCACTTTTAAATACTACATCAAGGCCGATTGATGTCTCAGCCGTACCGCTTTGTTGTAATACCGGTATTGGCAAATGATAGGCTTTAAGTATCTTCTGTACAGCATCATCAAATGGAGAATTCACATGAAGATCGAGCTTCAAAGTTGTTGGCTTACTTCCTGTGAGGTCTATGATAGAAACTTTACTGCCATCTAATGCTTTATTTTGATATACCGGTTTATCCAAATCAAAATATAAACCACCCTTTTTATACTCCAATATAATTTTAGGGGTATAGACACTCTCTAGTCCATCTTTAAAATTAATTTCCGCATTGCTTAGCTCAGCTACACCGGTTAAAGTATCAAGATCCAGAGTAAAATCCTGACCTTTTGCAGTTCCGTTTCCTTTGAGTGCTTTTAATTTATATTGCTGTGCCTGAATTCTCTCTACTGACCAATGTTTTACCACTTCTGTCAAGGGTAAAACTTCCATCAATGGTTTAAGGTCATCGAAGGTATCACTTTGAAGATCAAAATGAATATTGTTTTTTACCTTGCTTGCCGTAAAATTTCCCTGTATGCCGTACATATCGTATCGGCCCCAGACATGAAGCCGGTCCTCATAATGGCTATAGGTAAAGTTACCTGAAAGCGTGATCTTTTTTGCCTTGATATAAAGCAATGGCACTTCTGCTTCAAAGCGCTTATCCTTACGCTCTATTTTTCCTGCGATCTCATAATCTTTCGTATTAATATGTAGCATATTATCAGCATACACAAGGTCAATTCTGTTATTTTCATAAATAATGTCATGCAGTGCTACGTAATCAAATATCTGAAGCATCCCTTTGATGCGGTCAAATGTTCTATCAATCGTTGAAAATGACGGATTGGATTTACTTTTAGGTATGACAATATGATGCGCACTAAGTGTCAGTTTTTTATCGAGTTTAATGTATAATCCAGAGATTCTATACGGCCCTACATGTAGATAATCAGCCCTGATACCTACTTTCAGCCATACCACTAATACTATCAAAACCATAGCTAAAAGGATAAGAGTGTTTCGTAAAAATTTTATCATGTCCCTGATTGAGAACATTCTCATCCTTTTAGTGGTCACTTTTGTCTTCTATTCCTCACAATCCCTCTCTACACAAAAGACAATCTATGTACCCCAGGGATCTATCACCAATATTATATCACAGCTGCATAAAAAGGGGTACGAAGTCAGTATCATTGACAGATATATTTTAAGCTTTTTGGGACAACCGCAAAGTGGATGGGTAGACATCGGTTCGACCAGACTTAACCGTATAGATTTTTTATACAAGCTTGCTACTGCAAAAGCAAAAATGGAGGAGATCACATTGATCCCTGGAGAGACCACTGTACTTTTCTTTGAAGACATAGCTGCTACTCTAGAACTGAATGCAAGTAAATTACAACAATTTTATAACCAGGATGCCGACTATCCGGAAGCAGGTATTTATGCAGACACCTATTATGTACCTTTTGGGATCAATGAGGAGCAACTGGTTACTTTCCTTTTGAAAGAGTCAACCAAACAATTTCAAAAAATCTCACACAAGATATACGGTACCTATGATAAAAAGCAATGGCTCAGGCTCCTTACAGTTGCCTCAATTATCCAGAAAGAAGCAGCAAATGTTGAGGAGATGCCATTGGTCTCTTCAGTCATCTATAACCGCTTAAAAAAGGGGATGCCTTTACAAATGGACGGGACGCTTAACTATGGTAAATATTCTCATATCAAAGTGACTCCTGACCGCATCCGTAACGATAAAAGTAGATTCAATACCTATAAATACAAAGGTTTGCCCCCTTCACCGATCGGTGCAGTCAGTTTTGACGCAATTATTGCTGCGATCAAACCTGCGCAGACAGACTATCTCTATTTTATGAAGAACAAACAGGGAACCCACGATTTTACCAAAAGCTATCAAACACACCGTAGAAATATATTGAAAGCAAGATAATTTAAAGTAGTAATTTCAGATCATTAAGATCAAAAAGAAGCAGTTTTTCATCTTTATTCTGCAGCAATTCATTAGAAAAACCGCTTTTAGAAAAGAGTGCATACGTATCGACATTAAGTCCGGATTGCTCTGCTTTTGCCATGAGCTTTCTAAGTTCATTTTTACATACTTTGCGGTCTTTATACTTACACTCTCCCAAAATGATCTTTTTTTGATCAGTAACAGCCAGGATGTCAAACTCACTGTACTGATTCCAATAACTTCCTGAAGCAAGTATCCCGATTCCCTGTTGAGTAAAATACTCTACAAGCATTGCATCACATAGCTGTTCATAAACCAGTGTACGTAACCTCTCATAATGTTTCTGGAAGTTAGCAAGAAACCTGTCACCTTTACCTGCTTCCAGTTCTTTATGATAGATTTCTACAAAACCGAACCAAAAACGTAAAAAAGGTTCATTAAAACGTAGTTTGTCTTGTATCCGGTAGCTGCGTAGATGTTTTTTGATCTTTTGTTTTGGATAGGTTTTGAGCGGCGTCTCTCTGGACTTCTCAATAAAAAGTACGCCAAGATCAACAAGCTCTTCTATAACCTGTTCACCTATACTCTCACTCAACCTTGCCTTACGGAGGACACTATAGAATTTACCGTCACCTCTGGCCACAGCGATCAATATTTCACGATAAGGTGATTCAATAAGATATGAAGGAGAAACAAGGTTCTGAAACTTTTTGAACTCATCAACAAAGTTTATTTTCACCATAGAGAAAAGATCATCAAAAAAGTCTATTTCTATATTCTCTTCTATACCCCCAAGTATCGAAAAGTACTCTAGTGACTGTTCTAAAGTAAGATAATTAAAGTAGTGGTGAAACCTTTTAAATGACGCTTTGATATGCAACCTCTATAACTTGTTTGGATAATTCTAGCATAGATGCCCTAAATTCAGATTGTTGTGCTATGATTAAATATTAAACAATAATGAGAGATAAAAATATACATGAAACATTTTTATACAAGATCAGAACAGATACAGGGTATTATCAAGGGTTTGAATCTTACCAAAACACTCTATGTTTCTTCTATCATCATAGGTCCGGAACATACCGGTAAAAAATCTTTAGCACAATCCGTATTCCCCAATGCACCTATGGTATCAGGAGAGAAGCAGGAAGAGATCAAAAGGGCACTTGCAACTTCAGATGAATTGATCATCACAAATTTTGAAAAACTCAAAAACCAAAGTGAATTGGACTTTACCAATAAACGTATCATTGCTACAGCAAACTATATGGGCAATGCTGCGCTCATCGATGACCTTTTTGCCTTCATTTATACCATGCCGTCTTTAAACCAGAGAAATGAGGATGTCCAATATCTCAAAGAACTTTATATTGAAGACGCAAAATCTACATTAATGATAGAAAACAGCACGATTGACACTGAAAACATACCATTGGATCTTACACTTAATAATAAAAGTCTAAAACGGTCTGTTTATACCTATCTGATTAAACATACTATGGAATCAGATGATATTGAAGAGATCATTTATTACTATCTTCTAAAACACCTTGAGGGTAACGATGCTTACCGGGAATATTTAGGACTTTATGAAAAACCATTGATCAAGGCCGGACTTGAAAAGTTTGGTTCACAATTGAAACTTTCAGAAATTTTAGGTATCAATAGAAATACCTTAAGAAAAAAAATACATGAACACAATATAGATCAGGAACTATAATGGATATCAACTTTGAACCTTTTATAGAATGGGATAACAGTCCCTTTATTTTATTTAGCAATGAAGGGAAGATACTTTACGTGAACCACAGTGCTGAACTTCTATTTGGTTCAGTGAGTACAAAAGAGCTCTATGATTTGACACTTGCTTATGCTTCGGCCGGATTCGGTTATAAGACGACTTCTCTCTCATTGATCTATGATGCATTTATGTTTCACGCAATTACTGTAGGCTATGAGAATGAAGAACAGATATCACTCAGGTTATATCATACCCCGTCAGTGCAACCTAAAGCTAAACTTCATACCGAGTCACTGATCACTACAGATATTAACATTTTGCTTGAAGCCAATATTGCTCTCTTCCAAGCAGAGAACAGTAATCCCCTTTCACTGCTTACGGACCAGGACCTACCTCTATTCAAAATGGATCAAAATCATTTTTCCAAACTCTTGAGAAAAGTGTTTCACTCATTTAGAAGTTCCGACTCTATTGATATCTCTCTGAAGTTGCTTATTGGACAGCATATCATTATCAATAATAAAAAAGAGTCACTTGCAGGTCTAAAAATCACTGCAAATGGTCGATATGTAGACAGTGATGATGAAATAAAAGAACTTGCTGCAAAAAACCAAATCAAAACTGTCCTTAAAGAACACTCTATCCTCCTTGAGATTCCTCTTATACAATAAAAAATTCTTCTTAAGCACACTGTTGATTAAAAATTAATCAACAGTGTGCTACAAATTAATTTAATCCATGATACACTTGTACTGTAATAAAACGTAAAGGATAAAGCATGAAACAAAAACTTTCGGCTCTGATGGCATTTTTGATGCCGATCTTCGCTTTCGCAGAAGATACGCTAGACACAGGTGATACCGCATGGATGATGGTATCTACAGCATTAGTACTTTTAATGACACCAGCAGGTCTTGCACTATTTTACGCTGGTATGACAAGAAGTAAAAATGCCCTCAATACTTTTTCTATGGTGATGGGTGCATTTGTACTTGCTTTCGTAGTATGGGTACTTGCAGGTTATTCAATTGCATTTGGAACAAACAGTAGTGCAATGTTACAAAATGTTTTTGGTGGGTTTAGCAATGTCATGTTAAGCGGTATCAACTGGACTGATCTGAGCGGATCATACCCTACATATGTATTTATAGCATTCCAGGGGACATTTGCGGCGATTACCGTAGCGATTGCTTCAGGTTCTGTTATCGGACGTATGAAGTTTTCTACTTGGATGGTAATTGTAGCACTTTGGGGAATACTTGTTTATGCACCTATTACACACATGGTATGGGGTGGTGACGGAGCACTTCTCTTTGATGCAGGAGCACTTGACTTTGCCGGTGGTACAGTTGTTCACATGAACGGTGGTTTGGCTGGTCTGGTACTTGCTATCTTGATAGGTAGAAGAGCTGGTTATCCAAAAGTAGCTATGAAACCATTTAGTATCCTCCTTACAGCTGCGGGTGCTGCACTTCTATGGTTCGGATGGTATGGATTTAACGGTGGATCTGCATTCGGTGCAAATGCTATCGCTGGTCTTGCTGTACTCACTACAACTGTTGCAACTGCTGCAGCTGCTGTAACATGGATGCTTGTTGAGTGGTTTGTCTTTAAAAAGCCTACACTTCTTGGAATTGCATCAGGTATCATTGCTGGTCTTGTAGCAATTACGCCTGCAGCTGGATTCGTAAGCGTTGGTGGAGCATTTATAGTAGGTATCGTTGGATCACTTATCGCATTCTGGGGTGTAGTATCATTGAAGAAATTGTTTGGTTATGATGATTCTCTAGATGCATTTGGTATCCACTTCCTAGCTGGTCTATGGGGTGCACTTGCAACTGGTCTACTTGCACTAAATGATCAAGATCTTCTTTGGGATGGTCCATTGAAAGCTGATGGTGACAGAATGGCACAGTTCTTTGTACAAGTTGAGTCAGTAGTAGTGGTTGGACTATGGACATTGATCGGTACTGTGATTGTCTACTTCATTGCTAAAGCGATCACGGGTGGATCAAGAGTGGATGAAGAGACTGAAGAGATCGGTCTTGATGAAGCTGTACACGGAGAAAAGGCTATGACCCTATAAGGGGGTCCCGCCTTTCATTAAATTCAAAGGATATATTTATGAAAAAGATAGAAGCAATCATTAAACCATTTAAACTTGAAGATGTTAAAGATGCTCTTGTAGAAGCAGGGATAGAAGGTATGACCGTTTCAGAAGTAAAAGGTTACGGACGTCAGCAAGGACACTCTGAACTCTATAGAGGAGCAGAGTATGTTGTAGAGTTTATTCCAAAAATAAAGATAGAGATCGTTGTGAGCAATGATGAATACCTTAATCTTGCACTTAATGCAATCAAAGAGAATGCAAAAACAGGTAAGATCGGTGATGGTAAGATCTTTGTATCTGATATCACTAAAACTATTCGTATCAGAACTGATGAAGAGGATGCAGACGCATTGTAATCGTTACAGAAGGCTCAAACAAGTGCCTTCTGTTTAAAAAATAAACATATTACTTATAAAATACTTAAATTACTCACTCCTACTGTATAAAAAATCACCACTATGTCTTTATAAATTCCATAAATTATAGTTATAATTACTTTATTAATCGATAAGGGTTTAATATGGAATTTAATTATGTAATTGATACCTTTTTTGCACTCTTTGCAATGACACTGATCATCTTTATGGTACCGGGGTTTGCAATGTTAGAGGCTGGATTGGTAAGAACTAAAAATGTTACCTCTGTACTGACAGTGAATGTTATGATCTATGCGGTGGCTTCATTAGCGTTCTTATTGGTAGGTTATGAACTCGCTTTTGGATCATGGGATCATCAAAATGGAATGAGTAAATGGGCTTTCTTCCTCTTCCAAATGGCTTTTGTTGGAAAAGTAGTGAATATTATGAGTGGTGGGGTAAGTGAAAGATCACGTATCTTGCCTCTTGCGCTCTTTACAATCGCTGTAGGTGCTTTCATCTATCCACTGATCGTTAATCTTACATGGGGTGCAAACTTCCTAGAAGGCACTATGCTTGATATTTCAGGGCTGTCTGACTTGGCTGGATCTACAGTTATTCACTCTACCGGTGGATGGGCACTGCTTGCAGCGATCCTTATCATGGGTCCGAGACGAGGTCGTTATATAGACGGGAAAGTCAAAGTTATTCCGGCATCAAATATCCCTCTAGTAACGCTTGGTGCTTTACTGCTCTGGATCGGTTGGTTCGGTTTTAACGGTGGTAGCGTAGGTTCTATCTCAAGTAAAGAGAATGCCGATGCAGTAGCATTAACCATTATGAATACCAATACTGCGGGTCTTGCAGGAGCGATAGCAGGATGGCTACTTACTTACTTTAGATATAAAAAGTTCGATATTACCGTGATACTTAACGGTGCACTTGGTGGACTTGTTGCTATTACTGCAGGACCGGATCAGTATGGAATTCATCTACCGATTCTTATCGGATTTATTGGTGGCGCATTGGTTGTTTGGGCAGTTCCATTCTTTGATAAACTCAGAATGGATGATCCGGTAGGGGCACTTTCCGTACACCTTGTAAACGGTATCTGGGGAACTTTGGCAGTAGGTATTTTTGTTGATAATGTGAGTTTCATGACACAACTCAAAGGTGTAGTAGTCGTAGGAGCAATAGTTTTCCCTATATCTTTCATCACAATCTATGTCATTAACAAGATCTTTGCATTGCGTGCTAATGATGAAGAACAACTTGAAGGTATCGATGCGATAGAGTGTGGTATTGAGTCATATCCAGAGTTCAAACGTAGTATTTAAGCATAATCCTTAGAAGAAAAACGTTAGCTGTCTTTTTTTGACAGCTTATTTATTTTATAATATGCAAACGAAGGAGCAAGTATGAAAAAAATTGAAGCAATTATTAAACCATTTAAACTTGAAGATGTTAAAGATGCATTGGTAGCAGCCGGGATCGAGGGAATGACAGTTTCCGAAGTAAAAGGTTACGGTCGGCAACAAGGTCATTCTGAGCTTTACAGAGGTGCAGAGTATGTCGTAGAGTTTATACCAAAAGTAAAACTTGAGATCGTAGTAAGTAACGATCATTATCTTAACCTTGCACTTGATATCATTAAAGAACAAGCAAAAACAGGTAAGATCGGTGATGGTAAGATCTTTGTATCAGATATCACTAAAACTATCCGTATCAGAACTGGTGAAGAGGACGAGGAGGCATTATAGAGATTAGATATCTCTATATGGCGAAGAACATCGCTTTAATCTCTTACACTTAAAAGTGTGCATGCTACATGCACACTTTTAACTCTATATTTTATCTTCACCATACACATCCTTTAACTACTATAAACTTTGAAATAACTAAAAATTTTTGATATACTGGGAATACTTCAAAAAGGGAAGTAAGGACTCATATTCCTTTAGTAAATAAAATTAGGCAATAAAAAATGAAAAAAAGGCGAGACACGCGACTAGAAGCTGAAGGAGCTGAATTCCTAGTAGTAGGCTGGCTTCTTGTGAATGGTATTGAGGCACATAAGACGTATTCTAAAATGCCTGGCTATGACCTTATTGCTGTTAATGCTGAAGGTAATAATTCTTGTCGCATACAGGTTAAGAGTAGATATCAAACAGGTGTTAGTCATTTTATTATAAAGAACTTTGATTCAGACTTTGTTGTTATTGCTCTCCTAAATAGAGGATATGCCAAGCAGCGTACAAATGGCGAAACCGGCATTAAAGACCCAGAAATGTATGTAGTACCCACAAAGATAATACAGGAAGCACAAGACCCTAACGACGAATGGAATAAGGTTTCACTTAGCAACATACCAAATATTTCTAGTTATCAAAATAACTGGGAAATAATACGTAAAGCACTAAATTAATATGCCTAACAAGTTAATCAATAGTCAGATATGATGTTCAACATAATCTGACTGCCTACTGATTATTACAACATTAGTCAAGCTTTAAAAATTGATCTATCTTCTCTTCATCACTCTTTATAGTCCATGTAACATTCTCTATACCGAACTCCCTATCGTAATGATCAATACCTAACTGCTTCAAACGATAATGTGTTTTATCAACATCACTGTAACTTGTCTCAAAACTGTAAGCAACTTGTTTCTGATAAGGTATTAACTCTGATATATCAAGTACATCTTTTACGGCCTGCGAATAGGCCCTAGCCATTCCTCCAGTCCCAAGTTTTATCCCGCCAAAGTATCTTACGATAAGGACTGCACAGTTAATCAACTCTTCACCGCGAAGGACATTAAGTGCAGGTACTCCAGCGCATCCTTTGGGTTCTCCATCATCACTGCTGTTTTCTACTACCTGGTCATATTCATTGAGATAGCGTAATGCATAGACAACATGATTGGCTTTTGGATTTTCAGATTTTAGCCTGTCTTGAAGTCCATCAAATTCTCTTATTGGGACAAGATAGGTAATAAATTTGGACTTGTTAACCTCTGTAAGAGATTCTGCGCTACTTTGCAGTGTCTGCATTATACTCTTCTACACTCTTTACTATCAAATCAACAAATGCATCACTATCATTCATACACTTCGCTACGATAAAGTCCTCATATTTGATCTTCTCTGCAATTTCGCGTGCTTCAATATCAAGTTCAAAAAGTGTCTCAGAATTATCAATAGTAAAGGCTAACGGATAGATAATTATTTTTCTATTACGTGGGTTACGCAACGTATCTACTAGTGCAGGTTGCAACCACTGTTGTGGTCCTACTTTAGATTGATAAACAAGCTTTATATTATTAAAGAAAATACCTTCAGTCATCAAATAGGTCTTAAGTGCACTTACATTGGCCTCTACCTCTCTTTGATAAGGATCACCGGCTTTAATAATACTCACAGGTAATCCATGAGCTGAGAGTATCAGATCATACTCTTTACTCTCTTTATCTTCTAGTGCCTCTTTGATTTTCTCAGCGCTCGCTTTTATATAGTCAAAGTCATCATAATAACGCTCTTTTATAAACGTTATTTGAGGATGATAGTCTAGCACTTCACATGCTTGAATAAGATCTTCATAGGATGAAAGTGTTGTAGTCGTTGAGTACTGCGGATAGAGTGGAAATAATAATATTTCTTCAATACCATTTTCCTTACACTCTTGAAGTGCTGACAAGGCAAAAGGAGGAACATAACGCATCACAGGATAGATAGGCATAGTAAGCTTGGAACTTAACTTATCTATCAGTTGCATAGTTAAGTCATAAAGTGGTGACTTACCTCCAAGCTCTGCATAGGTTTCCTTGGCTTCATTCAGCCTTTTCTTAATAATAATCGTTCGAACAAGAGGACGTATGAGCGGATTGGGTATGATATTTTTATCGCTGAACATATTATATAAAAAGAGCTTCACTTCATCTAAGTTGTTAGGCCCACCCATATTAAGAAGAAATAGCGCTTGTTTCATATCACTGTCCTTGTTCATGTGGTGTATTTTAACATAGAGAGTGTAAAATTACTTTAAGACTATCAAATAAAGGTAAACTATGATCATTATTCCTGCACGTATCGGTTCAAGCCGCTTCCCCAATAAAGTGTTAGCTGATATCGGTGGTGTACCCATGGTAATACGTACAGCAAAGGCTGTACAAGATATCGATGATGTCTGTATTGCTACAGACTCACAGGAAGTCATCGATATAGCTAGAGAACACGATATCAAAGCAATTATGACTTCCCAAGAGCATCAAAGCGGTACAGACCGTATTTATGAAGCAGCTGTTAAACTTGGATTGAGTGAAAATGAGATCATCATCAATGTTCAAGGGGATGAACCATTCATTGAGACAGATGTTGTTCGAGCGATATTTAATCTTACAAGAAAGAATAGAGATAATGAAGAGATCATGATGAACTCTTGTTATAAAAAAATCACAAATCCTGAGGCAGATGATCCAAATATTGTCAAAGTGGTGACAGACACCGATGATATTGCTCTTTACTTCTCACGGGCAAAGATTCCTTATCCTAGAGACCATCATTTTGATGAGTACAAAGGACATTTAGGAATCTATGGTTTTACCATGTATTCGTTAAAAACATTTTGTAATCTTAAAGACTCTTCACTAGAGCATATAGAGAAACTTGAACAGCTTAGAGCGCTATATCATGGGTATAAAGTAGCGATGATAGAAGTAAAAACGGAAAGTTTTGGTATAGATACACCAGAAGATTTAGAAAGGGCTATTAAACATCATAGGCTCTAAATTGCCTTTTCAAAAAAGAAAAGGCAATCGGATTTAGAATGTTAGTGAACTGCTTTACCAAGATCCCACATAGGCATAAAGATACCAAGCGCCATTAGAAGTACTAATCCCGCAATAAAAAAGAGCATAATCGGTTCTACGTAAGCCGCCAAGTTATCAATCAAATCCTGAAAACGCATATCATAATAATTCGTTACTTTATCTAACATTGCATCAAGCTGACCACCGGCTTCACCTGCTTTTATCATCTGTAGCAACATATTTTCATATAATCCTGTCACATCAAAAGCTTCGGCTAAGTTCATACCTTTACCAATATTTGAATTCACACTTAAAAGTTGTTGTTTAATTGCTAAGTTATCAACCATACCTACTGCAGTTTCAAGTGCTTCATTGATTGGGATACCTGACTTTACCAACTCCCCAAATACCAAGTTATACTTATGCATAGTAGATAGGAAAATTGCTTTATTGATCAAATAAAACTTAGGATGAATCATGATCGTATCAACTTGTAACTTGAAGCCTTTATGGTTTTTATAGAAGTAAATTCCTACATATACAATTGCTGTGAGCCCTATGAGTATGTAAGGACCGTAATTAGAAAATGCATATTCAAGGAAAAGCAAGATTTGAGTCGGGACAGGTAGCTCTGTCTCAAATCTGTCAAAAATATCTTTAAACTTGGGAACAACAACCATGATCAAAATAGTAAATGCAATGGCCATAGCAGCAAGAGTGATCAAAGGTGTACGGATTGCTTTTTTAAATTTAGCAGTGTTATCTCTGATGTTTTCCAAAATATCTGCAAGTTTATGATAAGACTGAGAAATATTACCGGTGCGTTCACCTAATTGAGTCATTGCCAATGCTACATGACCAAACTCATTTTTAAATCTGTCCATCGAATCAGTCAAGCTGCTACCAGCATTGATATCATTACTCATAGTAGTATATATCTCTTTAAGTGCTTTATTCTCTGTATTAGCAGCTACATCTTGCAATGTATCATTAATCGCGATACCGGCATCTGTCATAACCGCGATCTGTCTGAGAGTTGATATCTTATCGTTAATCGGAATCTTTTTCTTAAAAGATTTGGTAACATTTGACATCAGTGAGCTTATTGTATCTTCAAGAGGAGCAGCAGTCTGTTCTGCCCTCATAATTACAGCGAACGGATACTTCTGTTTAGCAGACTGTATCGCAGCCATTTTATTTTTACCTTTCATAAGCTCTTTACGTTTTTTACCTTTTTCCATTATCGTAACATTAAAATAATTCATCACAGCCTCGCTACTCTATAGATTTCATCAATTGTGGTTCTCCCTAAGAGGGCTTTCCCCACACCATCTTCAAACATATTTACAAACCCTTCTTCTATGGCTTGTTTCGTTAACTCTTCTTTAGATGCATTTGATGCAATCATTCTTTGTAATTTATTGGTTACAATCAGAACTTCAGAGATCATTTCACGTCCTGCATAACCACTTTGTCCACACTCTTTACACCCTTCCCCTTTGTAAAAAACAGGGTTTTCAGGTAAATACTCTTTAATTCCTTCTAATAAATGAGCGGGAAGCGTAGCCTCGACCTTACAATGTGAACAAACTTTACGAACGAGTCTTTGTGCCTGTATAGCAACCAATGCACCACTTACAAGATACTCTTCAATACCCATATCCAAAATTCTTGTGACCGCTGAAATAGCATCATTGGTATGCAGTGTAGAAAGTACCAGGTGACCAGTTAGTGCTGCCTGAATAGCGATACGAAGCGTCTCTTGGTCCCTAATCTCACCGATCATGATTTTATCAGGATCCTGTCTTAAAATTGATTTTAATGCAGAAGCGAACGTTAATCCTACATTTGGTCTAACTAAGACTTGTTGAAGACCTGCCATTTGATACTCAACAGGGTCCTCAACCGTAATGATCTTATCTTTAACGTCTTTAATAGCGTTCAATGCACCATAAAGTGTAGTAGTCTTCCCCGAACCCGTAGGTCCTGTAACAAGTACAATGCCGTATGGGGCTTTGATAGCTTCAGAAAATCTATCAAAACAAAGTTTGCTCATACCTGCATCTTCGAGTTTGATCATTGCTTTTGATTTATCCAAAATCCTTAATACAATTGATTCTCCATCGATTGTTGGAAGTGTTGATACCCTGAAATCGAATGCCTTTTGTGCAACTGTAGCAGAAAATCTACCATCTTGAGGTTTTCTCTTCTCTGCAATATCCAAATTAGACAGTAACTTCATACGCGAAGAAAGTGGATTAAAGATATCCTTGTCAAAGGTAAAGCTTTGTCTTAACATCCCATCGATACGATCCCTAACGATACAACTTTTTTCCAGTGCTTCTATATGAATATCACTCGCGCCGGCATAAATAGAGTTTTTCAAGATTACATCAATCAATTTTAAGACAGCAGGGTTTTCTCCTTCTTCTGTTTCACTCTCTTGAGCAAGATCTTTTCTGATATCATTTACTAGACCTTTAATACTCTCATTAATTTCCAACCTTTGTAAATGCTGATGAATCTGTTTTGGGTTTGTAATGGCAATTTTTATCGGTTTCTTAGGAAAAAGTCTTTGTATAGCATCCTGAGCAGCCATATCCAATGGATCATCAAAAACAATATGAACATTTAGATCTGTCTCTTCTAATGGAATAATATTATATTTTATTAGTTGTTTATATGGAAGCTTGGAAAAAAGCTTCATATCAATTTCTGCTTCATCCAAATCTACATATCCGACATTCAGAGATTTTGCAACCTCCTTAATAACAGGAACTATATCTATCCCTTCGATTTTTTCCAGATGTGATAAATTAATAGTCCCTTGCCGTATTTTCTTTACGAGAAACTGCTCTACAGTTTCTAGATCTATCATTCCTTCATTAATAAGGTTTGCAAAAGAAATTTTTAAAGGTGGACGTTTTCTCACTAATGCTGAAATAGCATCTTTTGTAATGAGATTCTCACTCAACATCATCTCAATTAATTTAACCATTTAACATCCTCCTACTAACTCAATTAGTATACCATAATAGTTTCGGAACAAAATTGCATAATTCATTATTTAATTTGTTCTAATAACCTTTTTGCTTGTAATGAATTCGACCTTCTAATATAAGATTGTAATACTTTTATGGCATCTTGTCGCTGTCCCAGTTTTGCTTTTGATTCTGCGAACAATAGCCAACTCTCTTCAAGAGTATCGTCAATTTTATTTGTTTGGAGTGCCCAATATTCAGCTTTTTTATATTCTCCCCTATTAAAATAGCTTCTTGCTAAAAATAAAGAATCATCCGTATCATGTGTTTGATAAAAACGTTGTTCTACATCCTTATAAGCAGTAACACTTGATGTCTCTAATATATCCAAATGCATTTTTTTACTTGAAGCTTCTTCTTCCTGAGAAAAAATATTTGCTTTATTTGTGTTATTTAAAGATTCTACATCTTCTAAAACGGGTTCATTAGAAGCACGGTCGTATGGTTTTGGCTCTTCACTTACAATAATTTCGGGAGCTGTTTTAGTTATCATAACAGGACTAACTGTTTTTTCAAGTTTTTCTAATTTTTCTTGTTCTTTTACTATTGAAATATTGGATTCTGATGAGGGTACATTATTTGTCTCACTGCTTATTTGAATCTTTGGCATGGTATTGAACATTTCTTTCACTTTATTATTCAAAGATTCATTGAAATAAACAAATGATATTGATATAACAAAAAGAGCGAAAAAAATAAGTGAAATATAAAATGGCCGTTTTCTTTTTTTATTATAGACAGACCATTCTTTCTCTAATTTATCAATATCATACATGTATATATCCTAGTTTTAACGCAGCCATTTCAATGATTTTTTTAGAAACTCTCTCATATTGGACCTTTGAAGGTTCATGGGTATCATAATATTCACAAATCTCAAATATAGTAAAAAATAACTTATTACATTCTCTAAAATTTCCATTAGTAAATGAATGTATTAATTTCATCTCTTTTTCTTTAATACTATTAGCTACTTCAAACAAATTTTTTTTAAGAAGTTTCTTATGAACATACGATATTTGATCTTCTAAAGTAGCGTTCTTTAATTCAATCACTTCCCAAATTCTAGATTGAAAATGCTCTTTAGCTATAAGATCTTCATCTTCAGTTTTATGTAGTGAAACAATGAATTTAACAGATCTTGTATCAGAAAGTAATCTAATCTTTTCCATCATTTCAGGGCCATACATTTGTGCTTCATCCAACAATATGATTATTTCTCTTTGACCACGTAAGCCTTTACAATAATTTACTAAAGATGAAAAATTAATATCTGTATTAGCTGGTAGATCTTCTTTTGTAAGCGCTTTAAACAACTTATGAAAGAATTCCTTTTCATTTATTGAAGGAGTTTCAAAATAGTGAATTTCTTTCTCATCTTGCAGCTTCAATGCTATTCGATTAAGAAGTATACTTTTCCCAGTACCAGGCTTACCAAAAAGTAAAATCATTTTTAACGGCTTTTCAATGCTATGCTCAAGCTGTTTAAATGCTGACACTGAAGTACTTAGATCAATGTAGTCATCGACATCTATTGAGTCGATGAATACATTTTTTGCAACCTCATATCTACTTTTCATTCAATTTTGTATAACCAAGGTCTTTTAATGAGACATCTTTGCTATTCTTCACAATATGCGGAGTGATTATCAAGACAAGTTCTTCAACTTTATTGATTTTTTCCTCATATTTGAATGCATGCTCTAGCAATGGCAGATCACCCAATAGCGGAACTTTATTAGTATTGTAACCAGTTTTTGAAGTGATCAATCCACCTAATACAGCATGCTGATCATTTTTCACTGTAATTACTGATGCAATCTGTCTTCTTACCAAATCAGGTGGGATCGCACGTACACCAGACTCTGCAGCAACATTTTTTACAGTATCTGTGACTGACGGATTAATTTTAAGCGTGATCATTCCATTAGAAGAAATCTCAGGTGTTATATCAAGTAGTATACCTGCAAATACGGAATCAACGATTTCACCTTCTGCTGCTACTGCCCCTCCACCTGAACTTGCTGTACTACTTGATTTAATCTTATAGAAAATCTCTTGTCCAACTGAGATCAATGCAGGTTGATTATTCAAAGTCATGACTCTAGGACTAGAAATAGCTTTAACATCACCTTGTGTACCTAGGAATTTTACAACTTCACTTACATCTGTCTTACCAGTTAAAATGAGTGCATTTGCATTTTGTGGAGTTACACCATCTGCATATGAAAAATCTGTTATCCCGTCTGTCACATCATATTCAATTGAGGAAATATTATTCTGATTAAAGAGCAACCTATTCACTGTCACATTTTGCAACGTGAAAAGTTGGCTCCAATCTACTCCTGAAGTTGTACTGTCATCAAATGTAACAGAGAGTATTCTTACATCAATTAAAACTTGAGATTTTAATTGATCGCTTAATGTTTTCACATAACGTGAAACTCTATCTATCTGTTTTTGAGTACCTGTAACAGTAATCATCCCTGCATCTGGATTTACAATCGGTGCAACTGGGTTATATTCCCATACTTTTCCATCAGGACCAACCCATGTATCACCATCTTTAGTATAGTGAGTACTTCCGTCAGATGCACCTATAAGTATACGTTGTACTTCTTTTTCGACATTTTGCCAGAACATAAATTCATCGTTACTTTCAATAGAGATTCCAGTTCTTGAATCATTTGACCCACCACTAGTTGAACCTTGACTAGTTCCCCCAGTACCAGCTGCCGCAGTGCTTTGTGGATTGGCAATTGTTACGTTTGCTGTACTAATTCCTTTTCTCTGCCCTGAAATATAGTGAATTCTAAAAGTTTTAGTAATCAAATAAGAAATTTTGAGTTTATTACCTACAAGAGAATAGTGAAGATCATTATCTTTTAAGATTGTATTTAAAAAACCTTTTAATGTACTATTTTTAAGTTTTACATAATAAAGCTTTTTATTCATTCTCATTTTTGCAGCATCATCATTCACGATCACAGTTAAACCACATGTGTCAGCAAGATTTTCTACTACATCACTAATAGTCAGTTGACTATCTATCGTCACTGAAAACAGTTTTGAAGAACATCCTTCTTCTGCTAAAGCATTATTCATACCAAAACCAAATATGAATGCTGCAATTAAAAAAAGTTTGGTCCTTACTTTCTCTATCTTTCTCATCTTACTTCCTTTCTTCTATCTGAATAAAATCATTTCCGCCTTCAGATAGAAACAATTTCTTAATATTATTTTCATTGCGTAGTACTACACCTCTTTTACCAATATACTTGAGTGTATACCCCATTACCTTCTCCTCAATACCAACCCACTGGTCATTTATATATGCTTTCCCATTAACTATTGCGTGTAAAATGAGCTTTGCATCTTCTTTTTTTTCTGGGATGATAAATGTTACCAGTTTATCCTCACCTTCTTGTGATCTGACAAAAGGTTCTTTGGTTTGATCTAGAGTTTCTAGCTTTACACCTTCCCTTTTCTCATGTATTTGAGCAACCATCTTCTCTATTTGAGGGATAGATAGATCAGCACATGCAAATAAACTTAACACTGTAAAACTTATCGCTATCTTTTTCATTAGTGATTGATCCCCCATACAGAAATATTGATATCTGCTAAAATATCAGATGAATTATTGTCTAAAGACAATTGACTGCCGTAAATATCAGTAACTAGTACGTTCTGTTCTATCTCATTCATAAACTTAACAATACTTCTATAGTCACCTTTACATCCTACAGAAATCTCCAATACATGACCAAAGCTACCGTTGTTATCTACATATTTATTGGTAATATATTCTAATTCAACATTTTGAACTTCTGCCCTATCTGTGATAGAATTGAGAAATTTTGACCAGCTTCTTTGATTGAAAAGCATATCTGAAAGTTTATTGAGACTGTTATCGATAAACTTGATGTTAGAAGTAATCTTTACAATCTCTTCATTTTTCTGTTTAATATCATTATCATATTTTTTCACATAAAAATTACGATCACCGCCCACAGTAATTGAGTTAAGATACGTATTATTATCTGTTAAAGTCTTTTCAATACTTTTTTTCGTAGCTTCACTCTTTTTATACATTGCCTCTGTAGCCGGAAGTAAAAAAGCATATGCCAAATAAGCAATCAAACCTGCTACACCTAGAATCACCAACCATTTTTCACTCTCTTTTTTGGGAGCAAAATACTCATCTAATGCTTCTAATTTATCTTCTATGTACTTCATTTTAAATCCACCTTCAGAAGACCTTTGTAGTAGTTACTCTCTGGGTCTTTTTCAATTAACTCGATATTTATCTGATTAATTTCCTGAAAATGATTATCAGATATATATTTAATTAATTCTGTTAACTTCCTATCCTCCGAACTTACCAATGACAACCATATAACATCATTGTCACTTTTCATCTTTTCTACGTGTACATCATACTTGTCCAGTTCTCCTGCCAAAGTATGGAAAATACCTGATTTCAGACGATAATTAATTTTCTTATCATAAATAGAAGTAAGTGTTTTTGTTTTAGCTTGATACGTAGCTGAGAGTTTAGCAATCTTATCATCTAGCTGAGTAATGATCGCTTTCTTCTCTGCCAATATCTTTTTATATTTTGATGCCTCTTGTGATACTTTGTCATTCTGAATATTTAGTGCATAGACCGTTGCATCATTAATATAAGAGCCTACAAGATAAACTAAAGGATATGCCAGACCTACTGAAATAGCAGCAAATGTACTAATGATAAATTGCCCACTCGCTCTGTTAACAAAAGAAGGTGGACGAGGATATCTTGTCAAGTTTACAATTGAAGTCTCATCTTCCAGGTAATCAAATGCACTCAAAAGCATAAGGAATTGAAGCTGGTCTGTATACCATTCTTCACACTCAATATGGTAATTGAAGTTAAACTCAGAAGATTGTAATCCTAGATAATTTTGACTATAATCATCCAAGCCAATAATTGGTCCATAAGCTGTACCTATGAACATTTGATCTATTCGATCTAGTTCAAATGCTCTCTTAGCATAAATGATAATATCATTAATAGTGATAAAAACTTCGCCGAAGATCTTCATCAAGTTTTCTTGATAACCTTCTCTGGTCGTTTTCATACCTTCTTGCTCTAAAACATTAAAGAATTCTTTCTCTTCAACTTGTTCACCAATTAATTCACAATATTTATTATAAATTGTCTCAAGTGAGAAATCTATAGATTTAGAATAGAGGAACTCTCCATTATGATAAAGGGTAACAAATGCATCAAACTTGGTAAAGTAAACAAAACATTGTGTACCGTTATCATCTAAAATTTCTTTTTTATAAAGTGCTTTATATAACAGTGGTGCAGGAGCAAGAAGATCGATATATTTTGTCTCTTCTTTAATAGATAGGAAACTAATATCTAATGTATCTGGTTCAGCTACAAAGATATGAAATTCTCTTTCTTCTCCAGACTCCTTACTCTCAGTATATGAGATAAGATAGTCTTTTGCTTGATCAAGCCCTAACTCTTCATATGCTTTAATGTCGATAATATCCGGGATGTCTTCTTCGGGGATACTACGACTAATATAAACTGTAGTAGTAATCAAATCTTTATTGCTGACATAAGAAGCAATAAAGTTTGAAGTATTATAAGTAAGTTTCTTAAAAGGCTGAAAAGTATTATCTTTAAATTGATAATATTTTCCGGCATAAGCATTCAAAGTAACAATATTTTTTACAGCCGATTGTGACGAACTTTTTTTCAAAAACATTTTAAACTTCCTTGTATATTGACCAATTATATATGTCTTAATATTAAACTTATCTTATAAAGTTTGGAAGTTTCTTAAAAATCGTATATTTTTTAATAAAAACTTAAAAAACATATCCTAAGGATTCTAAATCGTTTTTGTTTTTACTCCATCCCTTTTTTACGGCAACATGTAAATCCAGATATATTTTTTTCTGTGCAAACTCTTCAAGAAGTTCTCTTGCTAACTTGCCTACACGTTTGATTCCTTCTCCTCGTTTTCCCACGATCATACCTTTTTGAGTATCCTTCTCTACAATAATCGTTGCGTAAACACGGTCCATATTGTCACTCTCATCAATCTTCTCGATAACGACATCACTTTCATAAGGAATCTCATCACTTAGATTTTCAAAAATCGATTCTCGTATCAACTCTTTATATATATCGCGTATATTATCCGTAGTAAGAAGTTCAGGATCATAAAGATATGGAGATTCAGGCAGATATTTGACAATCTCATCTAACAGCTGTTCTTTTCCTACTTTTTTATTGACGGAAAACGGTATGATCGCTTCAAAGTGATCTTGATACTTCTGATACTGAGCAAGTTTATTAAGTATATCTCCCTGTTTTGCATGATCAATCTTTGTCAATACAATAATATGTTTGCTACCTTTTGCCTCACTTAACCGTAAAAACTTCTCATACTCATCCAATTTATCAGTAACAGGGGCAAGGAACAAAATAAGATCTGCATCCCCTATTGCTTTTAGAGCTTCATCAAGCATAAACTCATTCAGTAGTTTCTCTTTTTTATGGATACCCGGTGTATCGACAAATATGATCTGTGCACCTTTATGCATCTCAATAATATTCATACGCTTACGCGTTGCTTGAGCTTTTTTTGAGACCATAGCAAGTTTTTCGCCTACGATATGATTCAATAAAGTACTCTTCCCAGCATTGGGACGTCCTACTACCGCTACAAAACCTGCTTTTGTCTTTATCTCTTTAGACATCATTTATCCTTCAGGTGACTAATTGTTCACACTATGTTTATAATATATAACGTGTAGCATCTTCATCTTCTACTACGCTTCCGATCTTCTCATCAATCAACGTTTTGCTTACTGAAATTTCCTGTCCGGTATATTCATCGGCACTAAAACTGATCTCCTCAAGAACTTTCTCTACTACCGTGTGAAGACGTCTTGCACCGATATCTTCAGTTTTTTCATTGGCAGTCAATGAATAATGAGCTATGGCTCTAAGCGCTTCTTCTTCAAATGTAAGTGTCACACCTTCTACTTTCATCAGTGCCTGATATTGCTTGATTAGAGAATGTTTCGGTTCAGTAAGAATACGATAAAGCGTCTCCTCATCTAAACTGTTCAGCTCTACTCTCAATGGAAATCTTCCCTGAAGCTCAGGGATAAGATCACTTGGTTTGCTTAAGTGGAATGCACCTGCAGCAATAAAAAGGATATGATCAGTCTTGACCATTCCTAGCTTAGTCTGTACTGTTGAACCTTCAACAATAGGCAACAAGTCTCTTTGTACACCCTCTTTACTCGGGTCTTGTCTACTTTGAGCAGAAGACGAAACAGCAATCTTATCGATTTCATCAAGAAAAATGATACCGCCCTTTTCTACCTTTTCTAATGCCAAAGTCTTTAACTGCTCTTCATCGAGCAGTTCCTGACTTGCCTCAGTTTCCAGGATCTTCTTCGCATCTTTCACTGACAGCTCTTTCTCGGTACCTTTCTTTCCGTATGCACCAAGTACTTTGACAATAGACTCTTGTACTTGGATCATTTGAGGTGGAAGACCATCATCTGAAAGCATTGGATGATCTGGTACCTCCACTTTCACCATCAGATTATCTAGTTCACCTTTTTCAAACTTCTCCTGCATCTTGGCAAAAGCATGCTCATAGTCAGCCTTTTTCTGCTCACTCGCTCCGGCAGGAAGTGGAGGTAGAAGTTTTTCGATGATCTTATTTTCTACATAAATAGCGATCTTTTCCTTGTTCTTCTCATTCTCCTCTGCTCTAACAAGAGAGAGTGATGTTGTAGCAAGATCACGTACCATAGATTCTACATCACGTCCTACAAAACCGACTTCAGTATATTTACTTGCTTCTACCTTTATAAACGGTAGGTTCATCATTTTTGCCAAACGTCTGGCAATCTCGGTCTTACCTACTCCTGTACTTCCTATCATCAAAATATTCTTGGGAACAACATCATGCTGCATATCTTCATCTAGTTGCATACGTCTATAACGGTTTCGAAGTGCGACCGCAATAGTTTTTTTTGCATCCTTTTGACCAATTACATACTTATCAAGATAAGCTACAATCTCTTTAGGTGTCAAATTATCCACTAATCTCTTCCTTATAGTTCTAAGATTTTAATATTGGTATTAGTATAGATACAGAGTTCACCGGCAATCTGTAAAGACTCTTCTACAAGTGTTCTGGGATCAAGCCCGGCATGTTTATCCAATGCTCTCGCTGCAGAGATCGCATAGTTTCCTCCCGATCCGATCGCAGCTATCTTTCCGTCCTGTGGTTCAACAACATCACCGTTTCCGGTGAGTATAAAGATATGCTCTTTATTGAGTACGATCATCATCGCTTCAAGCTGACGGAGATGTTTATCTTTACGCCACATCTTTGAAAACCCTATGACAGATTTGAACAGATCCCCTTTGTATTCTGCAAGTTTGGATTCAAACATATCAAATAGGTTAAAAGCATCCGCAGTACTTCCTGCAAAACCGGCTAAGATACTTCCATTATAAAGTGTACGTATCTTAGTTGCATTTCCTTTGAGTACGGTATCTCCAAATGTAACCTGTCCATCACCGCCGATAACCGCTTTACCATCACCCTTATACCCCAGTATCGTAGTTGCATCAAACATTTATACCCCTACTATTTCTACTTTAAGTGTCGCGTGAATACCATGTCCCAACTTTGCATCAACATTATGGATACCTGTAGACTTGATCGCTTTTTTCAAGTTGATATTCTTTTTATCTAGCTCAATGTTGAGCTGTTCCAAAATCGCTTTCGAGATATCAGCATTACCTATAGATCCTTTTATCCCAACAGGTGCAGACTCTTTTTCGATCTTGATCGCAGTAGCTTCCAGCGTGATCTTCTCTGCTTCAAGTCTAGCTATTTCATCAGCTAGCTCTTGTGCCATACGTGCCTGTTCTTCCTTCCACTCCTCTACAACTGTAGGAGTTGCAAGCTTTGCCAATCCCTTCCCAATGAGAAAGTTCTGACCATATCCATCTTTTACTTCTTTTATTTCACCTGCACTTCCAAGTGATTTTACATCTTTGATCAATAATACTTTCATTCTATAATTCCTATTAAGTCTTAAAATTGCATATATTTTATCAAAGTTTTACTAACACATAGTAAAATGCCATAAAACCGATATATCAGGACAGCATATGTTTCAAGAATTTAAACTAGATAACTTAGAACACTTTTCAAAAGATTTAGAAGCTCTTTTAAATAGACAGAGAAAAGAGATCAAGTCTATCACAGACTCGAATGCAGTGGACTACGCTGATGTACTTAAACCTCTCCAGGATCTGGATGAAGAGCTTAGTCTTTTCTTTACCCCACTCTCACACCTCAACAGTGTAATGAACTCTGAAGAGACACAAAAAGCCTATGAGGCATCTCTTCCCCTACTTTCAAAGTTCAGTTCTGAAATGGCACAAAATATCGCCCTGTTTAAAAAGATAGAGGCTATCAAGGCTGATTCCAAAGAAGCGAAAAAAGTTCTAGAACATGAAGTGAGAGGTTTTATACTTTCTGGAGTTAATCTTCCCGAAGATAAGAAAAAACGCCTCGAAGAGATCAGTCTCAAACTCTCTGAACTCTCTAACCAGTTTTCACAAAATCTTCTTGATGCAACCAATGCCTATGAACTGATCATCGAAGATGAAAAAGATGTTGAGGGTATGCCTCAGTCTGACATCGATGCAGCTAAAGAGGAAATTGATGGAAAGACCGTTTATAAATTTACACTTCAATTTCCCAGTTATGTGGCCTACATGACGTACGGACCTAATCGTGAATATAGAAAAGAACTCTCTAAAGCCTATGCGACCCGTGCACCCGAAAATGAAGAAGTAATAGACCAAATCCTAGCACTTAAATATGAAAAATCACAGCTGCTGGGCTTTAGCTCTTACGCCCAGTATGCACTAGAGACACGTGATGCAAGTCATGAAGATGATGTCATCACATTCTTAAATGAATTGGCGGACGCTGCCTTGCCTCAAGCCAAAAATGAACTGACTGAACTTAAAGCATTCGCACTTAAAACAGATGATATAGAAGACTTAGCAGGATATGATGTAGGCTATTATTCAGAAAAACTGAAAAAAGAAAAGTTTGACTTTGATGATACAATGACCAAACCTTACTTTGAACAAGAGAAGGTTTTGCAGGGATTATTGTACATTGTTTCAGAACTTTTTGGTGTAACATTTGAACCTGCAGACATACCGACCTGGCACACATGTGTAAAACCTTTTGACATCTTTGAAGATGGAAAACTCTCCGGACGTATCTACTTTGATCTTGAAGCACGTAAAGAAAAACGCGGGGGGGCATGGATGAATGACTGGGAGACACACTATGTGGACAGCAAAGGAGAAACACACCTTCCTTCAGCTTTCATCGTGTGTAATTTTTCACCTACAACCCAAAATATACCTTCTTTACTTAGACATGATGATGTGGTGACACTCTTTCATGAAATGGGACATGCTATCCATCACCTATTTGGAAAATGTAAAGAGCGTTCAGTCTCAGGTATTAACGGTGTGGCATGGGATGTTGTGGAGTTCCCTTCACAGTTTTTAGAGAACTTTGCATATGAAGCAGCGATACTCAAACGTTTTGGTTTTCATTATGAAACTGGTGAGCCTATCTCAGATGAGCTGATGGCAAAAATAAAAGAGACCAAAAACTTTCAAGCAGCCCTTGGTATCTTGCGTCAAGTGGAATTTTCTTTGTTTGATTTTGTTCTGCATCAAGACCTTTATCAAGGTGAAGAAGTACAGACATTACTAGATGGTATTAGAGAAAAAACTTCTTTACTCAAGCCACCGAGTTATAACAAATTTCAACATGGATTTTCACATATCTTTGCAGGTGGTTATGCAGCAGGGTACTATAGTTATAAATGGGCTGAAGTACTCAGTGCGGATGCTTTTTTCTCTTGTTTGGATAATGAATCTGGATTTAACAAGGAACGTGCAAAAGGTTATAAAGAGTATATTCTTGCAAGCGGTGGTGCGATAGAGATGTCTGAACTCTATGAAGAGTGGCTTGGACGAAAAGCAGATGTGCAAAGTCTGATAAAACTCTATGAAATTGCATAAGGAGTGACAATGAAAGAGTACAGTTCTCTTTTTCTTACTATCATAGCTATCTTTCTTTTACTGGCAGCAGGGGCATACTTTAGCGCTACGTTTGAAGAACAGAGAACCTTTCTTGAACTCTTTTTCATTGCAGGTTCACTTCTTTTTATCTTTTCCGTTCTTGTGATCTTCTCAGCAATTGGATTCAAATCATTTGCACTTTTTTTAACACTCTTTGCAAGTATTGTATTGGTCATATTTGGGATAGAAGGTACACTGCTTGTGGTTGGGATGACCTACATTTTTTGGGGTGCGATCTTTGCGATGGAAGTACTGCTTTTTTACAACGGCGTGGTCAGTGCCCAAAAATGGTTTGAAGAACGGTATACCTTTAAAAGCTTTAGAAATGAATACTATGCTTTCTATCCAATGATGTTCATGCTTTATATACTACTTGAATGGATTCCCCATTTCTTCTATAGAGAAAGGCTGTTAAAGTTCTCACCTCATAGAGTGTTAGAGGTCATGAAAGAGCTTTTAAGACCGGAATAAAGCAAGAGTCAGCCAACCAACCGGCTCGCTATCTCTTCTTTAATTACTCAAACATTTACCACGATAACCCCACTTCACAATCATTCCCTTCTTATTTGTTTCTAAAAAGAGTTTACATGTTGAAGTAACTGTCTGGTAGTTATAGCCTACTACTCCGTACCCGTAATAACCATAACCAATAATAGGACCTGAGGGTATAGTATCGACCCTTGATCGTTCATAGACATAGACTTTATTCTGATTCGGCAATGAAAATGTGGAATCCGGATAACCTATCTTCGCAATCAAAGCATTGATATCCTTCCCTACCCATCCATCATACTTTTGTACAAACTTCTCATGTGTTGCACAACCACTCACCACTATCATACTTAATCCAATCACTATCAAGGAAAGAAGCTTTTTCATAGTAATACTCCTAAGTTGTATTTCTTAAATTATACTACACTTATGTGTATCAAATGTAAAATGGGATGAATAAGGAAAAATGAATAAAAAAGAAAATAAAAAGCGGGAGCAGAGAACTATTTCTAGTTCTCTGTTTTATCAGCGATCAAAGACGCAATACGCTCTGGCTGTTTTTTACCTTCGATAATAAAACGAAGTGCATTCAGACGGATAAAGCCTTCTGCATCTGCTTGGTTATATACTTCATCCTCTTCAAATGTCGAGTGCGCTTCTGAATAGAGTGACTCAGTTGAACTTCTACCTACTACGATCACATTACCTTTGTAAAGCTTGAGTTTTACTTCACCGTTTACTCTCTCTTGAGTTGTATCGATTGCTGCTTGCATCATCTTACGCTCTGGTGACCACCAGTAGCCATTATAGATCAGTTTTGCATATTTTGGCATAAGCTCATCTTTAAGGTGTGCTTCTTCTCTATCCAGTGTGATAGATTCGATTGCTCTGTGTGCTTTAAGCATGATCGTACCACCTGGAGTCTCATAACATCCACGTGCTTTCATACCTACATAACGGTTCTCTACGATATCGATACGTCCGATACCATGCTTATTACCATAATCATTAAGTGTTTTAAGGAGTGTAGCCGGGCTCATCTCTTCACCGTTGATTGCTACGGGGTCACCTTTTTTATAAGTGATCGTGATATACTCTGCCTCATCCGGAGCCTCTTCAGGAGAGTTTGTCCACAGCCACATATCATCTTCAGGCTCAGCTGCAGGATTTTCAAGGTGAAGCCCTTCATATGAGATATGAAGCAAGTTTGCATCCATAGAGTATGGACTTGCTTTAGGATTACCATGCTCATCCACGTGTTTTTTAGAGATCTCGATACCATTTTCTTTTGCATAAGCAAGAAGCTTCTCACGTGAATTAAGATCCCACTCTCTCCATGGTGCGATCACAGCGATATCCGGGTTAAGGCTTAGATAACCAAGCTCAAAACGTACCTGGTCATTCCCTTTACCGGTTGCACCGTGAGATACAGCATCCGCACCTGTCTGGTTAGCGATCTCGATCTGTTTTTTTGCAATAAGCGGTCTAGCGATCGATGTACCAAGAAGGTACTCACCTTCATAGATTGCATTTGCTCTGAACATCGGGAATACAAAATCTTTTACAAACTCTTCACGAAGGTCAAGAATGAAAATGTTTTCCGGTTTGATACCAAGTGCAATTGCTTTTTGACGAGCAGGCTCTACTTCCTCACCTTGTCCAAGGTCAGCAGTAAATGTCACTACTTCACAGTTATACTCATCTTGAAGCCACTTAAGGATAATACTCGTATCCAGTCCACCACTATATGCCAAAACAGCTTTTTTTATCTCTCTTTTTGCCATTGCTAGCCTTTTCTTATGTAATCGTTATAAATTTGACATGATTTTAACATAATCTTGGTTATGGCTGAGTGTCAGATTTATACGATTTTGAACATTCTTTTTTCTATGATTATCATTTTTTATTACGCTTTATGAAGTAAATAGTTCATAAGAGCAACGGAAGAGCGGTACAATGACATCACAAACCTATCGTACTTAAGATGTATAATATTATCCACACCTGATATAATATCACTATGTTGACCACCTAAGGTTGAGTTAAAGAGGTGTACATTAATGCAAGATCTGTTTATCGTATGGGTAGAAGCTTTTTCAGGACTCGGGCTATTTTTATTTGGTATGCTCTATCTTGAAGCACAAATAAAAATATCAGCCGGACGTGCTTTTAAACGTATAGTACAAAATGCTACAGCTACTACATTCAAAAGTCTCTTGACCGGTCTTGGTGCCACAGCACTTTTTCAGAGTTCCTCTGTTGTAACACTTATGACACTTTCCCTGGTTGGTGCCCAGATGATGGGCCTGCAAAGTGCACTGGGGGTGATCTTTGGCTCAAATATAGGAACAACAGTCACTACATGGATCGTAGCCCTTATTGGGTTTAAACTGGATATCAAAGTACTCTCCTATCTTATGATAGGACTTGGCGGATTGGGCAGTGTACTCTCCAGTGAATCGGGGAGATGGAAGAACTACTTTAATATGATGGTAGGATTTGGGTTGATCTTTTTGGGACTGGAGGGGATGAAAGATAGTTTTAACATTTTTTCAAAAAGCTTCGATCTATCCAACTATCTTTCAGTAAGCCCCTACTGGTTTGCCGTCATTGGTCTAGTTATCACTGCAATCATACAATCAAGTTCTGCATCTATCGCTATTATACAAAGTGCGCTCTTTACTCAAATGGTCTCTTTTGAGGCTGCAGCAGCTTTTGTAGTAGGAGCCAATATCGGTACTACAGTTACAGCAGTTCTTGGTGCAATGGGTGGTATACCTGACAAAAAACGAACTGCTATAGCCCACCTGGTATTTAACATTAGTACTGCCTTGGTCGTACTTTTAACGCTTCAATGGATGATCATTCCCTTTGAAACATACCTTTTTGGTATAGATGATGTAGTCAAGATTGCCCTTTTTCATACTTTATTCAATCTTGTGGGAGTAGTGTTATGGTATCCGTTCATTGGATCTTTGGCTAATTGGGTCGGAAAATTCTTTACCAAAGAGGTCATACAGGTCACCCATTTTATCCATAATGTACCTTTGGCAGTACCGGAGCTGGCACTTGAGGCATTACAAAAAGAGATCATACACCTTTCTGATAAGATAGAAGAGTTTGCTCTTTTATCTATCAATATCCCACCCCCAAAAGCATTGGAAAAACAATATGGAGTAGACAGACTGCTCGAACTTTATAATCAAAACTTTGATCTCTCCTATGAAAAGCTCTATGAGAAAATACGTTTGATCGAAGGAGAAATCTATCGTTATAACTCCATGCTTTCCTCTAAAGATAATCTTGAGGCACATCAATTGCAGCTCAAAGAGTTATCACGTAAAAATATCTATCTATCAACTGCAGCAAAATCTATCAAAGATATGCTGGCAGATATCAATAACTTTTATGAGGCAACTTCACCGGAAGAGCAGACCTTTTATAAGAACCTGCGTTATCAGATACTTAAAACCGTTTTGGCATTTCATAATGCAAAAGAAGGTGACCATGAAGCCATTGAAGAGCTGGAATCAACGTATAACAAAATTGCAGCTTCATATAAGAACAGTATGAAACTTATCGAAGATATGGCAAAGAATACACATATTAAACCAGAGATAACTGCCATGGCCATCAATGATATGCATTTAGTCAAAAGCTTCTCAAAATCTTTGAGAAATACGCTTAATATTACAAATTCTAAAGATTAAACCCATATTTTTTCAGTATGACCTCAACTACCGGCTTTTTATATGCCCCGGTATGCCTGAAGACCTCTTCGCCATCTTCATCAAAAAAAAGCTGTGCAGGCATCTCTTTGAGTTTGTAGATATCGCGGCTTATGATACGGTCTCTTTGAGAGTCTATTGAATAGATCTGAAGTCCCGGGTGCTCTTGCAATAACTCATAAAAAACTTTTGACATTGCGATGCAACTATAACAGTGACTCATACCGAAAGAGAGCACTGTTGGTTTGCCGTTACCTATCATATCTTTGATCTCATTATATGACTCTACCGGAAGAATATCTTTGTTTACCATTATTTCTCCAATGATCTGTGTTGTGGCGATTATACAAATCGTATCTTAAAAATATTTTTAGATATAATCAATAGATATTATTTAGGGAGTGAAACATGTTACTAGGTGTCAATATTGATCATATTGCTGTACTGAGAGAAGCAAGAAGAGTTGGGGATCCGGATCCGCTGGATGCCTTAGGCATTTGTAAACGTGCCGGTGCGGATCAGATCACGATTCATTTGCGTGAGGACAGACGGCATATCCAAGATGCTGATGCACAGCATATTATTGATCTTTCTGCACTTCCTGTAAATCTTGAGTGTGCTATTGCACCGGAGATGATCGATATCGCCTGTAAACTTAAGCCCCACCGTGTAACACTGGTACCTGAAAAACGTGAAGAAGTGACGACAGAAGGTGGTCTGGCAGTCACTGGAGATCAGCCAAAACTTGCAGAAGCGATCAGTAGACTACAAGAACATGAGATTGAAGTATCACTATTTATTGATCCGACCTCTGAAGCACTTAAAGCCTCCAAGACATTAGGTGTTGAGTGGATAGAGTTTCATACCGGTAAATATGCCAATATCTATGCAATGCTTTATACCAATTTGGCAAAAACCCATCATACGATCCCTGAACTTGAACTCCCGCGCAATGAACTCAAAAAAATGCTTGAAGAAGAACTTTATGAACTACGTGTACTAAGCAAAGAAGCGAAAGAGATTGGTCTAAAGGTAGCAGCAGGTCATGGACTTAATATGCAGAATGTCTCAGCGATTGTAGAGATCGAACACATCGAAGAGTTGAATATTGGTCAAAGTATCATCGCACGTTCTATCTATACAGGGTTAGAGCAGGCTATCATCGATATGAAACATAAACTTATACGTTGAGTTAAAGAAGAAGTACGCAATGCAAAACCTTCAACAAGTTGCAATAAGTATCGGCGATCTAAACGGAATCGGAATACAGCTAGCCCTTGAAAATCATGGCAAAATCTGCGAACTTGTCAAACCGATCTATTGTATCGATAGAGCAATGCTGAAACAGGCAGCCTCCAAGCTCAATCTGTCTATCCCGGAAGAGTTTCAAACCATAGAAGATATTGCACCCTACTTTGAGATAAAACCGGGCATTGTCAGTAAAGAAAGCGGTGCTTATGCTTATGCCTCATTTTGCAAAGCTGTCGAACTCGCAAAAGCACATGCAGTAGATGCCGTCAGTACACTTCCTATACACAAAAAAGCTTGGGAGTTAGCAGGAGTAAAGTATAAAGGACATACTGATGCCCTGCGTGACTTTTTCGACGCGAAAGCAATCATGATGCTTGGTTGTCCGAAAATGTATGTTGCGCTCTTTACCGAACATATCCCTCTCAATGAGGTTGCCAAAAGCATCAATGCCAAAGATCTTACCCGTTTTTTAATAGACTTCTATCATACGGCCCAACCCAAAAATACTGTGGCTGTTCTTGGTCTTAACCCTCATGCAGGAGATGAGGGTGTACTGGGAAATGAAGAGACTATCATCAATGAATCTATCAAAAATGCACATAAACAATTGGACAAGCACGTCTTTACATCGCCGCTAGTTCCAGATGTTGCCTTTACTCCTCATGTACGTGCACACTATACCCACTATATCGCTATGTACCATGATCAGGGACTTGCACCGCTCAAAGCACTCTATTTTGATGAAGGGATCAATGTCTCGCTCAATTTGCCCATACTAAGAACTTCTGTTGATCACGGGACAGCTTTTGATATAGCCTATAAAGGTTTCAAACTCAATGCCCTGAGCTATATCAATGCTATCAGGTACATTAGGGAAAGAGATGAAAAATAGACTCATCATCACCATCAGTGATATCAACGGGTCTATACAGTACAGCGTACATGAGATCATCAAAAAGATCATAGTCGGAGTAATTCTTCTACTGATTACGATCGCCTTTGCCACTTATCTTTATATTAATTTTCTTAACAACAAGGTAACTAAGCTCAATAGTCAAAAAGTCGAATTTCAAAATGAGATCATTGTACTCGAAGAAAAAAGTGCAACCTACAAGCACAAAAATGACATTCTGGAAAAACAAAACTTACAACTTACACACTTGATACAGGAAAATAGCGACAAACTTGCTTCTGTCAATGAAAAACTTCAAGAGGTAGAAGAGATGATAGGCTATGGGCCTGATCTCAATGCCAGTTTCCAAGCCAGACTGGAAGAAGAAAGAGAAGAAACTGCTCAAAGCCTCAAAGAAAAACTTGTAGATTTTCAAATCCAGACCATACAAAAAGTTCTGTTCTTAAACAGTATTCCTAACGGTAAACCCCTTGACTACAAACGTATCAGCAGCACTTACGGTTATCGTACTCATCCTATCACAAAAAGAAACTCCTTCCATCCTGCACTTGATCTAAAAGCCCGCAAAGGTACTCCTGTTTATGCCCCGGCCAATGGGGTGGTAGTCTATGCCAAACGTAAAGGCGCTTACGGAAACTTTCTTTTGCTAGCACACTCTTTTGGATTCAAAACTGCTTATGGACATCTTAGCGGTTTTGCTGTCAAAAGCGGTGACTACGTCAACAAAGGAGATCTTATCGCTTATGTAGGAAGTACAGGAAGAAGTACAGGCCCACACCTTCACTATGAGATCAGGTATCTTGAAAAATGGCTGAATCCAAAGCCTTTTATCTCATGGGATGAAGAAAATATATACTCTATCAGCGAAGATGTACCTAGGGTAAAATGGAAAAGTATTCTAGGACAGATCGAAAAGATCATTAACCTCTCAAATGAACAAAAGGATCTCAATGGCACTGTTTCGTCGTAAAAAGAAATCCAGACCGACTCCAAAGATAAACTCTGCAACAATCATTACATCATGCATGGAAATCACCGGCGAACTTAAAGGTAGCGATACTGTTCATATTGACGGAACCGTCATTGGGAATGTTTCAGTAAGCAATATACTTGTGATCGGAAAGTCCGGGTACATAAAAGGGAATGTATACGCGAAGCATGCTATCATCAACGGTAAACTTGAAGGAAGTATCATGTGTGATACTCTGGAAATCATGGAAGAGGGACAACTTTCACAAGAAGCTCGTGCCAAAGAGATCACAATAGATGGTTCTGTCGATGGTATTATTACCGCCGTTGACAAAATCAACTTGCTTGAACATGCCATCGTCAATACCGAACAAATACGTAGTAAGAATATAACAGTTGACGGTAAATTGACAGGAGAAGTAGTAGCAAGCAAACTATTAAGGATAGGAACAAACGGTCAGGTCAGTGGAGAGATCAATGCCAAGAGGGTTGAACTTGCGCCCGGTGCCAAATTGGACAAGGCATAAGATGTATAAAATTGATATGAATGAACTATCCGAAAAGTCCTGCTGATTCTTCAACAATGATCTCACACTCATCATTCATCTTTTCACACAGTTCCTCTTGACAACGTTCACACAAGTAACGATAATTCTGCATATCATAGTGTATCATATCACCAACATGTATATCAGAATAACACTCTGCACATACCTTAGTAACGCGTGAAAGTATTTCTTCTGTTGCTTCTTGGGTTATAAAACATACACTTTTACTCATAATTATGCCTTTAATTCGTTGATCATTTTTTTTGCTTCATCCAGTGATGAATCCAGCTCATACGCTTTTATATACTCCAACAGTGCTTCTTCTTTTCGTCCTATATCAAACAGTGTATTAGCATAGTTAAAATGGTGTGGAGCATATTCAGAGTCAAGCTCAACAGATAATGCATGGTGTTTTAAAGCACCCTCTTCATCTCCCAGCTTATGTAAAATATTAGCTAAAGAATCATGTGCTGAATCATCATTTACATCCAGTGAAATAATCTTTTCAAAGCTCTCTTTTGCATCCTCAAGATTATCTATCTGCATCATCACATAACCGTGTCTTTGCAGGACATCGATATTATCCGGTTCCAGAATTAAAGCACTTTGGAGTGCTTTACTGGCTTCTAGCATATCACCATCTGCTACAGCATCATCCGCCATTTGAACTAAATGTTCAAAACGTGTCAACTGTACCTCAGGTTTGGAAAAGGTCTTGTCAGGACGGTTTATTCCACCGATCTGTTCATCAGGGAGATTCGCTTCAAAATCTACGCCTCTTTTAGGGTGTTCACCAGAAAAAAGCTGTTTGAAAAAAAGGTAAAAGATCACCCCGGCAAGGATTAAAAGAAATAGTTGAAATAGTGTCATAAGATCTCCAGTTCTTGTAGGTGAATGATAGGGTAATCTAACTTAAATCCAAAGAAAAATATAAAAGAAATATTTAATTTTCAGTAGTTATTATTTGATGTAATCTCGAGCTATTAATCTATCTTCTTAACTGCGCTGCAATCTGCTCGGCCAACGTATCCATCTCTTTCATTTGATAGTACGCAAAATGAGCAAAGAGCATTTTTGTCTCTTAAATATAACTTGCCCTTAGGCAACTTCTTTTAAAGAGATTGTTATCACTAAGATCTCTTCGGCAGAGTGCCCACGTAACTAGTTGCGCTTTAATTGAGCGGCGATCTGACCTGCCAATGCATCCATTTCTTCCTTGGTCTCAAAGATAAATTCATGTTTTTCCTCTTCACCAAGGTGTACAAAGATACCAAAACCTACAACCTCAACTTTGCCTTTGGCTTCGATATCAAGCCATTCAAGGCTAACCTTTGTTGTCTCATCCTTATAACCGGTCTTTACCACAGCTGCAGGATAGAGCTGAGTGATCTTTTTTGTATCGAACTGTTTATCTTGAATCGTAATTATCATACGTGGATTATAGTATAATCCTTTTAAATCTTTCATAGGAGCACAACGTGAGTTTAAAAGAGCAGATCAAAAATGATATTAAAGAGGCAATGCGTGCTAAAGATATCATTACAAGAGATACACTAAGGAATATCCAGGCAAGTATCAAACAAGTTGAAGTTGACGAACGTAAAGAGGTGACAGACAGTGATGTAGAAGCGATTCTTGCAAAATATCTCAAACAAAGAGAGGATGCAAAAGCCCAGTTCTTGGAAGCAGGACGTGATGACCTGGTAGCAAAAGAGGCTGAAGAGATCGCTATTGTTCAAAGTTACCTGCCAGAGCCTATGAGTGATGAAGAACTTGAAAGTACGATTAAAGAGATCATTACACAAGTCGGTGCTGAAAGTATGAAAGATATGGGGAAAGTCATGGGCGCAGCCAAAAACACGATAGGAAACCGTGCTGACGGTGCACGTATCAATCAAGTGGTCAAACAAATTCTTTCATAAATCATAAGAAGACCTACATTAATGTCTGTAGGTCTTTTAATCCAACACAATGTCCCGATATAATACTGATTTCATTGACCCTAAATATTATTTTTCTTCACTGTCACCGTTACTACATTGGAATATGCCGAACTCTCAATTTCATTAAAAGCCTTCACCCGGTATTGATACGTTCCCTGCTCTCCAATAGTATCTGTAAAGGTATTGATATTTGATGCTGTTTCACTAAGTGGTGTAAATAGATATTTACCTTTCACCCTCTTAGCACGTTCAATCATAAATCCATCTTCATTCTCAGAATTATCTACCCATGACAGTGTGATACTATTGGCATTCTCACTGCTGGATAATGCACTTGGTGCATGAATAAAATTTGGATCTGTACTAACTTCAACTGTAAGAACTTCAGAAGTTGCACTCAGGTTTTGATCATCACGGACCGTAAGTGTTGCATAGTATTGACCCGGGTTTTCATATGTATGCTCTAGCACCATACCCTCACCCCCGCTACCATCACCAAAATCCCACAGATAGCTTATTATCGTACCATCATCACTTGAAGATGAACCATCAAACTCTACTACTCTAGGAGTATAGTCACTCAAATACGTCATAGATGCTACAGGAACAGGATTCTGATATGCAGTACTTATATACTCCAGTGCCATATCTACTGCTTTTTGTGCATCAAGTCTGCCTTTACCATACATGTCATCTTCTCCGGGATCTCCTAGATCAACTACAGAGTTCAACAATATATTTTCAACTTCATCAGGTGTAAAGTTAGGATTGAGACCAAAGATCATTGCACCTACTCCTGCAACCATTGGAGATGAAAATGATGTTCCCGAATAATACACATATTTTCCACCCAAATAAGTCGTCAAAATACTCTCACCGGGTGCAACAAGATCGATAAAAGGTCCATAATTTGAAAAAGCCGATTTTATATCTGATTTATTTGTTGAACCTACTATGATAAAGGATTTCCAATCTGGATAAAATGATGTATCATAGAAATTCCCAGAGTTCCCTGCAGACATAAAGAGTAATCCGCCATGCTCTCTTAGATACGTGGCAGCATCATCAATGGTAGAGGCGTTTGCACCCTCATAACTAAGATTTGCAACTTTTACACCTTGATCAGCACACCACTTAATACCTTTAGCCATGGTTGAAAGATATGCGGTACTATCATCCGTTTTATTATTGATCTGTACAGGAATGATATTGACATCCCATAATACACCACTGATACCCTCTGCATTATTCCCCACTGCTCCGATCACACCGGCCGTACCGGTTCCATGTCCATGAAAGTCTTCAACAGAGCGCAAATGGTTGGCATTATAACCAGGCAATAGATTATCCATAAGATCAGGATGATCCTGATCTACTCCTGTATCCAGGACACAGACCTTTACTGCTTGTATGTCTTCGGGAGAAGTAATTGTATCCCATGCATAGGTAGAATTGATCGTCACATGATGCCATTGATTTGAAAAATCCGGATCATTTGGAGTGTTTGAAGGAGAAACGATCATATCGGGTTCTGCAAACTTTACTGCACCTGTTCCTCTAAGCAGTTTACTAATTGCCTGTTCTCTTCCCTTGCTATTAAGTTGCGCAATATGCAGATTAATACCATCAACCGTTTCTTCACGCAGAACATGACTATTTAGCAACGCATTTAAACTTTTTAATTCATTTGCAGTGGCATCTTTTTTAATTTTATAGAGTACAACACCCGGTCTGATTTTATCACTTGGTGTAGTCTGTGCAATATTTGCAATCCCAACCCCTATAATTACCAATAGAGAAATCTTCTTCTTCATATTTTCCCCTTTTTAGTTAAATAAATTTAGCACCCACTTTTATTCCAGACTTCTCCGCATTCTCCCTTTATCCTAATAATCATATCCACTCAACGTGATATTAACGTTATAAAAGTAATTTATTTATAATATGTAGCTATAGATTAATAGTTAAAGTAAGTTGTAATAATTTGTTAGGAAATATAAAAAGGAGATAATTATAGAATTACCCGTTTTGTAAAACGGGTATAAGCAGCCTTAAAAGGCTTTAGTTCACTTGGTTTTCACCATATTTAAGTGTTCTAAGTGCAGCTGAAATATCATCTTGTCTCATGAAATGCTCACCTACCAAGAAAGCATCTGCACCGATCTTAGAAAGTTCTACTACAGTATCATGGTCATTAATGCCTGACTCTGCAACGATGATTTTTCCTTTGGGAATCAAAGGGATAAGTTTTTCACTCAAGCTCATATCCATTTCAAAGGTTTCCAGGTTACGATGGTTGATTCCGATGATCTGTGCTCCTGCAAAAGTTGCTTTGATCAGATCTGTTTTACTATGGATCTCAACAAGTACATCCAATCCCAAATGCAAGGCATACTCATAAAGTTCTTTGAGCTCTTTACGACTTAGTGCTGCGGCGATTAGCAGTATATAATCTGCTCCATAGACCAGTGCTTCTAAAATCTGGTACTTATCTACGATAAAATCTTTACGAAGTAATGGCAGGTTCACATAGCGGCGTACCATTCCAAGGTACTCTTTATCCCCTAAAAAATAATGAGGCTCAGTCAAAATAGAAAGAGAGTCTGCTCCTCCCTTTTCATACTGCTGTGCGATCACTACCGGGTCAAAATCCTCGCGGATTACTCCTTTACTAGGACTAGCCTTCTTAACCTCGGCAATGATACGGTAAGGATTGTCTTCTGTTGAACGAAGAGCAGCCTTTACATCTTTTGGGAAAAAAGGGTTAAATGCCAGTGAACGGCCCAACCACTCCTCTGGAAAATCTACTTTTCTCTGCTCAAGATCTTCTTTAGTTTTCTTGATGATTTCATCTAAAATTTGTGCCATTTTCTAACCAATACTCTAAAATTTGGCGCTATTATATCCTCTTTCTATTTACACTTTTGAATAGCATTCCAGTGATCATTGATCTCTTCTTGTTCTAGACCTTCTCTATCGACCACTTTTTTCATCAATTCATAGGCTTTTTTACACTCATTTTGTTTATAATATCCCCACGCAAGCGAGTCGAGATAAAAGGTATTGTCAGGTTGCTGTTTGAGTGCATCCTCCACAATACTAATCCCTTTTTTGATATCAAATTCTTTATCTATCAAAGTGTAGCCGTAGTAGTTAAGATAGACACTGTCATCCACCCCTAATGCTATAGCCTTTTCAAATTGAGAGATCACTTCCTCCAACATCTTACGATCATCTTTGTCCTCTGCTTGTTCAAAAAGAAGTATCCCTTTTTCGGCAAGCCATTTCGCATCCTTATCCTGACTGTAGAAGTGATCGACAAGAAGTATCGCTTTTTCATAAGACCTAGTTGCTTTATAAAGATCATAAAGAATATCTTCATGACCGTCACGATGCTTTTCCAAGAATGCCGTAGCACCTTCTAGGTCTCTTTTATATACATAAGCATCAATAATCTTTCTTACGTACTCCTCATCACCTTCTACATCATAAAGTGCCTCATAGGTACTTATAAGCCCATTGATATCATTCTCTTTCATATAAAGCTTGAGCAGTTTTAAATATACATTTTTTGATGAAATATGCATACGCCTATGGGTTTCCAAAAGTGCGATTGCCTCTTTACGTTGTCCTGTATACTCATCCATGATGGTAGTAACCCGTAAGAGGATACCTTCATGCAGAGTTTCATCATACACTCTTTTGAGTAACTGTAATGCCCTCTCGAACTGTGCATTATAAAGCAATGCATTTGAAGCCAACTCCAGGTCAATTGCCTGCTGAGATCTTTCAAGAAGATACATCGACTCTTCCTGCGCACGTTCACCATTATTTGCAGTAAGATACAAAGGGATCAATAGACGTTTGGCATCCAAAGTATCCGGATGCTTTTTATCCCATGTTTCAAGTCTCTTGATACTTTCATTGATAAACGTACGGCTAAGCAGTGCTGATCTCATTTCTCGGAAAAGAAACTCTTCCTCTCCTGTTTTATCAAAGAGTGCACCATAAATAGGTCTACTATATTCATACGCCATTTGTTCATCAAAAAAAAGTGCCTTGATGATCATTGTATCCTCATTGATTAGAGGTATCTGCTCTTTAGCCTGAGCCGATATATTGAACATAACAAACGTAACAATGGCAGCTAGGATTATACGATACCCGGGCACTCTTTTCTTACCTCATCTTCATCATTTTTAAACTGTTCCCAGAAGGGAAATGTACGACACTGTCTCGGACGGACAGGATATATACTGCACCGCTTTAATGTTTCATCAAAAAAGATGCACGCATAATTGTCTTCACTGAGCTTTTTTTCAACAAGTGAATAACGATGCTTCACCTTTCTAAGATACATTGTAGCGAAATCTTCTAGGCTAAGGTTAACGAACTCCGCCATTTTTTCTATCTCATCATATTTTGCCCAAATATATCCGCTCTCACCGGTACAGCAATGTCCTCCGCATGCTTCACAAGCACTTGGGTCAAATTTATAACTATACCCCTCTTCTTCTAAGAATTTATCCAAAGTCCTACTCTCTTTCTTTACTCACTTCAAAGTCGCCTTTGATACTATGCGTCCCTGCTTTATCAAAGGCTTTTTGCGCATTTGGTCTATATACACTATCCTCCTCAAATACCACAAATGGAGGCAATATCTGTGTCATGGACCTTGAATTATTACGCGCCGCGATCATGACCAGCTTGGATTCTCTATCGATCTTGGAATGAACAAACTGAATCTTCTCAGGGTTTATACCATTTATTTTAAGATGATGCAAGAGCAAATCGATCTGTTTTGCATCATAACAAAAAATAAACCAGCCTTTCGGCTTCAAGAATGTTTTCACTCTTCTAATAAAGCTCTCGATAGGTAAATGATGTGCATAACGTGCGATATTGAGATGGGAATCTTCACTCTGTGTAACTCTAGGATCATAAAATGGGGGATTGGAGACAATAAAATCAAATCTCTCTTCTGTATGAAGTTCCGTAAAGTCCCCTAGATGGCTTTTCACCTCCAGTTTATTAAGGTGAAAGTTGTGCACTGCATAGTCCAGCATCTTCTGCTGTTTATCGACAATCGTAGTTTTTACCGGAAAGTCGCGACTTAAAAGAAGTGAAATAATCCCTACCCCGCATCCTACATCAAGAAGTGATCCCCTAGGCTGAAAGCTGGAGATAAAATCATATAAGAAGATAGAATCACTATTGTAACAGTAACCGGAGGTCGGTTGATAAAGAAACATACATTACCTTGATATCATGATAAAAGCGACTTGTCGCGTGAGCCTTCTGCTGAAGAAAACACAGCGTTAGCGTAGCTTGGAGAAGCTTTGCATTGAAAGCGTTATATAAATAGGATTTTACACTATTTTCAGTATAATCGCAACAATGAATGAAGAGCTAGACTTACTAAACCCACCGTCAACAGACTTTTCCATGTTGGACTATGAGTGTGCCTACCTGCCCGGCAGAACCGTACGTATGCACTACAAGTATGTCAACAATGCCTCAAAGACCTTCACGACTGCAGTGATCGATCGCGGATGGCGACGTTTTGGAAAATATTTTTTCCATCCGATCTGTAACGGTTGCAACGAATGTAAAAGTATCCGTATTAATGTTGCTGATTTCCAACTTAGCAAATCACAACGCAAAGCGATCAGTCGAAACAAAGAGACCAAGATCATTGTCCAAAAACCTACAATGACCAGAGCCCACCTCAATCTTTATAACAAATACCATGCTTACAAACATCAAAAAGATGGATGGACCCATCGAAATATCTCTCAAAGAGAGTACTTTGAGAACTTTGTTGACGGCGCATATGATTTTGGCAAGGAGATACTCTATTTGGATGGAGACAAACTCATCGGAGTAGATCTTATCGATATACTGGATGACGGGATCAGTTCAATCTACTTTTACTATGACCCTGACTATCCTAGGCTTTCTTTGGGAACTTACTCACTACTCTATCAGATTCAGCTAGCCAAGATCCTTGAACTGCCATGGATCTATCTTGGCTACTGGGTAGACGGGTGCAAGGCCTTTGCTTACAAGCCTAAATTCCAGCCTCAGGAGATCCTGGACGGGTTCCCTCATATCAGCGAAATCCCTCAATGGGAGAAATGGGAATTTTCTGAACTATCTTAAATGATCCAGCTCAGGACTTTTTCTACACCACTTTAAAAATAGTCTATCTGGATTTACCCTATCATCCAAGTTTTTTTTATCATCAATACATTCAGCTAGCATTTTTCCCATTAACGGTCCAAAAACAAATCCTCTGCCACCTAGCCCATTACAGATATAAAGGTTGTCAATATACTTTAGTTCAGGCTTTGCCCCACGTACTATAGCAGGATAGGTCTCAAGCATAGCCGGGACGTCGATCACTTTCCCTACCAAAGGAAAGTAGTCCTTACTCCCTGCCCGCATTCCGCAGAAGGTTTTGACAAGTTCCATATCTGAAGTATCTACCATGGAAGAAGCTTTGACTTTCAAAGAGAGCGCTTGCTCATCCTCGCATGGCTTAGGTTCTTTAACACTTTTTTCATGCGTTGCTCCAAGACGGATGATGCCGTTCATATTGGCTGAGACCGACATAGACTGGTGCATACTGACCTCCATAGGCAGTTGTGAACGGAAGTCTCCGCGGGTCCCCCAGGTACCCTTCACCCCCATATAACGCATATCAAAAAGATCATTTTTATATCCAGTTGCTAACACTATAGCTTTAGCCTGGAACTCATCTACTTTCCAAATCCCGTCTTCAAACTTTAGCTCGATAACCTCTTTTTGGATATATTCGATATCTTCCAACATGGCCTTACATGTCTCTGGTGCATCACACGCTCCCGCCTCATCAAAAAAGAAACTTTCAAATGGTACATTGATATGGTGGGCTTTTAACGCAGCGATATCCCAGTTGGTATAACTGTTTTCATTATAGGGTTCATACTCTGCAAACTTCTTTGCATCCTCTTCATCTTTGGGGATACGTACCACACCGCTTTGATGATAACACTGGGGAAAATATGATAGATAGAAGTCTTTTGCAAAGACAAAAGCTTCATTGGTCAAGCTCTGAAGCGGTCCGCCCTTACCGATCTTTGGAGAGACAAAAGCCCCTGCAGCTCCCGATCCGCCTGAGGCGATACCATTTTTATCCAGTACCAAAACCTTGTGACCTTTACGTGAAAGGAAATAAGCACTGCTAGCCCCGGCAATACCCGCGCCGATAATAATGGTATCATAGGTACTAGACATACGTTTAGATAGAGATCTCTTTAATATCGGCAATATCTTTAAAGGTCTTATAGATAGAACCGATTGTGTTAAGTCTATTGTTTTTGAGTGTTGCATCCTCACTGTTTACCATAACATCATCAAAGTATGCATCAAGTTCACGCTTTAGACCAAAGAGTGCATCCAGCTCCTCTTTATAATCTTTATACGTAGAGTTGATCACTTTTTCATATGCATTGTAAAGAGTTACCTCAGCATCTTCTTTAAAGAGTGTTGTGTCGATCTTCATCGATGCATTCAGGTCTACATCTTTAGAGATGTTTGCTACACGCTTAAAGGTAGAGAACTGTTCTTTAAATACATCACTGCTTACGATCTCATTAAGTGCTGTAACCTTTTTAGCGAGTTCGTTGATATCTCTATCACCTGAAGCAAGGACAGCAGCGATCACTGACGGGTTAGCATCAAAAGATTTATTGATACGTTCTATGATAAAGTCGCTTAAAAGCTGTGTATCAAAGTCTGCATACTCGGATTTCAGCAGTGTTATGATATCTTCGATATTGAAGCCAAGGTCATTTGCTGTAACGATACGTACAATACCGTTGACTGCACGGCGTAGAGCAAATGGATCCTTTGAACCTGTCGGTATCATACCGATACTAAATAGACCAATAAGCGTATCAAGTTTGATCGCCATTGCTACAATACTAGAGAAGATACTGCTTGGGAGTTCTGCACCCTCACCTACAGGCATATACTGCTCTTTTATCGCATTATAAACAACCTCATCTTCACCCAATGCTTTGGCATAGTAGTATCCCATAAGTCCCTGAAGTTCAGTAAACTCATACACCATCTCGCTCATAAGATCTGCCTTTGCAAGCTCTACAGCTCTGTCCATTGCTTTTTCCAATGTGACGTTATCTTTACCGCTTTGGGCTTCCACTTTCTCCATATATAGACCAAGCAAACGCATAGCAATACGTTTTTCTCTCTTTATCTTATCTTTTAGCGTCCCCAATCCATCTAGAAACTGTACCTTCTCCAGCCCATCTGTACTTAGACCGGCATTGAGGTCATTTCTATAGAAGAAAAGACCATCAGCCAATCTCGGTTTCAATACACGCTCGTTCCCTGCGATCACTTTACTATAATCATCAGTATACGCGTTGCTTACTACTACGAACTTGTTGGTGATCTTTCCACCTTCAAATACAGGGAAGTAACGCTGATGCTCTTTCATCGATGTGATGATTACTTCAGGTGGAAGTTCAAGGAACATCTCATCGAACTTTCCTACCAATGCTTTTGGGTTTTCCGTAATAGCAACAACTTCTGCGAGCAGATCAGCATCTCTTTCGATAAAGATCCCTTCATTCTCTTCAAGAGCATCAAACTGTTCAAGGATAATCGCTTCTCTATCTTTTGGGTAAAGTGTTACTGCACCATTTGAGAGTACTTGTTCATATGCATCGATACTTGGAACCTCAACTGCATCATAGTTAACCATACGGTGTACATAGGTTTGTGTACCACTCTGTACACCAAAAAGTTCTACCGGTACCGACACATCATTCATTCTTACTTGCAGCCATCTGATAGGACGGATAAACTCATCACTTCTTGAACCCCATCTCATCATTTTGCCAAATGCCATCGATGCGATCCACTTCTCAAGCATCTCTTGCAGCAATGTTGTTGTCGCAGCACCCTTCTCCTCTTTTTTGAAGAATAGTACCTCACGTCCGTTGTTGTCCGCGCGTCCCAGTTCATCAATACTTACACCACATTTACGGGCAAACCCTTCTGCTGCCTTAGTCGGTTCACCGTCTTTATACGCTGCAGCCACCGGCGGGCCCATCAACTCGATCGTCTGGTCTTCTTGTTTTTCCGGCATAGCACTATGTTTAAGTACCAATCTTCTAGGTGTATAGATAAACTCAAACTCACAACTGAGCTTATACTCGTCAAGCAGATTTTGCCAAGAATTTTCGATATTTTTTACGATCTTTAGTAACGGTATCGCAGGTAGTTCTTCAACACCGATTTCAATAAGAAGTGGTTGTGCCATTTTTTAGATTCCTATACGTAAGTAAATGATACGTGATTTTATCTAAATATTGGTAAATAGGGGGTTAGTCAGGATCGTCTTACAAACCTTGAAAAGATAACTATACTTATTCCAAGTAATATCACAACAAATGCAAACAATGCCAATGTCGGAGTGTACAAGTACTCGATACTAACTCCTTTGAGCAGAATTCCCCTCACAATCTCAAGAAAAAAAGTCAGAGGAAACAAGTCGCCCAGATAATAAAAGAAAGGCGGCATCGCTTCACGAGGGAACATAAACCCGCTTAGCAGGATCGTGGGAAGTACCATAAAAAAAGAGAGTTGAACAGCTTGCAGCTGATTTCGTGCTAATGTAGAGATAAGGATTCCCAGGCTTAATGATGCCAGGATAAAGATCGTGGTTAACACATAAAACAATAACAAGCTACCCATAATAGGGATCTGAAAAACAAGAATACCTATCAACAAGGCCAGCGTCAATTGAAAATATCCGATAACGACATAGGGAATGATTTTTCCAAGCATTAATTCCATAGTGCGCATCGGTGTAACCAAAAGCTGTTCGAGGGTTCCAAACTCCTTTTCCTTGACGATAGAAATCGCTGTGATCATTACCATAGTAATCGTCAATATGATTCCAAGAATACCCGGTACCATATAGTAGGCACTGACAAAATCAGGATTATAGAGAGGATGGATAAAAAGAGAAAAAGCCTCTTCTTGTTTTGCATCATTATCCAAGAGTTCTCTATTGTAATTTAATGCGATCAATTGTGCAGTGGAAATAGCTGAAGCTGCCGACATCGAATCACTGGCATCAACGATCATCTCCACTTTTGCATTTTGACGTGCACTAATATGCAGTGCATAATCAGGAGGAAAGAAAAATCCCACCTTTACTTCAGAACGATCAATAGCCTCTTGAACTTTTTCCAATGAATCCGTATAAGCAACGATATCAAAATAACCACTGGCTACAAAGGATTGCAGTAAATGCCTGCTCTCCATGGATCGTGACTGGTCATTCACGATCGTTGGCAGGTGTTTCACTTCTGTGTTGATAGCAAAACCAAAAATCATGAGCTGTATAATAGGTATACCTATCATAATGGCAAATGTCAAACGGTCACGTCTCATCTGTATAAACTCTTTATACAAAAGTGCTTTGAGTCTATGCCACACTGTTATGCTCCGTCATATATACAAAAATATCCTCAAGTGTAGGTTCTACTCTACGATACTCATACTCTTTCAACATCTGTTCATCATCATTCTCCAGACGGATACGTACTTCATTGCCAAAGATGTAACTGTGCATCTGTGAACCAAAACGTTCAGAAAGTTCATGTGACAACTGCATAGGTTTATCCGTTCTGATAGATACCATCTTCGCCGGAAATGCTTTTCGAAGCTCTGCAGGCGATCCTTCCTGCAATAGATGTCCCTTATCCAGAAATCCTACTTTGTCACAATGTTCTGCTTCATCCATAGAGTGTGTACTCACCACTATGCTTACCCCCTCAGCAGCAAGCTCATAGACAATATCCCAAAACAAGCGTGCTGATACAGGATCAACACCACTGGTAGGCTCATCAAGAAAAAGCACTTCAGGTTGATGGATGATCGCCACGGCAAGTGCCAACCGTTGCCTCCATCCCCCTGAGAGGTTCCGTGCAAGTGTATTACGATACTCTGTCAGCTTAGTAACCTCTATCAAATCTTCAATACGACGTTTTTTTTCTTTCCCCTCCAATCCGTACAATAAAGCATAAAAATTAAGGTTTTCAATCACACTGAGTTCATTATAAAGAGAGAAGTTCTGGGACATATATCCTATCTTACTTCGTATTTTCATCGGATAGGGAGTAACACTTTCACCTAGTAGTGCAATCTCTCCTTCACTTGGAGAGAGAACACCGCACAGCATTCTTAATGTAGTAGTCTTACCACACCCGTTTGGACCCAAAAAGCCGTAAATCATCCCTTTCCCAATACTGAGATTCAAACCGTCTACAGCTCTTTTTTCTCCAAATACTTTGACAAGGTTATCAGTTTTAATAGCTAAAGATGACATCCGCTGGCATTCCCGGTTTTAGCTTATGATCTGAATTATCAACTTTTATTTTTACAGGGAAATAGAGATCACTACGTTCCTCTTTGCGTAAATTCATACGTGGTGCGAACGAAGCTTCCTCAGATATCTCACTCACATTTCCTTCCAGCGGATAATCCTCTTTTGAATCCCACCTGATACTGACTTTTTCTCCCAGATGTATATCAACAAAAGCTTTTTCAGGCAGGTATATTTTGATCCAACAGTCTTCAAGGTCAGCAACAGTGACAACTGTCTGTCCTGCTTTCACAAATTCACCGGCTTCAAAATTTCGTGTAAGTACCATCCCCTCTTGCGGAGATTTTAATGTACGTTTATCTAAACGTACTCCCATACTTTCCAACTTTTTTTCCATCGATTGCATCTGCATCTGTGTCGCTTTGATCGCTTCCTTTTTACTGCCTGCAGCAACCAGTTCTACACTTGCACGCGCTTCTTTGAGTAATGCTTCTGTCCTTTGATACCTGGCTAACTGTTCTAGATACCCCTGTTCATTTCTAACACCTTGTTTAAACAATACCAAACTTCGTTCATATTCATCTTTCGCCAGATCATAATCGGTTTGGGCAGCTTCGGCTTTTGCTTTGACAACTTCCAACTCTTCAGGACGCGGTGTGTTGTTCAAGTTTTCCAGGTCTGCTTTTGTACGTTCATACTCATACTTTAGTGCTTCAAAGTCCAATGATAATTGTTCGCTATCAAGTGCAGCAATGCTTTGTGATATTTTGACCCAATCACCTACTTCTACATTCACACTTTGTATAATTCCACTCTCTTCAAACCCTAAATCGACCTCTTGTACCTCTACAATACCGCTCACAACTGTTCCATCATTTCTTTTGTCACCACAACCGTTTAGCAAAAATATAAAAGAAGCTACTATAAGTACATAATATGTCATACCGATATATTCTCTCCCCTTTAGAAATGAATATTCGAACAGTTTTCTATAAAAAACCGCTGTATACTCTCTATTTAGCAGTATAACACACTTTGATATAGATTGAATTTTGAGTGTATCGCGGAAAATACGCTTTTTGATGTGTAGAGTTTAGAAAAGATTTGCTACCTCATATCGGTAGCGAAAAAATTGTTTGTTGTAGTTTGATTAGTTACTTTTTGGATGAATCATCTTCATACTCATCCAACATATCCGTCCGTCTTCCTTCATCATCAAACTTACTTCTAAAATAGTTGCGAATGATCACAAACGTCATAAATGCAAACAGTATAACGGCAAAAATATAAATTACATCTCCAAAACTCATCAACTGTCCTTTAATGTGTTGGGGATGGTAATCTTCTCAAACCCTTCATAGTTTTGACGCAATGCCTCATAGGTAACAATACCGACACTCACTCCCAGGTTAAGACTGCGTCCGGCACCTCCCATCGGGATGGTGATACAGTTTTCAGGGTGTTCAAGAAGTACTCTTTCATCTATCCCTTTGCTTTCAGAACCAAAAAGGATATAGTCACCTTTCTGGAAGTTTGCTTCAAAGTAAAGCTTGTCTGTTTTGGTAGTTGCCATGTGGGTGTGTTCATCGATAGGATGTGCGGCAAGAAACTCTTCAAAACTCTCCCAAACTACCAGATCAAGATGCTTCCAGTAATCCAAACCCGCACGTTTCACTGCCTTATCATCGATATCAAAACCGATCGGCTTGATCAGATGCAGTGTAGCACCGATATTGACACATAAACGTCCTATAGTTCCTGTATTTTGAGGGATCATCGGTTCTACGAGTACAATATTAAACATTTTTAGAAGACAATCGTTTTATTTCCGTGGACAAACACACGGTCATTGAGTACATAAGAAAGTGCACGTGAAAGTACCACTTTTTCTACATCACGCCCCGCTCTTTGCATTTCTCTCCATCCCATACGGTGGTTGACAGGGATCACATCTTGCGCGATAATCGGTCCTTCATCAAGATCATCCGTTACAAAGTGTGCCGTTGCACCGATGATCTTTACACCTCTTTCATGGGCTTGTTTATATGGGTTTGCACCGATAAACGCCGGGAGGAATGAGTGGTGGATATTGATGATCTTTTCCTCATACGCATTCACAAATTTAGGTGTTAGAATACGCATATATTTTGCAAGTACAATGAAGTCAAATTCGAACTTGTTGATAAGCTCCATTACTTTTTCTTCATGTTCTTCTCTATTCATTCCATCTGCTGCAATACAGAAGAACGGAATATCAAAACGACGAACAAGTTCTTCAAGTGTATTATGGTTTCCGATCACACATTCTATCTCAGCATCCAGTTCACCGTCAGCATGACGGATCAAGATATCTCCAAGTGCATGTGATTCTTTAGTAGCCATCAGTATGATCTTCTTAGGCTTAGGTACGATCACTTTGATATCCGCATCTTCTGGAGTGATGGCCTTCAATTCATTTAAAAGTTCGTCAGGTTCAAAGATACCTGTTACCACAGAACGCATAAAGAACCTACCGCTCTCTTTATCTACAAATTCACGGTTGGAATCAATGTTCAGATCTTTTTCAAAAAAAACTTTTGAGATCTTATAGACCAATCCCTTTGCATCATTACAGTCGATCAGGACCCTTGCTTTTGTTTCCATTTATGTTACCCTTAACACCATAAGTTATATATAGATTATTCTAAAAGTATAGAGAAAAAAGAAAAACCATTATTTTAAATGCGACAAGTTGCGCATAATATAGCAATCTCTTAAAAAAAATGCCGTATCGGCAGCTTTTTTAAGAGAGGTGAAACGAACAGAGTTCGTTTCTTACCTTACTTATTTTGATGCATAGGCTGCGATGATATCACCGATCTCACTACATGAACAGATCTCTTTTGCATCATAGTCACCAAGGTCTCCGGTACGATAACCTTCAGCAAGTGCTTTTTTGATCGCATCATCAATTCTGTCTGCAGCTTTTTCTTCACCGAGTGCATAACGCAACATCATACTTGCACTTGAAATCGTAGCAAGTGGGTTAGCGATCCCTTGACCGGCAATGTCCGGTGCTGAACCGTGAATCGGTTCATAAAGACCTACACCTTTTCCTGTACTTGCACTTGGAAGAAGCCCTATCGAACCGCTAAGCATACTTGCAGCATCTGAAAGGATATCACCGAAGATATTCCCTGTCAAAATAACATCAAACTGTTTAGGTGCACGAATGAGTTGCATTGCTGCATTGTCTACATACATATGTGTCAACTCTACTTCTGGATAGTCTTTCGCTACCTCTTCAACGATATCTCTCCAGAACTGACTTACTTCAAGTACGTTTGCTTTGTCAACTGAACAAACACGTTTGTCACGTTTCATTGCGATATCAAATGCCACTACAGCAATACGCTCTACCTCTTCACGAGTATAGACCATTGTGTTATAAGCTTTATCACCCTCGATCGCTCTTGGCTGACCAAAATAGATACCACCTGTCAGCTCACGTACAACCATGATATCTACACCTTTAATCACTTCTGGTTTAAGGCTAGATGCATTTACAAGCTCATCATAAACCATTGCCGGGCGAAGGTTTGCAAATGTACCCATCTCTTTACGAAGTCCAAGAAGACCTGTCTCTGGACGCAGGTGTCTCTCCAGGTTATCCCATTTTGGCCCACCGATCGCACCGAAAAGTACTGCATCACACTTCTTTACACCCTGAATTGTTTCATCAGGCAATGGTACACCTGTTTCATCGATCGCTGCTCCACCAAGAAGCATCTCTTCATATCTTAGTGTAAATCCCTCTTTAACAGATACTGCATCCAGTACTTTGATCGCCTCATCGATGATCTCCGGACCGATCCCATCACCTTTAATCACACCGATTCTATAACTATTACTCATGATATATAACCTTTTTTACGCTTGTTGTTTTGCGATTTCTTGTTTTGCATAATTGATCAATCCACCTGCATCAACGAGCTCTTGCATAAATGCAGGAATAGGTGTGAACTTGTAGGTTTTTGCCTGTGTTACATTGATGATCTCACCGGCATCCATATCAATACGGATCGTATCACCTTCATTGATCTCTGCAGCTTCAGGAAGTTCAAAAATCGGAAGTCCCATATTAAATGCATTTCTATAAAAGATACGTGCAAATGTAGGTGCAACAACTGCTGCAACACCTGCTGCTTTAAGTGCGATAGGTGCGTGTTCTCTACTTGAACCACAACCGAAATTTTCACCTGCTACGATGATATCACCTTCACGCATATTGTTCACAAATGACGGATCTGCATCTTCCATCACGTGTTTTGCCAATTCTGACGGCTCAGAAGTATTAAGATATCTTGCTGCGATGATCAAATCAGTATCGATGTTGTCACCAAATTTCCAAACTTTACCTTGCAAAATCTAATCCTTAAAACGAGGCTTTGCCCCAAAAATATTTTCGCGATTATAGCCAAAAAAACAGAAATCACCAAATTACCCCTATTATTTCTAACAAAATTTCGGTATAATCCAACCTTAATATTAACTGAGTTTGAATTCAAATTCTCATGGACAAGGAAACTAATGGCAGCAGCAAAAGACAGCATTAAAAGCGTAGAAGCATTATTTGCTTCCAAAAAAAAGGGTGATGTAATCACACTCGAAAACATCGCTAAAGAATTTAACAAACAAATCACCGCTGCACAGGCAAAAAAAATTCTAAAGTTATCTGAAGATAATAAAATAGATATTGTAAGTTCATCTGAATATGCCAAACTTCTCACTACACAGCAAGCTGAAAAAATTGAAGAAGCAAGAAAAAAGATTGCAGCAGGAGAAGAGTTAGAAGAATTTGACCTTCATAAAGAGAAAGAACTCCTTGAGTGGAGCCGTTCTGACTCTCCTGTTCGTATGTACTTGCGTGAAATGGGGAAAATCCCTCTACTTACAAAAGAAGAGGAAGTAGAACTTTCGCAAAGAATTGAAGAGGGTGAGAATATTATTCTGGATGCAATTTGTTCTGTACCTTATTTGATAGACTATATCCTCAACTACAAAGGTCCTCTTTTAAACCGTGAAAGACGTGTAAAAGAACTTTTCAAAAGTTTTGAAGATGACAAAAACGGTGATTCAGACAAAGATGATGATGATACTGATACTGATGAAGATGAAGAGAATGAAACTTCGCCAAAAGATGATAGCAGAGTAAAACAGGTCGTAGACAGTTTCAAACAGCTAGAAAAAGCAAAAAAAGAGTGGATGAAAGCACGTGAAGAGATGCTCAAACTCATGGAGGATGAGACTGATGAAGAAGTCATCCTTCATGAGCGTCTTAAAGTAGCTTTCAAAAAAGAGCTGCTTAAGCGTGCATTGATCAATCTTGGACCTACATCAAAACTGATCAATGAGCTTGTTAAAGCAATGGAAACAGCACTGACCAGTGATGATAGCTTTGAAAAAGAGCTTAGACGTCTTGAGTACAAACTTCCGCTCTTTAACGATATCTTGAAAAAGAACCACCAAAAAATCCTGGATAATATTATCAATATGGATAAAGATGATATCATTGATGCTGTTCCGGAAACTACAATGGTAAGTACTTATGTGGAGATCAAAAAACTCTTTGAGACACGTGAAGCAAGTAAAGGCGGATTTGACCTTAGTGAAGAGAAGCTCCAGGAGGTACTTAACCAGATCCGTCAGGGTAAAGCAAAAAGTGAAAAAGCAAAAACACGTATGGCCAAGTCAAACCTGAGACTTGTTGTATCCATCGCTAAACGTTATACGAACCGTGGACTTCCGTTCCTTGATCTTATCCAAGAAGGAAATATCGGGCTCATGAAAGCTGTTGATAAGTTCGAGTATGAGAAGGGATATAAGTTCTCTACGTATGCTACATGGTGGATCCGTCAGGCGATCAGCCGTGCCATCGCAGATCAGGCACGTACGATCCGTATCCCGATCCACATGATCGAAACGATCAACCGTATCAATAAGATCATTCGTAAACATCTTCAAGAAACAGGAAGAGAGCCTGATCTTGAAACGATCGCTGAAGAAGTAGGACTCTCTGTGGATAAAGTAAAAAATGTCATTAAGATCACTAAAGAACCGGTGAGCCTTGAAACACCGGTAGGTGATGAGGATGATGGAAGATTCGGAGACTTTATTGAAGATAAAGATACGCTTAGCCCTACAGATGCGGTACTCAAAGACGACCTCAACCTTCAGATCGATGAAGTACTTGATCAACTGAATGAAAGAGAGAAAGCCGTAATCCGTATGAGATTCGGGCTATTAGAAGATGAAAGTGACAGAACTCTTGAAGAGATCGGTAAAGAACTCAATGTAACGCGTGAGCGTGTACGCCAGATCGAAAGCTCGGCGATTAAGAAACTAAAACATCCGAAAGTCGGTAGAAAACTCAAAAACTATATAGAGGAATAAGTAAAATTCCTCTATACAGACTTATTTCTCAGAACTAAGAGAAGACTCTTATTGATCTGAGATATATCCAACTGTCCCACCAACTACAGCACCGACCGCTGCACCTTTGACAACATTACCACCGGTCACACCAGATACAACAGCACCGCTTGCAGCACCGACCAATGCACCTTTTTTTGTATTCGGGCTAGGTTCTGCACATCCGATCATCATCAACCCTAACACAAATGCTAAAGACACTTTTTTGATATCTATTCTTTTCATATTGACTCCTTTTATTTAGAATCTTGTTCCATTATAACATAAAAGATGGTTTGTCAATATGTAATTTTAAATTATTATTATTTTTTGCAGAGTTCAAAGGTGAGTGATATCCACAGGAGTGCTTTTGTATTTATAAGTACCTGAAGTGGACAATTATGAAAAAAGTGAAACTATTGAAATCAGGAGGGTCTTCAGGCACTTATAAATACAATCAGCCGATATATTATCGGGCTTCTTTCTTCCTCTTAATCAAAGTATAGCTTATATTGATTGCTTTAATAACCACTATTGTGATTAATTTTTAATCACCTATAAAAATAGAATGTAGTTAGCTATAATACGCAAAAAACAATCTCACCAAAGGAAATAAATGAGTCTTCCAAATTTTTTTGTACTGATTATCGGTACAGAGATACTTAATAAACGAAGACGTGACAAGCATTTTGACTATGTTACTTCCTCTTTGACAAAAAGAGGCTACAAGCTTACTGGTTCATTTATCATAGAAGATGATCCAGCACTTATCGTACAATCAATCAAATTTATTGCCTCACAACCAAATCCAGTGCTATTAAGTTTTGGTGGGATCGGATCAACTCCAGATGACCATACCAGAAAATGTGCTGCTATTGCACTTAGAGACGGTACACTACCTGTCCATGAAGAAGCGAAACAAATCATCATTGATCAGTTGGGAGAGAAGGCATATCCTTACTCTGTCCGTATGGCAGAACTTCCAAAAGGCTCAAAACTCATGGATAACCCTGTCAATAAAATGCCGGCATTCAGCCTTGATGAACGGTATTTTTTTATGCCTGGCTTTCCTGAGATGAGCCATCCTATGGTTGAAGAGATCTTAAATAGACTCATTCCAAACAAACAGACTTATTTCCGCCATACACTCACTGCATCATGTAAAGAGAATCTTTTCATAGAAGTGATGGAAAAAATGCCAAAAGAAGTAGAATTTTCATCTCTGCCCAAACTGTATAGTGATGGATGGAAAGTCTCTATCTCTGTGGCATCATACGATGAAACTATGGCACAGAAAGCATTTGAAATGTATACAAAACTGCTTGATGAAAAAGCTATAGACTACACCCTTGAAGATGAGAGCAATGACTAAATGACAGACTATATCCAGACACTGAAACACCCTGTTGTAAGACGGCTTTCTATTATACAGTTCCTCTCCTATTTTGGTACGTGGTTTTCACAAGTTGCTATATTTTCTATGCTTGTAGGCTATGGAGCTGATGAAATCACAATTGCTTTAACAGCAGCAATGAGTATGCTTCCGGCAGTTGTGCTTGCTCCTATCATTGGTATCATCGTAGATAAAGTAGACTTTAAAAGACTGATGATGACCCTGCTTTTTGTCGAGATCACTATGACACTTGGTTTTATACTGATAGATTCGTTGAGCTATGTTTGGATACTGATGCTTTTGATCTTTATCCGTTCTGCTGCTGCATCGATGCTTTTTTCTGCCGAAATGACACTGTTTCCCAAGATACTTCAAGGTAAAATGCTTCAACGTACTAATGAAATACACTCTGTAATCTGGTCTATATGCTATGCATCAGGAATGGCCATCGGGGGAATAGCGACACATTATATGGGATATGATGCTGCCTTTATATTTGATGCACTCCTCTATGGCTTAGCAGTCTTGCTTCTACTTGGTTTAACATTGGATTTGGAAAAAGAAGAACATACTGACTCAAATTGGAAAATGTTCAAAAATGGTTTCATTTATCTCAAAAACAGCCCTAAATTATTGCACTTGATCTTGCTCCATGCGAGTATCGGTCTCACAAGCTTTGATGCACTTGTTACACTTTTGGCTGATTTCAAATACAAAGAAATTATTGCCGTTGCACTGGCGATAGGGTGGTTGAATGCCACACGTGCGATTGCCTTGCTCCTTGGCTCTGTACTCTTTTCCAAGATTATCAGTCAAAACAATCTGCAATACTTTTTGATCGCACAAGGTGTAGCTATCATCACATGGAGCCAGCTGCAAGCAAACTTCTATATTTCATTGATAGCTATCTTTATTGTAGGACTCTTTACCACGACGATTTGGGCGTACACATACTTGATGATACAGGAAAATACCGATAAGGCATATTTAGGCCGTGTTATCTCCTACAATGACATGTTCTTTATGGTATCCAATGTTCTTACGGCTATGTTCATAGGATATGCTGCAAAATGGGGAATGAGCCTGGAGTCTATCACTTCTGTACTAGGTATAGGATTTATCTTTGCAGCACTTTACTATTTGTGGTTAAAAAAACACTTTATATATCACTAAACCTCCTTCTTTAAAGGGAGGGTATACTGCTTCAACATTTATTAGTATCATATATATTTCTAATAATTCTTGCCTATTACCATAGTTATGGTATTATCACAAAAAATTTTTATGGAGATATTCAAATGGATATTAGTAAAATCGGACCGGGCAAATGCCCAGATGAAGTAAAAGTAGTCATCGAAGTACCGCTAAACTCAAACATCAAATATGAGATTGACAAAGAGTCTGGTGCAGTAGAAGTAGACAGAGTTCTTTTTTCAGCTGTACACTACCCTGCAAACTATGGTTTTGTTGCGAATACTCTTTCTGATGATGGTGACCCTGCAGATGTGCTTGTATTATGTGATTATCAACTTCAGGCAGGATCATATATCAAATGTAGATTGATCGGTGTACTTCTCACTGAAGATGAAAAAGGTGGTGATGAAAAACTACTTGCAGTACCGACTAATAAAATCGATCCTACATATGCTAATATCCAAGATCTTTCTGATGTTCCTGAGCATACACTTAACCGTATCAAGAACTTCTTTGAAACATACAAAATGCTTGAGCCTAACAAATGGGTAAAAGTATCAGGATTCAAAGACAAAGCTGCTGCTACAGAAATCCTTGAAAAAGCGATCAAAAACTACAAATAGTAAATAGCACTTTTTTTACTACATCCTGTTGATCTTTATTATTTTAAGATCAGCAGGATTATCTTTTCATTCTTACCTGACTGCATAACACATTATTACCCACGTCATACTTACTCGCTTTATACAATTTATTTGTACATTTTTAATCAATTAATCCAATAATACTGTACATTAAATTTTAATCATCTTAGGTTATACTTTAATATAACTTTTGTAGGAGGAAGTTCATGAAAGAAAAAGTTTTGGTGATCAAGGCCAAGTTTGAAATGGTCAAAATTGTTTTAAGTGGGAGTCTTACAGCAGAAGACCTATCGCATAAGAAATATCTTAAAGTATTGATTGATGCGACAGAGAATACCTATCTGCAACTTAATGATAGTCTATGTGAAAGTTTAGTGATGTGTAAAGAGTGTGCCGTTAAACGGGATATCCTAAGTAAATACCTTAATCTGCTTGACAATATAGAACTAGGTAAAACAATCGATACACAGATGGAGGAGGAACTTGCGAGGTTCCCAGAAGCTATCAATGAAATTATTGATAGAATTAATACCGTTTTAATCGAGATGTAATCTTTTAAATATCAATCTCTTTTTTACGATTGTCCAAATATCTTCCGATACCTGAAGCTATACCTTTTGCTATAGCATTTTGGTATTCTGCGTCAAAAAGTCTTTGACGTTCTTTTGTATTGGAAAGATATCCCACTTCAACAAGAATAGATGGCCTGCTTGCTCCAACAAGTACATAGAATGGTCCAGCTCTCACCCCGCCGTCCTTCACATCTCGACACTCACTTCTCATTTTGTTAAGCATTTCTCTTTGTACATCAATAGCCAATTTATGAGACTCAACGATCTTTGGACCATTGAGTACCGCATCAATGATCACATCTTTACTTAGATCATCTGTACCCATGAGTACTGCAGCATTCTCTCGCTCTGCAATATGTTGTGATCGCGCATCGCCACTTTTTTGTAGATAATAGGTTTCTACACCTGATAAGATTTCATTTTTCTTGGGAGTGGGAGAAGCATTGGCATGTATAGAAAGAAAGATCATTGCCCCTTTTTTATCTGCAATACGTGTACGTTGACCAAGTTTTAAAAATCTGTCACCTCCACGGGTTAGATAGACAGGGTGTCCATTCTGGCGCAATGCTTGTTTTACCCTCTTTGCAATGCTAAGAACAAGATCTTTTTCAAATTTTCCATCTGATATGGCCCCTGTATCATGACCACCATGTCCTGCATCAATCACTACTAAAGCCTTGGATCTATCAGGAGAGGCACACCCTGCCATAGCAAATAAAAAAATAAGAAATAGTGAAACCGTTCTCATACCTATACTCCCTTATTTTTAGATACTACCAGTTATAACCTTTAAAAATCGATCTCTCTTCTTCTGTTTTTTAGATAGTTCTCTATACCTTCAACAATACCTTTTGCAAGAAGTTTTTGATAGTTTGATGAAAAAAGACGTTTGCGTTCTTTTGCATGAGAGATATATCCAACCTCTATCAGAACAGAAGGTCTGCTTGCACCAACAAGAACATAAAAAGGTGCATGACGAACCCCGCCGTCTTTAACATCCTTATAAAGGACTCTTGCATTTGACATCATACGCCTATGGATGTCTATAGCCAGTTTATTTGACTCTACGATCTTCGGTCCGCTAAGTACTGAATCGATGATCACATTTTTACTTACACTGTCTGTTCCCTTCAGTACAGCCTTATTCTCTATCGCTGCAATACGCTGAGAACGTTCATCTCTTGTATTTTGCAAGAAAAAGGTCTCTATACCCTGCATTTTATCTCGTTTACTTTTAACAACAGAGTTGGCATGTATAGAGATAAATACTTTTGCATCCTTTTTATCTGCAATACGTGTTCTCTCATTGAGTTTAAGAAAACGGTCACTACCTCTTGTCAAATAAACAGGATATCCTCTTTTTTTCAACTGGGTAATAACCTTTTTTGAAATTTGCAGTACTAGTTCTTTTTCAGTTTTTCCTCCAGCAATGGCACCGCTATCATGTCCTCCATGACCAGCATCAATAACGATTACTTCAGTATGAGGTTTACTACGTTCTTTCTTCTGTACCTGAGGCTTTGAATATGCCTGCTTGGCAGGCGTAAACTCTTTTTGAATATAAGCATTTCCTTTCGGTAGAGAAATATGATACGCGTCTTCACCGAAAATAGGTTGGTACGCTGTAGGGTTGAAAGCTGATTGGCTTTCTATGACGACACGTACAGTATTAGCACTATTTTGAGCGATACGAACATTATTTCCGAGTCCAAGTGGAACACGTTCATGTGCGATTTTCATATCTTTAAAGTCATAGATATCACGATGAGGATTGGGAAGAGCAAAATGTTTGATCTTGCTTTTATCAAGTTTCTTTGCAAAAAAAAGCCTTAATTCACCTTTTTTTACGACCGCTTTGGTCATACTGTTCATTCCCCCAAACAAAGAAGGGGAAAAGATGAAAAACATCATAAAAAAAGAGAAGACAAGATAACTCCGTCTTAACATGGCCTATTTCTCTTCTCCGTTCATTAATTTATCCATCAGCTCTTTTACAGTGATGATCTCATTAAGACGGTAACCATTAGAACCACTGAAGAAAAGACCGGTCTCGACAATACCGTCATAAGCATCAGTCAATCTGTCCGCAATACAATATCCTACGGCTCTTGCCTCTTCCCCTCTGTGACATGGAGCTACACAGTTTGAGATACATGCAACTTTTGGTGCTGTACCGGCTTCTATAGATGCTTGTAACTGCGTTTTAACTCCACGAGCAGGATAACCTACAGGTGATTTGAAAAGCTTGATATCCTCTTCTTTTGCATTCAGAAGGATCTCTTTCATTTCTTTACTGGTATCACACTCCACTGTACCTATGAAACGTGTACCCATTTGTACAGCAGAAGCCCCTAGCTCAATCATTTTTACTATATCATCATGATCCCATATACCACCTGCGGCGATCACTGGGAAATCACCCCAGTTCTTTGCTTCTTCAACTACTGGAGGCAAGATCACTTCAAGTTGGTTCTCAGGAAGGAAACACTCTTCGTATTTAAATCCTTGATGCCCTCCACTAAGCGGCCCTTCTACAATAACTGCATCAGGTAGCCTATTGTGTGTTTTTTGCCATCTTCGGCAAAGGATCCTTAATGCTTTTGCCGTTGACACGATCGGTACAAGTGCTACATCAGGGTATTCTTTCGCAGCATCAGGCATCGTGAGCGGTAGACCGGCACCTGTGATGATAATATTTGCTCCGGCTTTACATGCATCCTGTACGACACGGTCATAGTCTGTTTGAGCATAAAGAATGTTTGCTGCAAGCGGTTTATCTCCACAGATCTTTCTTGCATTTTCAAAGATTTTCTGAAGTGCTTTAAAAGAGTAAAAGTTGATCGCTTCTTTTGGACGGTGCTCTTTACCGACCATCTCTTTTTCATTGAGATATTTTCTATTTTTATAAACACCTGTACCAACAGCAGAGATAACACCAAGCCCACCCTCTTTAGATACATTTCCGGCGAGCTGGTCCCAAGAGATACCAACCCCCATTCCTCCCTGTATAATAGGCTTTTCGATCGTGTATTTACCGATCTTAAAAGATTTTAATGTCACTTATTTTACCTTTACTTTCGCAAATCTTCTTTTTCCTACTTGTAGGATATACTCTCCACAACTTAGATTAAGTTTATCGTCATTGATCTTCTCTTGGTTGATACTCACTGCATTTTGTTTGATATCTCTTCTAGCCTGTGAAGTCGACGGCTCTAAACCTGCATCCATAAGTGCCTGACAGATCCAGATACCATCCTCCATATCAAACTCATCCATATCAGTTGGAATATTGTTTGCTTTAAATACGGAGTTAAACTCCTCTTTAGCTATATTAGCTAATTCTTCATTATGAAATCTAGCAGTTATCTCTACAGCAAGGTTTTCTTTCGCAATTTTAGGGTGAACGGTACCATTATTTACATCTTCTCTCAACTGTGCGATCTCGTCAAGCGGTTTTTCACTGAGAAGTTCATAGTATCGCCACATCAGATCATCAGAGATAGAGAGTGTTTTCCCATAAATATCTTTAGGGCTCTCTGTAATACCGATATAGTTGTTGAGAGATTTACTCATTTTTTGTACACCATCCAATCCTTCAAGGATAGGCATCATCAATACAGCTTGCTCTTTCCCTACACCATATGATCTTTGTAGATGTCTTCCCATCAATAGGTTGAACTTTTGATCCGTTCCACCGATTTCAATGTCAGATTTTAGTTCTACAGAATCATATCCCTGAAGCAAAGGATAGAGGAACTCAGAGATAGAGATACTCTGACCGGCCTTATAACGTTTTTCAAAATCATCACGTTCTAGCATTCTAGCTACATTAAAGAGTGTTGTCAGCCCTACCATTCCTGCTGCACCGAGTTCGTCAAGCCACTTTGAGTTATACACCACAGTAGTTTTACTCTCATCAAGTACATTAAAAACCTGTTCCTGATAGGTCTTTGCATTCGCCATAATTGTTGCACGGTCTAGGACTTTTCTTGTCTCACTTTTTCCTGTCGGGTCACCGATAGTTGCAGTGAAATCTCCGATCAGAAGCTGTATTCTTCCTCCATGTGCCTGAAACGTTTTAAGCTTTTGAAGCAGTACTGTATGTCCCAAATGAAGATCTGCTCCAGTAGGGTCAAATCCTGCTTTTACAGTATAGGTCTCGCCGGTCTCATAGTAACGTCTTACCAATTTTTCAATTGCTTCCATATCTATGATCTCGGCTGTACCTCTGCGAATCTCTTCAAGTGCTTTTGTTATCATCTATCTCTATCCTTATTTGTTATATGCGTCATCCAAACTGATAATCTCAATAAGTTTGAATTTTTGTGATATTTTTTCTGCCAATACTGCTTTATTTGACTGATCACTCTCAACTTCAATCTGACAATATTCTGCTGTGTCAGAGCTTTGGATCCCAAGTTCTATGCTGATGACATTAAGATCAAGCTCTGTAAGTTTTTGAAGAAGTTCTGCAAGAACTCCTTTTTGATTTTGTAAACTTAGCGTCAGACGGTAACGTGAGAGTTTTGACGTTGACCAGCTTACATGGAACATTGGATGTCCCTCTTTCATTAATGCAAAGGCTTTTTTACATAATTTATGATGAACAATAGCTTTATTGTCACTATAAAATGCTACGATCTGGTCACCTACTTTTGGATGACAACAATAATCAAACTCTACCCCTTCAATCGTCTTGTTGGTAAAGAATTTAAGATGTTCCACTTCTTTGAGTACAGGCTTTTTATACCCTTTTCGCATGAGTTCCCAAAAACGAAGCTCTTTTTCACCCAAAAATTCCGCAACTTGGCGGATCGTCTCTTTATAATAATCGATCTGTAATGGCAGTTTATAGATCGTATCCTGTAATCCTATCTCTTCTACTAATGCTTTCATTTGCGAACTCGGCTGTCTGAATAGATTTCCAAGAATATTATACGCACTCAGCGTATTTGCTTCTTTTATCCTAGCACGGCACAATCCTCTGATACCCTCTTGAGCTCTGGAAGTCCTCACCGTATCAAGCCAGGTACAGTGAAGATGCGGTGTATCATCTTTTATGATATTCACAATGTCACCGTTTTTCAATACAGTCAAAAGTGGTACTTCACGTTTATTAATCATCGCTGAAGCTGCATTGGCTCCGACTTCGGTATGGATTAAATAAGCAAAGTCCAATGCTACTGAACCTTTAGGCAAGGTATAATAATCCCCTTTAGGTGAAAAGACCGTAATATCCTCAGAGAAGAGATCACATTTTGCAAGTTCATAAAACTCTTCTATGGACTCATTGGTATAGTTCAGTCCCTCAAGCCACTCAAGGTTAATCCCTTCACCGCCTGATTTGTATTTCCAGTGTGCTGCCACACCGTACTCTGCAAGCTGGTGCATCTCTTCTGTTCTGATCTGTGCTTCTACGATCCCCTCTTCATCAAAAAGTGTTGTATGAATCGTCCGGTATCCATTCTCTTTTGGTACAGCGATATAATCTTTGAAACGAGAAACAAGCGGTGTATAGCCAAGGTGAAGTAATCCAAGTACCTGGTAACACTCAATGGGTTTCTTTACGATAATACGTATCGCCAAAAGGTCAAGTACTTCTTCAATACTTACGCCTTTTCTATGCATCTTAAGATATGTGGAATAGTAGTGTTTGACACGCCCGAAGATATCAAACTCCCCTTCTTCAAACCCATCTTTCAACATCATCTCTGTCACTTTTTGGATAAAAGCATTGAGTTTAAGTTGTAGGTTTTGTGAATTTGACTTGATATAGTTATCTATATGCTTATAATCTTCCGGATAAATATAGTAAAAACTCAAATCCTCCAGATGATTTTTCATTCTAGCAATACCCAGCCGGTGAGCGATGGGTGCATATACGACCAACGTTTCTTCGGCAATACGTTTTTGCTTATGAGGAGGTAGAGCATCCAGTGTGAGCATATTGTGCAGCCTGTCACAAAGCTTGATCACCAATACACGGATATCTTTGATTGATGCAATAAGCATTTTTCTAAAGCTGAGTGCAGAATTGATCAAACGTTCATCAGAAGCAGAAGATACTAGTTTCTCATCACGGATCTGGACGATTTTTGTCAAACCTTCTACCAGATGAGCAACGTCTTCACCGAATACTTCGGCCAGATAATCTATCTCATAGTGTGTATCTTCGACCACATCATGCAGCAATGCAGCTTGAACCATAGTTTCATCATTGGAAAATGCAGCAGTGATCGCTGCAACAAGAATCGGATGAACAATATAAGGTTCACCACTTTTGCGAAACTGCCCTTCATGTGCTTTTAAAGAGAGTTCCAACGCTTTTTTGGTACTAGGTTGAGGAGAGGGTACATATTCCCACAGAAGAGACTCTGCCTCTTCAATAGTGTTAATACGTTTGGCTTTTTCCAGAAAAGCGTTCAAGAGGCCTACTCCTCTAGGTTTACTTCGATTTTACCTTCAGCAATCTCCAAAAGTGCGATATCTGTTGCTTTCATTGTTTTAACATCTACATCTACTTTAGGTGTTGCACCGTTAGCAATTGCCTCAGCTCTTTTTCCTACTGCATTTGCCAAAAGGTATTTATCATGGTTTACTTTTTCCAATGCTTTTGCTGTCAATACTTCTGTTCTCATCGTTATCCTTTAACTCTTTATCACTTTCCTATCTAACAGTCTCTATTAAAGTCCGTTAGAGCAACTAACTTTAATCCCTACTTCACAACTGAGCAGAGGCTTGTATCACCGTTGATAATCTTAAGAAGATTACCTTTTTCAAACATGTTACATACAACAATAGGTAACTTGTTGTCTTTTGCCTGTGCAATCGCCGTATCATCCATGACCTTGATGTGATCCTCAAGTGCTTTGTCATAACTGATTGTATCAAGTTTTATTGCATCAGGATACTTTTTAGGGTCCTTATCATACACACCGTCTACTTTTGTTGCTTTGATAAGCATATCAGCACCGATTTCAGATGCTCTCAATGTCGCAGCAGTATCAGTGGTGAAATATGGGTTCCCCGTACCACCGGCAAATACAACTACTCTTCCTTTTTCAAGATGACGTCTTGCACGTCTTACGATAAATGCTTCACCGATCTCTTGCATGTCAATTGCAGTCTGAAGTCTTGTTTCCACACCGATATGTTCAAGTGCTTCCTGAATCGCCACACCATTGATCACAGTTGCCAACATTCCCATATAGTCACCACTTGTACGTGTGATGATCCCATCAGCAGCAGCAGTTACGCCGCGGACAATGTTCCCACCACCTACTACAACACCAACTTGAATGCCGGCATCGATCAATGATTTGATCTCACCTGCAATATAGTTAAGTATCTGAGTATCAATACCATACCCTTCTTCACCAGCCAATGCTTCACCAGAAAATTTTACTAATACTCTTTTTGCCACTCGTAGCCCTTTATAGAATTTCGCGATTATATCCAAAAGAGGTTTAGGTTGGGTTTAAACCACAGCTTTACCAATCCCCTCTTACTCATAGAATCATTAGATATTGATGAGTCTTAAAGGATCGATATGTTTTGAGTTTTTTGTCGCTTGAAAGATCAGTTTACTGTTCACTTTTCCTACAACATAACCTTTTTTTATCTTACGTCCCTTTGTGATATTCGGAGCGATCTTCGAAAGCCCTGCATAAACAGTATGAAGCTTTCCACTGTGTGCAACAACAACGACTTTACCAAGCATACTGCTGCTTCCGGCATAAACGATTTGTCCATTCAGAACATTTTGCACTTTTGCATCCTGTTGCGGAGCCTGAAGCGTGATTGATTCGTTATAGATCTTGATCTTATAGATAGGATCTACATAGGTTCCAAACGCTTTAACCACTTTTGCGCCGCTGATAGGAGAGATCGTCTTGCTTCCTCTATAGTTGTAGGTTTCAGACTTTTGGTAAGAAGAGTTTACTTTTCTTACCGTTTCACTCTGCTTTTCCGCTGCCAGACGACTTGTCTCCGCTTCTTTGGCTGCGAGTGCTGCTGCTACTTTCGCCTCTTTGGTCTGAGCTTTCATAACAGCGAGTTGCGCTTCTCTCTGTTGTTCTTGGGCAAGCCTTACTTTTCTTTTACGTTCTTTTTCAAGACGTATCGCTTCTTTCCTTACCTCTGCTGCACGCTTTGCTTCATCTGCTTCTTGTTTATGCAAAATATTGAGCTGAGCCAGGGTATCACGAAGTACATTTTGTTTATCTACGATTTGATCAAACTTCTTTTGGTATTTCTCTTCGTCATCCACCAATCTCTTGACGTAAGCTTCTTTCTCTTTTTTCTTTTGAACAAAATCTTCTCGTTTGGAAATGATCCCGGAGAGCGATTTTTTTGTTTGATCTCGTAAAGCACTCTTATTTTGCTGAGTTTTTTCCAAACCGATGATATCTGTTTTGAGAGATGCCAGCTCTTCATTGTTATGTTTTTCATATGCTTTATACACTTCATAAGAGATAACAGATTCACGCGTCTGTGTCTTTAACTGTTGTAGTGCGAAAATCACTGAGAACTGCTCAGTAGCTAATGATAAAAATGCTTCACGTTTCTTTTTAATATCGATATTGATCTGGTCAAGTTCCTTCTCCGCTTCAGTCAATTCGCTTTTCAATTGCGTATAGGCTTTTTCAGTTTTATCCTCATCGGCTTTAAGCTGATCTATCTTTTTTTCCAATAATGAAATATCATTCTCAGCTTTTTTAATATCTTCAGCGATCTTCTCAAGCTTTCTGCTTGTTTGTTTCTTCTGATTTGAAGTGACCTTTAAACCTTGTTCTGAATCTTTGATCTTCTCTACCGTAGTTGCACCAAACAGAAATGAAAACGCCAGAAAAGTCGAGAAGATAAACAGTCGTATCACTACTGTACTCCCTTGGAGCTGTATACTACCGAATAGACTGATATGATCACTATTACTAAAGCAGCGGCCAACAAAATACCTATATCTGTGATCCTAAAGAGATAATCTCTGTTTTGAACCATGATCTCTATACCGCTATTTACAGCCCATTGAAATTTGAGATAGAGAAAAATACTGCTTACGATCAATGTTGCAGCGATAGCATCGACGATCGCGATCTTAAAGAGCACACCGCTTCGTAACATCAACGGAGCACCGAAGATCTCCATGATCTGCATACGCTCTTTATGTGCATATTTCCAGATCTCCATCTGTTTCATGATCAAAAAGAGACTCACCACGGACATAAATGCGATAAATATTTTCAACGTAAATTTGATAAAACTGAACAACCTGTAATTTGATTCATAATTGCTGCCGAATGTTTCAACCTTTTTAATGAGTGAACTAGACTCGAGGTCCTCTTTAATCTTTATTAACTCTTCTGTACTGATATACTCATCCAAATGTACATTGTAAAAATATGGCAATGATTTTAAAATTTTTTCCTCGCCCTCTTTGGTAACACCTTTGGCGATCTTTGCAACTATCCTATCCCGTTCTATGCTATCAATGTTACTGACATGTCTATTGAGTGCCTGAAAATCATCGATTTTCATAGGTTGTTTGGCTACTACAAGCATCGAATATCCCTCTTGAAGCCCTTTTTCATATGTATCGGTAGTACGATCAAAAACAAGATAGAACTCAATGCCCAATAATATTGCCATCAAAGGAAAAATAAACATCAAATGGTTTTTAATGTACTTCATATACACCCTTGCCTTCGATAATGAAGTGTCTATACGGTAACGAGAATACTTGAGGTATTTTGTGTGTTACAACCAGTACGGTGGTTTCAAGTTGCTGACAGGCATTTTCCATCAGATCCCAAATTACATTTGAGGAGTAGTCATCAAGGTTTCCTGTCGGTTCATCTGCGAGGATCAGCACAGGGTTTTTTGCCAGGGCTCTTGCCACACCTACACGCTGCTGTTCCCCACCGCTCAGCTCCATTGGGTACTTATCAGCATGTTCGGTGAGTTTAACATGCTTTAGCAGTCTGTGCGCCTGTGTATTTTGAACATCAATTGAGTAACCTGCGATCATTAAAGGTAAAACAACATTTTTTGAAACAGTCCATTCATTGACCAGTTTAAAGTCCTGAAAGATGATCCCCATATGGGTACGCAGTTCTTGAAGTTTTGAAGGCTTGACATGTGCCAGATCCATACCTCCGACAACAAGATTTCCCGATGTCGGTTTTATCCTTCCATAGAGTGATTTGAGAAGTGTCGACTTACCTGATCCACTAGGTCCCGTGATAAAAACAAACTCCCCTTTTTTGACCGTAAAGTTGGCATCTTTAATTACCTCTTTTCTACCGTTGTCATAAGACAAAATCAGATTAGAAGCATTGATAACGTTAGACAATTAAATCTCCTTGTGAAAAGATGTCTTTCATTTTTTGATGTGCCTTGAAATTTACCATTGTTTTAACCGGGACAGATGCGAAATATCTACACCCTTCTTTATCCATCAGTATATACTTATGCTCAGGCCTGTCATAGCTTCCAAATGCACATTTGATCAATAGTTTATCTTCACCGATCTTGAAAAGACGTTCAAAGTGTATAAAGAATCCATCAAATACCATAGCTTTTTTTGAAAGTTTTTCCTCTATACCTTGCATATATTTTACTGCATTAAAATTAAAATCAATATCTAATGCTTTTGCTTCAGACTCAGTTAAACACTTTACATATACATCATAGATATCTTTTTCCTGTCTAAGCCATCTTGCTTCATATTTACTGGTCACTTCCAGGGCTTCATTCTTGCGTACTTCAACATGTGTTTTCGGTACATTTTCTCCAAAGAAAGTCTCTAATGCATACCAAAAGTAATTATCACTATCTGTACGTAATTCAAGTCTTCCGTCTTTACGCAACACTCTCATAGACTCTTCAAGAAAACTCGGACTTATGACTCTTCTATGAGGCTTTTTATCCCACGGAACAGGAAAGTGTACAAAGACCTGTTCACAACTGTTGGATGGGAGCATCTCCAAAAAAAGCCTCGCATCGTAGTTGACTACCCAGATATTATCCAATCCCTGTAGTTCGATCTGTTTGAGAACCTGTTGTGCAGAAGGTGTATGGATCTCAAGTCCGATAAACAATGTGTCGGGATTTTTCTTTGCCTGGTAAAGCAGATGTTTCCCGCTACCAAACCCTACTTCAACAGAAAGCTTCTCTTTAGTGTAATCAACCGTTTCAAAATCCTCTATCTTCTTAAAATATTTCGAAGAGAGCGGGGCTTTGGTATGAGAGATCGCGATATTGGAACTCTGTATTTCAAGGTTCAGCTCTTCAGCAGTTTTTGCCAAAGCTTCTTTGAGCAGATTGACCTTCAACGGTCTGGTAACCTTGTCGTATTTGAGTTGTGCTGCACCGTTACTCTCAGGTTTGTACTGGAGTAAAAACTCTTCACCTGCGTATTCTACTCCCCATAACTCCTCATCGGCTCCTATTGCTTTTGCACGAAAGGTAAGTAATGAACTATCAGGTATCTTCTTATCTACGATAGTACTGTCAAATGGTTTGACTTTAATATGTGGCATCTTTTTCCTTGTTTACAGTCTGATTTGTGTTGGCTGACTTGGTCGCGAAGTCGTATCGTCATAACTCTTCGCAATAATACGGTAGTGATATTCCCTTCCCGGTCTGACAAACGTATCAATATACTCTACCATGATCCGTCCGTTGACCTGAGCAAGATATCTCCATTCACCTCCGTTTACTGAACGTTCGATGATATAGGCATTGATACTCTCATTATCATGTGGTCTCCAGAGCAGTTTCACTGTCCCTTCCCCTACTTTGTAAGCTTGGAGGAAAGTTACACTGGCAAGAGGAGATAATGCACGAACCTTGATCTGAGTGCCAGACTCAGCCTCTTTTCCAAAACGCAATGTTTTAAATGTGTAGCTGTAACTTTGTCCGGGTTTGACTTGTGTATCGACAAAATGAGTAGCATATGCATTGGAGATCGTAGCAATATGCATCTCTTCACCATCAACGCTTCTATAGACATTGATCCCGCGTACTTTACTGTCTGTGATTTTTTCCCACTCGAAACCGATAGAGTTTCTCTGAGGAAGGGTTTTGAGATTTTGGAGTTTTGCTAAAGAAGGATCACTCTCATAAACGGTCATACTCTGTACAACACCGCCACAGCCGTTAAATACTATTAAAGCGGTCGCCAAGAGTGCGAGGATCGATCTTCTCATTAATTTCACTTTCATCAAAATATTTTGCCAGATATGCTTGCATATCTTCAAAAAGAGGAGCTACAAACTCCATCTTTTCCCCTGTAGTAGGATGCGTCAGATAAAGCAGATATGCATGCAGCTTCACACGTGCAATTTTATCCCGTTTGCTCTTAAATCCGTATAATTCATCACCCAATATATGACGTCCGAGTGTTGCCAAATGTACACGTATCTGATGCGTACGCCCCGTAAAAAGTTTTGCAGCGATCAGTTCTGTATCACAACTGCTTTGAGCCAGTTTTACAAAGGCTGTTTTTGCCTCTTTGCCATGAGGTACAACATCCATTTTGAGACGGTTATTTGGGTTACGTCCGATAGGCTTGTCTATTACGATATCTTCTTTGAGCGGATAGTCAATGAGTGCTAGATAGTAACGCCCCATACTCTTATCCTGCAGCTGTTCACTCAGTTTTTCATGGGTCTTGTTATCCTTGGCGATGACCAGTGCCCCGGTGGTCTCCTTATCGATACGGTGAACGATCCCGTGACGCTCTTCACCGCTGATCGTGGAGAGTGATATCCCGCGTTGTATCAGCCAGTCTACCAAAGTCGGCTCTTTTACTGAAGGAGCCGGATGTACCACAAGTCCTGCAGGTTTATTGATGACCATCAGGTAGTCATCTTCATAGATCACCTCGACATCAAAGTCCACAGGTGCTACCTCACGCTTCTCAGCCTCTTTAAACTCATACGCTATTTCATCACCCTCTTCTACTTTGAAGCTAGGCTTGGTGATCTTCTTACCATTGACAGAGACTAATCCGTCTTTGATAAGCTTTTCTAATTGATTACGGCTTACATCAAGATTTTCAGCTAATACCTTATCGATTCGGCCTTTTCTTGAAACTGTAAATGTATTGCTATTCATCACAGTTATATATCATCCCTGTCCCAACGCTCGGGGTCGAGGAACGTATCGTCATGAATATGTTTGAAAGAAGCCTTGATCATCTTGAAGATATCACTGTTTTTCTGTTCAAGCCCTGCAAGCCACTCTTTAGTAGCAGCTCTGGCATGCGGCATTTTGACATCTTTGAGCATTGCAGGACATGCTTCATCACCGACCACTTGCAGATTGTTATCCATTGCAAACCCGCGTAGCTGTGACTCACGTACCTGGATCAGTGGACGGATCAGGTGAAAGCCTTTGCCTGTCTTATAGATCGGAGCCAATGCTCTCATCGTACCGTTGTAGAACATATTCATAAAGAAGCTCTCTACCGTATCATCAAAGTGGTGCCCCAACGCTACTTTGTTGAAACCGCCCTCTTGTGCAAAGCTGTAGAGTGCTCCCCTTCGCATACGTGAGAAGTAAGAACAAAAAGAGGAGTTCTCTCGGATCGCATCCTGGCTGACATCGAAGATATTGGTATCATAGACAGTATGTTTGATACCGTACTGTGCACAGTGTGCCGAGAGAAAATCGTAATGTTCATCAGGCATCCCGTACTTTACCGTACACGCTTCAAACTCAAAATCAAAGGGAGCATTCCGCTGCATATGCTTGAGAGCATGTACCAGGGATAGGGAGTCTTTTCCTCCGCTTAACCCTACAAGTACCTTGTCACCTTCACCGATGAGCCTAAACTCAGCATTAGTCTTACCGATCACCTTGAGCAGTTTTTTACTCATCGGTATGATTGGAAAATCGTCTCTTCTACCCAACTTACGCCTTTATTTTCTTAATCATTGTGATTGCAACCACAAGGTCTACAGAGTTTCTCTGGATCTATCTTTTCAACCATACTGATCACAAAGTCTGCTGAAGTCTTAGCTGAACTTTCCAGGAAAGCATCAAAATCAAATCCCGCATCCATATCTGCACTATCACTGATCGCACGCATGATAAAGAACGGAACACCCATCGAGCTGCATACTACAGCTACTGATGCACCTTCCATTTCCAGTGCGTGAGCCTTAAAGGTCTCACCGATCCACTCCTTACGTTCAGAATTTGCTACGAATTGATCTCCTGTAGCAATGATCCCTTCTTTGAGTTTCAGACCCTTTTCGTTTGCTACTTCTTTTGCAATATTTCGAAGTGTTACATCTGTAGGGATACATACTTCACCTTCAGGAACATACCCATGCGGATGACCGAATGCAGTGATATCCAAATCATGCTGACAAAGCCCGTCTGCAATGATCAAGTCTCCTATTGCCAGTTCATCACTGATCGCACCTGCTACACCACTAAAAAGAAGCAGATCACATCCAAACTTTTCGATAAGCATTGTTGCTGTTAGCGTAGCAAATACTTTTCCGATCTTTGAGTATGCCACAACGATCTCTTTGCCCCTATAGGTTCCTTCATAGTAAGTATTGCAAGCATAAACACTTGTCGTGACATTATCAAGTTTATCCAAAAGCGGTGCGATCTCTTCAGGCATCGCACCCATGATAGCAATCTTCTTGGGCATAATTAATCCTTAGTTATTGTGCATTTAGCTTACTGATCTCATCAAGTGCAACTTGAAGTGATGCCATATCCGAGACTACAAAATGAGGTTTTGTCGTTGCTTTTCTGTTCAGCCCTTTTAGAACGCCGCCATGACCGAATTCAATATAACAATCCACTTCATCATCGAACTTCGCGATTGCTTGCTTGTAAAGTACCGGTGAAGTCAACTGCTTTGGAAGAAGCTCAAGTGCTTCAGCTTTTGAGCTGTAATACTCAGCTGTTACGTTTGAAACAACCGGTGCGTTGAACTCATCTCTAAGCACTTCGGTAAGTTTTTCAGCCAGAGGTGCTGTAGCAGCTTCTAAAAGCGGACAGTGGCTAGCTACTGACATATTAAGCAGCATCGCTCTTTTTGCTTTTGCTTCTTTCAAAATCGGTTCAAGCTTTTGAAGGTCTGATTTCACTCCGGCAATTACGATCTGACCTTCGGCATTGTAGTTTACCGGCCATACTTTCATCCCTGCATCTCTTTGCTCAGCACAAATACTCTCAACAACATCATCAGAAAGTCCGAGAGCAACCATCATACCTACATCTTGACCTGCACATGCTTCAGCCATCAATTTACCACGTAAGTTTACAAGTTCTACTGCATCAATCGCATCGATCGCACCTACACTTACTAATGCAGAAAACTCACCAAGAGAGTGTCCCATTGCGTAATGCGGCTTGATCGGCATCTCATTTTCAAATAGTCTATGTGCTATCGCAGAAACCAGTAGAATAGCAGGTTGAGTATACTCTGTCTTTTCCAGCTTATCATTCTCAGTAAAAAGAAGCTCTTCGAAGTTAATACCCGTACGTTCGCTTGCATCAGCTACCATCTGTTTTGCTATATCAGAATTGTTAAAAAAGTCCTGCCCCATACCGACAGCCTGAGACCCTTGTCCCGGAAATAAAAATGCACATTTCACTGACATGAAAATCCTTATAAATAATATTTTGTAATTTTACCATTTTTTAATTATGCGCTGATGACTTACTCTTGTTTACTCGATTCAAAAGAGTAATTAACGATGATTTTTAACAATACATTATTCAGATAAGGGGACACAATCAGATTATTTTTTTAAGAGATTATAAAAATTGAGAAAAAGAGAGTTATAAATAACAGAGGTACACCTGCCGTAATATACAGCAAGTGTAAAAGGGGTGTCTTAGTGACAACCACATCCTGAACCACAGTGTCCACCACCGTGTGATTGACCGCCTACAACACCTGTTGCCATCTCATCTTCAGTTGCTTCTCTTGCACTAAGTACTTTAACTGAGAACATAAGATCTTTACCAGCAAGTGGGTGGTTGAAGTCGATTGTTACTTCGTCGTCATTAAAAGACTTTACTGTTACCTGTACAGTCTGTCCATGTTCACCTTGACCGTAAAGTGTCATACCTTCAGCAAGATCGATACCTTCAAACTGCTCTTTTGGTAGTGTCTGCTCAGCTTCAGGGTTTACTTCGCCATATGCATCTGCAGCCTTTACTAGAATGTCTCCGCTCTCATCTTTGCTCATACCTACAAGAGCATTCTCAAGACCAGGAATGATCTGTCCCATACCGATGATAAATTCTAATGGCTCTCCGCCTTTATTGCTGTCTACTACTTCTGTAGTACCTGCTTCTTTTACTTCGTATTCGATACCTACGACGCAATTTTCTTTTGTAATTGTCATAAAATATTCCTCATATTAAATTTGGATGTATTGTAACTAAGCAAACTTTACTAACGCTTAAGGAGAATATTTGTCAACATAAGCTTGTACTTACGCTCATCTTTTAATCAGTAGAGAAAATTGACTCTAGTATATTGGAAGGAAATATAGAAGCTTTATCACTCACCTGCAGATCCTCCATGGCAAAAGGTATGTAACTATGTCTTGTAACCACTACTTTGGTACTGAAATCTGCCCAGTCAAACAGCTCCACTACATCTTCAGGGGCAATATGGATACAGCCATGTGACATCCAGTCTACGCTTCCCTTATGCAAAGCATGTCCAAAACGGGTAAATTTCATCATATAGTCCATATTATTCACCCCGCTTGGATCAGGATAGACCGTGGACATATGAAATCTCTTTTTTTGGAAAATCGTAAATACACCTGATGGACTTCGGTACTTCTTTGCACCTGAAGTGACAGGACCCGTCTTCCAGACGTCTCCTTCTTCATTAATGGCATAAAAACGTCCATCACTTCCAGGTTCTCTCACAGAAACAACGATAATTTTCTGTCCTTTTAAATCAACTATTTTAAAACCATCTTTAGTCATTAGCTTAAATGAAGTTTTTGATATAGGGAATGTTGCGTTACCTTTAGGTGGTGTATGTACAGCAGATAGAAGAGTCGTAAGAAAGATAAATATAAGCGCAATATATCTCATTCTCTTCTCCTATAGTTTTTTTAATTTCTCTTTTGCTATCTTCGCAGAGTTATTTCCGCTGTAGTTGTCTACGATATTTTGGTAAAAGAGTTTCGCTTGATCTTTTTTTCCTGTATTTTCAAGCGCTATGCCCGTATGAAGTAACAATACATCAATATAGCTTGCTTTATCATATAATCCGGCACTTTTTTTGTAATAGAAGATTGCATCCTCATATTGTTGTGTATAATACGCGATCTCGCCTAAATAGTAATTAGATGCAGCAGGTTTATATCCTTTTTCATCTGTGATAACAAATCTCTTTTTTGCTTCATCATACTGCTTTTTGCCAAAAAGTCTTACACCTTCTGTATAAAGTGCAGCATTCCCTTGTCCGCCTAGCGATACTCCAGCATCAGGTTTTTTCTCTTGTTCCTGGCGTATTGAAGTAGTCTTGACGTTCATGCCGGCAAGTATCTGTTGTAGTTCCTCTTTACTGACATAGTTGCTATTGATCTTATCTATCATATCTGCAAGCTTTTTAATCAACTCGGTATTATCCATACCAGATGAAGCAGTTGCAGATCCTTTTTGCTGCTGAAGTTCAAAAAGCTGTGCACTCAACCCTTCTACCAACGTAGTCAGTCCGTCAATCCTCTCATTTTGTCTTTGTAGCTCACGTTTCAAAGAAGTGATGGTTGCAGGTTGTGAACTGGTTGGCATTGAAGGTGCAGAGATATCAGCCTCATACTGTTGCTGAAACTCCTCGCTTTCTGTTCCATAGACAGATGGTTCAGCATATACTGCTGTACTGCTGAAAACCATCAAAGAGATGCCATAAGGTATCAATCGTTTTAACATCAATTATTTCACCAATCTTAGGTCAACTCTTCTATTTTGAGCATAACATTCATCTGTTGCATCCGTACAAGCAGGACTGCTTTCTCCAAAGCTTACCATCACAACATTAGAGGTATCTACACCTTTATCTGCCAATGCTTCTTTGACTGCTCTTGCACGTTTGAGTCCAAGAGCATAGTTGTATTCATCTGTACCGAATTCATCACAGTTACCTTCCAGCTTCACTTTGCTTCCACCTGTACTTTTCGCTCTGGCAGCATTATGAGACACTCTGTTTTCCATAGATGGTGCTATGTTATATCCGTCAAAATCAAAGTAGACACTTACAAAACCGTCACTACTGCTATTGTAACGTACACCTGATCCATCCTCTACCATATTACTTTCATCGATACTTACGGTATCTGGAGCAATCTCATTAGCATCCGATACATTTCCACCCACATCAGGAGTATTCTGTGCACATCCCGACAACATTAATAGCGCCGCTACTGTAGAAAAACATATTTTTTTAACCATCATTTATCCTTTTACCAATCTATTGATTGAATTTTGTTGATACTAATTGGGAATAACAAACTTTGAGAGCTGTCAAGGTTGATATATCCTATCGCACTGCCTCCCCCACTATGTTTGATATAAAGCACGACTGAACCATCCGGTGAAAACCTCGGGAACTGGTTGGTCCCTGTAGTAGTCAATGGTCTGGTGTCACCTCCATGTGAAGATGTCAGGTAAAGATTAAACTGATTTCTTCCAAAACTGTTTGATGACTCTCTGCTTGAGTAAACTACCTTGTCATCATAGGTATCACAAGCATTATTGTTGCGGCCATGATACACTACCGGAGATACGGCAGCAGAATCGATAGCCTTTCTAAAGACATTCGCATACCCTAATCTATTGGAAATGAAGACAATACTTTTATCATCATCAACATATTTACCGTTCACATCAATGCCATCAAACTTTGTTACTCTCTTTTTAGCACCTGTAGCGAGATCAAGTTCATAAATGTCAGCTTGTCCGTTTGGAGCCATAGTAAGAAGTAGTTTAGAATAGTCTTTACTGACATCCGAACACACAAGCATTCCTTCTGAACTTAAAATTGTGCTCTTTTGACCTGTATAGATATTTATTTTATAAAGCGTAGGCAATACTCCTTTGTACGAAGTATAGTAAAGCGCTCTTTGTTGAGCATCCGCCCATTTTGGAAATACATTCAATCCACCCCTAATAATAGGTTTTTGATAGTTAAATGTATAATCAGCCAGTACTATCTCACTTTTTTGTTTACCTGTATATCGCGTATAAACCACATAACGGTTAATCCAAGAAATATCAGGATACTTTAGATAAGCGTTTATATCACTGATCGCTTTATGCGCTACAAACGGCATCTTTGCAGCAGAAGGTATGCTATATGACTTTTTATAAAGCATCATCCCATCAGAAGCTCTCAGCAGTTGAATGAAAAGTTTTGTTCCATCACCCATCAACAACTTATATTTTAGAACATAATCCTGGCCTTTCAGCTTGGGATCAATAAATGCACCGCTGAAACTGCCTTGGTGCACGTTGGAATCTGCTAAAAAGTGGCCGGAAATTTTTAAATCGGCCAACAAGATACCAAAAAACTTTTCATCATGTTGCTCTGACCCGTCTACTAGTGCAATGCGTGCACGCTGCTCAACATCTTTTTCGATCTTAAGTGTCGCATCTACAGCTAGAAGATTTGTTGTAAACAACAATGTCAATAGAAGTAACCATCGTCTCACGAATGTCCCCTAAATATTAATATTATGTAGATATTGTATCAAGCAAAAGTTAATATGCTCATTAAAAAATATCGACGGAATTTTACTACAAGCAGATTAATAAAAAGCCTAATTTTATGCACCTTGGAAATGAAAGTTTTAATCTAAATAAATATTGTGAATTTACTTACATTTGGGCTTGTTGATCACTATGCATTCTATGACTTTCATAGACTCCGAGAATACGTACATCTTCAGCAAAAAATGCCAATTCACTCAGTGCCAATTTCATTCCAGTTGAATCAATATGCCCATCAATATCTATATGAAACTGACTTCCTTTTACTTGTTGCGCTCCCATATAACTTTCTATTTTTAAAAGATTAATACCGTTGGTTGCAAATCCCCCAAGTGATTTATACAGTGAAGCAGGTATATTTTTCACCTGAAAGACAAGTGACGTAATATAACGCTTGGATGAATCATAAACAGGTATCTGTTTATCCCGTGAAAGGATGAAAAACCGTGTCGTATTGCCATGCATATCCTCAAAGTTTTCCTTTAGAATCTGCAAACCATAAAGCTTGGCTGCCAACTTAGATGCTATAGCTGCACTATACATATCTCCCGACTCCGAGAGTTCTTTGGCTGAGCCTGCCGTGTCAAGTTTCGCTTCAGCTTTAAGACCAAGCTTCATGATATTGTTATGACACTGTGCCAATGCCTGAGGGTGTGATGCGACATATTTCAGATCCTCTATCTTAGCTCCTTTGTGTGCCAATAAACAATGTACGACCGGCTCAAAGTGCTCACCAATCACATGGAGTGCCATCCTTGGGATAAGTCTATATATCTCTTCCACTCTCCCTGCTGTTGAATTCTCCAATGGGATCATCGCCAGATCTGCATCCCCTTGTTCTACCATCCACATCGCTTCATGAAAAGTATCACATGCAATTGTCTTATAGTGAGCATAAGCATTTTTACAGGCTTGCTCCGAATAAGCACCCTGTACTCCCTGATAAGCTATTTTTTTATTCATATATATAACTCTTTATTCAACATTTCAGTCTCCTTTTACACTATCCATCCCTTTATTATCATTATAGCATTTAGGGCCTTCAGAAGATTTCATGAAAGTGAAACAAAACGAATATTTAAAGTTTTATCTGTTTTTATATTTTTTGCTTTACTTATGATATGATATAAGATAAATAAAGGAGGAAAGACATGCATACGTATCGTTATAATTCACCTATCGGATCATTTGAAATAAGACAAGTCGGGCATTTAATGTATGAGCTGTGGATAGAAGAAGAGATGCTGGGCTCATATGATAGTGCTGAATCAGCTGCTACGGATGTTGCAAACTTTGATACGGATTATATTGAATGGGACCGTTTTGAAAATGAGTTGGAAAATTTCCCCAAGGACCTTGGTGACTGGACGGAAATGAATGAAGAGTCGCCTCAATATTGATCAAAATAACATAAAGGAGCAAATCATGAAAAAACGTGAAGATCTTGACTTCAAAGAGTTTGAAAATTTACTGACTGAAAGATTACAGCATACACAGGCAAATATTGAAAGGCTCAAAAGTGAATTATCTGATGTCAGCACCGATGATACCATCAATGATATGGAAGATTTGGCATCACTTGAAACACTCAACGATAATGACCGTATTTTGTTAGAACGGCAAATAGCCGAGCTTCAAGAGATCTATCATGCCCTTTCCAAGATCGAAGATGGAACCTACGGTATTTGCGAAGAGAGTTCCAAACTAATACCTGTTGAACGTTTGAGAGCCAATCCTATTGCCAGGTACATTGTAAGTAAAACAAAGTAACATGAGGATCGGAGTTCCTAAAGAGATCAAGACCAAAGAGTATCGTGTTGGGATGATACCTTCTGGTGTCGAACAGCTAAGACAGAGTGGTCATGAGGTATTGATTGAAACAGGTGCTGGAGAAAAAAGCGGTTTTTCTGACCTTGACTACTCACAAGCAGGTGCTCTCATTGTCCAAAATCCCAAAGAGATATATGATCATTGTGAAATGGTCATCAAAGTAAAAGAACCGCAACCTGAAGAGTATGACCTTTTAAAAGCGGGACAAATACTCTTTACCTACCTTCATCTCGCACCCCTTCCAGAACTGACACAAATATTGCAAAAAAAACTGGTAACGGCTATCGCTTATGAAACACTCCAGGAAAAAGGTATTCTCCCGCTGTTAGACCCAATGAGCCAGATCGCAGGAGAAGTAGCACCTATAGTTGGAAGCTACTTTCTCTCAGCCCATAACCATGGAAGCGGTATACTGATCAGTGGAGCTACAGGAGTTGCACCGGCAAAGGTATTGATCATCGGCAGTGGCACGGTGGCAAAAAGTGCTGCGAAAATAGCATCAGGGATGGGTGCTGACGTAGTGATCATGGGACGAAACAGAAACTCTATGGCAAAACTCGAAGAGATACTGCCTGAGAATATTTCTACAATCTACTCCAATCGGTATAATCTTGAAAAGATATTACCCACGGTTGATATCCTCATCGGTGCAGTCTATATCACAGGCGAAAGAGCTCCTAAACTCATTACAAAAGAGATGCTCTCTTTATGCAAAAAAGGAGCTATCCTTGTAGATGTTTCCATCGATCAGGGTGGGTGTATCGAAACCTCACGGCCAACCACACATGATGACCCGGTATTTGAAGTGGATGGTGTGTTACATTATTGTGTGGCAAATATCCCGGGGAACTACCCAATGACCTCTACTCAGGCCCTTAGCAACGCTACGATAAAATACGCCAAACGTATTGCAGATATGGGATGGCGTAATGCCGTCTTATATGATAAAGCCATCTACAGCGGCGTCAATGTGGCTGGAGGATTTGTTACCAATGAACCTGTCGCAAATACCAACGGCATAAACTATCATGAATTAAAAGATATTATCGATCTTTGTCCTATTTTCGAAGTTTAGCTACTAGGCACTGATTTCATGCATCATGTGCATAGCACTTCTTCATTTAGTTCTCATTCCTCGTTCGCTACTATGATATAATCACTCTATGAAAACTATTATACTCTGGTCATTACTGTTTCTCAGTACCTATATCTATGCAGGTAACAAACTCATATTTGTTGATCTTGATGAACAGCTTGCTTATGCTTATGAAGATGATGAGTTACTCTTCAAGGGAGCTATCTCATCTGGTGTACAAGAGCATAGTACCCCCACAGGTACCTTCAAAGTACTGGAGAAAAAGATATCCCACAAATCAAATCTCTGGCCCAAACCCAATGGCGGAGCGAAGATGCACTATATGCTTCGCCTTACCTATGATGGTATTGCTATGCACCTCGGTACAGTTGGGAAATACCCACTCTCACATGGCTGTATCCGCATGAAAAACGGTTTCGCCCAAAAACTCTGGACATGGACAGATGTCGGTACTACCGTACAAGTAATGGGTTATCCACCATACAAGAATGATGAACCTGGAATTGAAATAGTTTACGATGATACCTATAGTATTGATCCTTGAAATTATAGGACAAATTAACACATTTTATGAAATCCATACGATAAATCCGGCTACACCAATACCATAGGGAATCATTATCAATGTACACTTTATATCATACCAATAATTTCTCCAGAAGGTTCTCTTGATCGGCTTTTTTCTACGATTTTGACATTTTTTATAAAGTGGTATAGCCCCTATTGAAAAGAGTATTGCTAACAAAACATTTGCTATAGGCATAGAAGCCGTTTGATACACAATAATTGATATAACAATAATAAGTATTATGGCGATAAATGCCCGATCAAACATTTATATATTTCCTTTTGTAAATAGTGAAATAAGATAAATAGATAAACATCAAAGTAATATATGTTGATTTGTAGATTATGTATGACAATCTTCCCTTCTGATATTATTGCAGTATTATGTTTATCGCATTATTTGAGGATTATTGGGAAATCAGTAAAAACAAAAGTAATTAGTTGCTATTCAGTAGCGATAAACTCTACATCAAGTTTATAAGCCCTATTCCCTTTGTGTGGACCGAATCCAAAGAGTTGTAGCTGTTTGAGATAGGCATTGAGTCCCTCATTGAACTCAGGGATATTTGAAGCAGATATAACTTTAAAAGTAAATCTACCAGAAGGTTCTACTTCGAGCATTACACGTGCTTTTTCACCTACATAGTCACTTTGGGCCGGCCAGCCCTTAAGTTTCTCTTCTATGTTTGCAAGATACTCATCCTCGATACCTCTGTCACTACTCTGCTGTACCTTTAATGAATTAGAGAAAAGCTCAGCAGCACTGCTCTTCTCCTTGACTTTAACAATATCAAGATTTGGTTTTTTTTCTACTGGCTTTTCAGTAACCTTTTTTGTTTCTACAGGCTTGCTGGAACTGACATTGGCAAAGAGACTCTGTGGTTTATTGACCTTCTTAGGTTTAGTAATATTCACATCTTTTTGAACCAGTTTTTTATCAACCTTTTTAACCACCTGCTCTTTAATCACCTTTTTTTGCTCCACAGGTTTTTTTACTGTTTCTTGGATCTTTGGCTTTGCTATAGGTTTTGGTTTTGGTTTTGGTGTAGGCTGTGGCTTTGGCTGAGGAGTTACTTGATTTTTAGGTTTCTGAATATCACTCTTTTTCTGTTCAGGAGTAGAAAAAGCAACTTGGATACGTTCCTGGTTTTTCTTAACATAATGCTTACTCTCTTGAGAAGTTTTTGTATTGAAATAAAAAACAAGCAGACCGATAATAATAAAGTATATACCAAATGCCAATGAACCGGTCAAATACTTTGGAAGTCTATTTTCAATCATAGTGTAATAAGAGACACCTTCTCAAATCCTGCCGCTTTAACAGTTTTGAGGAGGTACATGACATTTTTATACTTAAGAGTCTCATCAGCGCGTATATAGACTTCAGAGTTTTTGTCCAGTTTTGCTGACTGATTGACAAAGTCATCAGCAAATGTATCCAGTTTATAGGTGTCTTTTCCAAGATATATCTTTTGATCTTTATCCATACGGATTGTCAGTGTTTTCGGTTTTTCTACTTTTACAGTCTTTGAACCTTCTGGAAGTGTAATCTGTTCCTGAAAAGTAATTGTCGGTGCTGTTACCATCAGTATAGCCATAAGGACAAGCATTACATCAACTAAAGGAGTAATGTTCAAATCCGGATCTTCATCCCATTGAAACATTTACAACTCCTCGTTAACCTGTGATAATATCACTTCTGCCTGAGAGGAGAGAAGCGATGAGAGTTCATAGGCTTTACGCTTCAGTATAAGATGAAACGTATAAGCAAAAATTGCTACTGCAATCCCCGCTGCTGTAGCAATAAGCGCTTCAGAAATAGCAGGAGCTACAACACTCAAAGAGGCACTGTTTTGACTGCCTAAATTTGAAAATGTTTCAAGAATACCGATCACTGTACCGAATAATCCAATAAACGGTGAAGTAGATGCTATGATTGAAAGAACTGTCAGTCCTTTAGTAGAAACACGTACTGCATCAGAAGATGCCGCTTCAAGTATTGCTTTATTAGGTTTATTTACACGAGAAAGATAAGTATAGATCAATGATGTAGTATTTACACTATTAGATTGACCGGTATAGAGTGCTTTAAGAGACCTAGCTTCTACAGCTACACGCCTATTTAGCATATAATATCTATCAAAAAAAACCCAAAATGCTGTTATGAAATATGCTGAAAGCAAAAGCAGTACAAAGATTGTAATTGCACTGCTTTCTATGAAATAAGTAAGAAGAGAACTCACGTTAGAGAGACTTTCCAATTTGCTCAACTTTGCTTACCGCTGTTGCGATAGCAGTACTAGAAGCTTCCGCACTTTTAAGTAACGCTTTTGCTTCTTCAAGTGCTTTTGCAAGATCTGTATCTTCACCTGAGAGTGCTACAGCACCATCAACGATACATGTAGTCTTCTCTTCATCAACTTTTACATATCCAGAGTTGATAGCTACTGCTACTTCACTTGAATCTGCTTTATCAATAACGATTACACCTGCTTCAAGTAGTGAAACCAAAGTTGCATGGTGAGCTAAAACACCGAATTCACCTTCACTACCTGGTAAAGTGACTTGCTTTACTTCAGAATCAAAAATTACACCATTCGGTGTAACGATCTCAAGCTTCATAAGTTCCATAATAATCCTTTAGTAGACAAGCGCTAAGGATTACTTAGCGTTAATCTTGTCGTTTTTAGCGATCGCCTCAGCCATATTTCCTACCATGTAGAATGCAGCTTCGTTCATATCATCGTATTTACCTTCGATAAGTCCTTTGAACCCTTCGATTGTATCAGGAAGTGTAACATATACACCTGGGCTACCAGTAAATACTTCAGCAACGTGGAATGGTTGTGAAAGGAACTTCTCGATCTTTCTTGCTCTTTGTACAACAAGTTTGTCATCTTCAGAAAGTTCGTCCATACCAAGAATCGCAATAATATCCTGAAGATCTTTATATTTCTGAAGAATCTTCTGAACACCAGTTGCAACACCATAGTGATCATCTCCAATAATTTGAGGATCAAGCATTCTTGAAGTTGAATCTAGTGGATCAACCGCAGGGTAGATACCTTTTTCAGCGATTGATCTGTTAAGTACTGTCGTTGCATCAAGGTGAGCAAAAACAGAAGCCGGTGCAGGGTCAGTAAGGTCATCTGCCGGTACGTATACAGCCTGAACTGAAGTAATAGAACCTTTTGTTGTTGATGTAATACGCTCTTGAAGTGCACCCATCTCTCTGCTTAGTGTCGGTTGGTAACCAACTGCTGAAGGAATACGTCCAAGAAGTGCTGACATTTCAGAACCTGATTGAGCAAATCTAAAGATGTTATCGATAAACATAAGAACATCTAGTCCCATCTCATCTCTAAAGTACTCAGCCATTGTAAGACCAGTAAGGGCAATTCTGTTTCTTGCTCCCGGTGGTTCACTCATCTGTCCGTAGCACAGTGCAACTTTGTCAAGTACGTTTGACTCTTTCATTTCGTGGTAAAGGTCGTTACCTTCACGTGTTCTTTCACCAACACCAGCAAATACAGAGTAACCGCTGTGTTTCATCGCAACGTTGTTGATAAGCTCCATGATGATAACTGTTTTACCAACACCAGCACCACCGAATAGACCAACTTTACCACCTTTTGAATATGGTGCAAGAAGGTCAACAACTTTGATACCAGTTTCAAATACTTCAGTCTTAGTTGACTGCTCTTCAAATGGAGGTGGATCTCTGTGGATTGACCAATATTGTTTTGCATCAACATCACCAGCGTCATCGATAGTATCACCTACAACGTTGAAGATACGTCCAAGAACTTCTTCACCTACCGGTACTTTAATTGAGTCACCAGTTGCTTTAACTTCTTGACCTCTTACACAACCTTCACTCATGTCCATTGCAATTGTTCTAACTCTGTTATCACCAAGTTGTGCTGCAACTTCCAATACCAATTTTTGCTCTTTACCATCAACTGTAAAGTATGTTTCTAATGCTTCATTAATCTCTGGTAGGTAATCTGTGAAATCCACATCGATAACCGGACCCAAGACCTGTACAATTTTACCTGTCATTACTTCTCCTCTTATTTCTTATTTCATTGATTCCATACCACTGATAATCTCAATGAGTTCAGTAGTAATCGCTTCTTGTCTAGCTTTGTTGTACTTCACAGTCAACTTCTTAGCCATCTCTTTTGCATTGCTTGTAGCTGCATCCATTGCCTGCATACGTGCAGAATGTTCAGCTGCAAGTGAGTCAATCAGTGAATAATACATTGTATATTCTACATAACGCTTCACTAATGCTTCAAGAAGTGTATCATCCTCATCCGGTTCTACTTCAAGCTCTGAAGTTGAAACTTGGTCAAGCTTCAATGTAGAAGGATCTACCGGTAGTACTTGCACTTCTCTGACTTCCTGAGTGATCATATTCACATATCCATTGTGAATCATAATGATCTTATCAGTTTCACCTCTTACATAAGATTCAGCAACTTCATTGATAAGAGTTGCGGCATCCGCGTAGTTTGGTGAGGCACTAAGACCAATCACTTCATTCATCATATCAATATTGTTGAATTTAAAGTAATCAATACCTTTTCTTCCTACAGCTCTAAGACGTACTTTTACATTCTTAGCTTTATAGTCAGCCAACAGTTTATTTACTCTCTTGATCGTCTGTGCGTTGAAGCCGCCACAAAGACCTTTATCTGCAGTGATAAAAACAATGTCAACCACTTTTGGATTACTAGCATCCTTAAAGTAAACATTATCCAGACCATCTACATTGTTCTTCTGCATCTTCTGAGCAATCTCATTGAGAAGCTCAGTAAGTTTGTTTGCATAGACTCTAGATCTTTTTGCCAATTCTTCTGTTCTTCTAAGTTTAGCAGAAGAGACAAGCTTCATCGCGCGAGTCGTTTTCTGAGTATTCTTAACACTCGAAATCTTACGCTTGATATCTTTTAAATTAGCCATAATTAGCCTTTCTTACGCTTGAAAAGATGCTTTGAAATCTTCTAACGCTTTTCTCAACTCTGCATCTGCATCATCAGAGATTTTCTTTTCATTTCTAATGCTTTCAAGAATGTTTGAATACTTCGCATCCATGAATGGCATCAATTCAGCCTCGAATTTAACAACAGATCCAACTGGAATATCATCCAAGAATCCGTTTGCACCAGCAAAGATGATCACTACTTGTTTCTCGATCGCTACTGGAGCATATGGCCCTTGTTTAAGTACTTCAACCATTCTTTGACCACGCTCAAGCTGTGCTCTTGTGTAATCATCAAGATCAGAAGCGAACTGAGCAAATGCTTGGAGTTCTCTGAATGATGCAAGGTCAAGTCTAAGTGTTCCAGAAACTTGTTTTGTTGCTTTAATCTGTGCAGCACCACCAACTCTTGATACTGAAAGACCTACGTTAATTGCCGGTCTGATACCAGAGTTAAAGAGGTCTGTTTCAAGGAAAATCTGACCATCAGTAATAGAGATTACGTTTGTCGGGATATATGCCGCAACGTCACCTGCTTGTGTTTCAATGATTGGGAACGCAGTAATTGAACCTGCCCCTAGTTCATCGTTAAGTTTTGCAGCTCTCTCAAGAAGTCTAGAGTGTAGATAGAAAACATCCCCTGGGTATGCTTCACGGCCCGGAGGTCTTCTTAGGATCAAAGACATCTCTCTATATGCAACTGCATGCTTAGAAAGATCATCATAGAAGATTACTGCATGTCTACCGTTGTCTCTGAAGTACTCAGCCATTGTTACACCAGCGTAAGGTGCAAGGAACTGAGCAGCAGATGAATCAGCTGCACCAGCGTTAACTACGATTGTATAGTCCATAGCACCATGCTCTTCAAGTTTCTTCACAGTTGCTGCTACAGTTGATTGTTTTTGACCGATCGCAACATAGATACATACAACATCTTGTCCTTTTTGGTTGATGATAGTATCGATTGCAAGAGTTGTTTTACCAGTCTGTCTGTCACCAATGATAAGCTCTCTTTGTCCTCTACCAACTGGAACAAGTGCATCAATTGACTTGATACCAGTTTGAAGCGGCTCATGTACAGATTTTCTAGCCATGATCCCAGGTGCTTTTTCCTCGATAAATCTGTGCTCTGTTGCTTCAACAGTACCTTTACCGTCCATTGGCTCACCAAGTGGGTTAACAACTCTACCAAGAAGTGCATCACCTACTGGTGTTTTAAGAAGAGAACCTTCTCTTTTTACGCTCATACCTTCTCTGATACCTTTTGATGAACCAAGTACAACTACACCAACACTTGATTCTTCAAGGTTAAGTACAAGACCTCTTGCACCGTTTTCAAATTCAACTACTTCACCAGCCATACAGTTGTTTAGACCGTATACTGTTGCGATACCGTCAGCGATACCTACTACTTTACCTACTTCGTTGATATCAACATCAATCTCAAAGTTCTCGATTCTCTCTTTGATGATCGAACTAATCTCATCTGCTTGCAATTTGTTTGCCACTGCTACTCCTTTCTATTTGATAACTACAATGATTTCTTGATGAAATCGATAAGTTGTTCTTTAACTCTCTGCTTAGAGAAGTTTACCTCAATACCCAAATCATCTACCGTTACACGTATTCCGTCCAAATCAGACTTCTCTTGAGCCAATTTGATCGTCGCACCTGTATACTTTTTAAGTGTCTCTTCAAGGTCAGCCAAAGCTGCATCATCTAAAAGATTTGAACTTTTTACTACACCTTCATATTGATTAGACTTTTTTTGAAGCTCTTTATTCAAAACTTTTGATACTACCGGAATAAGATCCAATCTTTTATTCTCACCAAGAATTTTGATAAAGTTTTTCATCGCTGCATTAGCACTGTCACCCAATGCTTTCAACACCATATCAGTTTTTTTCTCAGCTGCAATAATCGGTGATGTCAAAGCATTCATCACTTCTTTGTTACAGATTACTTCTGATAATGTGCTGAGTAGTGCAGCATCTTCTGCTACATCTTTACTTACAGCGCTGAGTGCCTGTGCGTATCTTCTAGCAATTAGTTCTTCCATTATGCCACCTTCTTCTTCACAATTTCAATAACTTTAGACTCACCGAGCATAATGTCATCGTTTGTGATGCTTTCGCCAAGAACTTCATCAATCACTTCTCTAGCAGACTTTTTCTCTTCTAAAACAAGCTTCTCATCAAACTGTTTTTGCATTGCATTTAGCTCAGTCTCGTTTGCACGAGCAATACCCTCTGCAAGAATTACAGCTTCTTTTTTTGCATCTTCAATGATTTGAGCAGCTCTAGCCTCTGCTTCTTCAACACGCTCTTCAGCCTCTCTTTTCATATCTTTAGCAGCTTGAAGTTTCTCTTCAATCTCTTTAAGTCTAGACTCAATCCCTGCTTGTCTTCCCTTGAAGAAATTTTTGATAGGGTTAGCCAATAGATAGTAAAGCAAGCCGGCAAAAATAATGAAGTTTACCAATCTTGGAACAAAGTCTGTCTCTCTACCAGTAATCTGGAAGTAGTGACTCTCACCAGCATTTCCACTTGATGCAAGAACAACAGCCGGAACCAAAAATAGTGCATATAGTGCCAATTTTTTCATTTCTGTCATTCCTCCTTATAGTTTGCTAAACTTAGCTTTTAAGCTCTCTTTGAAAAGAGGCATCTGTGAAAGAAGTGAGTTCTTAAGCTCTTCTCTATTGCTTGCTAGTTTTTCAACGAAGCTAGCATACTCTTGTTCAAGCTCACTCTGTTTAGTTTCGACTTTACTCGCAGCCAATGCCTTTTCATCATCGATTGCTTTCTGTCTAATCGCTGCAGCTTCAGCTTTAGCATTGCTAAGAATATCATCTGCTTTAGCGTTAAGTTCATCGGTATTACCGCTCAATCCTTTTGCCGCTTCCAAATCTTTTGCTATAGAGTTATCCCTGTCATCCATGAACTTGATCAGTGGTTGAAATAGCATATTATTTAAAAGAACAATTAGGGTGATGAATAGTACCAAGACAAACAACATTAACGGTAAATGTAGGTCAAGCATTCAAACTCCTCATGTAATTTCGCGCTATTTTACCATTTAGCACATGAGAAGTGGGTTAAATCTTATGCTTTTTTGAGGATTGATAAAAAGTTTTCAATTTCTTGAGAGGAGCTGAAACTAATTTCTACACTTTTTGATTTTATCTTATGTTTAAAAGGTAATGCAGCATTTATCGCTGCTTTATAGTCATCCATGAATGTAGATTGTGCTTGTGTTTTTGATTTTTGTTCATTATTGTTTTTATAATTTTTGACTATATTTTCAGCTTCTCGCACAGAGAGTTTTTGTCCTACAATACTATCAATAATTACTTTTTGTTTTAGTGCATCCAAGCCAACAAGTACTTTAGCATGGCCTTGTGAAATATTTCCTTCAACTAACTGTTCTTGTGCATAATCACTTAGAGTCAGAAGACGCATAGTATTGGTGATCTGAGAACGGCTTTTATGAACTATATCACTAAGATCCTCATGTCTTATCCCATGTACTTCTATAAGCTCGGCATAAGAGTTCGCCAGCTCTATCGGATTGAGGTTTTCTCTTTGAATATTTTCAATCAGTGCAAGTTCACGCAATCTGATATCGTCGATATCAACATCGGCAATTATAGCTTTGACCACTGGGAGATTAGCAAGTTTATGTGCGCGTAAACGACGTTCACCCGCAATAAGCATGTATCCATCACCCTTTTCAATTACTACAATAGGTTGTAGAAGTCCGTGCTCTTTGATCGACTCACTTAACTCTTGAAGTGCCTTCTCATCAAAGTGTTTACGAGGCTGAAACGGGTTTGGCGATATAGTAGAGACTTCTATCTCAGCTACTCTTGCACCTTGTGCTTCAAGTTCTGAACTATCAATCGAACTTAGATCCTTGGCATACGCTTCTTCCACTTCAGAGAGTATTTCCCCCAATCCTCTTCCTAATGCCATCACTAGTTCCTGATAATAACGTTTGCGAGTTCACTATAAGCTACAGAACCTTTGGAACTTGCTGCATACTCAGATATAGGTTTACCGAAACTTGGTGATTCAGCTATTTTAACATTACGAGGGATAACGATACACTCTTTACTCTTACTAATGTGAAAGAGTTTATCTTTAAAATGGTGTGTTAGATCTGCTAACACCTGCTTTGAAAGGTTATTCTGATTTGAATACATTGTAGGCAGGAATCCCTTGATCTTCAGTTTAGGATTAATCGTTTTTTTCAAAAGACTAACAGTATTCAGTAACTGAGCAAGTCCTTCTAATGCAAAGAATTCACACTGAATCGGGATAATAACAGAATCTGATGCAGAGAGTGCATTAATGGTAATAGGACCGAGTGCAGGCGGCGAATCAATAATGATATAGTCATATCTATCTGCAATCTCTTTGATCTTCTCTTTTAGGATCAATTCTCTATTTTTCTTCTTTGGTGAATAAAATTCTTTTTCTATCCCAACCAAGCCGATATTTGAAGGTACGATGTGAAGTTTTTTTATTTCAGTTTTCAGTATCACTTCTGAGAACTTTTTACTTCCTATCAATACATGATAGACATTGAACTCATAGTCTCCTCTAGTAAACCCTAAACTAGTCGTTGCATTAGACTGAGGATCTATATCGATAAGAAGAACTTTTTTATCTTTCTGTGCCAACGAAGCTGCTAAATTTACAGCAGTTGTTGTTTTTCCGACGCCACCTTTTTGATTGGCAATACTTATTACTTCACTCATCGTAAACTATACACCTTCTTCCCATTAATTAGTAATGAGCCATCTTCCTCTAATATAGCGTCTGACAGGCTCTTTTTGAGGTTTTCAACGTGCACTGAGAACCTTCTACTTAATTCAAATTCTACCTGATACTCACTAAAGATATCCTTCCATTTTGGAAATTTTTTCAGTGCAAAAAGATACTTTTCGAGTAATATTTCCGGATGAATATCGATGCCAAGGGCCTTATAGGCATTTTGTTCATTTTTTAAATTTATTCCAATTCCACACACTAATATTTTATCTATTTTTTTTGTGATGGTTCCGCCTACTTTTTCATCATTTAAATAGAAGTCATTGGGCCATTTTAACCATATTTTTTCATTATATTCCAATAGAACTTGTTTCATAATATATGAAAAATATATAGATGCTGAACTTAAAGGTAGATCAGAAGGTAATTGGTCTAAAGAAATAGCGATAGAAGCAAAGAAATTACCTTTTCCGCCACTCCATGCATTATCACGGCTACCAATGCCGGCACTCTGTTCGTAAGCAATAACTGCACAAGGAGGGTTTAGTCTACCTGATTTTAGTTCATCAATAATATACTTTTGCGTAGAAGGAAGTATATCAAATGATATGATCTCCAACTTTTATCCCCCTTCCTACACAATATGCTTTAGCTTCGACAGGCTTTTTAGATGCCGGCTGAATCGTTCCGATCTTAACAGATCCTTTACTACAACCTACAATGACACTATCCTCTTCAAAGCCGAGCAGTTCAAAGGCTTTGTGTTCCTTTTCACTTTCAACCAGGCTTATCTCATCAAACTTTGTACCGTTGCTGGCAAAAATCCCCGGCCACCCTTCAAAAGCACGATATTTATTATAAAGTATCTGGGCATCAGCAAAATCTACTTCACCATCACTTTTCTTTATTTTTTTACACAGAGTTGCTTCAGTATCATTCTGTGCATCAGGTGTAATGTCATTAAAGTTTCTAATTGTGGAAAGAGTCAGTGTGCATGCATCATTTGTCAGTTGCTCCATCAATGCATGTAGTCTCATGTCTTGCGGGATCTCAAACATTATCTTTTCTAACATTGGTCCCGTATCCAACCCCTCTTCCATCAACATCGAAGTAACACCTGTTACTTTATCTCCATTAAGCAGTGACTGTTGAACAGGAGATGCTCCTCTATATTTTGGAAGCAATGAAGCATGAAGATTGATACATGGAGCGATATCTAGTACGGATTTAGGGAGTAATTGTCCAAAAGCTGCTACGATGATAAAGTCAGGTTTTTGTGCTGTAATAGCTTCTACAATTCCCTCATCACTAAGTCTGTTTGGCTGTAGTACTTCTATATCGTGTTTCTCCGCCAAAACTTTGACAGGCGGCGGGGTAAGTATTTTTTTACGACCCACAGGCCGATCAGGCTGGGTAAGCACTAGACTTACATCCATATCATCTGCATCAATCAAAGTTGCTAATATCTCTTTAGCATAATGTGGGGTTCCCATATATACAATTTTGTAACTCATAGTCTCCCTTATTTGTTTGTTGTAAAAAGTGTTCCACCTTGATGCACTTTATCTATAAGAAAAGACTTTACATCACTCAGATCAAATCCGCTAGCAAGGAACATCTCTCTATTATGTTTCATTAAAAAATCTGCTGAGAGTAGTTTTGTAACGATTCCGCCGGTCGCAAACTCATTATTAGGTGTATGTTCTGCTTCAAGTTCTTCTGGAAGTAATTCAGTTACTACTGCTCTCCTTTGTGCATCTTCATACCTATTTGGATCCTTATCATAAAAAGCATCAATATCCGAAAGGATCACCAGTAAATTTGCATCAAAATAGTGTGCAACGTGTGCCGAAAGTCTATCATTGTCACCAAAAACCAATTCATCAATACTTACTGTGTCATTTTCATTGATAATCGGTATAACTCCATTGGTCAATAGCGTATCTATTGCTACTTTCGCATGTGCTATTGGTTTTTCCGATTCGAATACATCAGCGCTCAAAAGTACCTGAGAACAAAAGATATCAAATATATCAAACTGTTCTTGATACATCTTAAGCAGTAGGGGTTGGCCAATTGCTGCAAGTGCTTGTCTGTTTGCCACAGACTTACGATCAAGAGGAAGTTTCGTATAACCTGCAGCTACCGCACCGGAACTAACCAATATCACTTCATATCCATTCGATTTCAACACTGTGATCAACTCTACAAGTGCTAACATACGACGTTTTGCGATCATTCCATTCTCAGTAAGTACATGAGAACCTACTTTGATAACGACACGACTCATTAAGCCTCCTCTTGTTCCTCTTCTTTAACTGCTTTAACAAAATCATTCAAAGTATAACGCAATGCCTCAGTATTTAAGTGTGTTACCGAAGAAATCGGAATAACAAATAGAGGCTCATGTTGAGGAAGTTTTACACCAAAGTCTTTTTCAAATCCATATGAACTGTACTCTGGATTTGCCTTAAACTTATTGAGTGTTTTATTTGCACTCAAACCGATATCACTCAAAAATTTTTCAGTGAGTTTATTCACTTCTTCTACTGCAAAAGTATCCGTTTTAGTTATTGCTACAGCAAACTTACGTTGAGCCAGCTTTTCAGAATACCGTTCTAATTCTACGAGTAATGACTCATATTGATATTTCATCTCTCTATAATTTGCTGCATCTATCAATAAAAGCAGTGTTTTGGTTCTCTCGATATGACGTAAAAATTCTAAACCTAATCCTCTACCATCACTTGCACCTTCAATGATTCCTGGAATATCTGCCATCATAAATGAATCAAAATCCCCGACCTGAACTACGCCCAGTTTAGGTGTCAATGTAGTAAATTCATAGTTAGCTACTTGAGGTCTAGCATTTGAGAGCGTAGAGATCAGTGTCGACTTCCCTACATTTGGATACCCAACTAATCCTACATCAGCAACCATTTTCATCTCAAGTCTGACATGTTTGGTAATACCCGGCAAACCAGGTTGTGCATATGTTGGTCTTTGGTTACTTGCATTTTTAAAGTGCATATTTCCAAGACCGCCTTTTCCACCTTCTAGAAAGAGTACCTTTTCACCCTCTTCAAGTAGGTCAAAAAGCTCTTCACCCGTTTCTACATCGACTACAGTGGTTCCCGGTGGTACGATAATCGTCGTATCTTGACCCTTACGTCCATATTTTTTACGTCCCTCTCCTGGTTTCCCATTCTCCGCTTTAATATGGTTACGCCCACGAAGTGCGGAGAGTGTATCGGTATTGTTGTCTACTATAAAATAGACTGAACCGCCACGGCCCCCGTCACCACCGTCAGGTCCTCCCTTTACAACAAATTTTTCTGTCCAAAATGAAACACATCCCGCTCCACCTTTACCTGAGCTTACAGTAAGCTCTACACTATCTACAAACATCTATAAAAACCTTTAAATATATGAAAATCTCTCAAACTATCATGAAAATCAATAAATTGTAGAATTATATCCAAAATCAAAAAATAGTTATAATGAAGAGGGTATATAAAACATATAAAATACTATCTATAATCTCATAAAACTGTAAGTTAGCTATATGAAAATGAAAGAGTGATTGAAAATTGAATTTGACAGAAATGCCTGGCAAAAAGCCAGACAGAAGTATTAAGAATTATGCAGGTACTACTGATACTTTCTTTTGTTTAGCAGTGTGGTTTTCAAACTTAACAACACCTTCGATCATTGCGAAGATTGTATGGTCTTTACCAATACCAACACCATTACCTGGTCTTACTTTTGTACCTCTTTGTCTAATGATGATATTTCCCGGTACTACCGCTTCACCACCAGCTTTTTTAACACCTAAACGACGTCCCGCTGAATCACGGTTATTCTGAGTTGATCCCTGACCTTTTTTATGTGCCATTTCTTCTCCTTCTTTACTTAATTATGCGATTGAAGTAATTCTTACTCTAGTAAAGTCTCTTCTGAAACCTCTTTTTAGCTTAGAGTCTTTTCTTCTTCTTTTTTTGTAAATGATCACTTTTTTATCTCTACCTTCGTTGATCACTTCACCTTTAACTACAGCACCCTCTACAAAAGGAGTTCCTACAGTTAGTTCACCATTGTCGATTGCAAGAACTTCTTTGAATTCTACTGCAGATTTTGGCTCAAGATTCATATTGTCAAAAGCGATGATATCACCCTCTTTTACTTTGAACTGCTGGCCACTTGCTTTAATGATTGCGTACATTGCAAACCCTTTACTACTAATTTTAAAAGTTCGTGATTATACCCAAACAAGTTTTAATTTAATTTTAAACTAAACTTATTTTCCTGCTAGTATGTGTAATTTGCACCTGCCAACGCTATACATTCTATCTCAACAAGCACATTTTTAGGTAACGTTTTCACTGCAACTGTACTTCTTGCAGGTTTATGCAGACCAAAATAATGCGCATATACCTCATTCACTTTTTCAAAGTCATTCATGTTTGCTAAAAAGATTGTTGTTTTAACTACATCGTTAAAGTGCGCACCCGCAGCTTCCAGTACATAGTAAAGATTTTTCATTACTTGATGTGTTTGATGTTCTATATCACCTGACTCCAATGTTCCATCCGGTTTCAATGCGATTTGTCCTGATGTAAAGATAAAACCATTTGCTTCAATCGCCTGAGAATAAGGTCCTATTGCCTGCGGTGCGTCTTTTGTTGAGATTTCTTTCATTCTATTCTATCCTTTCTGTTTTTTTATTTTGTATTTCTTTCATAAAAGATATAGGAAGTCGAGTAATCAGAAAATTCAAAATAAACCTTCTGTTCTCCCGGATCTTTTTGAAGATTAAAATTGACATCATCAATTCCGTATCCATAACGATAAGGTCTCATTTTACTGTCATTCGTCCCATATGCCGTGGAAAGTTTATCGATTTTGATAAAGCGATGTACCAGCTTGTCTCCAGCATAAACATCAAGTACTCCATTTGTTCCTGTCCAATTCTGCAAAGAACGGCTCAAAGAGTTTTGAGTCTCCTGTGTACAACTAACCAAAAAGAGTGAAAGCAGTGCAAAAAAAATTAATTTCAATTTCATTATCTCATTCTCCTTTTTAGTTATTTTAACATCTTTACGCTGTCGGCATTCCAAATTTCTGAGTGATCAATTCGCCTTCGCCGTTAAAGTAAAGGTAATAAAGCTTATCTTTTACAACAGGCAATCCTGCAAGATATCTGAGTGCAAGATTTGCCTGTAGGGATGCTATATGCATAACGATCGGTGCAGCTATACCTCCCGGCTTATGGTCAGAAAGGTTAAAGACTTGAAAGCTTGATGCTTCAAAGAAACAGACTTGACCGTTAAACTCTTCTACACTGGCATAGATCCAAGGTGTTTCATTTTCTTTGGCAAACTTGTCAATTTGACCTCTTGTGGGAAGGTTATCCGTTGCATCCAGGATCAGATCATATCCATTTCCCATACCTGTAAACTCTTCAAAGTTCATTTCAAAAGCTACGGCTTTGACAAAAGGATTTTTTTTCTCGATGAGTTGGGCTACTGATCTGGCCTTATTCTTCCCTTCGTCCTCAAGTGTAAATGCAATTTGCCGGTGAATATTATGATCAGAAACCGTATCAAAATCCACCATATGTATCTCACCGATGCCTGAAGTACCAAGGGCCATTGCCAGGCTGCACCCAAGTCCTCCCGAACCTATAATCGCGATCTTTTTTTTCTGGAGGTTCTGCTGTACGTTTGAGCCCCATAGCTGAATCTGACGATTGAAATACTCTTCTTGCGTTACCATCCCTTGTATCATATCCGTCCTTTCAATTCTTTCTCAAATTCCCATGCTTTTCGATGTTCTGTTACTTCAACTTTATCTATGACTTCAACCAGCATAGACTCTTTGTCTTCAAGCATCATCTCAACTTCACCTTCAGGATTTACAAGCATAGTATCACCGTAAAATCTCCACTTTACGTCATCATCCTGATACTCTCCCAAACGATTAGCTCTTAATATAAAACAGCCATGTAAAAAAGCTTTGGTTTTTATGATCTCTCTCCAGCGGTTATGAGAACCGAAGGTTGAAGCAGTCGGTAAAAGTACAAGATCTACTTTTTTATCTGTCACTTTTTGCCAAAAGTAATCAAAGTGAAGCTCAAAACCGGCCATGACCATCACTTTGAACCCTTTAATTGAAAAACTCATCGGTGGTTCAAGTTGATCGGTTGTATTGTTGGCAAAAAACTTCTTTTCATTCCAGTGAGCATATGGAAGCAATATCTGCTGTTCATAGTAGCTGATACTTTTAGGTGTGACCTTTGCTATGGTTTTATGAAACCCATCCTTTTTGGTCAGAATGATCGGTGCGATAAAAGTAATGTCATATTTTTTAGCCAGTTGTTTTAAAAGTTCTGTATGTTTACGAGTCTGCTCTTTGAGCATTGCTTTTGACATCTTCTCAAACTCTTTAAAAAAGTGATTAAGAACATATTCTCCAAGCAGCATCACATCTGCTTTTCGTTGGTGTGCTTGTTTGAGATAAAACTCCAACCTTGTTGCATTCATGCCAAGTGTAGGTAGTTGGAGTGCAGCTACTACAAGTTGTTTACTCATCACTCACATCTTGATTGGACTGTTCAATTACTGAGACTTTAATCTTTGCCTCTTCGATCAGCTTTTGTGCCTCTTTGATCGTAGTAAGCCCTTCTTCATACAGTTTGACGGACTCTTCCAATGTGATATCAGGCTTCATAAGCTTTTCAAGCAATGTTTTGGAATACTCTAACTTCTCTTCAAAAGTTTCATTTTTCATGACAAGACTCTCCTTATATCCTCTTCAAACTTATCTAGCTCTACCAAGAAAGCATCATGCCCATAGTCACTTTCTACCTCTTTATAGCTGAATGGCTGACCGTTTCTTTCCATCATCTTTGCGATATGTTCCATTTCGCATGGGAAGAAGAGGTAGTCTGTTCCAAAGCTGATCAAGTGAACTTTTGCTTTGATACGGGAAATTGCATCATGCAGGGAGTCGTACCCTCTGCTAAGATTGAACGTATTGATCGCTTTAACGATATAAAGATAACTGAGAGGATCAAACATTCGTGAAAAGTTTGCAGTGTTATATTCCATATAACGCTCTACTTCATACCGGCCAAAGAGTTCAAATAGTCCATCATTATTCACATAGTTACGTCCGAACTTCTTATCCATTGTCTCCGGTGACAAATACGAAATGTGCCCTGCAATACGGCCGATGGCTAACCCGTCAAGCCCTTCTTCTTTAAAAGCGCCTCTCTCATAATTCCCATGCTCAAATCTAGGGTCTTTACGGATAGCTTCCATGGCTACTTTGTTAAATGCAATCGTCCATGGGCGGGTTGCGTAGGTTGCGGCAAGAGAAATGATCTCATCTGCAAAATTCGGATAATCTACGGCAAACTGAAGCGCCTGCATGCCACCCATTGATCCGCCTATAATTGCACGCACATGATAAATACCAAGATGTGAAAGCAACTGCATCTGTGCACGTACCATGTCCTTGATCGTTACTACAGGGAATTTAAGACGGTATGGTTCATGACTTGGATAGTTGTCGCTCATCGGTCCGGTGCTTCCGAAACATGATCCGATCGTATTACTGCAGACTACAAAATATTTAGTCGTATCGACTGCTTTACCATCACCGATCAGACCATCCCACCATCCTGCTTTTCTATCGCCTTCATAAACACCTGCGGCATGGTGAGATCCACTCAGCGCATGACAAACCAAAACTACATTAGACCTATCTTCATTGAGCTCTCCATACGTCTCATAGGCGATCTCATAAGGTTCCAAGATACGTCCGCTTTCAAGATAGAGGGGGCTGCTAAAATGTGCGATTTTTGTTTCGATTTTCATTGACTGCTTTTTACCGGATTTATTATTAGCGCTATTTTATCGTATTTTACTTTTATTAAAGTGGGCAGATCAGCCCACAGTTTTGTTATAGAGTCGTAGATCTTACCCAAGTGCCGCTGTTAGATCATCTATCAGGTCTTGTGTATCTTCAAGACCGATTGAGAGTCTTACTAGTCCACCCGGAACACCTGCTTCAATAAGTTCTTGTGCTGAAAGCTGCTGGTGTGTAGTAGATGCAGGATGGGTAATGATAGACTTGCTATCACCGATATTAACTACAAGTGAAAAGATTTTTGTAGAATCTGCAATTTTCTGAGCTGTTGCTTTATCCTCTACTTCAAATGACAACAATCCACTATGTCCGCCCTTGAAATAGTTCTGCCCCATGACATAGTTATGATCTGATTCAAGACCCGGATAATTTACTTTCTTAACCTTAGGATGCGCTTCAAGGAATTTCGCAATAGCCAATGCAGAATCCGAATGCTGTCTCATACGTAGTGGGAGTGTCTCAAGTCCCTGAATATAAAGCCAAGAGTTAAACGGACTTGGTGCTGCACCAAGATCACGTAGCAATGCAAGTCTCACTCTTAGGGTAAATAGCGGTAACGGCAAATCAGAATAGATAAGCCCGTGATAACTTTCATCAGGTTCATTGAAGTGGTAGTAACGCGGATTATCTTTGATCTTTTCTACAAGGTTTTCTCTCTCTACGATGACGCCGCCTATCGCAAGCCCTTGTCCTGTGGTATATTTACTTGCTGAGTGTACTACGATATCACATCCAAGTTGCAGTGGGTTACAAAGTATTGGAGTAGCAACAGTGTTGTCTACACATGTCAAAATATCGTGCTTGTTTGCAATCTCAGTGATAGCATCAAAGTCCGCTACATCAATACTTGGGTTTGTGATACTTTCAAATAAGACCAGTTTTGTTCTTGCATCAATCAGCTCTTCAATTTCACTAGGATTTTGTACATTAAAGTAGCGCGTCTCGATCCCGAATCTTTTGATCGTATGTCCTGTAAGTGTCGTTGTACCACCATATACCTGTTTTGCTACGATGATATTATCACCGGCTTCAGCAACATTGGCAATTGCATAAAATATCGCTGCCATACCTGATGCTGTACCAATTGCAGCCGCTCCACCTTCAAGCGCAGCAAAACGTTTTTCAAATACATCTGTTGTCGGATTCATCAACCTTGTATAGATATTTCCAAGTTCTTTCAACTCAAAAAGATTCGCTGCATGTTCTGTATCTCTAAACTCATAGGCTGTACTTTGGTAGATAGGTACTGCCATAGTACTTTGTGCATCTTTCTCATATCCTGCATGGATTGCCAAGGTTTGTTGATTCATTAGAGTTCCTTATCTGATAATATTAAGTCAATTATAGCTTTTGAATGCTTGTAGTGAAGAGAATTTTGCAGTTTTTTTATGAATTTAAAATCTATATATAATGAAAAGAAAAAATAAATATCCAAAGTAATACTTTGGATATTTTATACTTATGAAAAATAGTTTGGAGACTCTTTAGTGATCGTTACATCATGTACATGTGACTCTTTGAGTCCAGCACTTGTGATCTCAACAAATTCTGCTTTTTCCCAGAATGTTTTGACATCTTTTGAACCACAGTAACCCATAGAAGATCTTAAACCTCCTACCATCTGGTGGATTACATCAGCAATTCTACCTCTATAAGGTACACGTCCTTCAATCCCTTCTGGAACAAGTTTGTCTGCTGCCGTACCTTCTTGGAAGTATCTATCAGTACTTCCTTTAGTCATTGCACCGATACTTCCCATACCTCTATACTCTTTGAACTGTCTACCGTTAAAGAGGATCATCTCACCCGGTGCTTCATAAGTACCTGCTAAAGCTGAACCAAGCATTACTGAACTTGCACCTACTGCCAATGCCTTAGCCACGTCACCTGAATACTTGATACCACCGTCTGCTACTACAGGTACACCCATAGCATTTGCTACTTGCGCTACTTCATCGATTGCAGACATTTGAGGCACACCTACACCTGCAACAATACGAGTCGTACAGATTGAACCAGGCCCGATACCTACTTTTACTGCATCTGCTCCCGCTTCGATCAAGTCTTTTGCAGCTGCACCTGTAGCAATATTCCCTGCAATCACATCTACATCAAGCTCTGCTTTGATCATTTTTAGCGTATCAATAATACCTTGTGAATGACCATGTGCCGAGTCAAGTACGATCACATCTGCACCAGCCTCTACCAATGCTTTGGCACGATCCAATTGCCCTACACCAATTGCCGCACCTACTCTAAGACGTCCGTGCTCATCCTTATTTGCATTTGGAAACTTCTCACGCTTTTCAATATCTTTGATCGTAACAAGCCCTTGAAGTACACCATTATCATCAACAAGTGGAAGCTTCTCAACTTTATGTTCTTGAAGCATTTTTGCCGCTTCATCAAGTGTCGTACCTACTTTTGCAGTGATCAGTGGTGCAGGAGTCATCACATCAGAAACCTTTTGAGTCATATCTGTGATAAAACGCATATCTCGGTTTGTAATGATACCGATAAGCTTCATCTCTGCATCTACAACAGGAACACCGGAGATTCTGTATTCAGCCATCAATGCATCCGCATCTGCCACACTTCTATCAGGAGCAATATAAATAGGATCAATAATAATACCACTCTCAGATTTTTTTACCTTAGTAACCTGTTTTGCCTGAGATTCGATATCCATGTTTTTGTGGATAATACCGATCCCTCCAAGGTGTGCCATCGCGATCGCTGCTCTATACTCTGTTACTGTATCCATTGCTGCAGATACGATTGGTGTATTGAGTGTTACACGCTTAGTAAGATTTGTTTTGATACTTACCTCTTTTGGAAGAACTGTAGAGTGTTGCGGGACTAGTAGTACGTCTTCAAACGTAAGTGCTCTTTTTTTGATGTTCATTATATTGTGATCCTTTCTTATTTTTGGTAATTTACGGCTCTTTCCATACTTAGAGCACCGTCGAACAGAGTTTTTTCATCAAATTTTTTAGCGATAAGCTGTAAGCCAACCGGCATACCCTCATCATTTTTAGCTACAGGAAGTGAAATAGCAGGAAGACCTGCAAGGTTGATCGCGATCGTATACATATCACTCTTATACATCTCTAGCGGATCTTCATTTGCCCCAATCTTTGGCGCTACAGAAGGTGCAACAGGAGAAAGGATAAGATCACACTCATCAAAGATCGCATTGAACTCATCTTGAATAAGGTGTCTTACTTTCTGTGCTTTGAGATAATAAGCATCATAGAACCCTGATGAAAGTACGAAGTTTCCAAGAAGGATACGACGTTTCACTTCTTCACCGAAACCTTCACTTCTTGTATTAAAGAATAGTTCTTCAGTGGTATTTGACTCAGCTCTGGCTCCGTATCTTACACCGTCAAATCTTGCCAAGTTTGTTGCTGCTTCTGCTGTTGCAAGAATATAATAAGTAGCAATGTCATACTTTGTATTCTGCATATTTTTATGTACAACAGTATGCCCTGCTGCTTCCAGAGATTTTACAGTATCTGCATAGGCTTTCTGAACATCTTCATCTGCTTCAGAAATATAATTGTCTATCACTGCGATAGTTAATTTTCTATCCGGATCCATATTGTTTGCAATATCCTCGATCTCAAAGTCTGCTGAAGTTGAGTCCTTCTCATCGTGTCCTTTGATCGCATCATACAAAATAGCAGCATCTTCCACATTTTGTGTGATCGGTCCGATCTGATCAAGGCTTGAAGCATATGCTGCAAGACCGTAGCGGCTTACACGACCATAAGTCGGTTTCATCCCAACCACACCGCAATATGCTGCAGGCTGACGGATCGATCCACCCGTATCTGAACCAAGTGCAGCAATAGCGATACCTGCTGCAACGGCTGCAGCTGATCCACCCGAACTACCTCCCGGTACTCTGCTTGTGTCATGCGGGTTTTTAGTGATACCGTAAAATGAACTTTCAGTTGTTGAACCCATTGCAAACTCATCCATGTTGGCTCTACCAAATGCCATCATTCCCTTTGATTTCAGATTTTTGATCGCAGTTGCTTCATAAGGAGCAATATACCCTTGAAGAATCTTTGATGCTGACGTAACAGACCACCCTTTTACTTGAATATTATCTTTGATCAAGATAGGTACACCTTCACCTGAGCTTTCAAATCCTACATAAGCATTGATATCTGATGCTTTTGCTTTTTCTTCAAGCTCAGCTCTGAGTTGGGCTAACTCTTCTTTGGATTTAGTTAATGCTTCTTTTAATGTGATCACTCTTTCTTCCTTACTTTCCTAGTTTCTTCTTATAATACGCTACGATACCTAAACCTACAGCTACCAATACAAAAATAATAGCGATCGATCCAATGATCACTTCATTTGGTACAGGCTGGCTTAGATCGAACATTAGCTTACTACCTCAGCACATCTTGCACAAACTTCCTCTTCGCTTGCTGATACAAACTTCCAACATCTAGGACATTTACACGCAGTAGCTTTATGAATACTATATGTTTTACCATCTACTTCAAAGCTAGCTAACTTCTCACCTTCACTACTAGACTTCACTGCCGATACCACAAACCAGTCTTCCATATCTTTTTCACTGTTAAAGCCTTCGATATCTCCAACCAGTTCAAGCTCCAATGTTGCTTTGATAAGCTTCTCTTTTCTGAGTTTATCTACCTCTTCATAGAATCCTTCTCTAATATCCATAAGGGATGAAAGATCAAACGGTACTTCCACCACCGGCAGATCCTCGTACACGAGATCAAAGATACTTTCCATATCTCCCTTAAAGATCTTAGGCGCATACTCCAAGATCTCATCAGTTGTATAGGTCAGTACCGGAGCTACAAGACCTAACATTGACTTAGCGATCAATGCCATTGCCGATTGTGCTGCTCTTCTTGTTGTACTATTTTTTGCATCACAATAGAGTCTGTCTTTACAGATATCCATATAGATACCTGAAAGTTCATTTGTAAGGAAGTGGTTAAGTATTGCAAATCCTTTTAAGAAGTCATTTGCTTCAAAAGAGGCTTTGATCGAAGCAAATACTTCACCTGCTTTAGCAAGGATCCATTTATCCAACTCTCCATACGACTCAACCGGCACGATTGCATCCAGGTCATCGACGTTTGCAAGCAAGAACCTGAAGGTATTACGTATCTTTCTATACTGCTCCGCTGTCTGCTTCAAGATATTATCCGAGATCTTCAGATCTGATTGATAATCAGAAAGTGCTACCCAAAGTCTGAGGATCTCTGAACCGTACTCTTTTACCACCTTGTCCGGAGCTACAACGTTCCCCTTCGACTTAGACATCTTTTCACCCTTCTCATCCACGGTAAATCCGTGAGTGATAAGTGTCTTATATGGTGACTTTCCTTGAACCGCTGCAGAAAGAAGCAGTGAAGACTGGAACCAACCTCTATGCTGATCACTTCCTTCTATATAGAGAGATGCTGGATACTCTCCTGCATCATAGTTACCGCTTTTGATCACAGAATTCCATGTAGAACCACTATCAAACCATACATCAAGAATGTCATTGATCTTCACTAGATCATCAGGATTATATTTGCTTCCTTCTGGCAATAGCTCAGAAATACTCATCTCATACCAAGCATCTGCACCTTTTTCATCAAAGAACGATGCGATATGTTCAAGTACATCTTCATCAAGGATCACCTCTTTAGTACTCTTACTTCTAAAGAATGCGATCGGTACACCCCAGCTTCTTTGTCGGGAGATACACCAGTCAGGACGTCCTTCGATCATCGGCTTAAGTCTGTTCTTCGCTGAAGCAGGGAAGAAAGCCACATCTTCGATCGCATCAAGTGCTGTTTGACGAAGTGATTTATCTTCACCTTTTGCCGTATCGTCTACAGAGATAAACCATTGGTTCGTTGCTCTATAGATCAAAGGTTTTTTCGTTCTCCAACAGTGTGGATAAGAGTGAACGAATTTACTTTGTTTTAGTAGGTTCTCACCAAGTAGTTCAAGGATCGGCTCATTCGCTTTGAAGATATGCATTCCAACAAACTCCTGAGGGTTTGGAAGAAGATGGAGACCTACCACAGATTCATCATAGCATCCTCTTTCATCCACAGGCATCACGACATCAAGACCATATTTAAGTCCTACTCTATAGTCATCTTCACCATGCCCCGGAGCAGTATGTACACACCCTGTACCGCCATCCATTGTTACGTGATCACCAAGAACGATTTTTGAACTACGTCCATTAAGCGGATTGATCGCCAAAAGTCCTTCCATCTCCTTAGCAGCGATCTTTCTACTAGCATGTCCGCTTACTACTCCCTCTTCGATCATAGCATCATATCTGGCTTCGGCTATGATATGTCCATCTTCTGTAAGTACATACATCTCTTCAGGGTTGATCGCGATACCTGTGTTTGCAGGCAGTGTCCAAGGGGTGGTTGTCCAGATCACAGGACCTGCTTTACCCTCAACTCCGATCTTCTCTTTAGCTGCATCACTGAGTTCAAAATGTACGTAGATAGAGTAATCTTCTTTATTTTCATACTCTACCTCTGCATCTGCAAGTGCTGTCTGTGCAGCCCATGACCAGAAGATCGGTTTATGACGCTCAACCAGAAGCCCTCTCTTTGCTACTTCGCAAAGCGTTCTGTAGATGTTTGCCTCAAATTTGAAGTCCATTGTTACATACGGGTTATCCCAGTCAGCAATACATCCTAAAGATTTAAATCCCTCTCTTTGGATATCGACAAACTTTGCTGCATGCTCACGACAAAGCTCTCTGAACTTCTCTGTCGGCATTGCCTCTTTTTTCTCTTTACCGAGTTTTTCTTCGACTTTCTGCTCAATTGGCAGCCCATGACAGTCCCAGCCTGGAGTCATACGTACTGCTTTACCCTGAAAGTAATTATATTTGAGAATGATATCTTTGAGTATTTTGTTAAGTGCATGTCCGATATGGATATCACCATTTGCATACGGAGGACCGTCATGCAAAGTGAACATTTCAGCACCGGCACGTTTTGCTTTCATCTGCTCATAAATACCGGCATCAAACCAGGCACTATATTTTTGTGGCTCATTATTTGGGAGATTTCCACGCATCGGGAAGTCTGTTTTCGGAAGGAGTAACGTCTCTTTAAAATCCATCTGTGATAACACCTTAATGAGGTCTAGCCTCGTGATAATTATCTCGTGATTGTACCCAAAAATCCATTAAACCCACCCATAGACTGCTATAGCGATATCTATGCTATACTTCATTTATGGAAAAATTAGAAAAAACCGTAGAAAATCTTATAAAAACGCTAAGTATGAGAAACCAAACCGTTAGTTTTGCAGAGAGTTGCACAGGCGGACGGATCGCAGCTGCATTTACTGCGGTATCAGGTTCCTCAAATATATTGCATGGTTCCTGTATCACCTATGCCAACGAGATCAAAGAGCGATGGCTGGGAGTCCCGAAAGAAATACTCGAGACCAAAGGTGCCGTGAGTAAAGAGTGTGTGGAACATATGCTTGAGGGGATGGAAAGAATGGCAGCTTCTGATTATACCCTGGCAGTATCAGGCATAGCCGGGCCAACTGGTGGAACGGAGTTCAAGCCTGTGGGCACTGTCTATATAGGACTTCGTACACCTGATGGTAAAAATGAGGTACATCATTGTCTCTTTAAAGGAGATAGACATCAGGTACAGGATCAGGCAACTACTTTTGCCATTGAATTATTAGAAAAAAATGTAAATTAATATTTTTTTCAAAAACTCTTGACATTAAAAATATTCTAAGCTATAATTCCGTCCACTTATTCGCAAGTGAATGAGTAAAAACATGACCTATTAGCTCAGCTGGTAGAGCAACTCCCTTTTAAGGAGTGGGCCCATGGTTCGAATCCATGATGGGTCACCATTTAATTTATGACTGTTTGGATCTAGATGACCCTTTCATCTAGTGGCCAAGGATGCTGCGTTTTCATCGCAGAAACAGAGGTTCAAATCCTCTAGGGGTCGCCAAATTAAACAGTTACGGTCGCTTAGCTCAGTTGGTAGAGCGCTACCCTTACAAGGGAGATGTCACAAGTTCGAGTCGTGTATCGACCACCATTAAAATCTTGTCTTAATTTAAGGTTAAGGTGAGTATAATTTAAGCTCAAATTAATATGTGAGATTACGGTGCGGCGGTAGTTCAGTTGGTTAGAATACCTGCCTGTCACGCAGGGGGTCGCGAGTTCGAGTCTCGTCCGCCGCGCCACTTTTTAGGTGACCTATTAGCTCAGCTGGTAGAGCAACTCCCTTTTAAGGAGTGGGCCCATGGTTCGAATCCATGATGGGTCACCATTTTTATACACATTATCATTGGTCGCTTAGCTCAGTTGGTAGAGCGCTACCCTTACAAGGTAGATGTCACAAGTTCGAGTCTTGTAGCGACCACCATATTTTTCGGTGCGGCGGTAGTTCAGTTGGTTAGAATACCTGCCTGTCACGCAGGGGGTCGCGAGTTCGAGTCTCGTCCGCCGCGCCACTTTTTAGGTGACCTATTAGCTCAGCTGGTAGAGCAACTCCCTTTTAAGGAGTGGGCCCATGGTTCGAATCCATGATGGGTCACCATTTTTATACACATTATCATTGGTCGCTTAGCTCAGTTGGTAGAGCGCTACCCTTACAAGGTAGATGTCACAAGTTCGAGTCTTGTAGCGACCACCATATTTTTCGGTGCGGCGGTAGTTCAGTTGGTTAGAATACCTGCCTGTCACGCAGGGGGTCGCGAGTTCGAGTCTCGTCCGCCGCGCCACTTATTTTAAAACAATCAATAAATTATTTTTTATCCATTAAAATCTCTGCTTTTGTACGTAACTTTCGTGTTAAAAAAGATCGCTCTCTTTCAGTCAATGTATCTACTGTTATGACCTCTTGTTTTCTATTCTTTTCTTTTGATTTATTCTTTTTATCTGTTTTTTCCTCTTTGCGAAACATGGTGAGTATCAGATAAGCTGATATAGCAATATTGGAAAAGATCAGTATCCACTTGCCTACCAATACATACGACAGATACGCTACATTCTCTGAAAGCCGCAGATACTCAACAATATCTCCATAGATCCATTGTGATAACAATACCATAGAGAGCAATACCGCTACGAATGTAAGCCTCCTACGGAAGCGATAGATAAGTGTCCAAAGTATGAGTGATCTAACCTGTCTTACCATATATTTACACCTTAGAGTAGGCTAATGCCAAGCAGTGCTAATACTGCAAAAAGAGATTTTGTCTTCAAAGAGTCTGTGATCTTTCTCTTTTCTTCAGCTAGCATTATCTCTAACTCTTCATCATTGTAGTCATCAAAGCTCTTGTGTCTCATGGTAAGTTCTGACTTCAGTGCCAATACTGCTCTTTCCTGTATGGCTAGATCGATCTGATCTTTGAGCTTATCACTTAGTGAACTAAATGGAGTAGTGATGCGTTCGACTAGATTCATGAAATATACCTCTCAATCATTATTACTTATTATATCATGAGATGGTTACCGGAATATAAATTGAAGTATGCATTTCCACCCGAGGAGAGTGGCAATGAGGAGAAATATTTATTCTTGAGAAAATCTTGTCTTTTAGACATTAATCTCTTAAACGAATCCTTACAGATTCTTCATGCGCTGTCAACCCTTCTGTATTGGCAATCAGGGCACATGCTTCACCTATTGCATTGATCCCCTCTTTGCTCATAGAGATGATCGATGATTTTTTGATGAAGTGCTCCACGCTTAGCGGAGAATAGAACTTCGCTGTACCACCTGTAGGAAGCGTGTGGTTTGGTCCAGCGATATAATCACCCACAGGCTCAGGCGTATTTTCTCCAAGGAATATCGCTCCTGCATGTTTAATACTGTCAAGCAGGCTCATTGGATCTTTAGTCACAACCTCAAGGTGTTCCGGTGCAATCTCATTCATAAGATCGATAGCTTCTTCCATGCTACTTGTTACGATGATCGCTCCCCTTTCTTCGATAGACTTTCTTGCGATCGCTTCACGTGAAAGTGTTCCAAGGAATTCTTCTACCTTGTCACTGACTTTGTTTGCAAGTTCACTGTCAGTCGTGATCAGGATCGAACTTGCCATTTCATCGTGCTCTGCCTGAGAGAGAAGGTCAATAGCAAGATAGTCTTCTCTAGCGCTTTCATCAGCCAGGATACCGATCTCAGACGGCCCTGCGATCATATCAATGTTTACTTCACCATATACAAGCTTCTTTGCTGTTGCTACGAAGATATTACCAGGACCTGTGATCACGTCTACTTTTGGGATCGTCTCAGTTCCGTATGCCATTGCACCGATTGCAGAGGCTCCACCTACTTTGTAAACCTTTGTTACTTTACAAAGGTGACATGCAGCAAGCAATAATTCATTGATTTCATTATCAGGTGTAGGTGTACATACTACGATCTCTTCGACTCCTGCTACTTGTGCAGGAATTACATTCATCAGTAGTGAACTTGGATACGCTGCTTTACCCCCAGGGATATAAAGCCCTGCTCTATCTACTGCGGTTACTTTTTGACCAAGGATTGAACCTGTTTTATCCTCATCCATCCAAGTACTTGGCATAAGTTTTTGGTGATAAGCTTCGATACGGTCATACGCAAGGTGGAGGGCATCACGAAGTTTCGGATCGATCGAATCGTATGCTTTTGCCATAGCTTCAGTGGATACCATCAGCTCTTCATCACTTTGAGGTTCCCATCTGTCAAACTTTGCTATTTGAGCTTTGAGTGCAGTATTTCCTTCTTCTTTGATCTCTTTAAGAAGTCCGTTAACAATACCGGTTACCCCTTCGATGTCCATCTTGCCACGCTCTAACAGCTCGGCAAAATTTGCTTCAAATGTATCATCACTACTGTAAAAAATTTTCACAATATATCCTTATATTTTCTTTCATATCTAGGGAGCATACTTTCATTCCCCAACACTCCACCTTGATGAATGTAGAGTATCGGAGCAGAAAGAACCTCCGGATGTGCCAATAAAACACGCCATCCCAAAGGATCATAAAGCAGATCAAACTCAACTCCCGTTTGTTGTTGTAATTTTAGCCAAATTTTATAATTATCTTTATAAAGCTTGCCAAAATGGTGCTTTTTCTCCAAAGTCAAAATAGTCGGATGATATTGTTCGTTTGCTTCCAGCTCTAAAAACTGACTCTTAAGATATTCACTATCTCCAACACACGGTGTAGTATAAATGATATTAGAAGAGAGGTGCTTTTGTAAGAAAAGTGCTGTTGTACCTGTACCCGAGGGTAAAAAGATATTGAGCTTTTCTATTCCTTTTTCTTTTTGCCACTCCATGATCTCTTCGGCTAAAATACAGATTCCGTACTCTGCTTCTTTTTGTCTACCGCCCTCTTCTATAAACAATACACTACTGTCAAAATCTTCTTTACTTACTATGTTCTGTTCTTTGATAACCATCCCATTTGCAAGTGCTGCTTTATAGTTACCGTGAGGATTTTCTTTTAAATACTCTGCGATATGATCCACATAATACTCAAACTCCCAGCCTCTCATCTTAGCCAGCTCTGAGAGAGAATACATCGCATTGGACTGTGCTGAACCGTAAGAAACTATCTTCTTGATATTTGGAAAATCATGTGTTAGAAAGTAGTAAAATTTTCGTGCTTTATTTCCCGAGAAATCCGGATGAAGGAGGTCATCTCTTTTTAGATAAAAAGAGTGACCTTCAAAAGTAATCGTTTGTAAGGGTGAGGCTATTAATTTCTGTTGATACAATTTAGATCGTCAAATGCTCTTTCAAGTCTTGCAACCATATACTCTTCACCTCTTCTCAACCATTTACGAGGATCATAGTAGTTCTTGTTCGGCTTTTCATCACCTTCAGGGTTACCGATCTGTCCTTGAAGATAGTCATGGTACTCTGCTTCATAATGTCTTACACCATCCCAGAAAGCCCATTGTGTATCGGTATCGATATTCATTTTGATCACCCCATACCCGATCGCTTCACGAATATCAGCTAGTTCTGAACCTGATCCACCATGGAATACAAAGTTTGCCGGCTTTTCACCAGTACCGAACTTCTCTTGGATATATTTTTGAGAATTATCAAGGATCTTTGGAGTCAATACAACATTTCCAGGCTTGTACACGCCATGTACATTACCAAAAGATGCAGCGATCGTGAACTTGTCAGATATCTTACCAAGCTCTTCATATGCATAAGCCACTTCTTCAGGCTGTGTATAGAGAAGTGCATTATCAATATGGGTATTGTCTACACCGTCTTCTTCACCACCGGTTACACCCAATTCAATCTCAAGTGTCATTCCCATTTTAGACATGCGCTCAAGGTATTCTTTACATGTTGCGATATTCTCTTCAAGGGTTTCCTCAGAGAGATCAAGCATATGGGAAGAGTAAAGAGGTACACCATGTTTTTCAAAATGCGCTTCACTTGCATCAAGCAGTGCATCGATCCAAGGAAGAAGTTTTCTAGCTGCATGATCAGTATGCAATACAACAGGAACACCATAAGCCTTTGCAACTGTATGTACATGCTGCGCTCCTGAGATTGCACCTAAAATAGCAGCTTCATCTGATGGAAGTCCTTTACCTGCATAATAGGCTGCTCCACCATTTGAGAACTGTATAATAATCGGAGAGTTCACTTTTTTCGCTGCTTCGATAACTGCATTGACAGACATAGTACTGACAACATTCACTGCAGGGATTGCAAATCCTTCTTCTTTAGCAATCTGAAAAAGTTTAGTAAGATTATCTCCTGTCACGACACCTGCCGGGATCACATCCATTACTCTTGTAGACATTTCATTCCTTCATCAATTATAATCGCCGTATTTTACCCGATTTTTGTAATAATGAGTTTACTTTACTTGAGTGTCACTTTCCCGTTTTCTAAAAGTTCTTTAGTTACCTTATCTTGTGCCAATTGTAACATGATCTCTCTTTTTGCTTCTTCAAATGTCGGTAGTTTAGGCTCTTCTTTCGATTGTTTTTTAGCAGCTTCTTTAACCGCTTTAGTCAATTCATCATAAGCTTTTTTTGCTTCTTCTTCTGTCACTTTAGTAGTTGAAAGCTTTTTCTGCATCCAAAATCTTGAGATTGCAGCGTTCTTTTCCTCAGCACTTAGATCTTTGTGTGCTTGTATCGCAGCTAAGTTCGGTACTGCCATCTCATTGATCAGTGCAAGTCTTTGTTCATTACTTGGCAACTTATCAAAGTCTGTTGCACGTCCTTGTGTTCTTAATGCCAAATATTTGTCTGCTTGTTCTTTGGTAATGTTTTCACCGTTAATTGTTGCAACAACAGCACTGCCAGCTCTACTTTGTTTTTCTTTTTTTGCCAAATTTAGATTATCCAAATTTACCATTGGAGTATCGTCTTTACCTGCTGACATCAACGAATTTTTTAATGGATCAGCTGATAGACCTGATACTGAAAGGAGTATTGCTACGCTCACACCTACTAAATTTTTTTTCATTCTTATTCCTTGTTTTTATTTTTTATCTTCTTTTTTTTCCGGATCAATGATCGTTGCTTTTTTCTTTAGTTCTTTAGCGATCTCTTGGATCTTAGTCGTAAATTGTTTCTGTCTTAATGTAGCAATAATTTGAGGCTTAACATCTTCATAAGCCATAGTTGATGCCTCATTCTTCTTCTCAAGATAGATCACATGATATCCAAAACGTGTTTTCACAGGTTTAGTGGTGATCTTACCTTCTTCCAGTGCCCAGACCGCTTCAGAAAACGCAGGGACCATTTGTCCTTTTTTAAATGTACCAAGATCGCCGCCATTAGGTCCTGAAGGTCCTGTAGATTGTGTTTTTGCCAATTCTATAAACTTCTCTTGAAGTACTTTTCCTTGAAGAGGTTTTAATGTATCAATGATCTTTTGCGCGTCTTGCTCTGACTCAACCAAAATATGTCTCGCATGTAAAGTAGCTTCTTCTAAAAACTTATCGCTGTTTTTTTCATAAAATTCTTTAGCTTCACTGTCACTCACAACAACATTATCCAGTTGTTTTTTCATCCAAACGTTGATAGCCAACTCAGATTTAAGCATCTCTAAATTCTTTTTAAACTCAGGATCATTTTCAATCCCTTCTTGTTGTGCCAATTCACTAAAAAGAACTTTTTCGATCAGCCTCTCTTTGATCATATCCTGTTCTTGAGATTTTAGATCTGCATAATTTGCATTTGGAGCAGCCGCAGATACGAAAAGCTGTGCATCCTGCTTTGTGATATTTTTTCCGTTAACTGTTAACAGAACATCTGATGCAGAAAGCGAAAGTGCTGCAGCAGCAACTAACAGTGATGTTTTGGCGAATTTAAACATTATGATTCTTCCTTCTTATAATTAAATATGAGAAGAAGTATACTTATTCTGGGTAAATCATACATTAATAATGGATGCTTCTCAATCTAATTTGGATAATATTTTATTTAAATATTTTTAGAAAGAGGTTTCATCGACGTGGCAAAAGTCAAAAAAGCAACCAAAAAAGAAATCGAAGCGATCAAAGCACTCTTTTTGGAACATTATCCCGATTCCGTCACTGAACTGGAGTATCGTAACCTGTATGAACTCCTTATTTCCGTGATGCTCTCTGCACAATGTACGGATAAACGTGTCAACATCATCACCCCCGCGCTTTTTGAAGCCTATCCTGATCCTGTAAGTCTTGCCAATGCTGATCTTGACGAGGTAAAGTCCTATATCAATACCTGTTCGTTTTTTAATAACAAAGCCAAGAACCTCATCAAAATGGCGCAGTCAGTGGTCGAAAACTATGAAGGAGAAGTACCTCTGGAGCAAAAAGAACTTGTGAAGCTGGCTGGAGTAGGACAAAAGACAGCCAATGTTGTCATGATCGAATATACACAGGCCAACCTCATGGCTGTAGATACCCATGTCTTTAGAGTCGCACACCGTTTGGGGCTGAGTGATGCAACGACTGCTCTCAAGACAGAAGAGGAACTGACCAAAAAGTTCAAGACCGATCTTCACAGACTCCATCAAGCGATGGTACTCTTTGGCAGATACAGATGTAAAGCACTGAAACCCGAATGCGAAACATGTTTTCTCGAAGAGTACTGTAAAAGCAAAGAGAGTTTCAAGGTATAAAGTAAACAATTTTATTGACAGTTTTTTTGGTCAAGATATGATTGTAAAACATGGAATAGAAAACCTTATAAAGTTATATATTTTATAAGGTTTTGATAGCAAGACATTTTTGATATACTCTTAATAACTGAATTATCATCATAGGAACAAAAAAGAGAGGGAAGTAAGAATGACAGAATATAAGTTTGAAGAGAATCAAAACACAGCATGTTTGACCTGTGGACATGTTTTAGATCAAAATGCAGACATATTATTCGTTTCTCATGACGAAGATGATGGGGGATGGCAATTCTTATGTGGAGATGAGCATACAGAAAGCGATGCCAGAGTAGTTGGACTTGGTGAAATTGTAAGCCTTCATCCAGAAATGAACTATTTATTTGAAATGCCACTTGGTGTTTGTGCTGAACGTAATGACTCTTCAAGTGAATGGGAATTTTACAAATACTCTTAATAGGTGATTGAATGAGTTTGTTTTATAAGGCATCAAACAAAGAGTTAGCCAATTTAAGAAAAGAAGTATTTTTAAAGCGTGGAATGCCAACATTAGAAAAGAAAGGATTTGTAAAGAGCCCATTTCAAGGGGCATTCTTTGGAAGTTTCCCTTTTGGTTACATGTATGAATTTTGTCGAATTGACAAGAATTCATTATTGATTTACTTCACAGTAACTATTGTACGTGGAGATAAATATATACAATTACATTTAAATATATTTAAATTGCAACCAGAAATCCATTCTGTTGAAGAGCTAAAAGGTATTGATGGAATACAGTATCAGCTGCCTCCTAATAACAGAACCAAGATACGTTTATCTCCTCCTAAAGGTTTGATATTTTATAAAATGCCACAGGAGAAAATAAAAACTTACTATACAAAAAGTGGTCTTGACAAACGTATAGAAGAACTTGGGGATATTCTAGAGAAAAACTTGACTAATATCGATACTTTTATAGAAAGATGGCTTCATGAACATCAACCAATGTTAACTGCGTGGAATGGGATGCCCCAAAAAACCAAAACCTTATAATCTAACATATTTTATAAGGTTATTCGCTATAGCGACGTCTGCAGCCATAAATATACAACCACCCATTGAAAACCTTATAAAATGTTCCATATAGGAGTTTTTTATAATGTTTTAAGTGGTATTGCAAGAGGGAATTGACTTGGATAGATTTCTCTCTTCTTTTTACACTATTTTACTTGTTGTATGACCCCTAACACTACTTCAAATGTCTTCTCAACAGATTTCAGATCAACCTCTTCTCTAGTAGAGTGAGGAAAGCGGATCGTCGGGCCGATGGAGGCAAATTTCATATGAGGATATTTCTCGGATATGACTCCACACTCCAGCCCTGCATGGATCGCCGTCATTTTGCTTTTGCCGAAAACTTTTTTCACCTCTTCACTGACCAGTTCCGTAAAATCAGTCACATCAGGCTTCCATGAAGGATACTTGTCTTCCAATCTCACATCAAAATCATACGATTTAAATAGCTCAACTGCTTCATCAGATATCTCTTTAAGCCCCTGAGCGCTCATCGCACGTGCACTGGTCTCTATGAGTAGTCCGCCTTTCTCATCAGTGGTGATGATCGCCAGGTTGATACTTGTATCGGGGATACCAAGCTCTTTGTTCTGTCTGTGTACCCCATGTTTGAAAGTATGTATCAATTCCAAAGCTTTTGCACCCTCTTTGAGCACTTGCGGTTTTTCATTTAAAACTCTTGTTTTTACCTCACCCTTCTCTTCAAGCGGTTTTTCAGAGTAGACGATCGCTACTGCATTTGCAGGGATAGAGTTGCGTCGTTCTCCTGCATAAAAACTGACAAGCTGGGTCACACCCTCTTCATGCAGATACTCACCCAATACCTTGATCGCAGAAGGGATACCCTTGTCGATATCCACACCTGAGTGTCCGCCCGCCAAGCCTTTGACCGCTACCTCATAACATTCACCTATGCCATCGATATACGTATCCTGCATAGATGCGTTGATATCCACACCGCCTGCACACCCGATATAGACTTCCGCTTCTTCTTCCGTATCAACATTGAGCATAACACTGCTTTTCAGATCAAAGGATAAAGCATTCGCCCCGATCAGACCGACCTCTTCATCTGCGGTGATCAAGAACTCAAGCTCCTCACCCTTATCCATCAAGACCATCATCATCGCGATCGCCATGCCGTTATCTGCACCGAGTGAGGAATCTTTGGCTTTCATCAACCCATTCTCTTCATAGGTCTCGATCTTCGGTGCTTTACCCATACAGACCATGTCATAGTGTGCCTGCAGACAAAGTTTCGGAGAACCTTTACGGATCAGAATATTTTTCGTCTCATCCACTTCAACGCTGTAATCTCTCGCATTTCCGAAGTCAACCAAAAACTCCATGAGTTTATCTGCTTCTTTACTACAGCGCGGTATCTGCGTGAGTGTTTTAAAGTGTTCAATGATTGCTGACATAAAATTCCTTTATAAAATAAACTTTCCCTTGTCACTGAACACTTGGTGTACAGATGCGAAATCGTGCAATATTGCGAAGCAACACGCTGAAAGCATCGTCAGTACACTTGTGAAGTGACGCTTTTTTGTCTACTTTTTTCTAAAAAAAGTAGAATAAAATCTCTTGAGAACAAATAATGATAAAATCTTAGAAAGAAGTATAGTACAATCACACAAAAAAAGAAGAAAGCAATGTGTCTTATTATTACCGTGATCATGCTTGTTTTAGCTGTTCAAAACCTTATGCTCTCCCATTGGCTTATCGGAGGGGTGCAACTTCTCATTGCACTTGGATTTCTCTTGTTGCTGATACGAAACATCCGTATCACACACTGTGAAAGAAACGGCAGCTGTGATAACTTCTGTATGCTTCCAAACCGGTTGACCAAATTATTTAAAAAGAAGGAAGAGTAATGGAACACTTTTTTACATGCCCTTACTGCTGGCAGCAGATATCCATGATACTTGATCCTAGTGAAGAGCTAAGTGAGTATATCGAAGACTGTGAGGTATGCTGTAGACCTATCGAAATTTCTTTTCGTTTTGAAGATGGTGAACTGGTAAGCTTTGAGGCCAGAAGAATGGAAGGGATCTAATCGCATATATAAGTAAAACGATCTATCATTTTTCCCTCTATCTCTACTTTTTCAACGAACATCTCATAGGGTCTTACCCATAAACCTTTATCACCGTAACAGGTACGATAGACTACCATCCACTCTTCTGTTTCAGAGTGCCTTGCAGTACCAATGACCTCGTACTCATTGCCTTTATAGTGTCTGTATCTGCCTGTTTTTAGTTCCATGCCCTAGCCTTTGAATGATTTTTTGAATTGTACCATGGAACGCTTTGCATCGTATTATCGTTATGCTACAATAAGAGACTCTTACATCACAATGTAACAAAGTTAAATCATCAAGGTCTTCTTTATATGATACGAAGAAACATACTCCATATCAGCGGTATCGTACAAGGTGTGGGGTTTAGGCCTTATGTCTACTCGCTTGCACTTAGATATGGCCTATATGGATTTGTACAAAATGACGGACAAGGTGTAGTCATAGAAGTCGAGGGAGAAGAAGAAAAACTCGATCTTTTTTTCAAAACACTTTACAAAGAGCTTCCTCCTCTTGCCAGAATAGATTCTATTGAAAAAAAAGAAACCAACCATCTTAAAAAAGAGCAAACATTTAGCATTATAGAGAGCAGAAGTACCATCAAAAAAGCACTGGTATCACCGGATATCTCTCTTTGTGATGCATGTCTTGCCGAGTTCAATGACACAACCAACAGACGCTATGGATATTTTGCTATCAACTGTACCCACTGCGGTCCACGATACTCTATTATCAAAACAGTACCTTATGATCGTGCCAGTACATCGATGGATCGTTTCACTATGTGTCATCAATGCGAAGCTGAATATATTGACCCTGCCAACAGACGCTATCATGCACAACCAATCAGCTGCTATGAATGTGGACCGACGTTAACTTTATATGATAATCTAAACCGGGAAATAAAAACAGAAAATATCCCACAATTTGTCTCATCTCTACTTCAAGAAGGGGCTATCATCGCAATCAAGGGACTAGGCGGTTTTCACCTTATGTGCAATGCATACGATGATAACAGCGTCAGTAAACTGCGTCAACGTAAAAGCCGTCCTTCTAAACCCTTTGCCGTTCTTTTCCCTACTATTGACAGCATTGAAGGACATGCAATGATCACATCATCTGACAGGACAATGATCCAATCCAAAGAAAAACCCATTGTTTTGGTTCAAAAAAAAGAGAATACCCCTCTTTCAAAATATATCGCTCCTCTAATTGACCGTATAGGCGTGATGCTACCTTATACTCCATTACAGTTTTTGCTCTTTAAATACTTTAAAAATCCTCTTATTGCTACAAGCGCCAACCTGAAAAGTGAACCTATTGTGTACACCAAAGAGATGTTATTTGAAAAACTTGGGAAGGTTGTTGACTATGTTTTGGATATGGACCGTGATATTGTGAATGCCGTGGATGACAGTGTGGTACAACTTATCGACAAACGTCCGATGTTCTTGCGTTTGGCAAGAGGATTTACTCCATGTAGTTTTCATTTGCCTTTCAAAGTGGATAAACATATTTTAGCCGTAGGTGCAGAACAGAAAAACACTATTGCCCTAGCCTTTGATGACCAAGTGATCCTCTCGCCTTATATCGGTGACCTTGTCTCCCTGGATGCTATGGAGTATTTTGAACGGACACTGGAAACGTTTAAACGTTTTTACGATTTCTCTCCGGAGATGATCGTATGTGATAAACATCCCTCCTACACTACTACGTTCTGGGCAAAAGAACAAAAACTGCCCCTGCTGCAGGTACAACACCATCATGCTCATATTTTATCTGTACTCTTTGAACAGAATATCCACACGCCGGTTTTAGGTATCGCATTTGACGGTACAGGCTATGGCGATAACGGTACACTATGGGGAGGAGAGTTTTTACGTATAGAGCAAGACTACTCTTATACAAGAGTCAGCTCCTTTAAACCATTGGTTTTACTTGGTGGAAACAAAGCGATCCAAGAGCCAAGAAGAATTGCATTATCACTGGCATTTGATGTTATGGATCTTTCAGAGATCAAACAAAGCAGGCTTGCAAAACATTTCACTCCAAAGGAGTTGGAACTACTCGATCAAGCCTATCAAAAACAGATTCGTACGATAGATACTTCATCGGTTGGACGACTTTTTGATGGTGTGGCAAGTCTACTTGATATTGTACAGATACTTTCATTTGATGGGGAAAGCGGTTTGAAAATGGAGCAGTATTATGATCCCGATATCCCAGATTTTTATCATTTTTATATAGAAAACGGCATCATATATTATGACGAAATGATCAAGGCATTGTTCTATGAACACAATCAGGCAAGAGGTGTTTCAATGTTTATGAATACCCTTATAGAGATCATCATCACAATTGCACATACCCAAAAGCTTCCTCTTGTCTTCAGCGGTGGTGTCTTCCAAAATAAAGTATTGGTAGAAAAATTGGTTCAGCGGTTGAGACAAGAAAAGATCACTTACTATTTTCCACAGTACATCCCCCCAAATGATAGCTCCATTGCATTAGGGCAGATCGCTTATACTTTGCAACAACTAAAACTACCAAAATAACTTTTCCTTTAATTCATATATAAGAAGAAGAGTTATAGACTTGTAAGATATGTACATTTCAAGGGGGTTAGAATGAATAGTTATGATTCACTGCTCAAACAGGCAGAAATGCAACTGGAGTCCTTGGCAAAACTCTCTTCTGTGAAAGAAGAGCCCTTAGAAGTTATCCTAGATAAACACGGTATTAACCGCCGTGATTTTTTAAAATGGGCTGCTTCTATCACAGCAATGCTTGCACTTCCCGCCCAGTTTACTCCCTTAGTGGCAGATGCTGTAAAACTTGCCGACCGACTTCCTCTTGTATGGATTCATCTAGCTGAATGTACCGGATGTAGTGAATCACTGATTCGTACAGACTCCCCAACGATTGATTCCCTGATCTTTGATTATGTCTCTTTGGAGTATCATGAGACCTTGATGGCAGCAGCAGGCTGGCAGGCAGAAGAGAACCTGGAAAATGCCATTAAAAACTACGCGGGACGCTATATACTTCTTGTAGAAGGTGGTGTACCTACTGCAATGAACGGACAATACCTTACTGTAGGAGCACACGCCCGTACAGGACTTGAACTCATTCATCATGCAGCCTCATCAGCTGCAGCGATCTTTTCTATAGGGACCTGTGCCAGCTTTGGAGGTATCCAGGCAGCAGCCCCAAATCCTACAGGTGCAAAAGGCGTCGATAAAGTTATCTCAAACCCTGTGATCAATATCCCGGGATGTCCTCCAAGTTCTAAAAATATCGTTGGAACACTGGTCTACTTCATTCTTTTTGGCACACTGCCAGCGATCGATGTCTATAGCCGTCCAAAATGGGCCTATGGTCAACGTATCCATGATAAATGTGAACGGCGCAGTCACTTTGATGCAGGCGAGTTTGTAGAATCATTCGGAGATGAAGGTGCTAAAGAGGGATGGTGTCTATATAAACAAGGGTGTAAAGGGCCTTATACCTTCAACAACTGTTCTGTCGAACGCTTTAACCAACATACCAATTGGCCGATAGGTGCGGGTCATGGATGCATGGGGTGTAGTGAACCGGATTTTTGGGATGCGATGGGACCGCTTGAGAAACCGATTGATGCACATTTGGTCATGGGATTGAATGCGACTGTCGATCAGATCGGTACAACACTTTTAACTGCTACTGCGATAGGTATCGGGGCCCATGCTGTTGCCAGCTTGTTTGCAAGCAAATCTAAGGAGGAAGATGATGAGTAGACGTGTAGTGATCGACCCGATTACAAGGATTGAAGGGCATTTGCGTATCGAAGTAGAGATAGATGAGAACAATGTTGTTCAAAAAGCCTACTCATCTTCCACACTCTGGCGTGGTATCGAACTTATCCTAAAAGGTCGTGACCCTAGAGATGCAGGCTTAATGGCTCAGCGTATTTGCGGAGTATGTACCTATTCACACTACAAAGCAGGAGTAGAAGCTGTTGAGGATGCACTAGGAGTGACGCCGCCACTCAATGCACAGCTTGTCCGATCTTTACTTAATGAGTCTCTTTATATGCATGATCACATCGTCCAGTTTTATCATTTGCATGGTCTTGACTGGGTAGATATACTCTCCGCACTTGAAGCAGACCCTGCCCTGGCAGCTAAAGAGGCATTTAAATACACTGATCTTCCTATAGCTACAGGAGAAGATGAGCTTAAAGCTGTACAAGAAAAGGTAAAAGGGTTTTCCGGCAAGGGTTCTCTTGGGCCATTTGCCAATGCATACTGGGGAAATCCGACCTATAAATTTACGCCAGAGCAAAACCTGATTGCTCTTTCACACTATCTTAAAGCACTTGAGGTTCAGCGTATTGCTGCTCAAATGTTCGCTATCTTTGGTGCCAAGCAACCGCATCCACAAAGCTTGGTAGTCGGCGGTATAACCAGTGTAAAAGACATGCTCAGTCCAGCACGTCTTGCAGAGTGGAAGAGCAAGTATGAGATCGTTAAAGAGTTTATCGACCGTGCCTACTATCCCGACATTGTGATGGCAGCCTCAGCGTATGGTACTGAAGAGAGTGTGCTAGGAGGTATGGGTGTCAAAAACTTCTTGACAGGAGATGCCTTTTTACTGAGTAGAAACAAAAATCTATTTGAATCGGGTATGATTAAAAACGGTGACCTGAGCCGAGTGTATCCTATCGAAGATCAAAAGATAGAAGAAGATGTCACCCATGCTTGGTATGAAGGAGATAAACCCTTACAGCCTTATAACGGAGAGACCATACCTAACTATACAGGTTTTATAGATGGGGATACCGTCAATGGTCCGGCAAAGATCATCAATGAGAAAGATAAATACAGTTGGGTAAAATCACCGCGCTATGAGGGTGAAAGCTGCGAAGTTGGTCCGCTTGCTTCCATGCTAGTCAACTATGCAAAGGGAAACAAACCAGTTGTAGATGCTGTAGATACTTTCTTAAAACGCACCGGACTTCCTGTAGAAGCTCTATTTACTACATTGGGAAGAACGGCAGCCAGAATGCTGCAGACCAAAGTGATCGCAGATCATGCGATCATCACATTCAATTCATTGATTGAAAATATCAAGAGTGATCAAAGTACCTATACCAAATTTGAGATAGATCCTGCCTTAGAGTATAAAGGCCGTTTCATAGGTGAAGTACCTAGAGGTACCTTAAGCCACTGGGTACGCATAAAAGACGGGGTGATCGAAAACTACCAGGCCGTTGTCCCAACCACATGGAATGCAGGGCCAAAAGATGCAAATGACATCATCGGTCCGTATGAAGCCTCTTTGGTCGGTCTAAAACTTGAAGACCCGACCAAACCTCTGGAAGTGTTACGCATTATTCACTCATTTGATCCATGTATGGCATGTTCTGTGCATGTGATGGATATAAAAGGCAAAGAGCTGGCTGACTTCAAAGTAAGTACTGTAAACGGGGTAGGAACCTGTTAAAGGGAATAACATGAAAGAGCAAAAACCGACTTATTATCCTGAGTTTGTCTACAGCGGTGCAAATCGTATCTTGCACTGGTTACGTGCGATTACTATTACCGTATTGACCGTAACAGGTTTCTATATCGCTGATCCGTTTCTCACTCCTTCAGAACGATACGATGAAATGAAGTTTGCCCAGTGGGAGATGTGGCATTATATTTTCGGATTTATTCTTATCGCAGCTGCTGTTATCAGAATCTATCTCTTCTTTTTTGGAAAGGGTCACAAACTTGAAACCCGTTCACTGAAAGATGTTTTGAGTTTAAAATCATGGATCACCCAACTAAAATCTTATTTTTTTATCGGTCAACTGCAAAAAAGCGGTATCTACGGACCTCTGCAGTTTGTCGTCTACACCATGATCATGCTTTTGATTATTCTGGCAGTTCTAACTGGACTTATCTTATATGCCAATGTCTATCACCAAGGATTGGCAGGATATATGTATGAACCACTGAGTGTTGTAGCAAGTTGGATGGGAGGACTAGCATATGTACGGCTGATTCATCATATCGTAATGTGGGGGTTTATCATTTTCGTTCCTATCCATATCTATATGGTGGTCTGGCAGGCGATCCGCTTTAAACACAATGCACTTGATGTGATGTTCACAGGATATGACTACCACCTCATCTCTGAAGAGCAAAAGCCAGAGTAGTCTAGATGAAGATACTGATCCTTGGCATTGGCAATATCCTATTTTCAGATGAAGGAATAGGTGTACACATCGTCAACTACATGAAAGAGAAATATACACTGAGTACACACCATCATGTAGACTTTATGGATGGCGGTACTTTGGCACAACATCTTATACCGGTCATTGTACAGTATGACTATTTGATCATTATTGATACCGTCAATGCACCGGGTGTTCAAAAAGGTGAGGTCTATTTCTTTGATTTTGAGGACATACCTGCTGCTGTTGACTGGCAGGGAAGTGCGCATGAAGTGGAGATGCTGCAAACATTAACGATGATGGACCTTGTGGGAGACAGACCCGTTACCAAGATCATCGGCATTGTACCAACAGTGATAGAACCTATCAGCTTTTCCCTATCTGATGCAGTCTATCATTCTGTTGTAACCGTAGAATCTATATTAGTCGAGCATCTTGCTTCAATGGATATACAAATGGATATCAAAAAGAAGATAGCTATCGATGATATTTTACCTCTCTCTTATAAGATGCATGATGAATATAGCCTTTAATTTCCACTATACACACCATAACGGTCTGATGACCCGATTACTCAATGAGATCAAAAGAGATACACAGATCCCTGTTTATCTTGCTCAAAATGAAAATCAGTATACTTTGGAAGCTTCGGGTGAGCAAACAACACTCGAAGAACTGGCAGAAGTTGTTTCAAATCGCATTCCTCTATCACTTTTTTTGAAAGAGTACAGACTGGGTGAAACCCAAACAATAAAAGGATCTGATCAGTTCTTGGAAGATACTTCCGGATTTTATCAACTCCCTTATTGTCCAAAATGTCAAGAGGGTATACTTCAAAGAACACTTCAGACATTTGGAGATTGTTCTGTGTGCGGTTCCAGTCACCCTGAAATCACTTTTGATGCATGGCTTGATCACTATCATGCTACTGATTTTTACGAACTTATCGAAAGCAAAGTGGAAGAGCTGTTGGATAAGAGGGTCATGCAGTTTCAAACACTAAATTCCAACCGCACCTTTTCACTGGATGAGATCTCTCAAGATTCCCACTACGGTATACTTTGTTGCGACGTGAATGCAATCGCTGACTCTTTTGTGATCACACCTTCTGAACTACATACATTGACTCTGGTAGAAAAACCTTCATTACGACTCAAACCTAAATTACATTTCCGTTTAAACCATGAACTGAAATCTCACTGGTATTCTCTCTTCTTAGCCGATGATCTGATCACCTTGGCCGTAAGTCAAATACTTGCATCAAAAAATATTGATTTTGTTTTTGTATCAAACCCCCCACTATTAAGATGCGCAGTAGCGATGGAACAACCCTTTATCATTCAGACAGGCAGAGACCTCTTACCTCTATCTTATTCCAAAACGCTGCCTTTTCTTTCACAATGCAATGCCTATGGTTTTTATGCTGCAAATAACCATGACAAAATAGAGATAGACTATACAGATAACCCAAGTGATTTACTCTCATCTCATATCACTTATGTACCCTGGGGATCAGAATTAACTGAGAAAGGCAAAGTGTTCTTTGAACCTGCACATGCGGCCCTGACATCTGTGATGATGGAAAATGATCTCTTTGACAGATCTCTGCTGGGTGTCCATTTAAGTCATCAAACCAAGTCAGAAATCTTCAGCTATTCACCGCAGATCGGATATACCTCTATGGTAAAGTTCAAAAGTCATCATAAACAGCCCTCTGAAATACTCACTGCTATTGCCTCCATTGAAGAGAGTGCACAAAGGCTGATCCAAAACTTCTCTACACATTATCCGGATCTTTATCAAAAACTGCACTTTTTTGAGTTTGATGAGCTGAATACAGTAGAGCCTATCACAGAACTTTTTGGACTGGCTGCAATGATACTTGGCATCTATGATGGAAACAGTATAGTTGATGCTGCCGGAGCATTGGAAGCAAATGCCATTGAGTTTAGAGGAAAATCAGGACCTAGGATTGATTATAAGGTACATCAACGCAATGGAGAGTATTATCTTGACACACTCACGACTCTCAGATCAGCGATAAGTTTTAAACTGGCAGGAGTGGATGATATGCTGCTGAGCTTTGGATTTATCGATTCACTTGCAGATTTTATTGCACAGCAGGCGCAAAATGCTTATGCAAATATCGGGATTGAAGGTGTCACTATCAGTGGTAATGTATTTGAAAACAGACAGCTTTTAAAACATACCTATCAAAACGTCTCTCCAAACTATACGCTTTATAGTAATATTAGGTTAAGTATGGATAGTGACAATATAGTAATGGGTGCCCTTATGCTGGGTAACCATCCAAAAGGATAATGATGGAAACTGGATTGTGGATTATTTTTTGGTATGGGATTTTACACGCCTTTGGCCCGGATCATTTAAGTGCCATTGCAGACTTCTCTATTGGGCGCTCCAAAAAAAGAACTTTCATCATTACCCTGAGCTTTGCGGTAGGACATGGTCTTATGCTCTACATTTTTGCAAAGATCCTCTCTTCACAATCCATATCACCGGACATTTTGGCCTATGCAGACTCTATAGCGGCATTGATCATTATCGGTATGGGGGTCTATATGCTTATGATGGTTTATCTGGACCGTGTACATCTGAATACACATGTGCATAATGGCCAGCATCATATCCATATCTGGTTTGGCAAGGAACATAACCATCATGAACGCTCATCACTCTCTGCTTTCGGTATCGGTACACTCATGGGGATTGGAGGGGTAAGAGGAATGCTTATTACGCTTAGCGTGGTAAATACACATGCCATCGATGCAGTGATGATCATTGCTTTTATTTTAGGTGCGATGGTCGTCTTTGTAGGATTTGGCGGAGTTATCTATCTAATTAATACCACCTTGCTGCATAACAAAAGCAGTGTAAAGAAAGTCATTGCAACTGCCGGTGGAATCTCCATGATCATAGGTCTCAATATGATTCATTTTTAAACGCTCAGTGAAAAGATATTATAATCATATAACTCAAAAAAAGGTAACAATATGTGTCAAGATTGCGGCTGTAGTATTAACGGAAAAGAGAGTGATCATCATCATTCACATCAAAACCTTCATAACAACCCTCAGCTCAACGAAGCAAAAACCATAGAAGTCATTACAAAGATCCTGGATAAAAACGATCAAGAAGCTGCCCACAACAGAAACCATTTTGATACACATCATGTTTTAGCGATCAATCTTATGAGCAGTCCTGGAAGCGGAAAGACAACACTTCTTGAAACCATTGCCGATCACAATGCATTTGCTTTTGGAGTTATAGAAGGAGATTTGGAAACAAACCGTGATGCAGACCGTATCAAAGCAAAAGGCATACCCGCATACCAGATACAGACTGGAACAGCATGTCACCTTGATGCATTTATGGTCCATAAAGGCTTACATGCCATGCCGCTTGAAGAGATAGACGTATGCTTTATCGAAAATGTCGGTAACCTGGTATGTCCTGCCAGCTATGATGTAGGTAGTCATCTGAACATCGTACTGGTCTCAGTACCCGAAGGAGATGACAAGATTGAAAAATATCCTGTGATGTTCAGACAGGCGGATCTTGTACTTATTACCAAAACCGATCTTCTTCCCCACTTCGATTTTGACATCGAAAAAGCCAAAACAGCTGCAAGACGGCTCAAACCCAATGTTGATATACTGGAAGGATCAATCAAAGATCCTGCTACGATCAAAAGAGTAATTGATTGGATCAAGTTCAAACAAATGATGAGAGGTTAAGCAGTAATGTGTTTATCTATCCCTTCTAAAGTCATCCAAATTGATGAAAACAATATGGCAACAGTGGATACCATGGGGGTTCAAAGAGAGGTTAGCCTTGATCTAATGAATGAAGAGGTGATAGTAGGCGATTATATCCTTATCCATATAGGCTTTGCAATGAACAAGATCGATAAAGAAGAAGCCCTCTCAAGCCTTGCGCTTTACCGTGAGATCATTGAAAAGATGGAAGAAGAGGAAAAACGTCAAGCGATCTTGGAATCTGACAATTGTCTCGGCACCTTAGAATGAAACAACTACAGTTAAAAGATCTCTATCATGCATTCAGAGACCCTAAGACCATTAAATCATTGGCACTTTTGATAGAAAAAGAGGCTAAGAAACTCAGTGAACCATTGCACATCATGGAAGTATGCGGCGGGCATACGCACACGATCATGAAATATGGACTTAAACAGCTTCTTCCTAAGAACATCACATTCATCCATGGACCGGGATGTCCTGTATGTATCATGCCAAAAGACCGCATCGATCATGCGATTGCTTTAGCAAATATGGAGGATACCATCCTTTGTACCTTAGGGGATATGATACGTGTACCCGGATCCAAAAGCACCCTTGCAAAAGAACGTGCCAAAGGCAGAGACATTCGTCCACTTTATACACCAATGGATATCATCAAAATTGCCAAAGAAAACAGTGATAAAAAAGTGATCTTCTTTGCTATCGGATTTGAAACGACCACACCTATGACTGCTGCTGTGATCAAACGTGTTTTAGATGAATGCATTCAAAATATCTATTTTCACATCAACCATGTACTCGTACCTCCTGCAGTGAAAGCGATCATGGATCCGGGTAAAGCCAAGATCAATGCCTTTATCGGACCTTCACATGTCAGCGTGATCAGCGGCGCAAAGATATATGAACCTCTTGCCCAGACCTACCAGACCCCTATTGTAGTCAGCGGATTTGAACCTGTGGATGTAATGGAAGGGATTCTAATGCTCATACAACAGAAAAATGAGGGACGCTGTGAGGTGGAAATCGCCTACAAACGTTCGGTTACAAGAGAAGGGAACCTCAAAGCACAACAAATGATCGATACCTATATGGAACCAAGAGCACATTTCACATGGAGAGGGATAGGAGATATTCCAAACTCAGCACTTCGACTAAAAGAGGAATATGCATACCTTGATGCAGAAAAGATCTTTTCCGATATCCTTCCCAAAGCTCCTGTACAAGATCATAAACTTTGTATCTGCGGTACTATCCTTCAAGGTTTGGCGAATCCTCAAGATTGTTCAGTATTTGGTACCTCTTGTACCCCAAATTCACCACTTGGAAGCTGTATGGTCAGTGATGAAGGAGCATGCAATGCTTACTATCGTTATGGGGGGTTATAATGGATAAAAAGATATTGCTCAGTCATGGCGGTGGAGGAGAAGAGAGCAATCAACTGATTCATGAGCTATTTTATCAATATTTTTCTAACGAGATATTGCTTAAAAGTGAAGATGCTGCCATCTTAACTACCAAAGGCAACATTGCATTCACTACAGACAGTTTTACCGTGAGCCCCCTCTTTTTTGCAGGAGGTGATATAGGAAAAATTGCCATTGCAGGTACACTCAATGATCTTTCCATGATGGGGGCCAAGCCACTTTATGTAAGTTGTGCATTTATCATAGAAGAAGGGATGGATTACAACGATCTGGAAAAAATCGTCAAATCCATGACCGAGGAACTTTCCCATAATGATGCAAAGATCGTATGCGGAGACACAAAGGTCGTTCCAAAGGGAAGCATAGATAAGATCTTTATCACCACTTCCGGTATAGGTGAAGTGGTTACTCCGGGAATTTCTGCACAAAATATTGATGAGCATGATATGATCATTGTATCAAGAGATATCGGAAGGCATGGTGCTACCATACTTGCTGAACGTGAAAGCATCGATATCACATCAAACCTCTCAAGTGACTGCAAAAGCCTTTGGCCTGTAGTGAAGCATTTACTGGATCATGGTATAAAACCCAAAGCGATGCGTGATGCGACAAGGGGTGGTCTGGCAGCTGTATTAAATGAATGGGCAGTAAGCTCAAATATCTGTATAGAGCTTGACGAAGAAGCGATCCCAATCAGTGAAGAAGTACAGGGATTGTGTGAGATATTTGGATTTGAAGCTACTGATTTTGCAAATGAAGGAACATTTATTCTGGCACTCAGACCTGAGCAGGTTGATAAAGCGCTCAAACTGCTGCATGCATTTCAGGATGATCAGAGTGCGAGTTTGATCGGTAAGGTCACAACAAAAAAACCAAAAAAAGTCATTCTCAATACACCATGGGGAAGCAGCAGATATCTTGATCTGCCAAAAGGTGAACTGCTTCCAAGGATCTGTTAATGCATGAATACTCTATCGTCCAGTCGCTTCTTGATCAGTGTGAACACTATGCCATAGAAAATGATGCAACTTCTGTGCAAAAGATCACTGTCAAAATAGGAGTGCTCAGTGGGGTAGAAATACACCTCTTTGAAACAGCTTTTCATACCTTTAAAGAAGGAACCCTCTGCAGTGAGGCAGAACTGATCATACAAGAACAACCGTTACTTATCTACTGTAATGAATGTGATAAAGAGCATATCTTAAATGAAATGCACATACGTTGTCCTGAGTGTAACAGTTTATCTGTAAAAGTGTTAGATGGTGAGGAGATGTATCTTATGCAGCTCGAGATGGCTTGATCAAGTCTAAACAAGTCATGAGATAACATTTCTTTAGATTAACCATATATAGGTATCCCTCTTAAAGAGTCTGAAGAGATCGTTAAAGAGTATCTGGATTTTGAACTCATAGGAGAAATATTCTCCCGTGAGATATAGAAGTTTATACATACCCATCAGGTATGTAAAGTACTACTTTCTAATAGTAGTATGACATGCCATACATTGGCTCAGAGTTTTGTCATATGTCTCTCTTGCTGAAGCTTTATCTCCCGCTTCAAAATCTTTCAACATTTTATCAGCAAGATTTGTAATGTTCTTCACCTCTTTTTGAGCATATTGTTTCGCATCAAAATTATCACCGTCCATTACAGACTTTTCAATTACAAATGAATTGATACTCACCAGCTTTTCTTTCAAGCTTTCTACACCTAACTTCATTATCGCCGGATTGTCACGCAAGAATCCTTTTTGGATCATTCCCATTGCTGACTCAAGGCCTTGCATGGTTATCACCTGCTCAGCTTTTGAAACACCTGCTCCAAACATCAAAGTTGTAGATAAGACACCTATTACCAAAATTTTTTTCATTCTATCCTCCTCAAGATAAATGTAACTACATTATAAAAATTAACAAATATATTTTAGCTTAATAATAAATATAATTTATCTTAAACTTTTTGCAGTCAAATTTAAAAAAGGATTATTTTGTCAATGAATCAAAAAAGTTTTATGCTTGTGTATCTCTGTTAACACACCATCCCAAAATGCGATCCTTGCAGTAACAGCCGACTGGGCTGCATCCACTGCCTCTTCAAGCCTTTGTGCATTCTCTTCACACAGTTTATTTAAGAGCCTTAGAGAAAGAGGGCCGTGGAACCCTTCATCCAAGTGGATATGTCTTTCCAAATAATAGTGGAATATCGGTGCCTGTTTTTTGTTGATACGCATATTTTTCAATATCCCTTTGAACATGACAGGGATGATGTGTTCTCTACCCAAAGCCAAAGCAGCAGCAGCCTTGTGAGGTTCATTTTCATTGATAAAACTAAACGTTGTCGTGGTAAATGCTCTGCTGGCTTCAGGGATATCAGGCAAACGCAAAGCTTCTTCTATCCCTTTAGCTCTTACCGTATCTACAAATGTTCTGATCTTAGAGGTATCTGCACCCACCTCTTCCATCGCAAGCAGATAGATCTCATAATGGCTCAAAAAACTTTTGCCATCAGGCATCTCGTCTGACTCTTCTTCCAAAACAAGTTCATTGATAAAACGGCACAGATCAGGCTCACTAGGCGGTACCCATGGAGAGCGGCTAGGAGCGATCACAGCTTGCAGGTACTTCACCAGTGACATAAAATCCCACACGGAATATGCATGATGCTCCATAAAACATCTTAGATCTTCTATGCTCTCTACTGCTTTATAGACCGGGTGTTCATTGAGCTCTGACTTCAATGTATCTATGATATCACTTTGTATCGTTTGTACCATGAATTGTTATTCCTTACTATTATAAAAATGATTGTTAATAATTATAGTGGATTTTTGTTAATGGAGTGGAGATATGGGGTATTGAATTTTTACAGCAACCCCCACCTTGCTAAAGTAAATCATAATGCCTTAACCAACTAAAACTTAAGCATCTAAAGGAAGTTAATGAGAACGACAGCTATTTGTGTTTTCTTTTTTGGTTCGTTTCGTTTTCTTTATCACATCAACAAAGAAAAAAATGAACAGGAAGACATAAAAGTTCATTCTTTACTTTTTTAAAAAAAGTAAACAAAAAGCATCATCCCTCTCGAAACGCTTCGCTTTCAAGGTCGTTTGGGATGATAGATTTATATTTATATCGAATAATAGGTTGCTTTTGGATGGTGCACTATCAGTGCAGTAGTACTCTGTTCAGGAACGATCTGGAACGTTTCACTCAGTTCTATCCCATACTCTTCAGGTTTCAACAGATCAAAGAGCTGACGGCTCTGTTCTAGATCAGGACATGCCGGATATCCGAATGAGTAACGTGCTCCTTGATAACGATTCATACGTACATCTCTCAGTGTTGCACCTTCATCCTCTTTTAGGATACCCAGGTCCATTCGAATCTGCTTATGGACTACCTCTGCAAGTGCTTCTGCAAGTTCTACAGAGAGTCCATGTACAAGATTATATTCGAGATACTTGCCTGCATCATAGAGCTCTTTTTCATACGCACTAAACTTCGCTCCGGCACTCACACAGCTTAAAGCGATCACATCATGTCTGTCATGTGCGAAGAAGTCACTGAGTGCGCGGTGAGGCTGTCTGCCTTGTCTTGGGAAACTAAACTGAGTGACAGCTCTACCTACCGCTTCATACAGTGGTTCGCGATTGGCATTGGCATCGACATTCCATCCCTCGCTCTCATCAAAGATCAGCAACTCCTGATCATTGCTTCTACAAGGGTAGTAACCATAGATGATCGTTGGATCAAAGAGGTCTTTCTCTTTAAACTCACGTTTAAGTCTTTCAAAGGCTGGGATAACTGTATCATCAAGAAGTTTTTGATACTCCTCTTTACCCATACCTTTGGATTTATATCCCCAATGCATCTTGAAGACCGATCGTGTATTGACCCACTCATAGATCATATCGATATCAAGGTCTTTTTTTGTGAGTACACGTCTTCCCCAGAAAGGAGGTGTCGGAATCTCTACACGTTCAGGCATTGTGATCTCTTCGAACGGCGGGATCACAACCTCTTTGAGCACTTTTTCCACACGTTCAACCATATCTCCCGCAAGTCTTGTATCTAGTCCCACACTTGGATCATCATTATACTTTTCGATACGGCTCATCGCAACAACACCGTCAAAGGCATCACGACAGTAGAAGATAGGTCCTTTATAAACCGGACGGCAGAAGTCATCGACAAACCCGCGTGTCAATGCAGCACCACCCAAAAGTACCGGGATATCGATACCCTGCGCAGCCATCGCTTCAAGATTCTCTTTCATTACACCCGTTGATTTCACCAGCAGTCCACTCATCCCGATCGCCTGAATCTTTTGCTCTTTCATCACATCAAGATATTCTTGCAACTCGGTTTTGATACCTACATTGATGACCTTAAAGCCATTGTTGCTAAGGATGATATCCACCAGGTTTTTACCCACATCATGCACATCCCCTTTCACTGTACCTATCACCAGTGTCGTATCAGTCTCTTTTTCCTGTTTTGTAAGATACGGATTGAGGTAATCTACCGTTGTTTTCATTGTCTCTGCACTTTGAAGAACAAATGGCAGCTGCATTTGACCGCTTCCAAAAAGCTCACCCACAACCTTCATCGCATCAATGAGTATCTCATTGACAATCGTGTCAGGATGTATATCATGGCGTACCTCTTCGACCAGTGGCAGCATACGCTCTTTGTCACCTTCCATCAACAGGTGTGCGATCTTTTCTTCAGAACTCATCGCTTCATATGCTTCATCATTTGTGCCGGCATCTACACTCTTATCAGAGAAATGTTCGATAAACTTAAAGAGTGATTGATCATCAGGACGGAAAAGAAGTTCTTCACATACTTCCCTGTCCTCTTCACTCATCTTCGCAAGCGGTACGATATGCTTCACGTTAATGATCACAGAAGTCATCCCTGCCTGTATACAGTGGTGTAGAAAAACCGAGTTTAGAAAAACACGTGCATTGGCACTTAGACCAAAAGAAATGTTTGATAGCCCCAATGTAGACCCTACTTCTGGGTGTCGTTTATGCAGTTCGCGGATTGCTTCAAGTGTCTGTATCGCAGCATCACGGTACTCAAGGTCACCGGATCCTACCGTAAAGGTAAGCATATCAAAGATTAGATCACTTGGATTGATACCATGGCGGTTCACACAAAGATCATAGAGTCTTTCAGCTATACGGAGCTTGTCCTCCGTTGTCTTTGCCATCCCTTTCTCATCAATTGTCAGACATACCAGTGCAGCACCATATTTTTTAGCTAACTGACAGATCGCATCGAGTTTCTCTTCACCGTCTTCCAGGTTGACTGAGTTGATGATCGGTTTACCACCGATACATTTAAGCCCTTCTTCCATTGTCGGCACTTTAGTTGCATCCAGCATCAATGGGATCGGTATCTTTTGGTTATACAGCTTCATTACTTCAGCCATATCTGCCGCTCCGTCACGCCCTGCAAATTCGACATTCACATCCAAACAATGTGCCCCGTCACGCACCTGAGCCTGACCTACGGTAAGCGTACCTTCATAATCACCGGCAATGATCAGTTCTCTAAATGCTTTTGAACCTGTAGCATTACTTCTTTCACCGATAAGCAAAGGCGCAGGTTCCTGGAAAAGTTCTGTTGTATTGAAAAGTGATGCAATAGAGGGGTTGATAGATCCGCTGGCTGCTTTTGGCCTTCTACCCTGCACTGCTTTGCTAAGTGCTTGAATATGCTGCGGTGTCGTACCACAACAACCACCCAGGAAACTGACACCGTCAAACTCGGTAAACTCCAGTTGTTTTTCTGTAAACTCATCAGGACCCATAGGATAATAGGTATAGCCTCCTCTGTTTTGCGGCAATCCTGCATTGGAGTGTACTGAGATCGGAAAGTTACAAAGTTCACTGAGTGTTTTAAGGTGTTTTTTTACCTGATCAGGTCCCGTACCACAGTTAAATCCTAGTGAAAGGATATCAAAAGGCTCAAGAATCGTTACGATTGTTGTCGCATCCGTACCGATCAGCATCGTACCGCTTAGCTCGATGGTCACAGAGACCATGATCGGAAGTTTCACGCCTCTTTCTTCATTTGCAGCTTCACATCCGTGCAGTGCAGCTTTGATCTGAAGTGGATCCTGACAGGTTTCCAGCAGGAAGACATCACATCCCCCATCGATCAATCCCAGTGCTACCTCTTTATACCCCGTATACATCTCATCGTAATGAATATGCCCGAGTGAAGGAAGTTTTGTACCCGGACCTATAGAACCGAGTACAAACCGCGGTTGGGCTTCCGTACTATACTCATTACAAATTTCTTTAACGAGCGCAGCACCTTTTTTAGAGAGCTCATAAGCACGCTCTCCCATGCCATACTCATCCAATACCCATGGCATCGTACCAAAAGTGTTGGTCTTGATCATATCTGCACCGGCCATTGCATAACGCTTATGAATACGTTTAATCAGATCGGGTGCTGTATCGATGAGCAGCTCATTACACCCTTCCTGAACATTACCTTTATCATCGATCCATGCTTCTTCAGGAATATCAAGATCCTGTATCTGTGTACCCATCGCACCATCTATGATTAAAATGCGTTCATTTAAAATTGACTTTATCGTTTCAACAGTAGACAAAAAACTTTCCTTCTGAGTATCTAAATATAACCTCTAGACATTATTGTGTATTGTAGCGAAGGTTGCAAAAAAATCCTCTGATTTCACATACACATAAGCATAAGATGGTATCATTTAACGATTAATTTTGAAAAAGTCAAATTGAGTGAGAGGCTTGGGAATATAAAGTCATAGATATGAAGTAGATACTATAACACTGTTTTATATAGTCATCTCACTTACATATAAACTTCCACTTTTTCTCTTCATGATCTCTTTTTCTAGTAACCAACTATTCATCAGGAGTTTCTTAAATGGGTCGAACTATTAAAAATACAATAACAGGTAAAGAGATCACTAAACCTGATCCTATCAATGAGGAAGTACCATTTGACGGTGGTGTGATGATCACCGAGACAGATCCTGCCGGGATTATCACTTATGCAAACCGTAAATTTAGAGAATTAACAGGCTATACAAAAGATGAACTGATCGGTGCTCCGCACAATATCAATAGACACCCCGACATGCCGAAAGCCGCATTCAAAGGAATGTGGGAAACGATCAAGCAAGGGAATTACTGGGAAGGTTATGTAAAAAATATGACAAGTGAGGGGAAATACTACCTTGTTGTGGTTTGGATCAAACCTAAGTTTGATGAAGAAGGCAATATTATCGGCTATATCGCAGGAAGAAAGATACCTGATCCTGACATGATGCAAAGAGCATTAGACCAATACAAAGTAATGAAAAACGATGAATAGAAGATGAATGGCTAAAAGCCATTCAGAAAGTAAAAGCTACAGAGACTCTTTCGCTTTTTGAAGTGCAGTAATTACTGCATCGATATTCTCTTTTGGAAGATGAACTTTCCAATCAGGCTCTTCAGCATTTGATTGAAGAGAGATTCCAATACTCACTACGCTTGCGCTTCCTACACCGTAAGGTTCTTCTACTGTTGTAACAGTAATTTTCCCATTATCAGTTCCGCCTAGATTCATCTCTTCTATCATTGTAACTTTACCGCTCATCGCATACTCCTTGTTTATAGAATATTCGATTATAACTACTTACGTTTTAAAAGTCCAGAGATTTTTGCCTGCATTTTGAGCCATAATTTATGATCAATAGCAGGAAAGCCGGCATAGGTCTTTCCACCTGCAAGAGATTTAGTAACAGCGCTTTTTGCTGCAATTGTTGAAAAATCACCGACATGAAGATGACCTGCACTTCCACTTTGACCTCCCCATACTACATTTCGTCCCGTCGTAGTTGAACCTGCAAGACCTGATTGTCCAGCTAAAAGTGAGTACTCACCTACATCACAATTATGTCCTATCTGGATGAGATTATCAAGTTTTGAACCTTTTCTTATCACTGTAGATCCAAAAACTGCTCTGTCTATTGTACAATTTGCTCCTATCTCTACATCATCCTCAATGATCGCATTTCCGTTTTGATAGATCTTAATATGTTCTCCCATTCTTGTATGTGCAAAACCATATCCATCACTACCGATGACCGTCCCACTATGTATGATACACTCTTGTCCAATTTTTGTATGGTGATAGAGTGTTACATTTGGGTGGATAAGGGTATGAGACCCGATCGTTACATTATCACCGATATAGCAACCTGCCATAATTGTCACATTATTACCAAGCGTTACATGCTCTCCAAACTTTGCACTCTCATCAATATCACAGCCTTCACCCATTGTGGGAGCTTCAGTTTTTGTCTTCATTTTATGAGCAAAGAACTTTGAGGCCAATGCCAACTTCAAATAAGGTTCATCCGTGATCAATGCAATTGTTGTTTCAGGTAGCAATCCGGCATGTTCTTTCTGGATCAATACAGCTCCGGCCTTTGTATGGGGAAGTTGCGACGCATATTTTTTGTCATTGAAAAAGCTTATTTGAGAAGGTGTCGCTTCACTCAATGTATGGAGACCTTCAATTTCAAGATCTTTGCCGTGATATTCGATTCCTATGTTCTGTGCAATCTGGGAGAGTTTATATATCATACTATCAACCTAATATGTGGTAAAAATTATTCTAGAAGTGAGATTCCCGCATAAAATGCGGGAAGAAAATAAGTGTGTTAACGCTCAATGGCAACTACGCCGCCACGCACCACCTCAATCGGATTATAACGCTCGGTTGCCTCAATAAAGTGTTTAACACGGGATGGCTCATCTGCCACCATTGCGATCACCATTTCCGTTCCGACATTAACGATACCGCCATTATAAGCACTGCAAAGTGCCGAAATATCACTCAGGTTTTCTGCAATAGGGAACTTGACAAGTACCATCTCTTTTTCAACCATCTCTTCATGTTCGATCACTTTGTAAACAGGGATGAGTTTATGAAGCTGCTTGGTGATCTGTTCCATCACTCTTGAACTTCCCTGTGTTTCAATAGTGATATGTGACATTTCACTGTTCGGTATAGGAGCAACAGTTAATGATGAGATGTTATACCCACGTGCTGCAAAGAGTGAAGTTACACGCGCAAGTACCGAACTTTCGTTCATTACGATAACTGAGATTACACGTCTTTCATTATCTATACTCATTACTTCTCTCCTTTATCGTCTTCGCTCTTCTGTGGTAACATCATATTAAAGAGTGCACCACCTGCCGGTACCATTGGAAGTACGTTCTCAAAACGACTGATCGCAACGTTCATGAAACATACTTGATCTTTTTCAATCGCATCTTTCAGTGCAGCATCAAATTCTTCTTTAGTCGTAACATCATATCCGATACCGCCACATGCTTCAGCCAACATCTTAAAGTTCGGTTGAAAAGTAAGATCAGTTTCAGAGAAACGTTTCTCATAGAAGAAACTCTGCCACTGACGTACCATTCCAAGGAACTGGTTGTTAAGGATAATATTGATAACCGGAGTCTTGTACTCAGCTGCAGTAACAAGCTCCTGCATATTCATCAAGATCGATCCGTCTCCTGTAATGTTAATTACAGTCTTTTCAGGTACTGCTACTTTTGCACCGATCGCTGCAGGGAAACCAAATCCCATCGTTCCAAGACCACCGGAGTTGATCCATTGACGCGGTCTGTCAAACGGGTAGTGCTGTGCAGCCCACATTTGGTGCTGACCAACATCTGAAGTGATGATCGCCTGTTCACCAACCAGTTCGCCGATACGCTCTATAACCCACTGAGGTTTGATCTCTGTATCACTGTCCACAAAAGATTGAGGGTGAAGCTCATCATAACGTTTAAGTATCTCTCTCCACGCCTGGTAACGGTCTGTATTAACATCTTCAAGTAACGGGATAAGATCCTCTAAAACCTGTTTAACATCTCCAACGATAGGGTAATCAACATCTACCAATTTTGCAATATTTGCCGGGTCGATATCAACATGAATAACATCTGCGTATTTTGCAAACTCTGAGAGTTTACCCGTAACTCTGTCATCAAATCTTGCACCCAAAGAGATAACCAGGTCAGTCTCACTCATCGCCATATTGGATGAATAGTTTCCATGCATTCCAAGCATTCCAAGAAGTAACGGATTACCCGCACCCATTACACCTCTTGCCATCAATGTTTCAACAACAGGGATCTGAGTCTTCTCAGCCAATTCTCTTACAAGGATATAAGCATCAGAAAGAACCGCCCCTCCACCGACATAAAGCAAAGGTTTTTTCGACTTCTTGATCGCTTCAGCAGCCTTTTCGATCTGGCGTTTGTTCCCTTTATACGTAGGCTTATATGTAGGAATATTTACCTCTGTAGGATAGACAAATTCACCGATATCTACTGTAATATCTTTTGGAACATCTACCAGTACCGGTCCCGGTCTTCCGCTTCTAGCCAGGTAAAATGCCTCTTTGATAATACGAGGGAGCTCTTCAAGATTACGTACTAAGAAATTGTGCTTTGTACAAGGTCTTGATATACCTACCGCATCAATCTCCTGAAATCCATCCGTACCGATCAGAGAGAGTGGCACTTGTCCTGAGATAACGACCATTGGGATAGAATCCATATATGCTGTAGCCAATCCTGTCACTGCATTAGTAAATCCCGGTCCGCTGGTTACCATTGCAACACCAACCTCACCTGTTGCTCTGGCATACCCATCAGCCGCATGTACGGCTGCTTGCTCGTGACGGGTCAAAATATGTTCAAACCCGTTTTGCTTATATATCTCATCATACACGTGCATGATCGCACCGCCGGGGTAACCAAAAACGGTCTTTACACCCTCAGCGATGATCGCCTCACACACCATCTGTGCACCACTCATCTGCATGATCACACGCTCCATATTGTTAATTTTCCTCTGATTATATCAAAAAAGAGGTTTAAGGAAGATAGTTATACCAAATTAGGATAAAGATTGTCTGAATTAAAAATCTTTACACCCTTCTAACGCTACACCTTCACGTAATCCATCATCTACTACGATACACTTGTCACATTCCAGGATTTTAAAGAGATGCTTAAAGATCAAGATACCTGCAGCTATAAGGTCAGAGCGACCTGTTCCGCATGTCTCTTCACGCTTCTCCAAAGGCATAGCCAAAAGTTTTTCCAGATAAAAATCAAGTTCACCTGCAGTGAGTGTCGTACCGTTGATCTTGCTTGCATCATAAGTAGCATAGTTCTGTCCCAGTTTCATTGCTGCAACACTGGTAGGTGTACCTGCAGTTGCAACCAAAGAGCTGATATGCCCTTTAGTTGCAAATACTTCTGCGCAGAACTTTTCTATACCGAACATAGCATCAGGCAGTTCTTTTTGGATATTCTCAAGTGTTTCATAGGTCTGTGCTACAGTCACGATACCGATAGGAAAACTTCGAGCTATCACCTCATCCTCATAATGAAAAATAAGCTCTGTAGAACCTCCACCTATGTCAACTACCACGAAGTTCCGTGAAGCATAATGCAACTGTGAAAGTCTATGCTTCACCGCAAGAAGGGTAAGTCGTGCTTCTTCATCACCACTAATAATCTCAAACTCAACACCTGTCTCTTTTTTGATCTTTTCAAGTACTGCTTGGGCATTCTTGGCTTTACGTATCGCTTCAGTAGTAACTGCTTTAAGCGGATGTTTCTCAAAGTCGATCTTCGTTTTAGCTTCCATTAGTCCAGCAATTATTCTCTCAACAGCAGCATCACTCACTATACCGGTAGCTGCCAATCCATCAGCAGTTTTAACGATCTTTTCATACTCAGCTATATACTGTGATATCTCACAGTCAAGCTGTATCACTCTTAATGTATTCGAGCCTAAATCTATAGCGATCAAAACATTCCTTTTAAAAAATAGTGTGATTCATATCCTACTTTTTTAATACTCTTCTTTAAAGCTGAATCCGCCCTCTCTAAGTACATCACGTATCTGTTCCTGGTGCTCTATACCTTTTGTCTCAAGATGTACAGAAACAGTCGCATCGCCAAATTCAAGGTCAATAGAGGTTCTGTCATAGCCAATCTGGACAATATTCGCACCGACTTTAGTCAAAAGCTCGGTAAAGTGCATCAATGAACCCGGTTTATCGACCATCAATACAGAAAGTTTCATTTTTCTACTGCTCTTCACCAGACCTTTTTCGATAATGAGAGAAAGCATTGTAACATCGATATTCCCTCCACTGAGCACCACTCCTACTTTAGCATTTTGAGGCAGTTTCAGTTTGCCATGCATCAATGCAGCCACACCCACTGCTCCTGCACCTTCTACCAGTACTTTCTGCTTTTCCAGCAAGAAAAGAATTGCTGCAGCGATCTCATCCTCACATACCGTTTCAAACACATCCACATACTTCAAAATATATTCCAACGTTACAGGAGAAGTATCACGCACTGCAATTCCATCTGCAATTGTCCGTACACTGGTTGTATCGATCGGTGTTTGTGCATCATAGGATTTTTTCATCGCAGGTGCACCCTCCGCAGAGACACCGATGATCTTGATATCAGGGTTGAGTGCTTTGGCAGCGACAGCAATACCGCTAATCAGTCCACCGCCACCTACTGGCACGACGATAGCATCAAGGTCTTTCACATCTTCAAACATCTCCAGTGTGATCGTACCTTGACCTGCCATTACTTCCTCATCAGCAAAAGGATGTACAAAACTTAGGCCTTTTTCTTCGGCATATTCAGTCGCATGCGCATAGGCCTCATCATAATTCGCACCATGTAAAATGACAGTAGCACCAAACTCTTTAACACCCAGTATTTTGGTTAATGGTGTAGATTCAGGCATTACTATCGTTGCAGCAATTCCAAAATGGTGAGCCGTATAAGCAACACCCTGCGCATGATTCCCTGCACTGGCAGCCACCACACCTGTGATATCTCCGGATTCCATCAAAGATGCGATCTTGTTAAATGCTCCTCTGAGTTTAAAAGCTCCGGTACGTTGGAGATTCTCTTTTTTAAGGTGTACTTCATAACCGCTTTTTTGGCTAAGTATGGGCGCATGACTAAAAGGTGTACGATGCACTACACCAGATACTCTTTCATACGCTTTTTCTATCTCTTTTAAGTCTAACATTAACTTTCCTAAGTAATAATGGGAAAATTATATCAAAATTAAGGAATGATTATGGAGTGTGAGTTTCCAACAGTCAATAGTAATAGAGAAGAGATGAAAGAAATTTTTGAAAATACAAAGACGATTGCTATCCTTGGACTCTCTCCTGATGCAAGCAAAGCAAGCAATATGGTAGCCAGATATCTTCAAAATGCCGGATATAAGATCGTACCTGTATATCCCAAAGAAGACGAAATCTTAGGCGAAAAAGTTTACCGTTCACTTGCCGAAATCCCTTTTGAGATCGATATGGTTGACATCTTCAGAAAACCTGATGCATTTGAAGCGATTGCAGATGCCTGTATCAAACGCGGTGATGTAAAGGTCTTTTGGGGACAACTCGGACTTGTTAACAATGCTGCTGCCCAAAAAGCAAAAGATGCAGGAATGAAAGTAGTACAAAACTACTGTACCAAAATAGAGCATATGATGTTAACAATAGATGAAATAGCTTATTAACCATCTAAATGACGACAATATTCTCCAAAGGATGGTGGGATACAGATATTTTCAACCCTTTATCTCACCTTAAATATTTCCCCTACTTTTTCTTCAGGAACACGCCGCTTTCTACATGATCGGTGTGTGGGAACTGATCATAGATCGCCGCTTCGAGGACTTCATGTGTTTGAGTCAGTGTCTCTAGATCACGTGCAAGTGTCTCAGGATTACATGAAATATAGATAATATGCTCAATATCACTGATGAGCTGAATAGTCCCCTCATCCAATCCTGCTCTTGGCGGATCAACCAGTACCGTACTAAAATCATAGCTCCCAAGATCTATATCCCTGAGTCTGTTAAACTCTCTTTTGCCCTGAAGCGCCTCAGTCATCTCTTCAGAAGCCAATCTGGCAAAAGTGATATTTTCTACATTGTTTAGTTCGCAATTTCGAAGAGCAGCTTGAATAGAACGCTTGGATATCTCCGTAGCCAGTACTCTCTCAAAATAGTGTGAAAGGGGTAAGGTAAAATTCCCGAGTCCGCAGTAGCTCTCCAGGAAATCCCCGTATCCAACCTTTTTGGCTTGTTTGATTGCCCATTCGATCATTTTCACATCCACCTGAGGGTTAGGCTGGGTGAATCCGCTCTCATACTGTACATACTTAAAAGGCTTGTCATCAATTGTAAGCTGCTCGGTTACAAACTCATCGCTTAGCACCACCTTCTGCTTACGGCTTCGACCCATGATCTTGGCATCCAGCTCCTTCTCCAAAGCTTTGGCTTCCTCTGTCCATGCTTCATCCAGTTTACGGTGATAGAGCATTGTGATCAGACACTCATCTGTCGTAGTTGCTAAGAACTCTACCGCAAAAAGACGGTTTTTAAGTACACCTGAAGAAGCGTTGATCTTCTCCAGCAACTTCCACATGCGCTTTTGGATAGGTTCAATGACTTTAGGACACTCCCCTATCGTCACTGCACCGTTCTTCTCGATATTTCCCATTGCATAATCACATCTCTCACCCTCATGCCATATACGGAACTCCGCTCTGGCACGGTAAGCTGAATCAGGAGAATCAAAAACCTCCAGTGCATTACTGTAAAAAGGTGCCAAAAGTTGCGAGACCTTCCCTTTTTTATATTCCAACTGTTGTGTATAACTTTTATCATAAAGCCCACAAGAGCCGCACTCTCCAAAATGTTTACATGTCACTTCGATGCCTTTAAATTAATTCGATATAATCACGATACTATAAATTTTCATGTTATTCTATCAAAAAGGGGTACAAGATGTCTATCAGTGTAGTCATACTAGCAGCCGGACAAGGTACTAGAATGAAATCTTTAACACCTAAAGTCCTTCACACAATTTCGGGAAAACCGATGCTCTTTCACGCGATTGATGCTGCCCAAGAGATATCCACGGATATTACTGTTGTACTCTACCATCAGGAAGAACGCATACGTGAGGAGATAGAAGCAGCCTATGATGGCATTCAATTTCATATCCAGGATGTAGAACAGTTTCCTGGTACAGGCGGAGCCATGAAAGGTGTAAAGACCAGACATGAGCGTACATTGATCCTGAATGGTGATATGCCATTGATCACCAAATCCTCACTTGAAGCCTTGACGGCAGGTGATGCAGACATCAATATGTCGGTTATAACACTTGAAAATCCCAGTGGTTATGGACGTGTGATCATTGAAGATGGCAATGTGCACGAGATCGTAGAACAAAAAGACTGTACGTCCAAACAGCTTTTGGTAAAAAATGTGAATGCAGGAGTCTATGCGATCAATAGTGATCTTTTGGATCGATACATTCCGAAACTCAACAACAACAATGCGCAGGCAGAATACTATCTGACCGATATTATTAAAATGGCTGTCGAAGAAGAAAAGGTAGTTCACCCCATCTTTGTAGAAGAAGAGGAGTTCAAAGGAGTCAACTCCAAGCTTGACCTGGCACATGCCGAGGAGATCATGCAGACGCGTATCCGTAACCACTGGATGAGAGAAGGTGTGATCATGCGCCTGCCTCAAACGATCTTTATTGATGCACGTGCTACATTTGAAGGTGAATGTATCCTGGAGAACGGTGTATCCATCCTTGGGGCTTCAAAACTTAAAGAGGCGCACATCAAAGCAAACTCCGTGATCGAGGATTCAGTGATAGAAGAGTCATCGGTGGGACCTATGGGACGGGTAAGACCGAACTCTTTCCTCCAACATACACATATCGGCAACTTTGTGGAAGTAAAAAAATCTACACTTACAGGTGTAAAGGCCGGACATCTGGCATATCTTGGAGATGCAACGATCGACAGAGGAACCAATGTCGGTGCAGGAACGATCACTTGTAACTATGACGGTAAAAACAAATATGAGACTAAGATCGGTAAAAATGTCTTTATCGGCTCGGACACTCAACTGATCGCACCTATAACAATCGAAGATGATGTACTCATTGCTGCAGGAAGCACGATTACCAAAAACGTTGCCAAAGGTGAACTTGCCATGTCACGTACACCTATGAAGACGATTAAAAACTTCTTTTATAAATTCTTTGGAGAAAAATAATGCAACTCAAACTCAAAGGCAAAACCGTTCTTCTTGGAGTTACAGGAAGTATCTCAGCGTATAAGTCATGTGATATCGCAAGACTCTTCGTCAAAGCTGAAGCTGATGTACATGTGGTCATGACACCGGCAGCAGAACGTTTTGTCTCAGCACTTACCTTTGAAGCACTTACACGTAACCCGGTACTCACTGAGAACAGTGAAAGCTGGAGCAGTGAGCTCAACCATATCGAGATCGGGAAAAAGTGTGATGTGTTTGTGATCGCACCTGCAACAGCAAATACGATCAACAAACTAAGTAAAGGGATCGCAGATAATATCCTTACTCAAACAGCTTTGGCCTATAGCAAAGAGATCGTAGTAGCACCTGCAGCCAATACGCAAATGCTCAAAAATCACTATACTACCGGTTCTATCAAAATGCTCAAACTCAATGACTATACGATAGTAGAACCGCAAGACAAACTCCTTGCCTGCGGTGATACCGGTAGTGGTGCTTTGGCAGAGCCCATTGAGATCTTCTATGCTGCAGCAAAAGCCCTGCTAAGAGAACCTTTCTGGGAAGACAGACGTGTTGTGGTCACCGGTGGCGGTACACGTGAGAAGATCGATGAAGTACGTTACATCAGTAACTTCTCTTCGGGTAAAATGGCACAAGCTGTTGCATTGTGTCTCTATCTTAAAGGGGCTGATGTCTGTTATATCACCTCAACGGGGAATGAGGGATTGCCAAAGGATATCTATACGATCGATGTAGAGAGTACAGAGGAACTTCTTGACTATACACAAGATGCACTGCGTGTAGCAAAAAAAGGAAAAATGAGTAAAGCCAGTCTCAATACACCCGATGCCATAGAACTCATTCAAAAAAGACCGTATCTTTTCATGGTGGCAGCTGTCTCGGACTACACGCCGAAATTCCCTCAAAACGGTAAAATGAAAAAAACCATGCTGGGAGAAGAGTGGAGCATTGAACTCAAACAGACTCCGGACATTCTCTCCTCACTTAATAAAGACGGAGTCACCGTAGTCGGCTTTAAAGCAGAGATGGATAGCCAAAACGGTCTCGCTAATGCAAAATCACTTTTGGAACAAAAAGATATTGATGCAGTCTGTTATAATCTGCTAAAGGATGCCAGCAGCTTTGGTACCTCTGATAATGAAATTACCTTTATCACCAAAACAGGGACTGTGCCGTTAGGCAAAGCAGATAAACTGACACTTGCCCAAAACATCCTAAAGCATGCCAAAGGTCTGATTAATGAATGATCTTCCGCTCAAACATCTGGCCATCATCATGGATGGCAATGGAAGATGGGCTCAAGAACGTGGCCTTCAACGTGTCAAAGGACATGAAAAAGGGGCAGAGAACATTCGAGGGATCACCAACTATTGTGCAAAACATAAAACCATCGAAACTGCAACCTTTTATGCTTTCAGTACAGAAAACTGGAAACGTCCCAAAATGGAAGTTGAGTTTTTGATGAAACTGCTAGATAGATACCTCAAAAATGAGCTGGATACATACCAGCAATACGGTGTACGTTTTCAAGCCATCGGTAATATCTCGGAGTTCTCTACAGCACTTCAAAAACGTATTAAAAAAACTGAAGAACTTACTAAAAACAATACCAATCTGACGCAAATTCTAGCACTCAACTATGGTGGACGTGCCGAGATCACTGATACTGTAAATAGATTGATCCAAGCAGGGAAAACCGAAATTACCGAAGAGGATATCTCTTCAAATTTGCAAACGCCTTATAGCGATATAGATTTTATGATCCGTACAAGCGGTGAAGAGAGAATTTCCAATTTTCTGCTCTGGCAAATGAGTTATGCAGAACTCTACTTTACCCCTACATTGTGGCCAGATTTTACTGCTGAAGAGCTGGATACAATATTAAAAAAATATCAACAACGTACTAGACGTTTTGGAGGTGTCTAAATGGAATTGGCTATCACTGTTTTCGTATTTATTTTCGGGATTCTAATAGGTTCATTTTTAAATGTAGTGATCTATCGTATCCCTAAAGGCGAAAGTATTGTCTTTCCTGCATCCAAATGTCAAAGTTGCGGAACACCGCTTAAGTGGTACCACAATATACCTATTTTCTCTTGGGTCGCGTTAGGCGGAAAATGTGCATTTTGTGATGAAAAAATATCTGCTCAGTATCCTGTCGTAGAGCTATTGACCGGTGTTATTTTTCTTGCGCTCTATTTTAAACTCGGTCTTGTATGGTACCTTCCGTTTGTTGCAGCTTCCTTTGCTGCACTATTTGCATTGGTCGTGATAGACTTTGAATATATGGCTGTACCTGATAATGTCAACTTTGCAGCACTTGTTTTTGCTTTGGTACAACCAAACTTTATAGATGCAGCACTCTATGCAGCGATCGCAGCAGGTGGACTCTACCTTATAGGTCTTTTCTCTTCTTTTATTGCAAAACGTGAGGCTATGGGAGGTGCAGATGTGATCGTTGCGGGAACCATGGGAGCTTTGCTCGGTTTCCCCGGATTTTTTATCGCTATATTTCTCTCAGCAATCTTAGCCATGGTCCCCGCAGTTATCTGGAGAGAACGGGGTGTACCTTTCGTACCTTTTTTAGCAATGGCTACACTGATTACCTATCTTTTTGATACACAGGCGGCTGACCTTTTGGAGCTGATTATCTATGGTTAATATCAGAGGGTATCTTTCATCAAATTTTACCAAGTCCTTTTTGACAATATTTTTACCTGTTTACTTTATCGTATCAATGGTTTTTCTGATACAGATCTCCTCTTTAACCGCTAAGATCAATCTTACCTTTTATGATCTGCTTAAGCTCTATATGCTCTCACTTCCCGAGATCGTTTTCTATACTTTGCCTCTCTCGTTTATTACAGCACTTTCTAGTGTACTGGGAAGACTCTCTCAAGACAATGAACTTATTGCACTTCATTCATTAGGGATCAAAGCAAAATCTATACTCAAAGGCTTCTTCATTTTAGCACTCCTTTTCTCTTTGTTGCTACTCTCTATTTCCTTCATCACTATGCCCTTGGGTGTACAAGCCTACAACGCTTTTAAAACAGAAAAAAGAGCAGAAGCGAGCTTCAATATCATACCGGGAAAGATCGGTCAAAAGTTTGGGGACTTCTATATTTATGTCAAGGATAAAGATGATAAGTCTTTTCAGAATCTTGTCATCTATAACCAGACAAAGAGCGGCGAAGAACAGTTCTTTAGTTCACAAAAAGGTGAACTGCTGCAGGAGGATGGGACTATGCTTCTAAAACTTACAGACGGATATGGTTATACCTATACCAAAAATAAGTTGCAGGAGGCTCAATACAAAGAGTTGAAGGTTTATGACCAAAACAGGGAAGAAGGTTTTGAATTTAAAACAGTTCTATCTTATTGGGCTCAAGGAAAAACCGACAAAAAAAGAATGCATAAGGCACTCTTCAATCTTTTTATAAGCCTTATTCCTCTCTTATCAGTCTATCTGATTGCAGCATTTACCATTATTAATCCAAGGTATCAAAAAAACCATACCATACTTACTACTTTTGTTGTGGTTTTCATACTCTATCTTATCGCTTCCGTATTTCAAAAAAACGGGAACCTTGCCCTTGTATTGGTTACCAGCGTGTTCTTATGGCTTGTGGGCAGATGGCTATTTAATAAACGTGTATCAAGGTATTTTTAGTGCGTGTTAAAGCAGTGATCACTTATGATGGTAGTGCTTTCTTTGGCTTTCAACGACAAAAGAGTACAAAAGAAACTGTCACTTCAGATATAGAGCATGCATTGAAATCTTTAAAAATTGATTCAGAAATTACCGGTTCAGGCCGTACTGACAGAGGTGTACATGCAACCGGCCAGGTCATACACTTTGATCTTCCCTCCTACTGGAATAACCTGGAGAAACTCAAACTAAGTCTCAACCGTAAACTTAACGCGATTGCTATTAAGCATATTGCAAAAGTTGATGATGATTTTCATGCAAGGTTCAGTGCAAAGAAACGACTCTATCGCTATGTCTTCAAAACACAGCCTCCTTCAGTCTTTGAAAAAAACTACATCTCTTACTATGATCAGTTTGATAAAACAGTGCTTCAAAAAGCCCTAAATTGTTTTATTGGACAACACGACTTTAAATACTTTCACAAAACAGGCAGTGATACGCATACTACTGTTCGCACTATCTATCAAGCAAAGTACCGAGAAAAAGACAATTACCACTTTATCTACTTTGAAGCGAATGGATTTTTACGCTCTCAGGTAAGAATGATGATTGAAAGTGCCATGCAGTGTGCCAAAGGTGAGATGCAGCTATCACAGCTTCAAGAACAGTTGGCAGGGATAAAAAAGTACAATCACAGGCTTGCACCGCCTGAAGGACTTTATCTAGCCAGAATACTCTACTAAGCTCTTTTCATTATAATACTACTATGAAAAAATTATTGTTATTACCAATTATCACACTATCACTCAGTGCAGAAGAATTGAGTCCGGAACAAAAAAATGATATGAGGCTGCTCTATCTTCAAAATGCCTGTAATTCATGTCATGGCAACTATGGAGAAGGTATGGGCGCTTCACCAAGACTGCAAGGGCTAAAAGAGGATGTGATACTAAAACGCCTTAAAGACCTTCGGCAGGGGAAAACTCGAACCGCATTTGGAACAATTATGATCTCTTTTGCCAAGGCACTCACTCCTGAACAAACAATTCTTATGGCAAAATATCTAGCAAATATTGAGACTAAGATTCCTAAAGAGAGATATGATATAGAATTTACAGTAGAGGGGGATGGAGGCTCGTAAGCCTGCCATCTAGTTTTCTGTTGAAGTTTCTGTATCTGCTGTTGATACATTAGCATCTGCTGCAGTAGCAGCTTCAGCCTTAAGTGATTCAAGCTCTTCTTTTGCAGCTTCCAACTCTTCTGTTTTAGACTCTAGATCACTTTCCAGTTCATCACGTTCTTCTTGAATATCAAACTTCTCGTCATCAAGTGTTTTTACCATTTCCACATTTGCACCGAACTCATACACAAGTTCCCCACCATCTTCACCTTGTTTTAGAACACCCGCTACAAAGACTGCGAGCACCAAAATATAAAAAGCTTTTACAAGTCCATTGGAAAATAACATTGAACCCAATTTAAACAGAAGAACAATCCCTGAAGCCAACATAAGATAAGTACCTAAAAGTTTATGCGCTTTAAGCTCACCTTGACCCATTTCATTCAACAACGGATAAGCTTCTTTACCATCCACACTTCCTGTTAAATATGCACTGATAGCAAGAACAACAGTTGCAATCACTAAAAAGAATGACAATACAGAGAAAGATCTTTTCTTTACAAACAAGTTGATAAACTCAATTAGTAAAACCACTATTGGTAATGCTATAGCAAAATGATCTACTGGAGGGTGTAATAACACCGGAATGTCAAACGGTAGATCGATATTTGGTAATGAGATAGCTGGTAAATTCATACTTCTAATCCTTTAAAATTAATTTTAGTTATTCTAGCATAAGAAGGTTAAAGTGTTCATAGTTTAGAAAGGCTTAACCACTACAAAGATCACTATACCCATCATCAAGAGTGTCGGCACTTCGTTATAAAAACGATAGAACCTCCCTGGTCTATAATGTGGATTTGCTATTAGTCTCTTACGGTGAAACTCCAACGAAAAGTGATAAACAAACAATAACAGTACTAAAAGCAGTTTCGCATGCATCCAGCCACCGCTTTGAAAGATCGAAGGGTTGAGATAGAGCATAAAGGCCCCGGAAATGATTGTAGCCCACATAGCGGGTGTTCCAATGTATTTAAAAAGCTTGTACTCTTGTATCTGTACTACTTCTACAAAACCTTTATTGTCAGCATTTTCACTATGATACACATAGAGTCTTGGCTGATAAAAAAGCATCGCCATCCAAGAGATAAAGCTCATAACGTGAAACGCCAAAATCCAATGATAAAATGCCATCATTTCTCCAATACAGTAAAATCGTTAGGGCTATAAACCACTAACTGTAGGTTCTTATAATACCCTAGATGGGCATAGGCTATCTTTAGTTTAGCACCATTTGGCGGTGTCTGTTTTCTTTTTTTAAAGTGGATAGGGATTTTTCTTCCGCTAGCATAAAAATATCCGTCTTTATATACTCCTGTCAGAGATTTGAAAATTTCATTTTGCCGTTTTGCTATAGGATTTGAAAGATCCGTTTGTGTAAGAAAATACTTTGAGTTATCCGTATATGCTTTTTCCTTGAGACTATATGCATGTGTAATCTCTTTGAGCCCATGATACGATTTGATCCCGCGTACCAGCAGATCATACTCTCTTTCTTCCTCAAGTCCGTCTGCACACCCGTAAAGAAATATCCCTCTCCCGTTCACGCTCTGTTTGATCAGTGCATTTCTTCCTTGTTTCCATATGACAACAGCATCTTTGAGCAACACTTCGTGCGATAACTGTTCTACCGTGTAAAGGTACTCTATAGGTTGTACTTCTCTTTGGGATAGAATGTTTACAGCTTTACTATGCTGATATGGCTTGGTATCAAAATAAGCATAAAGCGGTAGATGGTCAGAATACCCTCTTCCCCTGTGTTTCCCTTCTTTATACTCCCAACTGTTTATATACCCGCGCTCTGTAAAGAGATAAGGTCGTCTAAAAACACCGAATGTACCATCGATATAGTCAATTCCTCTGCCATCCACCATTGTCCGTGGCAAAAGGATATGATCAGGGGTTCCCTGCTTGCCGTAAAACTTGAAATTCCACCGTGCATCCATATTTAGTTCACTCCAGAGCATATAATGCGCTCCATTCTCTTTGAACAGCTGAGAGCTGTCTTCAGTTGCATGTAAGATGTGATGAAGGCCTGTTGCACCTTGCGTATCATTGATACGTTTTTCAAGATACCAAGCTGCATCATAGTCTGTGTTAAAATCTCCAAGCAGGATATACTCAACTCCTTGAGGCAATGCTTGAAGATGCTTTTGCAATGCTTTTGCATATACTATCCGCTTACTCTCCCAACCTTCCCTTGAACGTGACTTCCAATGGTTGACAAAAATGTGGATAGGATAGTTTTGGACTTCAACCACTGCATCAAGTGTATTCCTCACTCCAGAAGCCTTACTGACTTCTATCTCTTTAGCAGACTTGATAGGAAATCGTGAAAGTACTCCTATTTGTACCGATGCCCCTTTTTTATGCGTAATAGCCAGGTGGGCATAACCACACCCTACCTCATCCAGTTTTTTTTGTAATGCACGAAGGATACTTTCATTTTCAATCTCTTGTACTCCCAGTATATCTGCATCCAGATCACAGATCACCTCAGCAGTGTGATTGAGCTTGATATCTACGATTCGTTCTGTCCAATTGTGCTTTTGGGTATACTCTTCATACTCTGTACCGCTATAGCTTGCATCAAAAAGATTCTCCACATTATATGTGGCAACTTTGAAGGGTTTTGCAAAAAGCAAAAAAGGTAAAATCAGTAGTAGAAAAATACGCATCCCCTATCCCCTAAATGCTGGTATTATCTTGTCTGTAATATGATACATGATTGGGATATTGTAGCGTAGAAAGAATTTGCTGTATTAAAATGTCCCAAAGTGTCATTTATCGGAACATTTTGCTGAGCAATTCCATCGCACCCTGTGAGCTTCCAGCTTGTCCGATCATCTCATCGACGATTGAATCTGACCCGCCTGTAGCCTGATCCACGACTTTTGGAAGTGCTTTGGCCAATGCTGATGCAGCACTTTCTTGGGAAATACCAAGCTCATCAGCAAATCTGCTTACTCTCTCCTCTCCCAACAATGTAACGATCTGTTCCGGCAGAATTGGGAGATTTATTCCATTGCCCATCCAGGAATTTACGATATCACTCAATCCGCTTTTGGAAAGTCCTATCATGATAGGACTAAGGTCAAGGGTACCGTCTTGATGAGAGAACATATTTGAAAGTGCACTGGCAACCTCATCTATATCAAAACCCGGTAAGTCATTGTCACTGCTCGCCTCAATAAATCGTGCTCCTGTTCTAAAAAGCTCCATTAGTTCCAATTTAATCTCCTTCTTTCACTTTTACAATGCTCTCTTCAGTGAGTATAATCTTATTTTGTTCCAAAAGTGAAGTTAAGGTACGTTTGAAGTTTTTCTTGCTCATTCCAAAGACCTTCTTGATCTCCTCAGCATCACTTTTATATGTAAAAGGTAATTCCTCACTGTGTGCATCCAGTAGATCCAGAATTTTTTGCTCTCCCTCATCCACTTTTGCTTTTTTCCCGATAGGCTGCAGACTCAGATCAAGTTTACCGTCTTTTCGGACTGTTTTGATATAGGCTTTTTTACGCGTACCTACCCCAATCTCCTCAAAGATCTCATTATCAAAGAGCATCCCTTCATACTGGTTATCCGCTACGACTTTGTAGCCCAGCGGTGTTTTTGCGATCACCAGTACTTCAAGCTCTTTATTTTGATGCAGTCCCTTCATACTTCTATTAAAGTACTGGCCGATCTTCTGTGTACCGTAGAGTCTCCCTGTCTGATCATCCAGACAGATACGCAGGATGTATTTTTTACCAATATTGAAATACTCTTTTTGCTGAGAAAGAGGGACAAAAAGGTCTTTTGGCAACCCCCAGTTAACAAAAGCTCCATAAGATTTATAATCCACTACGGTAAAGTATCCATACTCTCCCAGCTTTGCATAAGGCATTTTGGTTGTCGCTACTGGTCTATCCTCACTGTCTGTATAAACAAATACATCAATGAGTGCATCCAACGGCATCTCATCTTCCATGACATAGACATTGGGAAGCAGAACCTCTTCATAGTCTTCAGCCTGCAAATAGAGTCCGTAGTCTGTATCACGTACTACCTTCAGTGTATTCAGTTCGCCGATCTTGATATGCTGATTTTGTGTTTTTGAAGTCATTGTGTTATTCCGTTTCATTGTCTCGTGTATCTCACACGATTTATTTTCAACATTATAGCTAAAAACTATCTTTTGATATAATACTTCCATTCAGTATATACAAGGGGGAGGAAATGTTACCAGGCTTTCTTACAAAAACCGCAAAAACCAAAACAGGGAAAGAGGTAACCTACCTACAGTGGTGGGTCACACTGCTCATGTCATTGGCACTTGCGATCGGTACATGGAATCCAAGCGGATACCACTTTATCCACTACATCTCAAATGTAGATAATATCCTATCAGGATTTAACCCATTTGGCATTCTCATCATGTTGGCACTCTGGCTGCTTGCAATCAAGTCAATCTTCCAAAGCCTTAAGCTTTACGGTGCCATCCTTACAGTGATCATCCTCTCTGCATTTATCTGGGGTCTTCAGGAGTATGGTATCATCAATGTAGCTGATTTTGATCAGGCAGGATGGGCAGCAACGATCGGGATGGGTCTACTCATCTGGTTTGGACTTACAGCTTCTATCATGTGGAAAAAACTTACAGGTGTTTATACTACAGATTCTACAGATGAAGAATAAGCTACAATACAAATATAGTCTATAATTACTATAAATATATTCCGAAAAGAGCATTCAAATGGGAATTATACGAACCTATAAGTTCTCTGAGAGTTTTAACTACAAAGAGATCACACAAAATGCTATCGAAACCTTTAGAGCAAAAGTGCTTAAAGATGCCATTATCATAGAAAAAGATAACGGGTATGCTTTTATCTTCACGTATGGGATTGCTATATTTTGGGATATAGAGGGAGAAGAGTTTATCCTAAATAAACTCCAATCCACTCCTGCTTCTTGTAAAAGTTCAGAAGAGTTTAACTTCAAACATTCTAATGTTCAGTCTATCAAGATAGAAATGGATACCATCTTCATAGATAAACTCGATGAGCTTACAATGCTCTCTGTTTCCTTTGCCATAGCACAGTCATTGAAACTTAGTGAATTTGAAGATGCGATGCTTGAAAGTCTTGTTGAGACAGAACATATCCCTCAAGAATTGGTTCAATATGGGCGGGTAGCAATGAAACGAAAAGAGATAGCACAGGAAAGAGGAAGGCTTTTTCTCACAAAATCCCGTATCTATCTGCACTTTGAACTGCTTGATACCCCTGAATTTTTCTGGGAATATCCGGAACTTGAAGGGTATTACCTGGCGACTAGAAAATACCTTGAGATTCAACCGCGTATAGAGATACTCAACCGGAAACTGAATATATTACAAGAGATTTTAGGCATCCTTGCAGATGAACAGCATCACAAATATTCAAGTCTTCTTGAATGGATCATTATCATCCTGATCGCTTTTGAGATCATTATATTCATTTTCAATGAACTGCTCTAATACTAGGATACAAAAGAGTGTATTTCACCTTTTAAAGTGAGATACTCTACTCTTACTCTAGCTATTTTATTGTAAAAAAAAGAGTTTTTTTAACAATATACAGAAGTATGAAAACAGAAAAGACCTCATAACCGACAAGCCAAGTTACGATATAAGGTATATTTGACAAGATATTAAAAATGCCATTCCCTATAGTAAAAAGAAAAAAAAGTAACCCTAGTACATAAGGAACCAATATCGTATAGATCACTAAAAAAGTCTTCTCATGCCCTCTGGGGAAAATAGAGAATACATCTTTCATAAACGTATTCGATTGTGAGTTTACAGTATGGTTTATATAATTATCTGACATTTTTCACCTCACACAATATCATACCGACATCCAGTGAAACCATAGAATAAAAAATACCATTCCAAAGACGATTGTCAAATGTAAAACCAGATCCGGCTGATCAAGTTCTATTTTTTTATCAGCTATCTTCTTGAGTATAATTGATTGTTCTTTTTTCTCCTGAACCTCAGGTACTTTTATATCATTTGGTATCCCCAGTTCGGTAAGTAGTGTAGAAAATATCTCTTCGGCATAAAAAAGCGCTTCACTGTTTATCTGTTCTATAAAGTCTGATATCTGCTTTGTTCTCTCGTCAGGATTGTTTTTATCCATAAGCGCTTTTCTTTTCAAAGTATCATTCATTCTGTTGGAAAGAAAAAATATCTTCGAATTTTTATCAAACTGTTTAGAGAGAGAAGGATCAGAGATGATTTCATTGGATAACTGCGTTATATGAGACACTAACGTATGATTATATAAACCTCTCTCCTTGCAGGAAGAGAGCTCATTTTTTAAAAAAATAATTTTTTTCTTTATATTTTCCACTTAAAATCTCTTAAACATAATTGCACTCATTATAACAGAATATTATTTTTAATGTTAATATTTTATTTATATTGTCTCTTTTAAATGCACTGCAAATTGCTCAGGCGGAACAAACCCTGTCAAACTTTTTTCCGGCAGGTAATTGTTGTTCTTATCAAAAAAGATGATATTCGGTGTACCGAATAACCCATACTCTTTGAGCATAGCTTTATCATCATCGGTATTAGCAGTCAAGTCAACCTTGATGAAAGTAAAATGCTTAAGCTGCTCCTGTACTGCCGGATCAGGGAATGTAATCTCTTCAAGTTCTTTACATGCCGTACATGAGTCTTTTCCAAAATCAACCACAACCGGCTTATCAGATGCAGCTATTTCAGCTTGTAATCTTGCAACACTATAGCCAAGATGTGAACTCTTCTCTTCTGTAACTACGGCAGCTGAAGATGTGGATACTGTAGCCGATGTAAATTTCTCAAAAGGTCTTAACATCGAGTTTGCACCGCTAAGTGCTCCAATGAAAAGAGAAGCACCATAAAGCAGGAATACCATAGCAAGAACTCTCAAGAGCTTCATAGCACCTTCACCTTGTTTGTTCTCAAAAACCCCCATGTAGATAGCCGTACCGATAAAGAGCAGTGCCCACAGCATCATCGTCGTACCCTCAGACAAAATACGAGAAAGCATAAAGATCGCCAGTGCAAGCATCATCACACCAAAGCTCTGTGAAACCCTGGTCATCCATCCGCCAGGACGCGGCATAAACTTACCGGCACCCAGTCCTACAAGCAATAGAGGCATACCCATACCCATGCTCATCACAAAGAGCGCAGCTCCACCAAGTAGAGCATCACCTGTATGTGAGATGAAAAGTACGGCACCAGAGATCGGTGCGGCTGTACATGGGCCAACGATCAATGCAGAAAGCGCACCCATGATCGCTGTTCCTAAAATACCTTTACCCTGTGCATTGTCACTTGCTTTACTTAATTTAGACTGGATAGAGGCAGGCAGTCCGATCTCATAATATCCAAAGAGTGAAAGTGCCAATGCGACAAATACACCTGCAAAAGTCGTCAATACCCAAGGGTTTTGCATTGCAGCCTGCAGGTCTGCACCCACAAGTCCTGCTACAAGCCCTACGATCGTATAGGTCATTGCCATCGCAAGCACATAGATGAATGAAATAAAGAAAGCTTTACCCATACTTGCTTTCTCCTCGGCTCCCTGTTGTGATACAATGATCGAAGAGAGGATAGGTATCATAGGGAAAATACACGGCGTAAGAGAGAGAAGAAGTCCAAAGATAAAAAATAAAAAGAGCACAAAGATAGAACTCTCGTTGATCAGGACATCTACGATTTTTGATGCATTACCCTCTTTAGAGAGTTTTGCAATTTTCTCCCACACACCAAGTTCTTTACCTTTAAATTGATAGCTTTTTATGATAGGAGAATAACACAGCCCTGCATCAGAACATCCCTGGAACTCTACACTAAAGGTATAATCTCCAGAAATCTGTGAAGTGATCTTTTCTGTTGGAATAGCAATGGTGAGTACACCTTTATAGACCATCTCTCCATCCAATTCCTCAGCTTTAGACAGTTCAGGTTTAAGTACGATCTCCTTATCGCCTTTGGCCATGAACTTTATTGTCTCTTTATAGATATGTATCTTATCAGCCATTGTAAGTGTCGTTACAATCTGCTCACCCTGTTGTACTGCTTCAACTTGAAATGCCTCTTCAGGAGACAAAAACTTCTGTTTTTTGAGTGCCGATTGAAAACCCCCGAACATCAAAGAACTAAAAAACACACTCAATAGGAGTAACTTTTTGACCATATTTACCATTTTTTCTCTCTGGAACACAAATTTTTTACTATTCTATAGTACACTATGTGTATAAGGTGTGTAACCCTGCACATAAGATATTGCAGTGATTTTATCCAAAATTGAATTTAACATAGCTCAAAGAAGGTTGAATAATGGCAAATCATCTCGAAAATGAATACTCTCCTTACCTGCAACAACATGCCAAGAACCCCGTAGATTGGTATCCTTGGGGAGAGGAAGCTTTTCAAAAAGCAGAGAAAGAAAATAAACCGATTTTTCTTTCCATCGGGTATAGTTCCTGTCATTGGTGTCACGTAATGGAGAGAGAGTCATTTGAAGATGAAGCTACAGCCAAGATACTCAATACATACTTCATCTCTATCAAAGTGGATAGAGAGGAACGTCCTGATATCGACAAACATTTCCAAGAAGTTTATCAACTCATGAACGGACGTCCAGGAGGATGGCCCACCTCGATCTTCCTTACACAGGACCTTAAACCTTTCTACTCTGCAACCTATATACCTGATGAACCGAAATATGGGATGATGAGCTTCAGTTCACTTCTGGAAGTCATCGCCGAAAAATATCAAAAAGAAAAGAATCTACTTACAGAAAAAGCCAATGAGATACTTGGATTCATAAGCTCACGCAAAGATAAGATTCAAGCTACACGTTTAGATGAGAGTATCACTGCTCGTTTTATCGATCAGGCAAAACAACTCTTTGACCATAAAGATGGAGGATTCAATAAATCACCGAAGTTTCCGCAAACTTCACTGCTTAAACTTTTACTTGACCTGCACCGTATCACCGGAGATGAAGAAGCGCTGAATATGGCTAAACATTCATTGGTCTCAATGGCTAAAGGTGGTCTTAGAGATCTTGTAGACGGTGGATTTTGCCGATATAGTACTGATGATAAATGGTTGGTACCGCATTTTGAGAAGATGACCTATGATAATGCCCTGCTTAGTGAGCTCTATCTCAAAGCCTACCATACAATCGGTGAAGCGTTTTACAAAAGAGTAGCCTTTGAAACCTTGGATTTTATGCTCGAAAAAATGAGTGAAAATGCCCTGTTTTACTCAGCGAGTGATGCCGATACCGAAGGTGAAGAGGGCAAATATTTTGTCTACACTTATGATAAAGCCATCAAATCTTTTACAAAAGCAGGTATCCCGGAAAAAGTACATGATGCACTTGCAACTGCACTGCATATTACAAAAGAGGGTAACTTCGAAGGCAAAAACATTATCCACGTGGATGAGCCGGTCCATATCGATATTCCATACTATACTGAAGCGATTGCAGCGCTTAAAAAACGTAGAGATGAAAAGCATGTATATCCGTTTGTCGATAAAAAGATTCTGGTTTCATGGAATGCCATGATGATCAAAGCCCTCTTTCAAGCCGGACGTGTTGAACCACGATACTTGGAACATGCAAAAATATCCCTAGACACACTGTTAGAGAATATGTATATCCACTCTCAGCTCTTTCACTCTACATTGATAGGGAAAGAACCAAAGATCCATGCATTCTTAGAAGACTATGCTTACCTGGCAGATGCACTGATCGAGGCTTATGAAAGCACGCTTGATGAAATGTATCTTATGACTGCCACAAAGCTTGCAAACAATGCTATCGAGAAGTACTACAACAACGGATTGTGGAAATTCTCACGTGGAGAGTTTGAAACAAGTGCAGATATTTATGACAGTTCTTATCCTTCTGCTCTGGCTGTCATGCTCAACGTGCTGCACTCACTCTCTTCTCTTGTAGACACTGTCTACAAGAAATTTGTTTTCAAGTCACTGGAGATACACTCCTATGATATTATGCGTCAGCCTATCTCTTCTCCTCTCATGAGTTCAATGGTAGTACGCTACCTCAAAGATGACATCATCATAAAAGCTAAAGAAAATATGCTTCTGGAAAACTGTTCTAGTCTGGATAGTATTATCTATCCTTTCACCTATTTGAAAAACGATACGAATGAAGGATTTATGATTTGTAATTCCAGCAGCTGTTTTGGACATGAGAAAAACTTCAATGGTTTAGTAGAATATTTAAATCAGAGATAGTTTGGATGGGTACACACAGATACCACATTGTAATACTATACTATTGCTATATTTAAAAGGAGTAGACTATGAAATGCAATATAGGAAAAATTGACCGGATAATTAGAATAGTATTGGGAGTTGTATTACTTGGAGCAGGATTAATGAAGGGTTGGATTATCGCTGATATCCTTGGTGTTGCTTTACTTCTCACTGCCGCAATTGGATGGTGTCCTCCCTATGCACTGCTTGGTATTGATACAGGCTGTAAAGTTGGAGAAGATCAGCCAAAAGAAGACTAAACAATAACCTATGAATGGTTGAGTGAGAAAAAGTCCATATTAGGTTTATATTAAATCTTTACCATGGGTTATAAAAGATATAATTATACCCATGATAAAAGAAAGTTTGAAAATATTCGGCGGAGATCTGAAAAACTCATTTAAAGATCTCGTGCCCATCATTCTTGTTGTTGCTTTTTTCCAGATAGTAATCATTAGTACAATACCTGAAAACCTATTATCTATTGTTATCGGATTGACGATTGTGGCAGTAGGATTAGCGCTTTTCATACGGGGATTGGAACTGGGGATCTTCCCTATAGGTGAAAATCTTGCTACTGATTTTGCAAAAAAAGGTTCTGTCTTCTGGCTGCTTTTATTCGCTTTTACGATCGGTTTTTCAACCACTGTTGCAGAACCTGCCCTTATTGCCATAGCAGATAAGGCTGCTTCTATCAGTGCAGGAAAAGTTGATGCTTTTTTTCTGCGTATGACCGTTGCACTTTCTGTAGGATTTGCCATTGCTCTGGGGACACTTCGCATATTGCTAGGGCATCCGATTCATTACTATATCATCACCGGGTATGTTCTTGTTGTTGCGGTTACTTTTTTTGCACCTCCGGAGATTATCGGACTTGCTTATGACAGTGGAGGTGTAACAACTTCTACGGTGACAGTTCCATTGGTAGCCGCACTGGGGATTGGTCTTGCTTCAAGTATCAAAGGTCGTAATCCTGTGATAGATGGGTTTGGTCTTATCGCCTTTGCATCATTGACTCCTATGATATTTGTACAGGTTTATGGGATCATTGTTTACGCAATGGCTGAGGCTGCGCCTGCAGCTGTAGTAAGCATAAAAACTATGGCAGAGGGAACTCAGGCTACAGCAGTGGCTTATCAGTTTAGCCTTATAGAAACGCTTCTAGACTTGGTAGGAGTCATTAAGGATGTTGCCCCTATACTGGCTGTGATCTTTTTCTTTCAGTATATAATTATCAAGAAACCGGTGGTATATTTGCATAAGATTATTACCGGGATCATCATGGTGATCTTGGGGCTTTATGCTTTTATTGTTGGATTGGAGATGGGTCTTTTCCCTATTGGAGAGACTATTGCATTCCAATTGACTGCTATGAAAAATAATTTGCTGATCTATCTTTTTGCTTTTTTGATTGGTTTTTCTACAACTATGGCTGAACCTTCATTGTTAGCCATTGCCATCAAAGCCGAAGAGATCAGCAGCGGAAGTATCAAACAGATGGTTTTACGTATTGCGGTTGCTATAGGGGTAGCAGTTGGTATTGCACTGGGTGCATACCGTATCGTCGTAGGAGATCCTATCCATTACTATATTATTGTTGGATACATTTTTGTGATTATAATGACACAGTTTGCCCCACGTTATATCATTCCTATTGCCTATGACAGTGGAGGGGTTACAACTTCTACAGTAACCGTACCGCTTGTTGCGGCACTAGGTCTGGGATTGGCTGAAAATATAGAAGGAAGAAATCCGCTTATTGATGGGTTCGGACTGATTGCATTTGCATCACTCTTCCCGATGATCACAGTGATGGGTTATGGTATCATAGCACATTACATACAACCTAAAGCAGAAGGAGAAAAAGTATGAAATTCAGCGCGTTGATTACGGTCATTCAAGACAAAGATGAAGAAAGAGCAATCGAAGTGGCCAAAGATTCAGGCGCAGGCTCTGTGACGATCCTGCATGGGAAGAACATAGGCCTCAAAGAAAAAAAGGTTTTCTTTGGCCTCACGCTTGAGGAGAATGTCTCCGTCCTGCTCTTTGTCCTTCCTAGAAAACTCACCATGAAAGTAATGCGTGCATTAAGAGAAGAGTTCGATCTGGATAACCCGGATAACTCAGGGATGGCATTCACACTGCCGCTTACCCATGTTGCCGGTCTGGATACAGATGAGTTACACCAATTTGAAGACAACATAAAAACTATGTTAGGAGGAATTCAATGTTAACCAAAGATATCATGACACCCGCAGAAAATTTGATCAAGATCTCACCTATGGCAACAGTGAGAGAAGCTCTAAGGATGATGAAAGAACACAAGGTACGTTCTGTAATCGTAGAGAAAACATCACCACACGGTGCATACGGTCTTGTCACATTTAAAAATATTCTCCAGAGTATTGTCGCTGAAGATGGTGATATCGATCTACTTAATGTCTATGATATTGCTGCAACCCCAGCATTTGCAGTCTCATCACAGCTTGATGTCAAATATGCTGCCAGAATGATGGTACAGCATTCCATCAAACGTATGCTTGTTACAGACAATAATGAACTGCTTGGTATTATAACAATGACAGATATCATCAGTATCTTGATGAATAGCGTAGAGTAAAGTCACTTCTATCCCTTGGAAAAGTAAGGATGAAGGTACTCCCTTCTCCTTCTTTGGATATAAGGTCTATCCTAATTCCGTATCTTCTGCAGATATCTAGAACAATATTCAAACCAATACCAAATCCTCCCCGCTCCTTATTGGCTCTTTCATAACGCTTGAAGATATCTGCTTGTACATGATGAGGCATACCGATCCCTGTATCCTGTACCTTGAGTACTCTATCTTTGAGTGAAACCATAATGCTATCACCCACATCAGAATATTTAATCGCATTAGAGAGTAAATTATCGATCAATCTTTCAGCTGAACGTTTAGATATCATCATTCTAAAAGGCTCTATATCTGTTTTCATTTTTAATCGTTTTGCCTCGATAAGTTCTTTCATCATTTCGATACGTTCATTCACTACTATTTCTAAATCAACAAAATCATCCGGCTCCTCTATACCCTCTAACCTATAGGTTAAAGAGCTGTACATCATACTTAGTCTTTGTGCACTGGCTCTGAGCCTTGCTAACTTTTTCTCCTCTACATTTTTAAGAGACTGTATCGTCATTAAGATTGCAGAGATAGGCGTATTGAGTTCATGCGTTGTATCAGAGATAAAACGGTCAAGAGATTCGATCTGCTCACGTACAGGCTGTAAAAAAAGCCTTCCCAGGAAATACCCAACTATACCCATAAGAATAAAGGATAATACCAGGTAGGAGATTATACGTATACGTAGTGCTTGCAGGTTTTTGGTCAATTCACTTTCTCTCAGAACGATATACCGTACACCAAGATGCTCACTGTAGTCCTCCACAATAGCAAAGCAACTATGCCCCTCAATAAAAAATGCTTTACCAAATTGTTTAAAATTTTCAATTTGTGTATAGATAGGTTCACGATCGCTGTCATAGTATCCTACATCAAAGCGGCACAAGTCAAGCTTCTCTAGATATTCAACGATATCCGATTCAACCATATTCTCTGTCGTTTTCATCGCTTTCATTACGATCTCTGAAGAGAGCATACGTCCTTGATACATCATCTCAAACTTTATTGCATTAAGCATCGATGAACGGTTATTTTCAAAAAATAGATAACCAATAATCGCAAGCAGAACAAATACTGATCCTAAATAAAGTGCCAAAAAGCGAACGAGAGAGCTACGCTCATACGATGTTAAAACGATATCCCTCTCCTTTGATATTATCAAAATACTCTTTACTGCGACTCAAAAGCTTACGCAAGTTTTTTATATAGGTACGGATCGTAGCATGCGTAGGAATATGTTCCTCATCCCACACATTCTCTATGATCTCATCACAGGAAATAATCTTACCGCTGTTTCTAATAAAATATTCTAAAACCTGTGCTTCTTTCTGTCTCATCTCTATAATTTCATCACCTATGATCACCTGATGAGCTTTAGGAATAAATTTTATTCCATCAAACTCTATCTCATCCTGCAGACGGTAGAGTTTGATGATATGTGTAATACGCGCATCAAGTTCCTCCAATTCAAAAGGCTTTTTGAGGTAATCATCCGCCCCCAACGAAAATCCTTTTTTAAGATCTTCTACACCGGCAAGTGAAGTAATATAGATCGTCGGTGTGGTATTACCTATATCTCTGAGGTAGGCAAGTATCTCAAATCCGTCTATGTTCGGTACATTGACATCAAGCAATAAAAGATCATATCTGCCTTCCCCTATCGCATCAAGTGCTTTCTCACCATCATAAAAACTTTCAACGCCATATCCCTTTTCAACTAAAAACTCTTCTATAATCTCTTGGAGTATGACATCATCTTCAAGCAACAGTATTTTCATCACTCTTCTTTACTTTGGAATAATTTATTGTACCATAGCAAATGTGCAATAGAGTACACAAACTATTTTAGTTATAATGCCGCTATGAAAAAATTAGCCTTAATGATATATATAACTCTTTTATTTTTATCGGGATGTACCCAGGTAGTAACTGCACCAGTCTATGTTGCAGGTGCAGCTGTCAGCACAACAATTGATGTAGCAGGTGCCACAGTCGATGCCGTTTCAGATGATGAGGATGAAAAAAACTAACGTTTATTCCATGCCCCTCTTCTCTTTCCCATTTTAGTTAGATGTAGTTGGGCACAAAGTATTATGCGCCGCCCCCACCAGTATCAGCTCCCAATTCATCATGAAGATGATATCCCGTATCACTCTGTTCACATACTTTTTTTGCTTCCTGTAAAGCAGCAATAAGCTCATCAATTTTAGCTATTGGGATATGAACAATCCATTCAGGATCTGAATCATCCAAAGAAATACCAATACTTGTCACCGGTGTACTGAATTCACCATATGGTTCATTGATATTAACTATTGTGATCTTTCCATCATTTGTATGGGGAAGTTTGATTGTTTTAATAAGAGTTGTTGTTTTCGACATAGCACTTTCCTTTCTTCTGATAATTGCTTCATCAAAGAAGTACTCTATTTCATTTTATACAAAAATATCAATCAATGTCAAATATGTAGAAAAGATATCTTTTTCTTTCCTCTTCCCACGTAGTACATCGAGGGAATGAAAAGGCTATCGGTTTCTATGCCCCTTTAGCATTCCTAAACTCAGCGATCTCACTCTCAACCATTCCATCGATCATACGAACATAGAGATCATTGATAAGATTTGGTGAAAGATCCAATTCAATTGCCTGAGCTCTGACTCTGGAAATCACATCATTGATTCTGTCTTGCGCTTTTACTTCATCAATAGATGTCTTAAAATGTGCAATTTGTTTGATATACTCATTGCGTTGGGCGATCAGTTTAACGATCTCTTCATCTACTTTATCAATCGCGTCTCTTGCTTCAGCAAGCGTCGAACATTTTTTTGTTTCCATAAAACTATCCTACATGAAATTATGTTGATCTATTATAGCAGAATAGTCGGTAAAAATAGCGTTTTCAATGATCAATGATTTTTTCTGGCAATGACTAAACGAACCACATCAAAAAAATAATTTTCAACTGACTCTACTTGAAAACCCATATTTTCAATCGATTTTTGTGTCTCTCTTAACATTGAGGTACCGAGTAATCTAGTTGAAAAAAAGTTCATGATAAAAAGGAAAATATTAATCACATGATATCTACTCTTCATGTGTTCAAGAAAGATAGCTTTTCCACCAGGCTTAAGAACTCTCATAATCTCCTTTAGACCTTCTTGCGGATCAGACACTGTACAGAAAACAAAAGTACTTATAACAAAATCAAAAGAATTATCTTTAAAATCCATTTTCTCTACATCCATTTGCAAGAGTTTGAGACTATCCCATCGCAAGTTGTTTTTCTTTTTTTGTGCGACTTCAAGCATACCTTCACTAAAATCAATAGCAGTCAACTCTACACTCTTTCTGTCATAGTAAGGAAAGTTTTTACCTGTTCCTGCACCTACTTCCAATACTTTACCTTTTGCTAAAGCAACAGCTTTTTTACGTAGCTTCTTAAAGAGGATTTGTTCTACCGGCCATTCGAAGATATCATAAATTTTGGAAATACTTGAATACTTTTTTGCTGTCTCACTCGACATAAAATACCTCCATGCTGGTACGCATACTTACTCAATTATACAATAAAATAAAGTAATGGATTTATAAGAAAATTTATATAGGAAAGATGACCTCCAAAAAGGTGGAGGTCAAGATAGTTTATGAAATAATCGAAGGATTTCTACTTTAGCATCGATAAAATCATACTATTGATAGGACACAGCCGAGGCAAAGCCCCGTTTGTTTTGTTGTCACTGAGACTTCATCAGCAGAGTACTCTACGACTACTCTCATTTTACTGAAGTTTCGTCTTACTCTACTTCAGCATCGATAACATCGTCATCGTCTGCCTTTTTCGCACCTTCAGCTGCACCACCCTGCTCTTTCGCATACATTGCTTCAGCTAGTTTGTGGCTCTTTTCAGTCAATGCTTTTACTTTCTCTTCGATCTGTTCTTTTGTCGCATTGTCATCTTTAAGTACTGCTTCTAGCTCTGCGATCGCAGCTTCAATGTTCGCTTTTTCAGCTGCATCGAAATTATCACCTAGATCTGCAAGAGACTTTCTAGTCTGGTGTACCAGTGCATCTGCTTGGTTTCTAGTATCAACTACGGCTTTTCTTTTCTCATCTTCAGCTTTGTGTGCTTCAGCATCTTGAACCATTTTTTCGATCTCTTCATCACTTAGTCCTGATGAACCTGTAATCTTGATATCTTGAGATTTACCAGTACCTTTATCTGATGCAGTTACGGTCAAGATACCGTTTGCATCGATATCGAATGTTACTTCGATCTGAGGTACACCTCTTGGTGCTGCCGGGATATCTCTAAGTTCGAACATACCAAGAGACTTGTTATCTTTAGCAAACTCACGCTCACCTTGAAGTACATGGATACTTACAGCAGGTTGGTTATCTTCAGCAGTTGAGAACACCTGAGACTTCTTCGCTGGGATCGTTGTACCTTTTTCGATCACTTTAGTTGTTACGCCACCAAGTGTCTCAATACCAAGACTAAGCGGTGTAACATCAAGTAGAAGTACATCTTTTACATCACCTGCAAGTACACCACCCTGGATAGCTGCACCGATTGCAACTACCTCGTCAGGGTTCACAGACTTATTAAGGTCTTTACCGAAGAATTTCTTCATCTCCTCTTGTACAAGCGGTACTCTTGTAGAACCACCGACCATTACGATCTCGTTGATATCCGATTTACCAAGCCCTGCATCTTTAAGTACACCTTCCACAGTCTTGATCGTACTTGTTACAAGATCAGAGATGAGTGACTCGAACTTCGCTCTTGTGATCTTTGTTACCAAGTGTTTAGGTCCTGTCGCATCAGCTGTAATGAACGGAAGGTTGATCTCAGTCTCAGTTGAAGATGAGAGCTCTTTTTTTGCAGTCTCTGCTGCATCTTTTACCCTTTGAAGTGCCATCACATCAGATTTGATATCGATACCAGTATCATTTTTGAACTCATTTGCTACATAATCGATGATCTTGTTATCAAAGTCATCACCACCAAGGAATGCATCACCACCTGTTGAAAGTACTTCAACAACACCATCGCCGGTCTCTAGTGCCGTTACGTCGAATGTACCACCACCAAGGTCATATACTACGATCTGCTCAGCATTTTTCTTATCCAGACCATATGCAAGTGCTGCAGCTGTCGGCTCGTTGATAATACGTAGTACATTAAGACCCGCAATCGTACCAGCCTCTTTTGTCGCTTTTCTTTGTGCATCGTTAAAGTATGCAGGTACTGTAATAACTGCATCTGTTACAGTCTCACCAAGATAGCTTTCTGCATCCTCTTTCATCTTCATCAATACTTTTGCTGAGATCTCTTGAGGCGTATAAGTCTTACCTGCTACCTCGATCGCACATGCACCGTTTCTATCGATAATATGGTAAGGAAGTTTGCTTTGCGCTTCTTTTGCCTTCTCTTCGCTCATCATAAGACCCATGATTCTCTTGATCGAGTAGATCGTCTTCTCAGGGTTTGTTACTGCCTGTCTTTTTGCAGATTCACCAACAAGTACTTCACCTTTATCAGTAAAAGCCACGATAGAGGGAGTAGTATTTTTACCCTCTTTGTTTGCGATGATCTTTGCTTCACCATTTTCATACACTGCCATTGCAGAGTTAGTTGTACCTAAGTCAATTCCTAATACTTTACCCATTTTCTCTTCCTTTTTATAATTGTTAACTTCTAAATCTTATTTACAGGTTTGCCTACGCGGCTCACTTGGTTCGACACGCTTCGGTTTCACACCGATAAACGTGAGATTCACTCACCTTTATTTAGCGGTACTCACCATAGCCGGTCTAAGCACTCTATCTTTGATCGTATAGCCTTTTTGCATCACTTGTACGATCTGACCAGATTCATGTTTATCACTCTCCACTTGCATAATGGCCTGGTGAACTTCAGGATCAAACTCACTCTCGCATTCGATCTCTTTGATATTATTCTTTTCCAAGATCTTTTTTAGTTGCTCATAAGTGAGGTTTACACCTTCTATCATCTGCACATATGTATCAGAATCATTCTCATTATTACTGTTCATTGCAGCAAGAGCATTCTCAAAAGAATCCATTACGGAAAGAATATCTTTTGCAAAGCTCTCATTGGCATAAGATACAGCGTTGTTCTTATCTTTCTCCAAACGCTTTTTGGAGTTTTCAAAGTCCGCATGAGCACGTAGATACTTATCTTTCCACTCTGCAGCTTCAGCTTGTGCAGCTTCCAAAGGATCAACAGTGCCTTCTTCTGCTTCTTCTGTAGCCTGAGTTTCAGATGAAGCCATTCCTTCTGTCATCTGATCTTCAAGAGTCTCTTTCTCTTCTTGAGCCATAGACAACCTCCTGTTTCTTAATTCATTATACATCTTTTTATGATGCTTGAAATTATTATACAACATTGAGTCATATTTTGTCAAGTATAATATGAGTCAAACTGACTCAACTAAATATGAGTCCCTCTAACTAACTTAAATGCTGATACTATTGGACCTATAGTAAACAATGTAAAGCCTAAGCTATAAGTGTAGTATTTGAGTAATAATGGATGTTAAATGATTAGTAAATGGTAAAAAATGTGAGGTAAACCATCTCAAAAGAGATGGTTTGTAGTTTGCAGTGGAAATGCTTAGTTTCTGATACCAAGCTCAGCTTTGATCGCTGTCCATCTTGTAAGATCTGTATTCTTAAGGTATCTCATAAGTCTTCTTCTTTGTCCTACTAGTTTAAGTAGACCAAGTCTTGAAGAGTGATCTTTTTTATTTGTTTTAAGGTGTTCAGTTAAATATACAATTCTCTCTGTAAGAAGAGCTACTTGTACTTCTGTAGAACCTGTATCGTTTTCGCCTCTAGCGTATTTTGCAATAATCTCTGCTTTTTTCGCCTGATCCAAAGCCATGATTGACCTCCTGATTGGTATTTAATTCTTCTCAAAATATTATTTTTGGGAACGCAATAATAGCATATAAAGCTTATTTTGGACTTAGAATAGATTACTCTTAAATTAAAGAATAAAAAGTTATTCGTTTTTCTAATCTAATTTAGAGTAATATACTCCTAATTATATTGAAAAGGTTTATTTTTATGTTATTAACACGAGCAACTGAGTATGCGCTGCTTTCCCTGGATACGATCAGACAATCCGAAAAACCTATCGGCGCAGAGCAACTTGCTAATGAACTCTGTATCCCCAAAAGCTTTCTTGCAAAAATTCTGCAAAACCTAGCTAGAGCCGGAATTCTTGAATCAAAAAAAGGAGCGCAAGGAGGGTTTATCTTAATGAAAGAGATTGATGAAATTTCTGTACGGGAGATCATCATTGCAGCTGAAGGTAAAGCACCTGCGGTATTTGACTGTACCCAATATGCTGCAACCTGTCCTAACGGGAGTATTGGGACATGCTCTATTTCGCCTTTTTTAGCAACTTTTCAACGTAAAGTAGATGACTTTCTTGATGGTTTAATGCTTGGAGACATCATTTGATGATGCAACAGCATATTTATCATCTGTCGCATATCGATCTTGACGGTTACGGCTGTCAGTACCTTACTACACAATGTTTTAACAAAATCGACTGTTTCAATGCCAACTATGGTCCGGAAGTTACAGCCCGCTTGGAAGAGATCGTAAAAAGGATCGAACAGGACAAGTTCCTTCATGGAGAGGATACAGAGCGGCTGATCCTTATCACAGACCTCAACCTTACAACCAAAGAAGGAAGCTGGATCGAAAAAGA